>CP084167.1:2400000-3326783 GCA_021513715.1 Candidatus Heimdallarchaeum endolithica | reverse complement strand
GCACGAGTAGTCTAATGGTAGGACCGTAGACTCCCATTCTACAAATCCGGGTTCAATTCCCGGCTCGTGCACCATTATTTTTTAAGAAACAATCAAGGTTATTTGTTGTTACTTCATTCTATTTCTTTTTTCTCTATCAATACTTCTTCGAACATTTCTTCTGCTAACAGTGCTACTAAATCATCGAAGTTTTTCTTTAACTTCTCATTTTCCATTGTTTTTTTGAATGCATTCAAAGTTGATAATTGAGAGAACAAAAGCATTAAATTCCACAGTTTTTCATCTAGTTCTAGTCCATACTCTTCTTTTAGTGCTTGCATACTGTGATGTGTTTCATTTATTAATCCTTCCAATAATTTTGTTAGAATATCTGTTTTATATTCTGTTTTATCTTGAAACATGACATTTGATATTTTTCTGGCTATTCTCTCAATTGGTAATTTTGAAAGAGGCACTCTTTCTTGTAATTGTTCAAAATCAAGGTTATCCAGAGGAGCCCACAAAATTAGATTAATAGCCTCTGGATGGAAATTGCTCCTATAATATTTTATTGTTTTATCCATATTTTTTATTTTTTCTTCTCTCACTACCCTGATGAGTTTTGATTTTTCTAGAATTTGTAAATGATGATAAACTGCTTGAGGAGTACTGTTTATTTTTTCTGCAATTTCAGAAAGGTTTAACTCTTCTTCTGCTGTATATTTTAGAATGTTTAATCTTTTACTTGAACCTAAAGCTTTACTTAAATCAACTGTTTCTCCCTTCTCTAGTTTTATAATGTTAATGTCTTTTTTTTCTTTGTTATCCTTTTTTTCATTCATTTTTTTCCACTTAACACTCGTTAATACTTATTTTTAAGTCTTTTTTAAATTATTTTCTACGCAAAACTTATTTTTTTAGTCTCTTGAACATTTTTTTGAGCTTTTAGCTTATACTATAATGTCTGTTTTAGCTTTACATTTTGCACATGTTCCATCTTTTTCCAAAGCATCAATAGAGATACTGTAAAAATATCTGCTTACTAGGACTGCATTACAGTTTGGACATAATGTATGATTATATTCTTCTGCAGGCAAATTTCCCACAAAAACATACTTTAGCCCTTTCTCTAATGCAATCTCTCTTGCTTTATAGATTGTTTCTGGGGGAGTAGGAGGAACATGTTGCATTTTAAAGTGGGGGTAAAAGCGGCTAAAATGAACAGGTATTCGATCACTTAATTCATTTTTCACCCATAAAACAAATTCAGAGATTGAATCAGCATTATCGTTAAATCCAGGAATTATAAGCATAGTTAATTCTACATGCATTCCTCCTTCAACCATCAATTTAACGTTCTTTTTTATCCTTTCAAGTCCTGGAAAATGACAGATTTCTTTATAGAAATCCATCTCAAAGGATTTAATGTCTATATTAGCAGCATCAATTAAAGGTATAAGCTCTTTTAGAGGTTTTTCATTAATTAATCCATTGGATACTAACACTGTTCCTAAATTCCTTTCATGTGCAAGTTTTGAAGTCTCTTTTATCCATTCAAAATTTATCAATGGCTCATTATAAGTGAAAGCTATTGATTCACAACGATGTTTTACTGTGTAAGAGATAGCTTCTTGAGAAGAGACATGATGTAATGAACCATTAGTTGCAGCTACTTGACTTATTGACCAATTTTGGCAGAAATCGCAATGAAGGTTACAACCTGCAGAACCAAAACTCATGGTTCTTGTTCCTGGTTTATAATGATAGAGAGGTTTCTTTTCTATAGGATCTGCATGAACGGAAGTAAAACGGCTATAACCTAACGAATAAAGTTTTCCATCAATATTTTGCCTAGCCTTACAATCACCTAAATCATTCACTTTAATTACACAATTCCTTGGACACAAGCGGCAACGAACTAAATTACTTTCTAATTTTTCATAGTATTCTGCTTCATGAAACTGTTTTTGTTTCATTTTTTTCATATAAATAATCTCTTTTTTCTTTTTATACTTTCTTAAGAAAGTGGTCATTTGTATTTAAATAGAAAAATTCTTTGTATTATTTTGTATTGAGGATTTTTCAAATTCAAAAAAATTATGAAATTAATTTTTTGCTTTTGTTAATAGTTTAAAAAGAAAATCCTTTATTAATTTAATATTTAGAAAATAAATATTAGAAAAAGGAAGAAAAAAGCTTTGTTAGTCATTCTTTTTTCTTTTTAGTTTCTTTTCAAGTCCTACAGTCATAGCCAAACTAATAACGATTAAAGAAGCGCCCACATCTCCAAGTAAAACAGCCAACCACAATATTGCTATTCCAAAAAACACTAAGATGAAAAATACTAGTTTTATTATCAACGCGATAGTTATATTTGTTCGAATTATTCCTTTTGTTTTCTTGCTTAGTTTTATCAAATAAGGCAAATTTTTCAAATTATCTGATGATAACACTATGTCTGATGTTTCTATTGCAACTGCAGTTCCAGCTGAACCCATTGATATGCTCACATCAGCTAAAGCTAATGCAGGAGCATCATTTATTCCGTCTCCTATCATTGCAACGTTTCCATATTTCTGCTTTAGCTCTTTTACAGCTTTAACCTTATCTTCTGGAAGTAATTCTGCATCATATTCAATTGATAATTCTTTTGCTATTGAACTTGCTACACTCTCATTGTCTCCAGTTAGCATAATAATATTCCTTATTCCTAGTTCCTTTATTTCTTTAATAACACTCTTTGTTTCTGGCCTTAACTCGTCACTCATGTGAATATGGGCAATAATTTTTTTGTCTTCCAGAATATAACTAACAACACTTTCATTTTCATCGCAAGATTGACTATCAGAAGAACCCAATATTTCATTAACTAAAGCATCATTACCTATCGAATATGTTTTTCCTCTCTTTTTACCTTTAATTCCTTTTCCTGGAATTATTTCTACTTCATCAAAAGAAAGGTTTTCTATGTTTCTTTTGCTAGCATATTCAATAATTGCTTTAGCAATCAGATGTTCTGAATGAGTTTCAAGACTTGAAGCTATCTCTAAAACCCTTTCTTCAGTATACCCATCATATAGTTCAACTTTGTAAACTTTTATTTTTCCTAGTGTTAATGTACCAGTCTTATCAATGGCGAGTGTGTTTATCGAGGATAAGGCTTCTAAATACCTTCCTCCTTTTATTAATACTCCTTTTTTTGTTGCTCTTGTAATAGCTGTTACAACTGTAACTGGAGTAGATAAGACCAAAGCACATGATTTACTTTTTGCGAAGTTTGTCGAACTTAGTCTTTCAAGAAAAAAACAAAGATAGAGAATTATTAGTTTCTTGAGAACTTAATCCTAACATACAATGAAAGAAGAAGGATTAAGGCAGACGTCATACACGAATCGGGGGAATCATAAAGAAGAGAAGATGTTCTCTTCACTCCACGAGAGACAAAAAAGAAAGAATAACTAGCCCTAAAATAGAGAAATTATCTTTCTTTTTGTCTACTGGGACTGCAACCAATGGCTGAGTCCTCGGCAAACAGTATAATGCGTAAGACTAAACTTTTGACCAGTAAAATAATCAGTAATAGTTGTAGTACGGGGACGAAAAAGATGACTAAGGAATTTACGAGCAATATTTCTAGCTCCTGTTAAATCAGAGTGGTAAGTATAGTTACAAAAGGGACAGTGTATTAATCCTCTGACGGGACGAGAAACTTCTTTTCCACAACGAGAACAGTGGGAAGATGTTCCTCTTTCGTCTAAAGTGAGAATGCGGTGAGGAGCAAAACCTCTTAATATCAATGCTCGACGGAGAAGAGAAAGAACTAAAGAAAAATTCCACTGGTAAAGTTTTCTACGAAAATAACGAGTACTTTTACCTTTCCCTTTTTCTTTTCCTTTTCTAACATTTTTGGGGTAACCTACGACGACGAAAAGGTCATACATTCGAGCATAGGTCTCTATCATCTGCACGACGTCGTTTATAAATTGGTGAATATACGCCCGTTTAACGTTTCTATATCTTTTTCGAAGAAGACCGAGAAAACGGTAAATTTGGTGTTTTTTACCCGACTGGTCGTTTAAAGCTGCTTTCCTCTGAAGACGGGAAAGTTTGAGTTTATATCGATGATTGACTTTATTCCACTGTTTGGTATACCAGAATTTTATCTCTTTGTTTGTTAATTTATTTTTAGGGGTTAGAAGCACTCCTGTAGCAGGAATGTTTATCCCTAGATCTATTCCCAGCACAGCTGGGGGAAGAGAAGAAGAACTTTTCTCTTTAGTAGGATAAAAAGAAGGAGAAGGAAGAACTCTCAGTTGGAAATACACCCACCACTCACGTGTAGAACGTTTATATCTTAGTTCTAGACTTTTTATTTTTCCTTTCTTTAACTCTTTCTGGTGGAAAGTGCTCATCTCTAAAGGTAACCATAGTTTCTGGTGGTAAGGGGTGTTTCTTTTCCACGTATCTAACGAGTCTCTTATCCCCACCCACCAACGAGTGAGAGTGTTATCCTTCTCTTTAGGTAGATGAACGAGAATGAACCTCTTTGCATTAATTAGTTGTCTTCTTGCTCTCTTTATTGGAGGACGAGTAGAACGGGGTCTATACCCTTGCTCATATAGTTGCACGGCTATATCTCTACACTCTTGGAATTCATTGTGAGAACAATAGGGGAACATTTTCTTCAGATCGTGAGGAACAGTTGTTCTTTTCTCTTCTTCTTTAACTTTTGAAGTTGTTAGCGTCAGTTTATCTAATTTTCCTCTATGCACTCTTATTTTCCCTTTTTTTGTTCTTCTACATATCTTTCTTCTGTTGTGATGTATTATTCTCACATACTTCTCTATTATTTTTGTATCTCTCCCCGTTATTCTCCTTAACCTTTCCTTCTTCCTCGTCGTCAACACCTCGTTCTTTATTCTCATTTTCAAGGTTTTGACGACGTCCTCCATCATTCTCTTCTCTCCTTCTTTCCTCTTTTCTTTGTTTGTTCTTCTCTTTTTTATTCTACTTTTTTTCCTATAAAAACCCCTCTCTTTCTCTCCTCTCCTCTCCTCTCTTTTTTCTCTCTACATCTTCCTCAACAATTGTAAATTACGTAAAAAATAGACTCATGCTGATAATGTAGTTTTACCTTCAACTTGGTTCGTTGACATCACAAAGCAATATGATAAAATAATGAAATTCTTTGATTTTTATTAAGGAGCTTACGGTGTTTGGGCTGTAAGAGATTATAAAATATCCTCTATGAAATTATTTGGAAGATTATGCGATGCAGAGTATGCAGAAGCTTTTACAAAACACTTGTGGAGAAAAGCTTCTAAAAAACTTGAATAATCTCCAGTTATTCCTTTTTTTAATGGTTTTTAAGAAACAGATCTCCACCTTAAACCTAGATTATCTGCATAGTCCTTAACTTGTCTCATTTCTACAGAAACAGGTCTTCTATTTATTTCATCATATTTGCCAATACCCACTTTGTACATTGGTCGATATTGGCCCATAATATTCACAAGCGATGTTTTCAAGTTTTCTTTAACCCATTCAAGTATTGGAAAAGAGCAACATTCTAAATGGTTTGGCATAACAAGATGTCTAATTATGTATTCTCCACTTCCTAAACTTTCAATCATTTTCATATTTCTTTTAAGAGTTGGCCAATAATTTTGAACTTTGGAATATTTCTCTGCGCATTTGTTATTACCATACTTCATGTCTGGTAACCAAATATCAAAGATATCTACGATTATCTTCATCGCTTTTTCACTTAAGTACATATTACTATTCCATAACATGGGTATTATCTCTGTAGACAATTCCATTGCTTCTAAAATAATATGAAGATTTGGAGTTGGTTCTCCACCTACAAAATTAATATTTCGAACCTTTTGTTTTACCATATCACTAATTATTAATGAGAGACCATATGGAGATGTTTCTCTTCCTCTAAAACTATTAAGAGAATATTCTTGACTTATATCGTAATTTTGGCAAAAAACGCACTTCATTGTACAACCATAAAAGAAAATAGTTCCAGAAGGAACAATCGGAGATTCTTCTCCTAAATGAGTGAAAGCGCTTGCAACATAAGCTTTATCATTTACCTTGCACCTTCCCAACTCTCCTTTCGTTCTATCTACGTGACATTTATTTTCACAAAATTCACAGTTTTTTATCATTTTTTTCAATAGTTCAACTTTTAATCTTAGGTAGTTTTGCCCTGATGTTTCTATTTGATTATTTTCTTTAGAACTATAGAACTCTTCTGGGGTTTTTTCTTGATTTTGAGAAACAAAGAGTCTAAATCCTTCACTTTTTTCGTTGTGAAGTTCTAATAACTCTGTAATTGAGTTATTCACATCAAATTTTACTTTAAAATTTTTGGCAAGAATATACCTTGGCAATATTCTTTTCTTGAAAATCTGTTGATATTTTATCAGACGTTCATCTAGCTCTGTATTTGACCAAACTTCAACTGCATCTCTTCGTAAGAACACTTTACTTCTTTATAACTTAGTATTTGTAAATTTTAAATTTATTTTTCTTTATCTTTGTTTAATTCAACAATCGAATCAATATAAAAATTTAAAAAACAAAACAAATTAATCAATATTGTTGATTTTAATGAACGCTGAATTACTTCATGAAGCAGAATATTATCAAGTAATTGATGAAGAGCAACAAATAATCAAATGTACTCTATGTCCTTTTGAATGTGAACTTGGACATAAAGAAAAGGGTAAATGTAAAGCCAGAATGAATATTTCTGGAAAGTTATATTCTTTAACTTATGGTTTTACAAAGATGCAGATCAATAGAATTGAGAAGCAACATGTTCTTCACTTCTTCCCTAATTCAAGAGCTCAAACATTTATGACTTATAATTGTAACTTAGATTGTGTATTCTGTCCAGTTTCTGATATTTCTCAAGTTGAACCAGAAACGATTTCAGGAAAGAAATATCCACCAGAACAAGCAGCGATGTTCGGTCTTGCTTCTGGATCTAGAGTCATGGTTTTTGGTGATTCTGAACCTTTAGTATCTTTTGAATGGGTTAGAGATACTGCAAAAATTGCAAAAGAGAAAAAAATGAAAATCCTACTCAGAACAAACGGATATTTCAATGAGGAACCTTTCAAAGAGATATTAGAATATGTTGATGCTGTAGCAATTGAAGTCAAAGGACTAGACAACGACGACTACCTTCGAAACTGTGGAGGAGGAAATTTTGAGCACATAAAGAAAATTATGAAACTGATATATGAGCATGGAACTCATCTTGAAGTCAGTCTTATAATTCATGAAAAGAATATAAATAATGAAATCAGTGCAGGAGCATTAGCTCACTTCCTTGCTACTGAAATTTCACCTGATATACCTTTACATTTAGAAAGGTTAAAACCTGCATATAAAGTAAAAGATTTACAACCTACATCCAAAGATTTAATGGAAGAAGCCTTTAAAATGGCGAAAGAAGCAGGAATTAATTTCTGTTATATTCATGGAATTCCTGATCACCCAGAAAACAATACAAGTTGTCCAAAGTGTGGACAACTCTTAATTAAACGTAGTTCAACTACTACAGAAGTATTAAGGATCTCTCTAGATGGTCGATGTAACAATTGTCAAACAGAAATATACATAGTTATGAAATAAGTTAAAAATGAATTCCTTTTCTCATTTACCTTTATTTTTAATTTCTATTCTCAGAAAGTAAATATCAGACAATTCCTTCGATTCCGAAATCTACAATTGTAACATTAAGTTCACTCTCTATTTCCTCTTTTACTAAATCTATATACATGTATATGTCTTCATCACCATCTTTGTAAGAACTTTTAAACTTAAAATTCATTTCTACCCAATCTGGAAGGAAAAATATAGTTTCTAAAAAAGGTTCTCGAGAAGGTTCTTTTTTTTCTAACTCTTCTTGCACTAAATGTAAATGCATATCAAACTCACTGAAATCTTCATACTGCTCTTCATCATTAGGTTTCACTGTGATTGAACATAAATAAAAAAAGTAACCTGCTGAACTCATTTTCCTCACAGGTTATTTTAGACCATTGATTGGTTTTTCTTTATTTAAGGTTTCATACTTTTTAGCTACATATTCATATTCTAGAGGAAAAGCTTCTCTCAGAACTTCACTGAAATGTTCAACTGGTATAATTTTTATTTTGTCTAGATACTTTTTCTCTATTTTCACATCACCTAAATTCTGTTTAGGAATAATTACTCTTTTTATTCCTGCTTCTGCTGCTGCTTCAATTTTACTTGTTACCCCTCCAACAGGGATTACAACTCCTCTTACTGTTAAGCTTCCAGTCATTGCTGTATCTTGCCTAACTGGAACTTTCTCAGATGCTGAAATAACAGCTGTAGCTATCGAGATTGATGCAGAATCTCCTTCTACGCCACTATATGCGCCCACAAATTGGATGTGATAATCAAAGTTTGAAATATCTTTTCCAATAAACTTCTTTAAAATAGCAGATACATTTTGTACTGCTTCTCTAGCTATTATTCTCAATTGTCCTGTTGCTACAATTTTTCCTTCCCTCTGACTGAATGCATGAACAACTTCTGCTTCTATTGGCATAACTATTCCTGAGCGTTGATTGATTACTGCTAATCCATTTACTCTTCCTACTCTTTCTCCCTCAATTTCTATAATTTTGTATTGTTTCCTTCTATCAGCATAGCTATCACTTATTTGGTTTTCTAAAGTCCTAGCAAAAGTTTTAGCCAGCCTTACTGTTTCTGCAGAAACAATTTCCTCATTTCTTTCTTTAGCTAGATCTCCTGCTGCACGAATCAAACCACCAAGCTCTCGAAGACGGAGAGTCAAGTATCCTTTTCTATCTGCTCTTCTTTGTGCTTCATAAATAATTTCTTCTACTGCTTCTTTGCTGAAATGGGGAATCTTTTTATCTTTAGCTATTTCTTGAGCAACAAAACGAGCTAATTTACGACGATTTTGAATTGTATCAGGCATAGTATCTCTCATATAAATTTCATAACCAGAACCTTGAATACGAGATCGAAGAGCAGGATGCATATTACGTGTAGTTTCAATATTTCCTGCAGCAACTAAAACAAATCTACAAGGAACAGGCTCAGAACGAACCATTGCACCAGAACTTAACTCTGATTGACCAGTAATTGATAGCTTTCCATCTTGCATTGCTGTAAGAAGTTTTTGTTGGGTTTGTATCTTTAAAGTACCAATCTCATCAATATATAACACGCCATTATGAGATTTATGAATTAACCCAGCCTCTACTCTTTCATGAGGAGGAGTACCTAACCCACCAGAGTTAGAACAGAGAATATCATTAGCTACAACTGTACCTGTCTCAGTCGTAATGTTATACAATTTGCCCTTGAAAGGAATTTTTTCTATATTTTTAACTTTAGATGGTATGTATTTCATTATGCCTTCTCCTCCATTTGAGAGATAATATAGTATAAAGCTCGTGGAGATAAGTTAAGTAATTGCATTGCTCTTTCAGCTCCAATATCACTTTCAGTAAGCTCTTTGTAACGATTGTATTTAATTGAAGTAAACTCATCAAGTGTATTCAGTAATTTTTCTGTTTTATACATACAATATTTTAATTTTACATTTTTAGTAAATTGCATAAGATTTTCATATTTAGTCGAAATCAAAAGTCGAACAAGATACTTATTTTCCTTTATACTTCTTTTTGATATAGAATTGGTTTTTATTCCTTTTGAATTTAAATAATCTCGAACTGCTTCCAAAAACATGTATCTATTATTAAAAGTATGTTCATCGGCTGTGATCCCAACATCTAGTGTGTTTAGAAATCGTCCTTTCTTATGAACTATTGGGACACCTAGCTCTCCACCTAAATAAGATCCAAAAAACTCATCTTGTAAATCTTCATTGGAGTATATCCAAGCAGGAATATGAAATTCAAGTTTTGTTTTATTTCCTATTGGTGCTCCTAAAGCCATGAAAAAGCGAATAACTGAACGATTAGTGTTCTGATAGCACCAAGAATGACCTTTTTCTCCTCCTTCAATAATTCTAGAGTTTTGACTAATATTTTCACCAAAAATGCATGCTAAATCTTTTCCAAATTCTTTCACTGAATCCAATTCTTTACTAGACAAAAATATTGCATTTAAATTTGTGAATATTCCGCCATCACCAAATAAGCTACCTATAACCCGACTAATAACAGGTAATTTAGGATTTTGTAATGTCAATGGAATTAATCCTTTTTCTTTTAACATATTTACTGCTTTAATAGCGATTGGTAAATGCTTTCCATTATGCCACCATCTGCATTTACTCTCTTTTTGTGAAAGAGATAAACTTATTTTTTTATAACCCCAATCAGGATGTTGCTCTTTAACTTCTAAATAACGTTTATATAAGAAAGCTTGTTTTTGATGTTTCTTTGGATATGTCTTAATTATATCTTCTTCATCCAAAATAACTGAATCAGTTGAAAGTAATTTATTGTCCATAGTAATATCTATAGCTTTAATATATTTAATCCCCTGATTTTCATCAATAATCGCTATCTTGTGCTCTGGAGTAGTAATAATAGATTTTCCACACTCTGTAGTTATTTTGATTAAATTTCCATCATAATCATATCTGTTTACAGATAAAACATTAACAAACGAAAGTTTACCATTATTATCTGATAGTACTTTTAGTTCTCCTCTTTTTAATATCACAGCCTCGTAGTTTCTTTTTTTATCTTTTTCAACTATTCTACCTTCTTCAATAAATAATTTATCCACCAACTCAGAAAAGGATTTATATAACGATTTATTTGAATATTTCAACAATAAGTTATTTGTATAAAAGAAAGATTGAAAAGGATCGTGACGTACATCACCAAGAAGTGCTCCTGCGTGGCTTCCTGTTGCATCATTGAATGGTGCTCTTTTACTATTACTATTATCCACTAGTAATTTTGGTATTAGTGCTTCTGGTCTTGATCTTGATTGATTTAGCATGAAGAATATGAAGAACCCTACAAACATTGCCATTAAAAGAGTTTGAGGTTGTAAATCTGGTCTAGAAGATGTAGCAATAATAGCGTAACCAATTATTGCGATTAAAATAATTAAAGAAACGACAAACCTTTTGTTACCTTTTTTTCTTGCCAACTCAGTATCCATTTGAACTTTTCTTGTTCCATGTCCTGCTGGAAGGGTAGCAATTCTAGGTTGATTAGGATATTTAGGATTAGGTAAACAGAGAATATCTACAAGATCTTCTTTAGGTAAAAGTTCTGCCATTGCTTGACCTAACATACTCTTTCCTGTTCCAGGATCTCCAATGAGCATAATATGCCTTTTTTGCAAAGCAGCCTTTTTTATTATTTCAACAGCTTCATCTTGACCAATCACTTGATCAATTAGTCTCGGAGGAACAGAAATTTCTGAAGTATCATTGAATGAAATATCTAAAAGAGGTTCTTCTTTTTCTAATACTTGCTCCTTTCCACTTCTATTTTTTGTATCATCATTATTGAATTTAGTAATGTCGGTCTCTTTTCTGTCTCTAGTCATTATCCTTCACTTAAAATAATATTGCCTTTATCTCTATAATTCACTCTAATTATATGAATTAATAAAGATAATTGTTTTACAGCATTTTATTTTTGAACAAAAAAAGAATTAGAATAAAAAATTCTTTCAGAATTTCCTTTTGGTCACAAAAGGAGAAATAATAGAAGTAACTTTTTCTGATAAAGAATATAAGAACTCCTTTATTTCTTGTTCCACATCAGTCCGGAAGACAAAATAACTTACTAACCAAAAATCGCTCTTATTATCACTAGCAAGTTGAGAAAAAAACCAGCCTTCTCTGAACATATCAGGGTTTTCTACATATTTAGAAAGCTTATTTCGTTCTATTTCGTTAATAGAAGAATTTGCCCATAAATCGTTTTCAAGAAAGGTGAAAGTTTGAATTAATTCCGAAAATAACTCTTTACTTGGTTTCTCTTTAATTTCTTCATTCTCAAAAAAAGAAAAAACAACCCCTTGGTCCAAATCTCCAATAAAGAGATCTCCAAAGAAGACTTCGTTATTTTTCTCATAACTCTTTATCTTATTCTCAATCTCACTCAAAAAGAAATCGGATAATTCTTTTCTAGGAAACTCATGTGTAAAGGTGATAATTTCTGTAATTTTCTTTGCTTTTTCCTCAGGTATTGAAAAATAATCATATTTTATATAAGGAGAAAGATGTTTGTGTATTTCTACAGCTTTATAACTTAAATAGAGATTATCATCGAATATATCTGTAAAAAAAACATATCTCAGTGGGTTTTCTTCTCCTTCAGGGGCATACAAAAAAATCTTAACATCTTCTAAAGCAGCGTTAACTAATCCTCGTTCATCTTTTGTACACTCTTCTACAAAATTGTTCAAAGCACTAATCATGGGAAAGATTAATTCTAAACTGACATTTATTGTATCATCGTTGTAAATAGGATAGCCTATACCACTATCAAGATTCTGAAAAGCTACTAAATGAATCATTCCTATTTGATAAGAATCTTCTTTCTTTATTATTTTTTGGATAGTCTAAAAATTCTTTTTTTAGAAATAATTGCTAAATACGAATTAAACTCAAACATTTTCAAAATCGAGATATAAATACATTTTTAATCCTTTTTTTTTCTTTGACTATGATTATGTTAGATAAATTAAGCACAATAATAAATAAAGTTGAGCTTTCAAGCAAAGATTTTCTAGATATTAGATATGCCCAGAGTGAAAGTGAGACTTTTTCAGTACGTAATGGTAGATTTGATACTATCTCCAATCGTACCTCAGGAGGAATCGCCATTCGAGCTTTAGTTGATAATGCTTGGGGATTTACTACAACAGTATCATTAGAAACTGAAGACATATTAAAAAGTGTTAAAAAAGCCATCAGCATGGCAAGAATCGCTTCTAAATACGCTAAAGAAGAACGTAGAATCTCAGATAAATGGGTCTTTGAAGGAAAAGGAGCAACAGAGATTAAGATTGACCCTAGAGAACTAGATAAGGAGCTAAAACTTGAAAAAATAAAGATAATAGAAAAATCTGCTAGAGAGTTTTCTGACAATATAGCCCAAGCTTCTTCAACTTACCAAGAAATGCATAAAATAGAATATATAGTAAATAATAAAGGAACTAACGTCGAAAACGAATATCATGTTATAAGGTTAATGAAAGATGTTGTAGCCCGTCGAGGAGAAAAAATGCAAAGTGTTTTTGATAGTATTGGTGGAACAGGAGGATGGGAACTACTCGAGTCTTGGGACCCTGAAGAAGAAGGAAGAAAAAGTGCAGAACAAGCAGAAAAGTTACTTGATACTCGCAGTCCTCCAAGTGGTAAAATGAATGTCATTATGGATGAATCTTTGGTGGGAGTATTTATTCACGAAGCTTTTGGTCATGCAGCTGAAGCTGATGGAGTATTTGCTAAAAACTCTGTATTAGAAGGAAAAATAGGTGAAAAAATAGGTGTTGAAGGAATAAGTGTTTATGATGACCCCACAATTCCAAAGCTAAGAGGTTCTTTTGTATTTGATTCAGAAGGAACAAAATCAGAAAAAAGAACAATTGTGGAAAAAGGTGTCTTAAAAGAATACTTCCAGACATTAGAAACAGCGACAATGATGGAGATGAAACCCAATGGAGCTGGAAGAGCTCAAGATTTTAACTCTATACCAATTCCTAGAATGGCAAATACATATGTCGATTCTGGAGACCTTTCTTTAGAAGAAATAGCAGAGATGACGAAAGAAGGGGTATACCTCAAGAATTCATATGGAGGATATGTTCATCCAACTAAAGGTCAGTTTTACTTTACTTGTCAATATGGATACATCATAGAAAATGGAGAGATTGGAGAACTTTTTGGCAATGTAGGCATGTCTGGAATGACTTTAGAAGTATTAAATAATGCATATGGAATAAGCAAAAATTGGAAGCCAGCTTTTCTTGGTACTTGTGGAAAAGGAGGGCAGTGGGTTCCTGTAACAGGTGGAGGACCTAATATTGGTGTTTCTAACCTAGTTGTTGGAGGAAAATAAAATGGATAACGAATTTTTTGATTTAGCAAAACATGCTCTTGATTATGGACTTAATTTAGGAGCAGAAGAAATTGAGATATATGCAGTGAAAGGTTTTAGCAGAACGGTTCAACTAGAAAAAACAGCTATATCTCGATTTTCTGAAACTTCTGGCTCTGGAATAGGTGTTAGGATATTCAAAAACAAAGCTGTTGGTATGAGTTCAACAACCATATTCACAAAAGAAAACATTGAAAAAACTGTTAAAAACGCTTTTTCTTTATCAAAAATTAGTCAACCTGATCCTAAGTTTCAATCTCTCCCTTCAGATGACAGGCCAATACCAGACATTGATGATTTATACGATGAAGCTGTAGAAAATCTTTCAGTTGAAGAATTCACAGATTTGATGCTTCAATCTGTTGAAGAAGGAAAAATAGAAAAAGATGTTATTATCGGAGGAAACTACGGGTTAGGCAAATTAGAGAGAATCATTTTAAACTCTCAAGGAATTGAAAGATGGTGCAAATCCACTTCTATTTCAGGATATCTTTCTGTAAAAATAGAAAAAGAAGAGGATATAGGTGTTGCTTACTACTACGATAGTTCTAATACACTTAAGCAATTTGATTACATAAAAATAGGTAAAGAAGCTGGAATAAGAGCAAAGAAAATGCTTGGTGCAAAGAAAATAGAAACCAAAACACTACCTATATTTTTAGACCCAGAAAGTACTTATGGAACTCTAAGTTCTATAGTTTCACAAGGAGTAAATGCATTTAATGTTATTAACAAAACATCTTTCTTTATAGACAAAATAGGAGATAAGATTGCAACTGAAAAACTAACAATTATTGACGACCCGTTCTATCCTGGAGGAATAAACTCTGCAAAATTTGATGATGAAGGAGTAGTTCCAAAAGAAAAAACAGTTCTTGTCAAAGATGGAATATTGCAAACATATGTGACAGACTCTTACACTGCTCCTCTTGTAGGATTAGAAAATACAGGACATGCATCAAGAGGAACTTTCTCTTCAAGACCAGTTCCTTCTGTTTATGCACTACAAATAAAAGAAGGAGAGACAAGTAAAGATTCTCTCCTCGAAGAGCTGAAAGAGGGAATTTTCTTACTAGGCTCAAGCATTCATCCAAGTGGAGATAGTCCAACAATTTCTTCTCAAATAAATCAAGGATTTTATGTAAAAGATGGAGAAATTGTCCACCCTGTTAAAAACGCAGTAATTGGCGGAAATATCTATGAATTACTTAACAGTATAACTTATTTCTCAAAAGAAACTGAAAATAGAAAAGGACACATCGCTCCTTGGATGTTGATTGAAAATCTCAAAGTTAGCGGCGGAAAATAATAAAAGGATGGTTAATCAATGATTAAAAAGGGATCATTGATTCTTTCTCCTCTTTTTAAGTATACACGATATCCTTTCAGGGTAATAGCTACTGAGTACGGCGCAAATATAACAATTACAGAAATGGTAAGTATAAAATCTTTTCTTGCACATTTCAGCAAGAAATTTAACCTTAATACATATAGATTGATTTATACAGATTCAAAAGAAAAAAACGTAGGAATACAAATTTTTGGTGATGAGCCTAAAGAATTTGAACAAGTTGGTTCAGAAATCGAAGATAAAACTAAATTCAAGTTCATCAACATTAATTTAGGCTGTTCTAAAAAGAAAATTAGCCAACAAAACATGGGAGCTGCACTCCTAAGACATCCTGAATTAGTAGAAAAATTAGTAAACAGTCTTTCAAAAGGAACTAATTTGCCAATAACGCTCAAAGTTAGAATAGGATGGAATAGAAATGTTTTACCTGAAATAGTCAAGATAGCTGAAGAATACAGTAATCCTTGGATTATTATTCATACTAGATATGGAACAGAAACTTTTGCAACTCCTGCACATCTAGAAGTAATAAATGAAATATCCAATAACACAGATTTGCCAATAATTGCAAATGGTGATGTTTTCTCTTTTGAAGACATAGAAGAGTATATGAAAAGAGGAGCTTATGCTGTAGCAATAGGGAGATGGGCTAAAGGAAGACCTTATATTTTTATGGGAAAAGAAAATGCTTCTTGGGAAGAAAAAGTAGAATTGTTAGATAAATTTATAGAATATACAATTAGGATGTACAAAGATTGCAATGAAATAACAACCGACTTAGAACTAATAAAAAGATTTGCTTTAGATTTAACCAAAAATAAGTCTGGAGGAAGAGAAATAAGAAGAGAACTAATTGCATGTAAATCAGTAAATAATATAAAAAAGATTTTTAAATAAGAGAATAGTTGTTAATGACGAAATACAAATGTTTAAATAAACGTTTTTTTTTGAAATTAGGTGATACTTTAATGAAAAAAAGAATCACGTTTGTAATAATAGTAATATTAGGCCTATTAAACAATGTGTTTGTGAATTCATCTACAATTGTTGTAGATGTTGAGATAACTTTCAACACACTTACGCTAGAAGAAACGGGAGATAATGGGGAGGGAGAAATCTGGTTTAAGATAATTAATAGTGCTGGAATAACAGTCTACGAAAAATACTTTGGTGATAAAAATGAAGGTACATATGAAAACATTGGTATAAGTAAAAAATTGTATAAATATTTTGAAGGAGATAGCTTATTCATAGAGGTATGGGATGCTGATCCAGGCGCAGACGACTTATTATTTGAAGGTGAACTATACATTAAAAATTCTGGCCCAAGAACTGTTGAATATTCAAATATGCAATTTGATTATGAGAAATATTACGGTTGGTATACTCAAGAATATTTTTTAGTATGTTGGCCAGATGATCGAACATATGCAACGTTTGATATTTACGGGTGTTCACGTTCTGTACCTTATGAAGGATGGGCTTGGGATTATTATGGCAACAATCTCTCTATTGATGTCAGTTTAAGATATTATTACAGCAATATAACATAATAATAGGCAACAGTTAAAAACAAAGTAATCTAAAGGTGTAGTCATTGATCTTGAAAAAAGGAAAAAAAGAGTGTATACTTCTTCTTTTATTTCCTCTTATTTTTTCTACTATTTGCTACTTTACAATATTTACAGGAGAAGTAGCAAACTATTATGAAAGTGTTGATACTATTATTCAAAACTCATTTCCTGATTTTGTAATTAAAAAAGAATCGGATTCTTTTTTATATACTGAACAGTTTCAAAAGCAAACAATAATGGAACTTTTTCCTTTAGACGAGTACACCCACATAGGAATTCTAAAAACATCAACTATAGTTAACAATAATAAATCTCTGAAATTAACTGTGATTTCTGCAGAGCAAGAGATTTATCAAAAATATTATAATTTTACTTTAAACAATGGAGAAGTATTTTTGGATAGGTCACTAAGAAATTTAATACCTATTTCGAACGAGCTTAATTTTTCCTTTATCAATAAAAGTAAAGGTTCTGTTAATATCACACTCTCAATTAAAGGTTATTCATTTTTAAATTCAATTTTTCCTAAAGAATTTCTCTCAATTATTGATTATAGAACTTATCCTCTTAATAACATGGATAACAAGTATATACTAATAACAGACAAAACTTTTGATACTATTTTTAGAGGAAAAATAGAAAATTTTCAATTTACAGATTATTTTTTATTTAAGTTCAGTAGAAGAATTCTTTATTCACAAAAAGTGGATGAAATGTTAAAGTATATTAACTCTATAGAGAGTGAAATAAAAGTTCATTTTCAAGTAGAAGGAAAGAAAAATGATTTCTATTACACTCTCAAAAAGAAATTAGAATATAATAAAGAATTATATACAATTGTTGAACTTTTACAACTAGGTCTTCTTTTTATATTAGCATCACTGATAATGTTTTTATTTATTTCAATTACTTCAGAGAGTTATATAAATAAACAAAGAGACAAATATGCATTGTTTAGGTTAAGAGGAGGAAAAAGATATAAACTTTTCAAGGAAGTAATATTGATATCAATAAAGAATTTTTTTTACACATATTTTGTTGTATCTATTTTAGCTCTATCTCATGTTATGATTTTTTATCCCTTCCTACTGCACTATAGATGGATTTTCAGAAGCTTTGCTTTAACTTTATATGGTTTTGAATTTTGTATTATAAATTTGCAAATACTTTTTTTAATAAGGAATTTAAAAGTTGAACAAAATAAGCAATTTATTTATAAAAAAAATAACTCTGAATATATTTTAAAAAAATTAAGGCGAATGATATATGTTGTTTTCAAGGAACTTGTATTATCACTTATTCCAACCTTAACAATTAGCATCATTTTTTATTATTACATTTTTGAATTTATGTTTGGAATAGAATTATATGTTAATTATTGGATATTGGGATTATTCTACCTATTTTTTATAACAATAAGTTTCTTTATTTCTAAAAAGAGAATTTATTGGATAGGAACACAGACCATAAATGTATTAAACAAAATTGAGGAGGTTATAACTTATTCAAAAAAAGCTACAAGGAAAATTATTGTTAAAAATCAAAAAATGTTAAAACTTTTGATAATATTCATATTGATTTTATCCTCTTATCTCTCAATTATTGATTCCTATAATAAATATCAATTAAAGAACAAGGAATTTAATGATTTAGGTGACCTAACAATTGTCTATCCGGCTTTAAACAATGAAATGGTTCAACATTCATTAAAGAATTTTGTTTCAAATTCGATAGAAATCTCGTATCACGAGGCAGAATCGATAGTAAAATCGGATCTTGGAACTTATGTCATGCATATAAAAATCGATATTTTTGCTATAAATAATAGTAAAATCATGGAATTAGTAAAAATAAACAAATTTTCTGAAAATTACGAGGGGTCTAAAAATGTAAACAAATCTTTAACAGAAATTTATGAGAATACAAACAAAATAATAATATCACAAGACATAGCTTCGGAGATTGAAAAAGAAATAGGGGATACTTTCGCTTTTTATACCTATGATGATTTTACAGGGGATGATTGGACTAAAAAAGAAATTGCGGATGTGGTTGACACTATTCCTTTATTTTCTTGGTTAAGTTTTTATTATTTTCAAGGAGATGACTCAACATATTATCCTAGATTCATGCTTGTAAATGACAAAGCATTTAATCAACAGAACTTTTTTGAAGATACAGTTTCCATATTAACCTTAAAAGAAACTTTAGATAAAAGTACGGTAATAAAAGAGATAATGAGGATAAACCAAGAACAATATCTTGACATACAAATACTTGATTACTCTACACACCTTATTCCAAGAGATTATAGTTATTTGTTAACTCGTTTTTCTCAAACAATCGCGTATTTAATTCTATTTAGCCTAGTAGTACTAATTTTAATAGTTAGTTATACAATTGAAATCTCTCAAAAACAATTAAGATATTTTAGCGTATTCTTTGCTAGAGGTGTTTCAATCAAAAAAGGAATATTTATCTCATTAATGCCTTTGCTACTTTTCTTTTACTATTTGATATTAATAGGAAATAGTTTAGGATGGTTTTTTACTTATCTATTTACATTAGAGTTGCAACCATTTAATTATTTAAAGGTAAATTTAGCTTTATTTCCATATAGTTTTGTTAGTTTTTCTTTGCAACTACTAATTATTTCATTTATCACATGTATTGTAGGTTTGATTAGTTATTTAAAACTAAGAAAAAGTATTCCAGTTATTAATGACACTATTGGAAAAGAACTAGACTTGGAGAGATTGAATTGAGGTTCACGAAGATTATAATTAAGAGTCAGCGAAAGATTATTGTTGTTGAATTTATTATTATTTTGTCACTTCTCTTTGTTTCTTCTCTTTCATTTTACACTTTTTTATCCTCTTCCCATACTAAGTGGTCAGACTTAATTTTTTCTTCTAATGAATCTGATTTAGAAGTACAAGCTACACAGTTTTTTGAAACTTATATTGATTTATATAATTCATATTATGATAGGTTTTCTAGCTATGAACCTGTAACTATAACTATTGTACAATCAAAGATAATACAAATAGAAATTGATAATAGTCCTGTTACAGATTATAATTTATTAATTGTAAATCAAAACTTAGAAAGAAAATTCAATAATATTAATCTCTCTACACCTGTGTTAATTTTAAAAGATGGAATAAATATTAATCT
This sequence comes from Candidatus Heimdallarchaeum endolithica, assembly GCA_021513715.1. Lineage (GTDB taxonomy): Archaea > Asgardarchaeota > Heimdallarchaeia > Heimdallarchaeales > Heimdallarchaeaceae > Heimdallarchaeum > Heimdallarchaeum endolithica. The sequence continues at coordinate 3,306,576 of CP084167.1, read as the reverse complement.
ATCAGTTGTCAATATTAGTTGGAATAATGAACTTGAACTAAAAAATGTATCCCTTTATGTTGCACCAGAAAAAACAGAAAATGTATCTGTATTTACTTCTTTTTTTCCAACAACAAAAGAATATCTTTTTTATCAAAATTTAAAAAAAGTTAATCTTTTACTAACAGAGTCTTTCTTCTTTCAAACTATAAAAAAGGCAAATATTTTGTCTTTACTGCGTGTTATTGCAAATGAGACTTCTTCTTTTTTTTCATACTTCAAATTTGACAAATCAGAATATTTAAACTACTTACCAGCAAAAGTGAAGAAGGCATATTTAAATTACACTGGTGAAATTATCAAGAGTTTCCTAATTCTCTATAACTACATTTCCAATAATCCTGCTTCTGAAATACTTGCAAAATTAAAATTCAATGATATTTTTCTTCGCAAATATAATGCGTTCTTGGATTTTTTTTATCAGCATCTTTTTCTTTCAATCTCAATTGTTTTTTTGTTATCTGTAGTATTCGGAGCGATAACATACATTTATATTAAACAATCTGAAGGTGAAATAAGAAATACAATATTATTTTTTAATTCAAGGGGTTCGAAATCTAGTTCACAAGAAAGTAGAATGATTTTCATCCAATTCATGATTACCTTTATATCTTTTACAATATCACTTACAACATCCATTTTATTAATGAAGAGTTTATTTCAATGGGATATTTCAAAATTAGTGATATTGCTAGATAATGGTGTTCTTTCATTTATTCTAGTTATTTTACAAACAAGATTAAACTCTTCAACTTTTCAGAATATACAAATAAACAATAAGACATATTCTGAAGCAATTTCTAAATCAAAGATTAGTGAAATTGTTATACAGATCTTTTCTTTTATTTTTATGATTTTAGGAATAACTCTATTCTGGATAAATAATAGAGAGTTCTTGAAAGCGGGAAATCTATCTGCTGTTCAGATATTACTTATTTCAATGAGTTTAATTATTTTTCTAGGAACTATAATTTTTAATTTCCAACTTTTTTCATTTATTTCTATTAAAATTTAGTACTTCCGCAATAACTTAGACTATCTCACCTCCATACAAACTTGAGCGTAAACACCTCAAGGTGAAATAGAGCGTAACAGGTCTTGAGCGTTTCAACAAAGGTTTGTTAGACGGGGGAGTGAAAAAAGGAGGGATAACAGAAGAGCGAAAACAAACATATAAAGCGAGGACGAGAAGAGAAAAACAAAGATACAAGAACCTGACGGTGGCATTATTGGTAGTTGTAGAAACACTAATGCTCTTGAGAAGACGGTAGGACGTCTCTATACCCCACCGATGACAATAATCGTAGATCTGTTGCTCTGAAGAAATATGCCAACTGATACAAACAAACCAGTCTTTCCGCTTTGGGAGCCAATAAGCATGCAACATAACTTCTGTAGTTTCACCTTGCACACTTTTCATAGTGTAAGGAACAGAAGTTATTTTACCTGTTTTAGGAAAGTTTTCCAGGTATGACCTAATCTTCTTATTTTTCCGCGCTCCAATGACGAAAGGAATAGTGTAGGCTTGTAGTAGTTTCACTACTTCAACAGAATAGAAACCTCTATCTGCATACAACACCTTTATGTTCCTGTTTTTAAGACTAAACTTGTTGAAGAGCGATTCTAATAGTCCCTCTTTAGAATCAAAAGTTGACACGGGAAATGCACCTAAAGGAAGAGCACCATAAGGTGATTTGACTGTTGAAACCGTGATATATCGATAAAACCATTCATTTTTATACTGGTGAATATACTCATCTCTTCTTTTCCCATAATATCGTATGTCCATCGTGTCTACTGCTAGTATTAATGGACTCTTTATTTTCTTCTTTCTTTTCAATAGTTCCCCACACTGCTGAAATGAAGAGATGAAAACCTCTGATATGCCGTTTATATCCAATTTGTTCAAGTGATAACGTATTGTATCTCCGTCTTTAGTCGAAAATTGTTCAGCTGACTGCTCGATAGATGTTTGTTCCACCACTGCTCCCATGACGGTCTTCTTAACCTCTTCTTTTGTTTCTCCTCTTTTCCTCTGTCCTTTGTGTGGAAAATCCATCTTTCTTATCCAGTGACAAACTTTTATACTTGTTTTCCTATCTTCTCTTGTGGGTTGAAAGCGTTTTTCTAAAAAACTTTTGACCGATTTTAATAAGCTGAAGTTAGAATTGTTCATATTATTATTGTCGGGCTTTCAACCCATAACTTTTACGATAATTCGGAAGTACTATAAAATTATAGGAAAAGTTTTTTCTTATTTCAGTGAAATTCACTTATTTTTATTAAGATCATTTATTCAAGTCTTAAAAAATAAGAAAAGATATGTAAACATAATTTTCTTAATTATGCTTTTTAGCACTATTCTCTCTTCATCTCATTCTTCATTGAAAATACATCAAGAACAATTAAATCTTTCAACAAGAGTTGGGGCGCTCTCTTTTGCTGTCAACACTGATGATATAGAAAAAGTAATCAATATTACTGAATCAAACAATTATATTCTTTCTTTTGTAAGTACCTCTATTATTGAAGGACAACTAATATTCAGTATTGAAATTTCTGACCCGATAAAATTTTATGAAAATGCATATTATATTTCAGAATATTTTCAAGAATTAAAGAATCGTGAAGTATTTTTAAAGCTTAATGAAACATCTGATTTTGCTATTACTTCAATTTCTTATGCCAAAGAACACTATCTTACAGTAGGCGATAAAATATTAGTTCCTTATTCACAGAATTATCGTGATGTAAATTATAAAACTAAGGTTTTATTAGACATTGCTCAATTTCTACCTTTCTTTGTCTCTTTCCAAGGTAATTGGATTCTATCTAAATGGGACAACAGTACATTTGAAAATTTAAAAAATTACATTATTACATACGTTAGTATAATTGATCAAGAAGAAGGAGACGAATTTATAACAAAATTAAATGAATTAGGAATAGAATACTCTCTCATTCATAATTCTACAATTACAGAGACAGATTACAATGAATCATATTTAATAAACATTCTTAATCTTCCTGTTATTTTAGCTGAAGTTACATTAGCAATAATCTTAAGTTTAATTTTTGCAGATGTTCAAAAAAGCAATAAAAACAATTTTTCTTATCTTAATATCAGAGGATTAAAAAAGAAAAAAGAGATTTTCAATAGTTTTAGTTGGTATTTTCTAACAATTGCTATCTTATTTAGTTTATCTCAACTTGGCGCATTCTTTTTCACTAAAATAATTTTAATTATCTTAAATTCTTCTTATGGATTACCTTTTATTTATAGGAATTCAATTTTTGCGCTTATTTTACCAACTATCTTAATTTTTATTTTAACAATATTGGAAGCCATTTACTATCTCTCTTTTAGATTAAAGGGAGTAAACCACTTTGTTTCAAAAATAGAAAAGAGGAAGTTATAAATGAATCAGAAAAAAGAACCAATAATTAGAGTAATCGACTTAATACATGTGTATAAAGGAAAAGTCGAAACTGTTGCACTACCTGGAATAAGTTTTAAGATAAATAAAGGAGAAAAGGTAGCAATCAGAGGAAAATCAGGACTTGGGAAAACAACATTGTTACATTGCCTAGCTGGAATCCTTAAACCTACTGCTGGGAAAATACTTGTCGAAGGAAGAAATATAGTTGACTACAACGAAGATCAACTTGCTGAATACAGATGCAAAAAGGTAGGTCTTGTTTATCAATCCTTCAATTTAGCTCCTTTTTTGACAATTGAAGAAAATATAGAATTTCCAATGGTTTTGGCAAAAAAAGAAAGAAGAGAACGAAAAGAGAGAATTAATGAACTTGTAGAACTATTGGATATACAACGTTATCTTAATCAAAAACCTGCATTTTTAAGTGGAGGAGAGCAACAACGTGTAGCAATTGCTGTAGCTCTTGCTAACAATCCAGATATTATCCTTGCTGATGAACCTACAGGAAATTTAGATTTAGAGAATTCTCAAGTTGTTTATCAATATCTTTCTGATTTGTGTGATCATTTCAACAAAACTCTGTTAATAGCTACACATGATCCTGAAGCTTCAAAATACACAGAAAGAGAAATAATTCTAACAAAGCTCAAATCACAAGAATTGTAAAAGTGGATAAAATTTAGCTAACTACATTACTTTCATATAATTTATTAATTTTATTCTCTTAAGATTTTAATTTTATTCAAGATATTCAGAAATATACTTTAATATCTTATTTCTTAACTTTTCTGTAATTATCAATGAATCATCTATTTCTGATAAGATTTCACTTATTTCATTTACTTTACTAATTATTTTTTCTGAATATTTTGTTTTTCCTAAGTCAGCAAGAGCTGAAATAACTGTTAGTGGATTTCTTATTTTATCAATTAAAATTAAATAACGATAAATTTCTTCTTCTAATTTATTCATCAGAGTATGCATCAGATCTAATTCTTTTTTCTCTTTTGTGATATCTTGAACAACAATCAAAATAAATAGTTCACCCTGAATCTTTATTTTTTTTGCAATAATTCTGATTGGAAAGGACTTTCCTTCTTTTGTATGCTGTTCTTCTACAAAAGTATGATTCCATTCACTATTAGATAAGAAAATATAATTGTACGAATCTTTAAAAAATGATTTAGGTTGAAAATTTAGGATTTCTTCTACTGAATATCCTGTTTGTTTACAGGCTATTTTATTTACATCAATAAAAATCCCTTCTGGATGTTCTTTTGTGATTTTAACTAAATACATTGCATTTAAACTGTTGTTAAATATTATTTTGTACTTTTCAAAACTGGTTCTCATTTCTTCCTCTATTTTTTTAAAAATTGAAAAATCATAACCAGTATAGTAAGTATAATCATCAACAGTTTTAGCTGACCATATTATTGTAGTAAGACCATATTTTTTAGTATGAGTAGTTTCTAAAAATGAATCAGTTTGAGGAGCTTGGAAAAGTTTCTTGAAAGAAAGATAAAAATCAACATTTCTTTGACTAGTATCACTTTCTTTTAGCATATCATAAAATTGTTTATCACGTATTGTTTCTTGATCAATATAAAAGAGATTTAATGCTTTCTTGTTAGCAAAAATAACATTACCTTCTTTTCCTACTATGACAACATATGCATGAATATTGTTAACACAATCAAAAATTAGTTGTTGTTTGTCCATTTATATTTTCAAGGTTAATTAAATGAGATAATAAATTTTGTTAACAAATCTCTTTGTCAGTTTTTCTTACTATTTTCTGCTTTCTTTGATCTTTTCCACGTACCTAAAATCATTGCTAGTTGTCCACAATGATGATTAATATGATATATAAATTCAAATAGCAACTCTTCTACTGAAAGCTTATAATTTTTCATTTCTCTTATTAAAGTTAGATCTTCCTCTTTTAGACTTTGCATAGATTCAACTGTATCTTTTACCATTTTATCATATTTTTTTAGGATATTACTAATATCTCCTTTTATTTCTTCTATTTTTAGTTGAGAACTAGAAGTTTTTCCTTTTACTATAAAATCAGTAAATGGATATTGATCTTTTATCACATGACTGATAATCCATCTCGGAGAACCAGAAAAATCATTTATTTTCCAATCTAGAGCTTCTTCAGGAAAGTTTTCCACATGTTCTCTAAAAGAAGAGTAACTTTTTTCTATTATTTTGATGTATGTTTTCAACTCTTTTTCAGACATATACTAAAATTAATTTAATTCTTTTTAATTATTTCTTCTGAATGTATTCTTCCATCTCTAATTCTGATTATTCTATCACACTTTTTAGCCATTTCTTCATCATGAGTAACAAAAATCACAGCAGTCCCTTTTTCTTTAGAAAAACGATGAATAAGATCAACGACTATTTTTCCTGTAGCATTGTCCAAATCTCCAGTAGGTTCATCAGCAAAAAGTAGTACAGGGTCGTTTATCATTGATCTTGCTATTGTTACTCTCTGCATTTGTCCTCCAGACAACTTAATAGGAAACTGGTTCTTAAAACGCTCAATACCCACTATTTTAAGCAATTCTATAGCTTTTTGTTTAACCTCTTTCGCTGTTTTACCTACCATCAATCCTGGTAGCATTACATTTTCTAATACTGTCAATTGTGGGATAAGATTGTAGTACTGAAAAATAAAACCCATGTCTTTCCTTCTGTACATGGAGAAAACAGAATCAGGCATTAAATGTATATTTTTACCTTTAAAGAATATTGCCCCATTATCAGGTGAATCAAGCCCAGCTAAAAGATTTAACAAAGTGGTTTTACCACTACCTGAAGGACCTAAAATAGCTACCATTTCTCCTTTACATACTTCAATATCTATTCCTCTTAAAGCATAGACAGTAGAACCAAATAATCTATAAGTTTTGAACAAACTAACGCCTTTAATTACTACATCTTCAGGTAAACGCATTTCTTTCTTTGTTTCTACAACTATTTCAGGTGGAAAAGATTGAAAGAAAGTTATATCTCTAAATTTTTCAGTAAAAAATTTCATTGTTTGAATATCTGCAAGAACCCATCCGAAATTTGAGATAATGAGTTCTATATTTTTCATTTCCATTTTTTCTGAAGTCTTACAGCAATTAATCAAGTCCAAAAGTAGACTATAGGTCATCTTTGTATTTTGAAGTAATTGACTGACCCAAACAATAAAATCAGCTGTTTCATTTTCAATATTGTATTTTTTCAATATAGCAGTAAGAGAGTAAAAATTCAACTGTTTAAATTGTTTCTTAAATTCTTCTTTTATCTCAACAAATTTATTTAGTTGCTTCAACAAGTCTGATAGGATTTGCTGAGTTGTTGATAACAACCCAAAAATTACTCTCAAAGCCCTCCAAAAAGATTTAGAGATTGTAGGAGAAGTTTTAATTTCTTTAGAAAGGTCAGATATCAGCTCATACAAATTGTCTAGAGCATATTCATAGGAACCAATTATCCAGCTGAGATTTTCCATTGAAATATAAGCATATTGTATTACTGAAAGATTTTCTAACAAACTTTGAAATGTACCAAAAACATCTGCACTTATTTCTTTTCTTTCTACATGTTCATCTGGAAAAATAATTTTATAATCTTCTTTATCCCATGACAAAATGAATGAATTAAGAATAACATTTGTTACATGAACAATGGAACGTTGCTGAATCTCTTTTCCTCTTCTTATTACTGTTTCAATCAATTGTTTCTTTTTTGGTGAATTAGAATTGTTTATTAAATCTAGTAAAATTTGTGAAATGTCTTTTATTTCGATATTTTTTGCAATTTGCCTAGAAAACTTGTTATTTTCTTTTAAAGCATAATTAATAATTATATCCTTTACACCATTTTCTATTCTAATACGACTTTCAGCATTACTAATTAAGTTTGGAGAAAAAGAAGCATTAACAAATAAGAATGTATTAATTTCTTTAATTTCAAATTCATTTGCCTTACATTTCCTAACTATGAATCTTCTCAAAGATCTTTTTAAATCCTTAAGTGAGTCTCTATCGAGTTTGTTTATCAATAATCCTGCAGAGAATATGGCTTCTTTATAAGTTGAATTAGCTTGTTTGTTTCTTGCTTTACTCATTATTTCCCACCATACCCGTCATCTACAATTTGACCATCTATTATACGAATAGTTCTATCACAGAATTCAGCAATGTATTTACTATGTGTAACCACTATGAAAGTTTGCTTGAAATTTTCATTTATACTTCTAAAGAGGTCCATGATATCTTTTGAAGTCATTTCATCGAGATCCCCAGTAGGCTCATCTCCTAAAATAATTGCAGGATTCATGAGTAATGCTCTTGATACTGCTACTCTCTGCTGTTCTCCCCCACTAAGTTCAGAAGGAAGATGGTTAAGTTTATCCCCTAAACCCATTTGTCTTAACATCATTTTTGCTTCTTCTTCAGCTTCAAACCTACTAGTATTAGTTAACAATAAAGGTAAAACTGTATTTTCTAAAGCTGTTAAGAAATCGAAGAGGTTAAACAGCTGAAAAATATACCCTATATTAAATAGTCTAAATTCTGTCATTTCTTCATCTGTAAGTGTCGAAATATCTTTCCCTTCAATTATAATTTTTCCATATGTGGGTTTATCTATTCCTCCAATAAGGTTTAACAGGGTAGTTTTTCCACATCCTGAAGGACCCATAATAGCAACCATTTCTCCGCGTTTTATTTCTATATTGATTCCTCGAAGAGCATGAACTTCCATAGGTGTCCCCTCAGCATAAATTTTGCCCAGATTTTCAGTTTTTAATATTATTTCATCACCCATTCACATCACCCCACATACCTTAAAGCTTCAGCAGGAGTAATTCTACTAGATCTTATACCTGGAATAATTGAAGCAAGAAAAGCAATTCCAATCATCACAGCTGTATAAAGTAACACTCTTCCTATTGGGATTATAAGATACCAATCATATAATCGGGCAAAAGTAGCTCCTAGAACAATACTGTTGATTAATCCTATAAATAACCCTAATCCTGCTAAAATAAAGAGTTCTAGAGAGATTGAAAGAATTATTTGCGATTTCTTATAACCTATTGCTCTCATCATTCCTATCTCTCTTTTTCGTTCAGAGACGTTGCGGATAGCGATAATTATCATTCCTATAGCTCCAACAACTAGTCCAAAGCTTACAAATATTTGCATAAAATCAAAAGTTCTAACTTGAAAATCTACTTGTTCTAACATCTCTTCCCAAACATTATATGCAGAAGCTGCCACAAAATCATTATTTTTTATTAATATCGACTCATTTCCATTAAAGAATGTTTCAATTTTATTTGCAATCTCAGAATTTCTACCATTTCTAAAGTTTTCGCTTGTTTTCACTAGAAAATTAGTGTATTTAGGCAATATAGCAAAATTATAACTCAAAAATGGTAAAAGGTCAGGAGTAACAAGCAAAATTGGAAAACCTGAATTAATAGAGAAAGGATATTGTCTAATATTTGCCAAAACAATTACTTCAATTGGAGGCTTGAAAAGACCAGTAATATTGAAAACGTCTCCAGGTTTAAGAATAGGATTTGTAGAAATAACTGCTGGTAACCCATTAGGATCCTTTTCTCCATCTCTATTAAATCTCGTTCTATTGTAGAATAAGTCCCAAATCTTGTGGCTGTATCTACGTTGATACTCTTCTGAAGCTGCAGGTTTGTATTCTTCATTGAATTTTCCAATGCTTTGTTCAATCATAAAGTCGAAAACATATTTTGAACCGTTCTTGAATGTGTCATTATATATCAACTGTATATAAGCTGCAAATATTTCTGAGGGAATTGACAATTTAGCTGAAGGATCTGCTTGTAAGAGTGAAATTGTTGTGTTTATTCCTTTTACGTATTCTATTGAAGGATCTACTTTAGGTAAATCTCTTTCCACATCCACTAACGAATCATTTTGAATAGGAGTATCTAACTCCACATATATTGAAGCACCTCCACTTAGAAATTCTACTGACTCTAAAGTGTTATACGAAAAAGTAGCTTGATATATTGAAGCAAAAATGTTCATTGTCAACACTAATGTAAATATTCCAAAAGTCAATGTGCTTCTCATAGTTTTTGAGGTCATATATTTAGCTGAAATTAATGAAACTCCTTTCTTTATTTTTGTCTTGTATAAAATTGTTGTTACTAGGTCTGTAACAAATTTGAGATTTACTCCAACTAAGATAATTGTTCCTAAAGCTAATAATACAACACAAGTTATAAGGATCTTATTATTATCAGCTACATCTTTTAGCTGAGGTAGAGCGAATAGTAACATTGAGATAGCAATTGTGATAAGAGAAAAACCTATAGAGTTCCCCATTACTTTCCTTGAAACAAGAAAAGCTGTCAAGACACTTAAACCCAACAATATTCCGCCTACTGCGCCCATAAAAGTCCATTGCTCATTTGCAGTATTCCAACCTTGAATAGAAAAGAAACTATCACCAACAGCTAGTTGAGTAGCAAAAGTGCTTACTCCAATTAAAATCAAAGAAATCCCGAGAACTAAAATGCCCGTTCCCATTCTCCTCTCTTTCACTTTTTTAATTCCTCTGATCACCTCTATCGGATCAACTCTACTTGCCCTTATTGCTGGTAACAATCCTGCTCCAATAGCTAATGTGAAACCAACAATGAACGAGTATAACACTGCAGAACCTGTGACAATTGGAGTGAGAAAAACAGTAGTGTTAAAGAAAGTTATTCCTATTCTCCAAACTAGGAAAATAGACATTGCATATCCTCCACCTAAACCAAGGAGTGAACCTATAAAACCTAAAATGGCTGATTCCATAAGAAACAGTCTAATAATTTCTTTTCTCTTTGATCCTATAGCTCTTAATACTCCTAATTGTTGCATTCTATCTTCTACTTGAATTAGCTGGATATTTACTAATAATAGTACTCCAGAAAAGATTATTAGAGCACCAAACAAGTTAAAGGCTATAAGCACGTCTTTAATTATTTTATCTGCTGTGTCTAAAACTAAAGCTCTAAAAGCAATAACTAGTAAGCCTGTGTTTTCAACATCTAGTATTTCTTTTAACTGTGCTTCAACTTCACAAGCGTAATCTTTTGATACAGGTTGTTCATCATGATTAGAACTGAGAGAGATATTTATTTCAGTGACTGAATTATTGCCCACACCAATTATTGAACGTATATTATCTATAGAAGTCCATAAAACTCTCCCACCACTCTCTTTTCCCTTTTCTTTATCAGCAATATATCCTGCAACTTTAAGGTCATAAGTTTTATAATTAAATTGTAATCCTTGTAGTTCCCCAATTCTAATTTTAATAGTTTGATTAATCCTTAAATCCATGTCATCGAACAAGTATTTACCAACTAGAACACTTGTGTTATCTGAAAAAATTTGTTCTAACTCTTCTTTTGTATATTCTATTTCACCATCAGGGTGATAAAATCTACCAAAAATTGGATCCTCATCTAGTTCTACACCAACAAAACTCACTCCCTTTTCCAGATAACCTTTCTCAAGGTTATAAACAGCTACATCTTGAGAAACTCTCCAATTTATTGCAGCATACTGAATGGAAGAGTTATCTATTTTTTCTATTATCTCCTGGTAATTTTCAATTGGAAAACCAAAATTTTGAATAATAATATCATTTTCACCAATAGCCTCAGTAAAAAAGCCCAAAGCTTTAGTTGAAAAACTTGTAATTGTTATTTGTACTCCTAGCATCAAACTCACAGAAAGAGCAATACCTATCATTGTTCCTACATTTTTTCCTATTCTGCGCCTAAACGTCTTTGTTAGTAAGCTATTAATGTAATCCATCATTATTCCTCTTTTACTGATTCAAAAATTGTATTTCATTTATAGTTAAATTTATATCCATTAAAGAATATATAAAAGTTAGTAAATACTCACTTTTGTGATTAAATGCGTAAAAACAAAAAGGAAGAGCATAAATGGCTTAAGAAAGAAGAAAGAAAAGAGAGAATTCTGCGTACAGCTATTGAACTATTTTCTAAAAAAGGAGTAGCCTACACAACTATGAAAGATATAGCAGAAGAAGAAGGGGTTTCAGAAGCTTTGGTTTACAAGTATTTTAGAAATAAAACAGAGATTTTTGAAACTATAATTAAAACAGGAATAGAACTATCCAACAAGATGTGGACACAATTTGGAGAAAAAATTGATGAATTATCAGAAAATCCTTATGAAACTCTATATAAAGTTAGTCTTGAATTTTGGAATTTTGCCTTGAAATTTAGAAAAATTTTACTTATATTGTATAAAGAATTTCACAATCCTGAATTAAGACCTATATTCGAAGAACTTGCCCAATCTACAATTGCCCTAGAGAAACTTACAGAGTTTTTTAGAATATGTCAAGAAAAAGGAAAAATAAGACAAGATGTAAGAGCTAAAACTCTAGCTTTTCTTTTCATATCTTCTTCTAGACCAGCTTTAGGAGCAACAGGATATTTAGAAAAAGGATTTAAAATTGAAAACAATGAGATTGAAGAGAACATAAGAGAAATACTCACAATCCTTTTTCAAGGAATAAAAAAATAACAAATAACCATATTTGAAAATTTAAACAAGGTGACAAATTGATACAAAAGCTTTTTTTTGTAGTAAAAAGAAGTATCTATTAATGCATAATCTTAAGATTTGTATCGTCGGTGAGGCAGGAGTAGGAAAAACAGAGTTACTAAGAACTCTAACAACTGAAGTAAGGAAAGAAGAATATGGTCAGAACATCGCTTCTTATTCTATAGAAATAAAAGGTGAAAAATATAACTTAACTCTTTGGGATTTACCTGCTCAACAAAGATTTACTGAAATAAGAAAGTCATACTATATTGGTAGCAATGTGATTTTTGTTGTTTTTGATCTCACTAGAAGGAGTTCATTTATAGATGTTCACAAGTGGATAAAAGAAGTAGCAGAAGCTCTTAAATTTATACCGAATATTATTTTTATTGGATCAAAAAAGGACTTAGAAGCTTTCCATGAAATAAGTGAAGAAGAAGTGGCAAGTATTGCAAACAAATTCAATATTGATTATTATTTCCTTTCTCTTAAATCAAAAATAGAGATAGAACAAGTATTGGAAAAAATAATCAGCAATTTCGAAAAAGAAAAAAGCTAGTCGACATAAATTTAGTTTTGTACTATCTTTTTTCCTTAATCAAAAAAATTATTTTCAGAAAATATGTTTATCTCAAAAATCTATATATATTTTACTGAATAACAGCGTTTTAACCTCAACAATATTTAAATAGTATATAAACTTGATATATACGATTCACACGAAAAAGCAAATAGCTAAAATATGTGGATTATTATTGATTTTAGTGTTTATATCCTCTACAACTAGTGCGGCTAGAAGGCCTCTTCCTCCAGAAATAGAAGTACTAATCGCTGATTCTTATTATACTGGAAGGGACTTGTACCTTGCTTTTGACCAAATTGAAAGAGATGCAGCTAAGTGCGGAATTAGATTGAATCTTGTTGTTCAAGACTTTTACACTGTTGCAACTAGGATATTTGCAGGAGATTACGAAGCAGTTTTGTACATCGGTCTAGTTGGCTCATATTCGGATACCTGGGATAGTATTCTTGAAACACTTTTATTCCTTAAAGACTTACTTTATACTAACAACGAAGAATTTAGTTCGTTAATTGAAGAACTCTGGAGTTTATACAATAATGAAGCATCAGACAATGAACTTTTGCCTATTTTCCACGAAATTGAATTCCTATTATACGATGAACTATACATACCAACATTTCTTTGGTATATTAGAGAGACAGAAGAAAATAGACAAGATTTATACACTTTTCACTACATATTCAATTGTGAAAAAATACAAGATAAAGCTGTACGGAAAGCACTAATGTATCTTACTGATTTAGATTTAATTATTGATGTTATAGGAAATCACATTGAATTTGAAATTCACCCAAGTTCACATTTGTTTGCATATTCATCCTATCACGACACATTCTTACCTGACTACTATTACAACATTGGTAAAGCAACAAGTATTCTAGCACATGCAGGATATAGACCAGCTCATATCAAATAACCTTCTTTCTTTTTTTCTTTTTTTGAACTGAATATTATAGAAACAAGGTTTGATTAGACAAATTTTTAAACTTTGAACAATTTATGATTATTATGTCAATTTCAAAAGACTTTGGTTCTCCATTTATTGGTGAAAAAGTTTTACTTAGACCTGTTGAAAAATCAGATCTTAAAGATATAATGAAACATTGGAATACTTATGAAACAAGGCAATACCTTGGTCATCCTATTCCACACAGTTCAACACAAGAGGAAGAGTGGATTCAAAGCATCTATCGTGATGCTAATCGTCGTTTATCATTCACTTTTGCTATTGTCGAGAAGGAAAAAAATGAATTTCTTGGTAGCGTTTCTTTAATGAATGTTGATTGGATAAATAGGACTTGTGTTTTTGGAATAGCTATTCACAATCCTGCTAATCATAACAAAGGATATGGCTCCGATGCTACAAGATGTATCTTGAAATTTGGTTTTCTTATTCTCAACTTAAACAGAATAGAACTCGAGGTTTTTGAATTTAATCAACGAGCTGTCCATGTTTATGAGAAATTAGGTTTCAAACACATTGGTAGAAGGAGAAAGGCTCGCTTTTATGAAGGCAAATACTATGACATAATTCTAATGGATATCCTGATTGATGAATATTTAGAATTGTATAAATAAGGAAAAAAGAAAAAGAAATTTTTACTTTTTTTAAATTATGCAAAAGTTGTAAACTAGTTTTATAGTTTCTGCTATATCTTTTATTTTTAATATGGCAACAGGCCCGTGAATATATCGACAGGGAACGCTAACTACACCTGTAGGTACTCCAGAACGAGTGATAGCTATTCTTCCTCCATCTGACCCTCCAAAAATGGGCATTTTATACTGAGTTTTTATGTTATCTTTTTCTGCAGCCTGATTAATACGATTTAGTACCTTTTTTGGTGTTATAAGTGATCTATCAGCCGCTGTTACAGCAGGTCCATTTCCAATACTTGTAACTACCTTGTTAGGTGGCACGCCTACCACGTCACTTGCGATGGTATTTTCTAAAGCTAAAGCTATTGTAGGTTGAAGTTCAAAAGCTCCAACTGTTGCTCCCCTTCCTCCTACTTCTTCTTGCACTGCAAAAACAGCTAAAATGGTATGGGAATGCTCAACATCTTTAAGAGCTTTTAAAACTTGTAATAAAACATTACAAGCTGTTCTATCATCAAAAGCTTTACCTATTACAGTTTCATCATCTAATTGTTCAAATTTTGTATAGAAAGTTCCAACACTCCCTACATGTAACCCTTTTGCCAATACTTCTTCTCTCGATTGACAACCAATGTCAACAAACATTTCTGATATTTCAGGAACGCTTTCTCTTTCTTCACTTTTTGTAATGTGAGGAGGATGAGAACCTACTATTCCAATTATTTTTTCATTGTTATCTGTCTGAAATTGAAGTAGAGTGCCAAGCATCACTCTTTTATCTATTCCACCAAGTGGAGTTATTCTTAAAAATCCTTTTTCTTCAATATGTGAAATCATAAATCCTACTTCATCCATATGAGCATCTAAAAGAATTTTCATACCATTTTCTACTGTTCCTTTCTTTATAGCTAATACGTTACCAAGAGGGTCAATCCAAGCTCGATCTACGTAATCATTTAATTGTGATAATATAAACTCTGCAACTTCTTCTTCATACCCTGGGCAACCAATAAGATTGCTTAATTTCTCTTGCATCTTTATTATTTCATTTCTATCAATGTTCATAAAATCTGAGAAAACTATTCTTTCTATTTAAAAAGATTTACTAAATATCTCTAACAGAATACTGAAAGAAAGGAGAAAAAATGATTTTAATAATATGAAATATTTATTGCCAACTGTTAAATTATTATAAAAGGGATTCTTCAGCCCAGAGATGTCTTTTTTTTTTCTCATTGTTGAAAATAACAGAGAGAAAGATTTTTGTAATTCTTATTTGTTCATTTTTTGATTAATATGAATATCGTTGTGTTTATACGTCAAATTCTTGATCCTCAGGTCAATCTTGAGGGAATAGACTATTTTGATGAATCAAAAATCAATGTTGATGATCTAATTATCAATCCTATTGACAAGAACGCTATTGAAGGAGCTTTGAAATTCAAAGATAGTGATAGTGCAACTGTAACAGCCGTTTGTGTTGGAGATATGAAGCCTGAGAAAGCAGTTAGAGAAGCAATAGCCATGGGTTGTAACTCTGGAATTGTTGTCAATTCTAAAGAGATTTTTAGTCATGACCCTTTTACTATGGCTAAAGTTTATCAGAAAATCCTTGAGAAAATTGGGGAATATGATTTAGTCATGATTGGTGGACAAGTAATGCCTACTTCTTCCTACGCTGAAGCACCTATGCTTGCAGAGCTTTTAGACATTCCTTCTGTTCTTTACGTTGAAAAACTTGAAAAGAAGGATAATGCCTTTATTGTTTCTAGAGTGCTAGAAGGAGGAAAAGAAATTGTTCAAGTTCCTTTAGGCCAATCTTTGTTCAGCATTTCTGACTCTGAATATTTTATTCCTCGTTATACCTCAATGCGAGGGATTATGATGTCGAAAAGAGCTCAAATTCCAACATGGACACTTGAAGATCTAGGTCTTTCAGCTAGTGATATAGGAAAAGATAGTTCTGATCTAAAGGTTGTTTCACTAGAGAATATTGTTATTGAGAAAGAAAGCTTCATTATTTCAGAAGGCGAACCTGAGGAAATGGTAAATAAGCTTCTTGAGAAGATGAAAGAAGACGGTATAAAACTTGGAGGTGCATAAAATGACTGAAATACTTGTTTTTGCTTTAATCAGGGATGGAGAAATAGAAGAAAACGTTTTAGGAGTTCTGAACAAAGTAAAAAACTTCACACATTTAGGAGATGTCTCTGCTGCCCTACTTTGTGAACAAGCAAAAGATGAATGGATTTCCACTTTAGGTAAACATGGAGCTAAAAAAGTCTTTGTAGTAGAAGCTCCAGAATTGACTACTTATCTTTCTCGAGCTTATGTAAAAACCATGTTAGAGATTATCAAAACTGCTGACCCTAAAGTAGTTATTGGTGGAGGACTAGTTAATGTAGAAGACCTCATTCCCAGATTAGCTGTTCATTATAACACTACTTGTCTTGAAAGAGTAACAGACTTGATCTTAGAGGGTGATGAACTTATAGCTATTACTCCAGTTAGAGACGATCAAGCTATGGTAAAAATGAAATCTATAGGAAAAAAAATATTCATCACAACTCGCGCGGGTGCTTTCTTCATAGATGAGAATCCTAAAGGACAAGAGCCAGAAGTAGAAAAAATAACTGTTTCATTCGATGATAAAGATAGAATTGTTAAAAGTGTAGAGATTCTTAAAGCGAAGAAGACAGTTAATCTTAAAGATGCAAAGATAATTGTTGCTGGAGGAAGAGGAGTAGGTGGAAAAGAAAAATTCGCTATAATTAAAGAACTAGCTGATTTGCTTGGAGGAGAAATGGGCGCAACAAGAGCTTGCACAGATCTACATTGGATAGAAGAAACTTATGAAATAGGCCAAACTGGTCAGTCAGTTTCTCCTGATTTATACATTGCTGCTGGAATTAGTGGAGCGCCTCAACATATCTGTGGAGTTAAGGCTAAAACTTTGATAGCAATAAATACTGACGAAAGAGCTTCTATATTCAAATATTGTGACTACGGAATAGTAGGAGATCTTCATCAAATTCTTCCTATTCTAAAAGAAAAGATAAAATAATTTTTCATTCCTTTCTAATTTCTTTTTTAATTTACATCAACTCAATTCTTATCAATATCTAAACATAAATTTAAATCTCATTTTAGTTATTCAGAAGAAAGAGCTAAACTAAAATAAATTAAATGTTCATTGAACTCGACAAGAAGGTTGATAACAAATCTACTGTAGAAACTAGAAAAAATATCCTTTTAGTAGATTGAGACGAAAAACAAGTTCATTTTACAAAAAAAATCAGATAGTAAAAAAGTAAGAGGAGTTAAGGGTTAGAAGAAAGATCTTGTCTTTTTCTTCGAGAACGTAGTATAGTATATAAAACTAAAGTAGAAATTATTCCAATAAAGGGAAAGTAAGGAGTGCTAGTTGTTTGAAGAGGAGAGTTAGTTGTTTCAAGAGGATTATAAATAATAAAAAGAAATGTTTGGACGGTAGAATGGTGATAAATATCGCTTGTTAATATAGTGAGATTATGCTGTCCATTAGTATAGAGAGTAGTATCAAGCAACAGATCGATTCTGTAGTCACCATTAATGATACGATAAAAATCCTCACCATCTGCGATTTTTTGACCATCAAGAAGTATAACCGTTTTGTTAAGCAAGATATCAGAACTGTCAAAAATAGCTATGTGAGGGTAAACTACACCCTTTTGTGGTTCACTTAAAAAGCCGCTAAAACTATAAGCATCGAGTATTTGGACAACAGGACTATAATAATCTCTTCCAAAATAATAAGTAGAGTTAAGATAGTCAGAATTTATAGATGACCACATTTGGAACATAATAGAATAATAACTATATCCATCCTCTGGCGGAAAGTCAGGGCTATAATATCTAGGATCATTCTCATCAATGATAGGAGGTAAAGTATAATTTGAAAAAATAGGTTCAATAAAGAGATTTATTGTTGATTGATTCAGCCAAGTATAATTTGCAGAAGTTAAAGTAAATCTTTCATAAGTATGTTTATACATCCATGTTTCATTTTCTACCTGTGTCAAATTCCATACTTTCAACTCTATTGTAAAATTTTTGCTGAACTCTGAAAAGTTCACTAGGAGGGAGATAGTATCATTAGGAGCAAATACATAATACTTCGTATTCTTATTAGAACCATATATAGGATAGGGAGGAGGATTAGTTACTTTAAATTTTGCGTCTAAAGGAACTAGAAAAACAAATAAGACAGTTTGACTAACATTATTATCACCATAAGATGCAATACCAGTTAAGTTATATACACCTCTAATAGAAAGAGAAATATATGAATTATTAGAAACAGAGAGAAGAGTGTCGTTTAACCAAAAAGTCACATTTGCATCTAGTGGATCAAGAAAGTAACTAACTTTCACTTTATTATCGTAGGTACGTCCATTAGTTGGAGAGAGAATATGGAAAACTAGTGGAGTTTGTTCTGAAGTTATTTTAGTTTCTTTAAAATTATTTACATTTGAAATTGTATGCTCTATATCAGCTATAACATCTAACATGACAAGACGTAAAAAAAAGCTTATGAATAGAAAAAAGTATATTTTTTTTCTCATCGTTTTCTGTATCATTTTTGCAACTTCCATCTCTTTTTTAATGCTTTACTTCCCTTTATTTATTTATTACTAAATTGATTTTTCTTATCCGTTAATTCTTAATTTCACAAATTCAGTAGGGGTCGTTTTTTCTTAATCCTTCAAATTCAGTATAAGACAATATTGATAAATCTTCAAATGCAATTAATGCTATTGCTCTACCATTAAAATTCCATATTGATAATGCTTGAGAAGCATAATGAGCTACACCCACATTGTGAAACTTAAGTCCAACGACAATATCTAGACATAATTGACCATTTTCCCAAACTGATTTTTCAAGATCACCATATCTTTCAGCATAACCATATTGATAAACACCATATGCATTTGCTGGGACAATCGGTTCATCTGGAACTTCCCAATAATGTCCTCGAACCCATAATTCTATTTTTTCAAACCAGATACCTGGTGGTTGATTTTCTGGTATATAATAGGACACGTAACATTCCACATGTTGGTTACTACACACTAAAATCCTCATTTCGATAGTCATGTAGTTAAAGTCTCTATTTCCGTGGTAGAAAAACGTTTGATCAAATAAACATGTTACTGCTTGTATGTTTGAAAAGTTAGTTATTGAAAAAATAGCTGACAATCCAACAATTAACCCAATTTTTAACAATGTTTTTCTCTTCATATAATCACATACAGAAATTTGTGAAAATAAGTAAGTAAATAAATAAATTTTTTGTTTAATAGTAGTACTTCCGAATTATCGTAAAAGTTATGGGTTGAAAGCCCGACAATAATAATATGAACAATTCTAACTTCAGCTTATTAAAATCGGTCAAAAGTTTTTTAGAAAAACCCTTTCAACCCACAAGAGAAGATAGGAAAATAGTATAAAAGTTTGTCACTGGACAAGAAAGATGGATTTTCCGCACAAAGGACAGAGGAAAAGAGGGGAAACAAAAGAAGAGGTTAAGAAGACTGTCATGGAGGATTCGGTGTAGAATTTAAAATAAGTTAAATTTTTTCTTTTTTTAAATAAAATCATTATAAAAGATTGTTCCTAGTTCAAAAGGTGAATCTCCTTTTTTCACTCTTTCTAGTAGTTGTTGATCAGGTTCATAACTAGAATATTCGTGTAAAACTCGATTAATTAACCCGAGAACATTAACATTTATTTTATCTTTATTGAAATTATCAATTATAAGAGCAATTACAGCGTTTCTAGAAACCTCTCCCCATCTGTAGTTTTCAGGAAATGAATAATCTACAAATTCATTTACATCATTTACAGAAATATCATGTTTAAGATTAAGTGAAACTATTTGAGATTTTATCTCTTCTATTGGGTTCTTGTATAACCTTTTCCCACTTTTAAAATCATAGATATAAGAAATAAAAGAGTAAGTTCCAACATTAAAGAGGTAATCAGTTCCATCTTTTAATTTAATCCATTCAAAACTCTTTATTTTATTGCCAAAAAGATACAAGTGCCAAACAATTGGTTTGAAACGATGGTGAGCAAAAACCTCACCTACTGTAACTCCAAGGTATTCGTAAGGATCATTTATTGGATCAAGAGGTACTGAAAAAGTATCTTCATTTTCACTATAATTCCACACTAATTTATGATCAAGATCAGTGTCTGGTTCTGGATAATCTTTAGCAGCTAGATTCTTTGAGAAAAAATTTTCTAAGTACTCCTTTATTTCAAAATCGTCAAACAACATTACACTTATTGTTTATATTGAGATAAATAAAGATTATTGATTGAAAAAAAGTTGAGTATTAAAGCATGGTTTTTGCCATAGATAAATACCCTTCAATCTCATTCTTCGCTAAACGTATATATTCTTGTAGATGTTCTGAACTACCTTCTATAACTAATCTTTCTGTTTCTTTTAATTTTTGCATAGATTGCTCAAAAACATTTATAGCTTCTTTGTATTTTTCTTCATCAAAAAGAGAGATACCTTTTGCTTCAAGTGCTAGAGCTTCATAATATGATCTTTGAGCTGTCATATTGTTAATTAAAACTTCATTATGAATTGTAGCGAGTAACCCTAGGGATTCATCAACAACTTCATAAGCTTTTTCAAATAACTTACTTGCTTCCAATGGTTGATCTTGACGTCTATAAAGTTCATTTGCTTTTGCTTCAAGACTACTACTTTCTGTTATTTTACTGAGTGCTAAATACAACCTTAACTCAATAAACTCTGAACAAACTTTACTTGCTCGCTCATAATATTGTGACGCTAAAAGAAGATATTTATGAGCACTCATGAAGTCGCTTTGAGAGATTAGTAAAGTCCCTTTATTCCAATACATTTCAGCTCTTTCAACTATATGTATTTTTGTTAATTCATCGATTTTGAAATCTAAATCATCTATTTCTTCACTGAAACGATTAAGGATAAAGTCAGCTAAAAGGAGTTTTCTTCTCGCTTTAAGTAGTATTTTTTTCTGCATCCTAGTATCTTTCTCATATTTTTGCGCCAAACTTATGTAATATATATAAGAGATATAATTTTCTTTTACTTTTGCATAGACATTTAAGATAACGTTTTCATCAGATTTTCTTTTTTCAACAAAATCTTTTATTGCAACCTTGCTTTTCTTTATTAGTTTTATTTTTTCAGAAAAGTCCTTAACTAGGTAACTTTTTGAAAGATTAAGATAAGATTCACAATATGCTATCCATTTAACCATTTCTAGCCAAATGTTATCATTTTCTATTCCTCTTGAAGCTCTAGAACGTGTAATCAGTTTATGCGCGTCCTCATAGTTCTCGTTTGCTTTTTTATATTCTTTTTCTGAAAAGAACTTATCACCATTAATAAGATAGAGCATTCCTTCATAGAAGTAAGAAAGAACACGAAAATTAACATTTTCTTCTCCTAGTTTCTTGAATTCTTCATAAACTTCCAAGTATTTGCTATATATAATATCGTAATTATTAAAACATGGCTCATAAGTTATAAATTTAAAATCACTTGTTTGTAGAGTCAATTATATCAACACATTCATTTACAACTTTTCAATATTAAAGATTTATTGTTTGTAAAAAAAGGTTTGTTTTAGATTAAGATACAACAATTAACTAACTTTGAAAACAAAAAATAAACATAATAAAATAAAAAAATAGTTATGTAGTTTGTACTGGTCCTTCCTCAGTCATATAAACAGTATGCTCATGTTGTGAAACAAAGGATCCAGAAGTATCAGATAGTACATGATACTGATATAAAGCACCTACATTAATTAATTCTCTTATACCCATTTTTGCTTTAGCAGGTCCTAAGGCTTTATATATCCATCTTGTTGCTACTGGCATTCTGTGATATTCTCTATCTAAAAGATTTCTTACATCCTTTGCAGCTCTTGTTCTTAGTGGAAATCGTCCTTCTGCTAGCCTCACAATGTACAATTTTGTCTTGTCAGGCTTTGATTCTCCTGCTCCTGTGGTTGCAAATGTTTCGATAGCATAGGCTTCATCTTGTAAAATCAAGTTACCTTTTCTTCCACTTACATTTGGTATAGTTTTTGGACCATGAACAAGGTAAGGCATAAGTAAATGACCTGATAATTCTTTTACTGTTGAAAAACCGTATCCTTCGATAATATTCTCGATTAAATCTCCTAATTTACCAGTGTAATTTCCTACACGGATGACTTTTACAGCTGTTTCAGTTGCTTCTTTACTTGCTTTAATTAAGTCATTATGGACATCATCAAAAGCAACAGTTAAAGCTGTGTCTGCAATAAAGCCCTTATAATGAACACCAACATCGATTTTTACAACGTCTCCCTCTTGAAGGATTAAATCATCTTCCCAAGGACAAGTGTAATGAGCAGCATGATTATTTATTGCGATATTTAGAGGAAATGCTGGTTTCATTCCTGCCTCAGCTATCATTGCATCTGCTTTTTCACTTAAATCTATGGCTTTAACGCCAGGTTTAGCCATTTCTTTTAGTGTTTGAAGAATTTCGTGAGCTACTTTTCCTGCTTTTTGGTACATTTCTAGGGGTGTTTCTTCTTTTTCTTCTTCTACCTCAGTTTTCTCTTCTTCAACTTGAGTTTTTTGTTCATCCTCAGACATAATCTCACCAATCTTACTTTATTCTCAAAGATAGTCATATTTAACTTTGCTGTTATTTGTGCTAACTTAATTGATTTTTTTTACCTCTAAATAGTTTGATTCTTGAGAAATCTCAAGTATATCAATTAATAAAAAAAGAAATATAAAAGATAGGAATTAATTACACTATTCCTAAACCTAAAACAACTAAGACAAATGCAACGATCAAGAGTACAAAAACAAGTAACCAATTGGCTATATCCCAGTTGCTACCTATTTTCTTTCCATCAGGCTTAATCATCTTCTTTATCATAACATATGGCTTAGGAGAACGTCTGTACCAACCAAAGACTATTACTCTGTTTCCAATCAATTTTTCAACACGGAATAAAGCAGTTATCCATCTCATGAAATTGAAAACAGGATTATAATCTAAAGTAATAATTCCAGTTGAATCTTGGAGAACCATATCTTCACTGAAATAGTAACCTGCTTGTCCTCTTCCAATTATTAGTCCCTCAAGTTTAATTGGTTTTCCTCTAACAGGAGATGCTTCAGCGTATCTATCATCTGAAACATCTGTAACAGCATCTATAATGTTAATTATAGGTAAATCAGGAGAGATCTTTGGATACCTAATCTTAATTCTCCATATCCACAATAATGCAGCTAATGCGAGGCCTCCTCCTACACCAATAAGTGGATTAATTCCTGCTAGAATAACTAGTGAACCTAAAGCTGGAAGAATTAGCATTAGAGATGGAAGAGCATAATAGACAAATAAATCTACTAAAAATTCATCCCATAGAGTTTCATGAATCTTGTCTTCTCCCAAAGTCGGATAAGCTCGTTTTAATCCCATTTCTTCAGCAATATCGTCTAAAGCCAATAATCTTTTTGCTGCAAGAGGATGTGTACTTTGGAGTTCAAGGTAAGTAGCCCATGGGCTTTCTAAATCCCAAGCTGCAGCACGAACGACCATTTCAGGTTCAATTTCTGCAGTAGCAGATTGAGCATAAGCAGACATTACTAAACCTTGAGCTGCTTTAACATCAAAAATATTCATACTGCGGATAGCATTTGTAAAACCATAACGTTGAGAAGCTTTAACTCTTCCCTTCGTTGAGGCAGATTTGTCATGCATTTGTGTTGCATAAGCAGCCTGGCTTTGAACCATACCGTAGGCTATTTTAACCAAAGCAGTAGAAAGACCTTTAGGGTTACCAGTATTTTCTGCAGAAAAACTATCTGCATAATATTCACGTACTCTACTCAAAAAGAGAACTAAAAATTGACTTATTATATAAAACAAATAGCTAATGACCATAAAAACAAAAGCTGTGAGACCTATAGCAGCAGCAGCTTTTCCTGAATCTTTTCCTCCACTTTTAGAAGTATATCTCATTGTTCTTAGAACGCCTCTTGAAAAAGCATAGAAAGTATAGAGAATAACAGGTACAGCAGCAGCAATTGTCATAAACAAGAAGTCCATATGAGCAATATGTCCAAGTTCATGTCCAACTACAGCTACTTGTTCTTCTGGAGTAAGAAGGTTTAATATCCCATCAGAAAGAACCACACGAGCATTTTTCTTGAAATGACCATAAGTAAAAGCTTGTGGATTTTGGTCATGAATCATTCCCACTTTTTTTATTGAGATACCATGTTTTGCTTCTTGTTCTGCAATGAATTTAGCTAAGTGAGGAGGGAGTTGTTCTGGATGAATCCATGTCATCTTATATAACCAACGAAGGTTTAAGTCCATAAAAAATGGTGAAAGCAAAAATTGAAGAAAAAGTATTCCTAAAGTAATCACAACAGGGAGATAAGTAAATATTACAGCAGCTGTAACAGAACCATCAGTTGCAAGAAATACGATTGCTTCAACAGCTAATACTAATGCAAATACCAGTCCCCACATAAAAGTGAGTGTTAGAATCCCTCTAAACATTAATCTGAGTTTCATTTATATCAGCAAACTAATCTCAAAGTACTATTTATTTGTTTTTAAAAGAAATGATAAAAGTTCAAAAACCTAAATTTAAGACTTCACTAATTGAATTTATTTCAATTTTAGCAGGAATCTTTTTTTCTCTTGTTTCACCACTATCTTTTCCAAAATAAGCAAACTTCACTCCTGCATTAAAAGCAGATTCTGCATCTAACCAAGAATCACCTATAAAAAGAGTTTCTTCCTTACTTCTGTTGAACTTTTTCATTATTTTATAGATTCCTTCAGGATCAGGTTTGACTCTTTCAACATCATCTCTAGTTACAACAAAATCAACATATTTATTCAAATTAAACTGTTTCATAGCAAAATCTGTTAACTTTCTTGAATTATTTGTTAAAATGGCTATAGTTGCTCCTTTTTCTTTAAGAATCTTTAAAGTAGGAAGAACATCATCATGAATAGTAGCATTTTCATATCCTTTAATCTCATAGTTTTCCACTATTTCCCAAGCTTTTTTACTATAAAAACAAGAACTATCATTTTTAGAAATATAACTCAAAATTTCAAGAATAGATCTTGGAATAGAAACAAATTCCTCGTATAGTTCTTTACTAATGATTCCTTTAAGTAAATCCTTAAGTTCTTTTTTTATTTCAGAATAGAGAATATTACTCTGAACCAATGTTCCATCTAAATCAAAAATTATCAGCATTATGTTCAAAATTAAATGCAAAATTTGAATTTTTTTATATCTGCACTTATACATTTGTAGGAAAAAATAAATACAACTGTTTTTTCTTTGAACTGGGAAGATATTAAATGAAATTATTGTATAATGGGCTATATTTATTATTAGTTCTTGTTTGCCTTCTTTATCTTATCTGGATTCAAAAAGGCAGTGCAATAGGTTGGCAACTCAAACCTGTTACTGATGCAAATCTTCCTAAAGTTAGTATTATCATCCCCACATTAAACGAGGAAAGAAATATCAAAAATTGTTTGGAAAGTTTAAAAAATTTAGATTATCCAAAAGAAAAAATAGAAATTATTGTTTCTGATGGAGGATCAAAGGACGCAACTGTTCAAATTGCTAATGAGTATGCTGATGTGGTGATTGTTGATTCTGAAGTCCCCAGAGGATGGATGGGTAAAAGCTATGGATGCTATCTGGGTTATAAAGAATCAAAAGGAGATATTCTTTTGTTTACTGATGCAGATACTTTTCACGAAGAAAGGTCATTAAAGATAAACATTTTTCAACTTTTAGGTTCTGAATCTACTCTTGTTTCCATGCTTCCTTATCAAAAAGCTAAGAAGTGGTATGAGTACATGATAGGCTATTACTTCTTCTTAAGTTATTTTGTTGGGGGACCTATGAAAGATATCATAGATAAAAATAATAAAAGAGCTTACATGGCAATTGGTCAATATCTTCTCTTCACAAGAAAAGGTTATGAAATAATTGGAGGACATGAAGCAGTAAAAGACTCTATTATCGAAGATATCGCACTAGCTAAAAGAGTGAAAGAATTTGGTCAAAAAATATATTTTCTAGAACCAAATAGACTCGTTTCAACTAGAATGTATCCTGATAATTTTCTATCTTTTTATAAAGGATTTAGAAAAGTGATTTTTGAAGGGTTACTTAATTTTCCTATTTGGAGGATCTTCTTCATCATATTATGGATATCATATAGTTTTATCTCTGCTTATTTTGTTGTACAAACCATTGTTGATAATCCTGTTTGGTCAATTGATCTATTATTTAATTTGGGATTATATTTTGGCTTTTCAGCAAGTTATTTTAGTTATTGGCACAAAAGGGGAGATGGTAGCTTATTTTTCTATCTTTTCCATCCTATTGGAATGACAATAACAGTTATTATAATTATTATTTCTATAATTCAAGGAGTTCTAGGAAAACCAATCCAATGGAAAAATAGACAATATATTAACACGCGAAAAGATAATCAGAAAAAAGATAAAATTGAACAAAATGAAGAGATTCTAAATGGAGAAATAGAAGAACAAGTAGTTGTAGTTTTAAAATAGTACAAAAAACATATTAATACTTTCTTCAAAAAAAACCTATGAATAAATACATTTTAGCTATTGATCAAGGAACAACAGGAACAAGAGCAATAATATTTAATAAAAACGGTTTAGAGGTTTCTAACTCCTATTTAGAACACCAACAGATTTTTCCAAATGAAGGGTGGGTTGAACACAATCCAGAAGAGATTTTGGAAAATACCTTAAAAGTGATTAAAGATGCAGTGAACAAAGAAAAACTTGATTTTTCTCAAATTAAAGCAATAGGAATAACAAATCAAAGAGAAACAATTGTTGCATGGAATAAAGAAAATGGTAAACCGTTACACAATGCAATTGTTTGGCAATGTAGGAGAACAGCTAATTTCTGTGAAGAATTAAGGAAAAATTATTCAGATCTTTTTAGAAAAAAAACAGGACTAGTTTTGGACCCTTATTTTTCTGGTACAAAAATAAGATGGTTAATCGATAATGTTCCTAAAGTAAAAGATATGCTAAAGGATGGAAGATTACAAATTGGGACTATTGATTCTTGGATAATTTACAACTTGACTGGTAATCATGTTACAGATTACTCTAATTCCTCAAGAACTTTACTCATGAACATTCATAAAGGAACTTGGGATGATGAACTTATTGAGATAATTGGTTTACCAAAAGATATTATCTCTGCTCTTCCTGATATTAAACCTTCAAGCGATAAAAATACTTATGGTGAAACAAAGAAAGAGCTCTTTACAATTTCTATTCCTGTTTCTGGAGCTGCTGGAGATCAGCAAGCAGCTCTTTTTGGACAAACATGTTTTCAACCTGGTTCTGTAAAAAACACTTATGGTACAGGTAATTTTCTCTTACAAAATACTGGTAAAGACATAGTTTTCTCAAAAAACGGCCTACTATCTACAGTTGCATGGAAAATAGATAATGATCAAACAACTTATGCCCTTGAAGGAAGTGTATTTATTACTGGAGCACTCTTAAACTGGCTAAAAAATAAAATTGGTATTCTTCCTGATGTTAAACAAACAACAGATATAATGAATCGTACTCCATCAACTGAAGGAGTCTATTTAGTTCCTGCTTTTGTTGGTTTAGGAGCTCCATATTGGGATTCCTTCGCCAGAGGAATAATCATAGGTTTAACCCAAGCTACAACAAGGGATCATATTATTCGTGCAGGTCTTGAGTCAATTGTTTATCAATCTCAAGATGTTATAGATGCTATGAAAAAGGACTCAGGGAAAGATATTCCTGTTCTTAGAGTTGATGGGGGAGTAACAAATTGCGATCCTCTTCTCCAATTCCAGTCAGACATTTCTCAAACTATTGTTCAACGTCCACTAGTGAAAGAGACTACAGCCTTAGGAGCTGCTTATTTAGCTGGATTAGCAGTCGAATACTGGGAGAATTTAATAGATATTGAAAAGAATTTTGTTATTGATATTGAATTCACTCCTCACCTAGATACCGACAAAAAAGACAAAATGCTAGAAAAATGGCATGAAGCAGTGAAAAGAAGTAAAGGTTGGATTAAGTAATTACATTCTAAAAAACTTTCACTTTCAGAAAAAAAATCAATACATAACTTTTTTTATTATTATCGATTTATAACTTAGAGCGTCGGAAATAGCTGGGGTAAAAAAATGGTCGATTTAACGCATTTTATTGACGAAGATAGAGGAAGGAAAGTAAGAGAACTTAGAAAAAAAAGAGAGGAAGAAAAAAGAAAATTTAGAGAGAAAATAAAGCAATACAAACTAAATCACGTTAATTTTCCTGGTTTTCAAGGAAAAATTAACGATCTTATTGATGCTGTGAGAAGTGTCGCTAATTACGCCAACTTAAAAGGTTATGTCCAAACTAATATCATACCAGACAATCCTGGAATAGATTACAGAGAATTAAGTGTTTTAATTGGATCTCCTCCAGGAGTAGCTTTAGTAATCCTTCACGATTTATATCATGAAAATGAAGAAGCGCAACTTAGAGAATTGGAAAAAGAATATGGAGAAGATTTAATACCTTACGACTTTGACGATTATTAGAAATTATCTTCCTTCATCTAACCTTGTTGCAAGAATTTCAGGTAAACCCTCTTCTATCACTTTTTCTTGTAATTCACTAAAGTCGTATAAAAGCCTGTAAAACTCAGCAGTAAAAGTTTCAGTATCTAAAATAGCATAATATGCACCCTTATGTCCATTTCTAGGTTGACCGATTGAACCAGGATTAAGAAAAAGTTTTCCGTTATTATATTCTACTTTTACTGGAACATGTGTATGTCCTACCATCAAAACATCAGTTTTTAAAAACTCTATAGTTTCCAAAATCATTTCCTTGTCTCTTTCATCATAAACATAAATATAATCAAAAACATCATATGGGGAACCATGAACAAGATATAGATTTTTATTATCTCTCACAATTTGAACTCTTTTCTTTAGCGTTTTTAACCAATTAAGGTTCTCTTCGCTTATATGTTTCTTTGTCCAGTTAAGAGCTTCTAAAGCATAATCATTAAAATTGAATTCTGGTTCAACACCTATAACTCCAGCATCATGATTTCCTAAAATTGTTATTGTACATTTATCCCTTACTAGTTCTATTACTTCATTTGGATAAGGATAATAACCTACAACATCTCCTAAACAGATAATTTCATCGATTTTTTTATTTTTAATATCCTCAAAGAATGCTTTAAGACCGAAGATATTACCATGTATGTCAGAGATGATCGCAATGCGTGTCAACTGTTTCACCAGAGTTAATATATATTGAGAGATAAAGGACTTTTACATCACAGTATTAATGTTTTATTGTTATTAGAAAAATTTCTTTCTTTCCTTTAGGTTAAGTGAAACTATTATCAAAAAAATTACTAAATCCAAGTTTGTATAGTTTCTTCTAAAATTTTAATAATAGCTAAACAAAATGTTTTTGATGAACCTTGAAACAAGAATAGGAAAAATAACACTACGTAATCCTTTGATTTTGGCTTCAGGAGTGTTAGGTTCTTCCTATTCTTCACTAAACAGAATTTACAAATCAGGTTTTGGAGCAGTTATAACGAAAAGTATTGGAATTGAGGAAAGAGAAGGTAATCCTAATCCTAGTGTTTTTTTTCTACATGAGATTAAAAGTGCAATTAACTCTGTTGGACTAGCTAACCCTGGTTACAAACTATACAAAGAAGAATTAAAGATTCTCATCGAAAAAAAGGTTCCTACTATTGTTTCTATATTTGGAGGAAATATTAAAGAATTTAGTGAAGTATTAGAAGGATTAGATGATCTACTTTTTCTTGGTTTTGAGTTAAATCTTTCATGTCCAAATACTGAAAAAGAGGGACTAGCAGTAGGAACAGACCCCCAACTTGTATATAAAATCACAAAAGAGATGAGAAAAAGAACTTCTAAACCTATTTGGGTTAAACTTACTCCCAACATCACAGATATTTTTGAAATAGCAGAAGCTGCAATAAGAGGAGGAGCATCGGCATTAGTGGCAATCAACACTCTAAAAGCAATGATTATTGATATATATTCAAAAAAACCTATTTTAGGTTTTAAGAGAGGAGGGTTATCTGGAGCAGCAATTAAACCAATTGGGATTAGGTTCGTTTATGACTTATTCGAACGTTTTGGAGAAATTATCCCTATTGTGGGTGTAGGAGGAATAAATTCAGGATATGATGTTATAGAATATTTACTCGCTGGAGCATCGGCAGTGGAAGTTGGAACAGCAATAGGAATAAAATACCCAGAAAATAAAACTAACTTATTTATCCAACAAATAAAGAAATACATGAATGAACAAAAGTTAGAGTCTATTTCTGAATTAATAGGAGGAGCCCATAATGACTAAGTATTTTCACAACTCTAAACCAGAGATGAGTAAGATTGTTAAAATAAGAGAAGAAGATGAAGATACACGAACATTTTTTATTAAACTTCCTTTCACCCCCAAAAAACCTAAACCAGGACAATTTGTTATGTTATGGGTTCCTGGAATAGATGAATTCCCAATAGGTGTTGCAGGGATTAGAGACCAGATACTAGAACTTTGCGTTGCTAAAGTTGGAGAAGGAACAGAAGCATTGTTTGAACTTGAACAAGGAGATCTTGTAGGAATAAGAGGGTTTTTTGGAAAAGCTTTTCGGATTAAAAAATCAATAACACATATTATTGTTGGAGGAGGATACGGCATGCCCCCTCTTAAGTATTTAATAGAAGAGATAATTAAAGGAAGAACTGAACGAGATGAAATCTTTGTTTTTGAAGGAGCAAAAACAAAAGAAAAACTGCTTTATGTTGAACTTCTAGAAAAATGGACAAAAGAAAAAAAAATAGTTTTTTTCCCATTTACTGATGATGGAAGCTATGGAAGAAAAGGTTTTCCTACTGAAGGGGTAAAGGAGTATTTAAATCAAGATAATAAGAAAAGCGTTGTTATATATTCTGCAGGACCAGAAAAAATGATGAAAATATTGTTTGATATCTGTAGAAATTATAACTATATTATTGATATACAAATGAGTTTAGCTGATAGACATATGCGTTGTGGTTTTGGTCTTTGTGGAGCTTGTGTTGTAGATCCAGAAGGACTAAGAATCTGCGTCGACGGGCCTGTTTTTTCTAAAGAACAATTAGAAAGAATAGCTGATTTTGGCAGTTATTCTCGTTTACCAAGTGGAAGAAAAGAGGAGATTTGATTGATAAAAATAGAAAATATAGAAAGTTGGAACAATTTAACAAAAGATTTCTACGTTCAAGATTTAGAAATTGAATCTAAAGAAGATCTAAAGATTGATGGAACGGGTTTAATTGGACTACCTGTAGGAATTGATATTCATGTTCATTTTCGTCAACCTGGATACGAACATAAAGAGGACTTCGTTTCAGGGTCAATTGCTGCACTAAACGGTGGAGTAGTTAAAGTCTTAGACATGCCGAATACTGATCCTATTACTGATTCAGTTAAGAATATCATTATAAAAAAAGAACTAGCAAAAAAGAGCCAAATCGATATACTTGTTGCCTCTGCCATAACTAACTCAAATATTGACCAGTTAAGAGAAATAGATGAAGTATGTGATGCTTACAAAGTATTTATGTCTGAATCTTTTGGAAACCTCTCAATAAATAAGGAAAATATAGAAAAAGCTCTTTCAATTCTTGAAGACATAGAATCAGACAAACCTGTTATTTTTCATGCTGAAGACCCTGATATTTTAAATGAAAACAAAAATAAGAAAAATCATCTTAAACAACGTCCTCCAGAAGCAGAAGGAGAGGCTGTAAGACAAATAAGTATCTGGTCTTCTATTTACCCAAGATTGAAATTTCACGTTACTCATCTTTCTTCCTATCTTGCCCTCCGTGTGCTTAGGGTAACAAAAAGAAACAACCTAACCGTTGACACTTGTCCTCGTTACATATTTTTTGATGAAAAAAGCGAAATTGAGGAGTGGAAAAAGAAAGTTAATCCTCCACTTAGGTCAGAAGGAGATAGAATAGAAATAAAAGATGCTTTTTCTACTGGTGAAATTGAGATGATAAGCTCTGATCACTCTCCTCACACTGTAGAAGAAAAGAAAGAAAAAAAGTTAAGTGGTATGCCTGGAGTGCAAGAGCTATTACCTTCTGTTTTCAGTTTAGTAAAAAGAGGAGAAATTACGTGGGATAGAGGAATAGAAGCATATCATAGTTTTCCTTCTAAATTACTTAATATTAACAATGCGAGCATAGAAGATGGAAATATAATTATTGCTGACCTTAAAGAAGCCATTTTTATCGATAAAGACTGGGTAAAATCAAAAGTTAAATGGTCAGCTTTTGAAAATCTTCCACTATATGCTAACATCAAATATGTTATAAAAGATGGAAAAATAATGTTGAAGAGATAAGAGGAATAAAAGAATGAATTTTGTAGATAAGTATCTGGAACATGCTAAAATCAAGAAAAGCTATTTGTGTGTAGGTTTAGATCCTGCAATACAAAATCAAAGAGAAAAAAATACTATTCCTAAAGAGATGACAAAACTAGAGTTTATGATAAACATAATAAAAGCAGTAGAAAAACATGCAAGCGTAATAAAAATTAATAGACAATATATCATTGGATTAACAATTGAAGAAGTTAAGGAAATAAACAAACTTATTCACTCTTTAGGTATGCTTTCTATTATTGATCATAAACTTGGAGATATAGGTTCAACTAATGATTCAGCTATTTACTGGTTTAAAGAAGAAGGATTTGATGCTTTTACTTTTTCTCCTTTTGCAGGAAACACGAAAAAGGCTACACTAACAGCCCATAAACATGGATTAGGAATAATTGTTCTCACACTTATGTCTAATCCTGAGGCAGAATACCAGAAAAAAGCAACAATTGATAGCAATCCTCTTTATCTTTATATTGCTAATCAGATCAAAGAAGCTTCTTCTGATGGTTGTGTGATTGGAGCTACAGGTCATGTATCAAAAGAGGATGTAGCTTTAATCAGGAAGAAGGTAGGAGATAGATGTATTGCTTTAGTTCCTGGAGTAGGAGCACAAGGTGGGAGTGCTGATTCTCTCTTTTTCCACTTTGGAGCTAAGACTATGGTTAATGTAGGTAGAGCAATTATTTATTCTACAGACCCTAAAAAGGAAGCTGAAAAGTATCAAAAAATGTTCAATGAAAAACAGAAAGAAGTAGTAAGAAGAAGAGTGAGATTTTAGTTTTTAAAATTATTTCTTATTATTTCTTTAACATTTGGAGAGATGTCTTCATCAGATAAATTCAAGCATTCTTCAAAAATTTCCTCTATCTTAGCTACAGAATGGACTGTAACTCCTTGATTCTTTAATTCTTCTGCTTTTCCTTCACTTCTATCTATAAGTACTAAAAGGTCCTTTACAACATAGTTATTCTCTCGAAGTGCAAGAATAGCAGGAGTTTTACTTCCTCCAGTGGTAATTACATCATCAATAAGTAAAATAGTTGATTTTTCTTTTGCCCTCCCTTCAACCATTTTCTGTAATCCATAATCTTTTGATTGTTTTCTTACAATTAAAGAAGGAAGATTAAGTTTATAACCTATTACAGAGGAAAAAGGTATTCCAGCAACAGCTATTCCTGCAACAGCATCTATTGTATCTAATTCATTTATTTTTGCAACATATGATTCAATAACGTAGTTGAACACTTCAGGAATCGAAGGAATGAGTCTTAAATCAACATAAAACCAGCTTTTAGCCCCTGATTTTAGTGTAAAAGAACCAAATTTGAGGATATTATTAGAAACTAAAATCTTGGAAAGTTCAGACTTATTAACTATCATTAAGAGGATAAAAATAAGGGAATTTAAAATTGTTTTTCTGAAGAAGTAAAAACAAGTTCCCCTTCTTTAAGTTGAATATACCCTTTAACCAATTGATTTTTAGAGATTGAAGCCTTACATATTGGACAGATAGCTTTTTTATCTAACCAAGCTTCAAAATGATTATTGTGAGCAGCATAGTGACATGAAGGGCAGAGAGAGACGTCTAAATGCTCACCATCATGAATATCAAATGGTTGATAACAAATTATACAATTTTCTCCACTAATAGTCTGCTCAATCAAATTTGCCCATTCAGAGTATTCTCGAATCTTGGATTGATCAGTTTCAGCGTCTAGTTTAGACTTTAAATCATTTAGAATGGTGATAACTTTTGATCTATCTACAAAACCAGGAAAAGAAGCTTGTTTGGCTTTAGATGACAATCGCTCTAATATCTCTAAAGCTTGTTTCCTTAGTGTAGGAATTCTCTTTTCTATTTTAGCTTTTACCTTTTTAGTTATTCCCTCAATTTCACCCACTATTTTTCTTATAGGTCTCTCTTTTCCACAATAAGGGCAAAATTCTGCTTCATCAGGGATTGTTCGATAACAATATTTACATCTAGCCATACTTACCAACGCTTTTTCCTATCTAACAACAAGAAAACACTGTACTTTATTAATATAATCAATTAGTCAGAACTAAATCGAAGAATAATAAACTAAAAAATAGAAAAATATCTTTTTGCTAGAATTTAGATAACTTTTTTCTTTATTTCTACTAGACTTTTTTTCTACTCAATTATTCTTTTTCTTTATCTTCTTGATATGTTACTTCAGTTATTTGTTTTGTGTGACCACATGAAGGACAATAAAAGTAACTTCCCCCGCTTTTACTTGGTGGGTAATATCTTTCCATTCCTATTCCACAGTACTCACATACATCTGTGATATCTTCAAATTCAAGCGTTATTTGCAAAAAGTCTTTTGTTTCTAAGAAATATCGCCCATACTTTATCGTTTCTAGCATATCTTCTTCATCTTCTAATTCTACCAAAATCCCTTTAATATTATGATTCGAGATGTATTCTAATGCTTGCCTTACTTTTAATTTTCCATCAGCTACAGGATTAGAACTATAGTAAATATTTTCAGAGGAGTTTATAATCATTTCAAGTAAAGCTCTGTTCTGGACACCATAACCCAACAAATTAAAAGGT
This sequence comes from Candidatus Heimdallarchaeum endolithica, assembly GCA_021513715.1. GTDB lineage: Archaea > Asgardarchaeota > Heimdallarchaeia > Heimdallarchaeales > Heimdallarchaeaceae > Heimdallarchaeum > Heimdallarchaeum endolithica. The sequence goes on along the minus strand of CP084167.1, from coordinate 3,271,072 downwards.
ATCAGAAAGTGTTCAATATCTCCATTACTTGTAATTAACTGCGAAACTGTTCCTATTGGCTCTCTTGAATATATACCTATATGTTCAGCATGCTTACCTAAAGCTTTCTTAAATCGCTGGATAAGTTCTGCATCTCTCTGATCACTTATCTCTGATGACAAAAATAAAATGTAGGGCTTTTTATTGAGTTCTTTGAGAAGATTTAAGATGCGATCCATATTGTCAAACTTTATGAGAAACATTGGTAATATATCAGGAATACTTTCAGTAATACTGTTTGTTATTTCAACAATTTCTTTATTATAAAGATAAAATAAAAATGCTTTTGCTCCTGCGTGGTAACACCGTTCAACTAGTTTAACAAGTTCTTCTTTATCTTTTAATATATGATCCTGTGGAATGCGCTCAAAATAAGGATATAATACAGAACCAAGAACAATTCGAGGTATATTTGCTTCAGACATAATATCATAGAACTATTACTGATTTCAAAATAAAAACTTTTAGTAAAAAATTTTTTTTTATTCTGAAAGTATAGTTTGGCTAAGAACTCTAATTATTTCTTTTATTTCTTCATCTTTTTTTCTCTTTTCATAAAAGTTTTTCACATATTCTTCTTTAAAGCCAGTTTCATCAAACACTCCCATTGATAATCTTCTTATCTCCCTATTTTTTATTTCGATTATCCCTTGTAGTTCTAATTCTTGTAATACTGCATCGATTCTCAATTTCTGAGCCAAATAATGATTATTTATGTGAATCATTTTCTCAAATAATTTCATTAGAGATATTTTTCCATTATTTTCATCAAGTAATTGAAATACATGTTCCTTTATGCTCTCTTTGATGAATGTTAAGTATTCGTCCTCTAGCTCATAAGTGAACATAGCCAACACTTTCAGTGTACTCTGTCACCGTACTATTTAAGCACCAAAATTTTTCAAAAGGCTAAAAATGAAGCGAAACCCAACATTTTAATAGATATTTACTAAGAAACAAATTGATGGCAGCTTTACTTGGGACAAATGGTGCGATAGTACTAATATTTCTCGCATTTATTTTTAATATGATAATAGTGGTAAAAACACTTTACAAGGGTTTTTCAAGAAAGAAAAGAGATAAACAGTTTATTTGGTCTTTAGTTTCATCTGCACTAATTTCAATCGGAACGTTATCTTCTTTCATATGGTTCATAAGATTATACTTACCTTCTACAGGTTTTCTAGGCTTTTTTGGTTTTCTTTTTCTATCAATAAACAACATTATTGCTACGGTCTACATTTTTAAGAGTGAAACAGATTTTCTAAAACGTATGGGGGGAATAATTTTCAGTTTTATGGCTTTGTATTCTACTCTAATATTACTAAATGTGATCGCTTCTTACACTGCTTTCAACCTTCCACGTTTTCTAAATTGGATTATAACAATACCTTCCATCTCATATGGACTACTTGAAGCTCTATTTTTCACTGGAGGAACAGCTTATTGGTATCCACTATTTGTATTAATTCCAATAGCAATCCCTATTGATTTATTTGAAAAAGGAAAAATAAAAAATTCAGAAGAAGAAGAAGAGAAAAAAGTTTCTAAAACAGAAATAAAAGAAAAGAAAGCGAAAGGAGAAAAAGCTTCAAAAAAGAAAAGCACTGTTTTTCTTGAAAGAATAGAAAAAGTAGAAGAGAAAAAACAAAAAAGAGGAATAGGTACTTTCCTTAATAATGGAGTAAAAGGTATCTTTGTTTTCATTGTCTTATTTTTAATAATATTTAGTATGATTGGAGTGGGAGTATTATCATCTTTAAGTCAATATACTTCAAGGAACTATCAACCAATATATTCACAAAGAGATGACTTCAATTTTGCTGTTTCGCTCAGAACAGGAAGCTTTCAAACCTTTTTACCTTCAAACTATGAAGAAATTTTTTCTCTTGAACTTGATCTTATAAAAGAACTAGGAGTAGATACAGTATCTATTGATGTACTAACAGATATTATTCTAGCAAATCAAACATCTTTTGGTAATATGCTTAACGTACTTAAATCAGAAGGATTAAAAATTGCTCTTTTTGCCTATGGAAATGCTTCATGGAGCTATCCCTACGAGTCATTTGAAAACTACAGTAGAACAATAGAAATGGAGGCTCAAATGATTGTTGAAAATTATGAACCAGATTATCTTGTAATCTATCCCCAGCCAATTGTTTTTCAAACTTATTTCATGGACCCTGAAGAAAGCATAACTAACAATGATTGGACACTTACAATAAATAATACAGCGAACTTAATTCATTCTCTTTCTAATAAAACAAAAGTTGCAGTTTCTGTAACATTAGACGATATTGACAATGGATTATTTGATGGTTTATGGAACTCTACAACAATTGATTTAGCAATAATTAATATTTACGTTTATCAAGACAGAGACCTTAATTTTAATGAATACCTAAATGTGACAGAACAAGCCAATAAGACTTTGTGGATTAGTTCAACTAGTTTTTCACCTATGATGTATGGAGAAAGAATTCAAGCGGGAACATTAGCTAGACAACTAGAAATAATAGTAAATAACCAGAAGATAACTGGTTTTATATGTGACCCTCTAATGGACAGAACCATCACTGCTAATTTAAATGGATTAGTAGCAGAAAATGGACACAAGAGACTAGCTTTTTACAAATATAAAGAAATTATCGAAACAGTGAAAGAATAAGAAAAAATCTTTCTTTTTTTTTAATTAAATAAAATATTTAATTCGCCTCAGCCCGCCCATCAGCGTTCATTTTCTCTCGAATCGCAGACCGTTGCATCATCATAGGCGAATGAAATCCCAATTTAATAAACTAAGAAAAAGCTATTTTTAGGACTTATTAGTCTTTCTTTTTGTTTAATAAATCCAATAGTGATGCTAAACTCCCTTTATAGTCTGGAGGGTACTTTTCCAATGAATGCTCATTTTCAGCTGTTTGTATTAAGAAGTAAGTTTTGAAACCTGCCTTTTTAGCAATCATATCGCGCGCACCATCATTCCCTATAACTAATGTTTTTTCAGGTTTTACATTAAGTTTTTTTGCTAGTTCTATCCAATAATTTAGAGAACCTTTACAATAATAACTATTCTCAGCGTTGGTAATATAATCAAATAGATTTTCTGATAATCCCCCCCAGTTTAATCTTTTAACTATAGCCACCTCTGGAAAAACTGGATTAGTAGATAAAACAATTTTACTTGTTGGATAATTGTCTCTAATAAATAAAAGAACTTTTTCAGCATGTGGGATGGGGTGAATAATTTTTTCTACTACATTAAAGTCAGTATTATAAAAATTCCTAAATCTCTGGATTATAGTAGAACAATCAAGATTGAATTTTTGACAAAAATCATCAAAGAAATCATATAACGCTAATTTTTTTGGAGTATCTGCCATTTCCATTACTTTTGTTGAATCTAATATTGATTTAACAAAATAATCACTATCTGGTATCAAATCCTTGAAATACCTTGCAGCAGCTCCTAAATAGATTTTCACAAATTCATTAGGATTGAAATCTATTAATGTTCCATCTAAGTCAAAGAAAAAAGCATCAAAGGATAACATACAATCCTATTTATTAGATGCTTTATAGAGCTTTTCATTGTAAGGATCAAGCAATATCCCACTTACTTCTGGGCCTGTGTGTGTAATTATTGTTGCACCTACTTGATATATTTCAATATTATATTCAGCATCTATTTTATCTTGAATATAATCTCTCATATAGAGAGCATGATCTTTATTTTCTCCGTAGCAAATATAAGCATTGAATTTTTTAGCTTTGTTTATTTTCTCCCAAGATAGATCAAAAGCTTTTTCCATTGCATTATCGTATCCTCTTGATGTTTTTTCTACTTCCATTTTTCCATCTATAAAAGTGATCACAGGATGTAAGTCAGCTAATTTTGCTATCCAGAATTTAGATTTAGACAATCTACCTCCTCTGTGTAGATACTCTAAATTATCTACAGTAAAAGCAACAGCTAGTTTTTCTCTATACTCTTCTAACATTGCAAGTATTTCTGTTGCATTATACCCCTCTTTAGCCATCTCTGCAGCCTTTAGAGCTTGGACACCTATACCCATTGTAGCAAAATGAGAATCAAAAACATATACTTTTGCACTATCCTTTACTCTCTTTTCATACATTTTCAAAGCAGCATTAGAAGTGTTAAACGAACCAGAGATACCACTAGAAATAACTATATTTATTACTTCATCAGCTTCTTCGCCTAGTTTTTTGTATAACTCAAAATCATCAGCTAAAGTAGGATTAGCTGTTTGAGGAGGAACTGGATGAGTGTGAAAGAGTTCATAGTATCGTTCCAATGTTATATCTTTATTTTCATAGTAAACGTCATCACCAAATCTGATTACTGTAGGAACTGTAGATATATCATTCTCCTTTAGTAAATATTCAGGAATATCTGCTGCACTATCAGTCATTATCTTTACTGTCATTTGTTTTCAATTGTAAATAAAACACTTTTTTTTAAATCTTTTTTAAGAAAAAAAGCTCCTAAAAATTGCAAATTCTAATTCTAAATATATTCTATTCACAATAAATAGAGTTAGAACCGATTATTTTATTAGAGTATCTAATTTCAAGTCACGAGAAATTACAAAACCTATTGTTTCCATTCCTGTATGACTAGTAATTGTTGCACCTAGCTCAAATTTAGGACCTAAATTAATTTTTGGAAATTCTTTTTTTATAACTCTTGAAAAGTCGTCTATTAACCCAAAATTATGTGCAGTAATAAAAGACATTGTAAGTTTATTCATTTTCTCTTCTTCCATCTTGGATATAAGATATTTAACCATAAATCGCAATGTTCGTTCCAGACCTGTTGAGTAACCTATAACATTGATTTTTCCATGATCAAAAGTGAGCACCGGTTTCTTGTTTAGTATTGTACCTATTGTTTTCTGAGACCTTGTTAGTCTTCCTCCTTCGTATAACCAGTTTAAATCCTTAACAGTAAAAGCAGATTTAACACTATTTTCTTTCCAAGAGTATAGCTGTTTTATAATCTCTGAAACTTCATAACCTTTATTTTTGAGTTCAACTGCTTTGAGCACTAGTTTTCCTAGAGGTAGACTGGCTACACCACTATGAATAATATTTATTCTAGCAGGATTTGATTCAGTTTTTAAATATCTTTTTTTAGCTTCAACAGCATTAATATATGTATGGCTTAAATCCTTAGAAATGTGTAAAGAAATCAGCTCATCATATTCTTTTCCATATCTTTGAAATTCCTTAAAAATATCATCAGCTGCAGGAGGAGAGGTTTTAGGTTGAGTTTGAGATAGTTTTATTAATTCATAAAATTGTATATTACTAATATTTTTTTGTTCTAAAAAAGTATCATTTTTATCAAAGAAAACCTTCATAGGAAGGATTCCAACATCTAGAGAATCATACAATGGCTTATTTGGATGTAAGACAAGATCAGCTGATGTATCACACAAAATCTTTATTGTCATCTATTTCAAACTAACTTAAAATGTGTTGAATAAATCTTTTTCCAAAAAAGAAAATCAAAAAAAATCAAAAATCAAAATCTTTGGAGACAATAAATCCTAAAGTTTTTGGACCAGTATGAGATGCAATTGTTCCACCCATTTCAAACACTTTTCCTTCTTTTGCATCAGGATACTTATTTTTGGTTTTTTGAATTACGTTTTCAACTACATCCTTATAGTCAAATTCTATTAAGTTGAACATTAATCTTTCTTGCTCTACTCCTTGAAATCTGCTAAAAGCGAGATCAATTATTGTATCAAAAGTTTTTTCTATTCCTGAAACAGTTTTAGCACTTACTATTTCTCCATCAACTAATGTTAATACTGGTTTTTTGTTTAACATACTACCTAAATAATATTTAGTCTTACTTAATCTACCTCCGCGATATAACCACTCCAAGTTTTCTACTGTAAAATAAACAACAATGTTATTTTTTTTCCATTTATTTACTTCATCAACTATTTCTTGTCCAGACAAACCTTTTTCAGCCATTTTTGCTGCTTTAACTACAACTATTCCAAAAGCAGAACTTGCAAGTAAACTATCAACTAAATAGACTTTAGCATGTTCTTTGTTCGATTTTTCGTACATTCTTTTCGCTATTTTAGCATTAGAATAACTTCCACTTAATTTAGAAGAAATATGAAAAGAAATTATTTCATCATATTCTTTCCCATAATTCTCAAATTGTGTTAAAATATCAAATTGTGTCGGTTGAGAAGTAGTAGGATGAACTTCTGTTTCATAGATTTTTTTTCTAAATTCTGAGGTTTTTATATCAACTAGCTCTCTATAATCATCTGTCCCAAAAATAACATGCATTGGAAAAGTGCCAATGTTATATTGGTCATAAATTGTTTGATCATTAGGTTGATTCAAATCAGCACTAGTATCACATAGAATTTTAACAGTCATTGCTCTCAATTTAAAACAAATACACTTTTTTATAATTGTTACTATGTTCTTTTATCATAAAATACTTTGATTCTAAAAATTATTAGGATACTACAATATTGGAAAAAAAGTAGAGGATAAAACAAATAAAGCATACCTTATTTCTAGTTCCAAGAGCAAAATATTTAAACGAGATTATTTCATGCTCCATAAGCAATAAAAGGATAATGAAACATATGCCCGAAAGAAAGTATTTACGATTTGTATTGATTGTGATGTTAGTTTTAGCTGTAAATTCTTCATTTGTTAATGGTTCCAACATTGTAATAAACAATAATAATGTTCAAAAAGCACAGGAACTAGGAAGAAATTATTACCGACCATATTTAGCAATAAATGACACAAATGACACATTACCTAGTAGACCACTTTTAGCTATAAAGAAAGTCATTAATGTTACTGAACTTGAACCTTTACAATGGATAAGGATAGATCTAAATATAACAAATATTGGAAATAGAACAGCTTACAATCTTTCCATTACTGAACCGAACTTTGAGGAGTGGGCAGTTTCAACTTTTAATTTGACAAAACAGAAGTATATTCAAGTTGAAATAAATGCTAGCTTTGTTTACACTTATTATATTCAACCACTAGTTGAAGGGAACTTTACTTTAGAAGCCACAGAAATAAACTACTATGATGAAAATAGTGTTATGTATAAGTCATACTCTCAAAGATATTCATTACATGTCATTTTACCTGAAAACGTAGAAGTTATCGATTCAGAAAAATGGTTAAACTTATTCTTCTTTGTACTAGGTATAATCGGAGTATTTACAGCTATAATTATTGTTGATTTATTCGCTATACAAAAAATCCATAAACGAAGAAGAAGTTCAAAAAAGATTTCTCCATTAGTCAAAAAACCACAAAAGACTAAACAAGAACAAAAAAGAAAAATTAAGAAAAGAAAACGCAGAAAATAACTTCGTTTTTTTTAGTCTATTCTCATTTTTATGATTTTTTCATTTTGATTAAAAGTTCTATCAATCACTAATATTTATCTTTAAATAAGAGTCAATTTTTTAACTATAACAATGACAATCAAGGATTTATTAGAAAAAGACCTTAAGTTCATCTTAGTTGGAGGAAAAGGAGGAGTAGGAAAAACATCAATAGCTTCTGCAATTTCAATAGCTCTAGCTGAAGAGGGAAAGAAAACTTTACTAGTTTCAACTGATCCTGCACATAGTATTTCAGACTCTTTCGACTTAGATTTTTCTTCTGGAACTGTAACAAAAGTAAAAGGTGTAAAAGGAGAGCTATATGCTTTAGAAATCAACCCTGAATCTACAGGAGATGAATTAACAAAAGCTCTAGGAGATTCCTTTGATGCTGAACAATTTTCAAGTCTAATGTCTATTCCTGGAATGGAAGCGATGAGAGGGATAGATCAAGATATAAAATCGATTCCTCCTCCTGGAATGGATGAAGCTCTTTCTTTTGCTAAAATCCTTGAATATGCAGATAATGAAGAATTTGATACAATTGTACTTGATACTGCACCCACTGGGCACACACTGAGACTACTTAACATTCCAGAATTTTTAGACTCATTCATTGGTAGAATGCTGAAAATGAAGACATTCATTTCAAACACAATGGCAATGATCAAGTCTTTTTTTGGTGGAAATGTAGAAAAAGACAGAACAATAGAGAACTTAGAAAAATTAAAAGAGAAAATACTTGTAGCAAGAGAGACATTAATGGATGAGGAGAAAACGCAATTTATAATCGTAGGAATCCCTACTCTTATGTCTATTTTTGAGTCAGAGCGTCTATTTGAAGAATTAAAAGAGCATTATATTCCAAACAGAGAAATAGTTGTTAATCAAATAAACCCAGAAAATAAAAGTTGTCCTTACTGTATGAATAGGAGAAAAGAGCATTTAGCTAACTTAGAATATATCAGACAAGCTTTTCCTAATCACGATATAACTACTGTTGAAGCTTTTAATCAAGAAATTCGAGGAATCAAAATGCTAAAGAAACTAAAGGATATAATTTGTAACTAGTGAAACATATGTCAGACCAAGAATTAATCTTTGCAGATGCACATTGTCATCTTTACCCTCCCTTTTTCTCTAAAAAAGATATAAACGGAGTTATTCAGCGAGCTAAATCAAAAAACGTATTAATAATTGTAAATAGCATCTTAAATCCAAATCACTTTGAATTTGGATTATCTTTAACAAAGAATCAAGTTGTTTACTTATCTATAGGAATGCAACCAACAGAAGTAGAAGAAGAAAAATTCAAAAAAATTGAAGAATTTTTATTAAATAATTTAGAATTTGTAGTTGCTATTGGCGAAATAGGGTTGGACTACTATTGGGTGAAAGAAGAAGAAAAAAGAAAAGAACAAAAATTATTCTTTAAGCGTCTTATTGAACTTGCTGAAGAAAAAAATAAACCAATAGTAATTCATTCTCGAGCTGCTGAAACTGATGCAATTGACATTATCGAGTCATACAATCTAAAAAACGTCTTAATGCACTGTTTTACAGGAACAGAAAACGAAATTAAACAAGTAGTTGATAATGGTTGGTTCATCACAGTCCCTACAAGTTTGGTTTATAGAAAAAACTTCCAAAAGATTCTATCACTAATCCCTGAAAGACAACTAATGTTTGAAACTGATAGTCCATATCATAGTTTAAAAAAAGGAGAAAAAAATGAACCTGCTGCCATTTCTATATCAGCAAAAAAAGCAGCAATGTTAAAGGGAATAGATACAAAAAAACTAGCAGATATTACAACAGAAAATGTTGCAAATTTTTATGGAATAAGGATAATTAAAGAAAATAGTTAAAGAACTGAAATATTCATTGAGTATTCTGAAGTTAGAAAATAAGAAACTAAAGATTGAGGTGTTTTTTCAACATATAGATTATCTAACTTTTCTAAAAGTCCCTCTACTTCTTTGTTTAACTTCTTTGAGGATGAATAATAGCAGAATTTCAGATCTTTTGATTTTTCCAGAGAGATTAGTCTTGTTTCCATTTCAGATTGAAGAGACTTCATTGAACGAGAGTTTTTAGCTAAATCCCAGTTACTTTGCTTAAACAGATAAAGATTCCAAGGAACAAAAGCTGATTTTATATTTGAAAGAAATGTGACTCTCCTTAATCCTATTTTATTTAATTGATCATTTTTTGTTAATAATTGACTATGTGTTCTAGCATGAAGAGAAAAACTTTCTTTTCTTATTTCATTAATTGACTCTGCATCTTGGATTTTTTTAGCTAACTGATTTAGAATTAATCCAGAAGATGATTCAAAAGAATAAGTATCCAAGATATCAACAGTTATATCAGAGACCACTTTTTTTGCTAATATTGCATTTTCAAAAACTATTGGAGTAAACAATGAGGAGTGAAAACTAATTATATGATCAAATTCTTCTTCTAAGAAAGTATATAATTCAACAAAGTCTTTTACAGTTGGAGAATAAAACTGAGCATTTTTATCTTTTTCAGCAATTGTAAGAAGTTTTTCTGTTTGAACTTCTTGGGCACTAACTCTTTCTTCAAAAATTTTACCTTTGTAATCCTCTAAATAGTAACCTAGAGGGTAGATGTTATATAATTTGTAAAGATTAGGAGGTAATGCTCTACTTGTATCAGTAACAATTGCAATGTCCATTTTTATCTCTCTGTTCTTTTTATACTAAAGTATCAAATAAATTTATGGTTCATCTCTACTATTTTTATTAGCACCATTATTTTTTTGTTTATCTACAAGAAACTGCTTATAATCATCAATATCCACTTCAACAGCAAAAGAACCACTCCAACCACAATCACTATTAGTACAGTGAAAGGTGCTATTAACATCAAAGATTTGTGGAGATCTTTTCACTATTGAGAAACAGATAGGGCAAACTTCTACTCTATCTCTTATTGACTTTTCTTTTTTTTCTTTCTTTTTCTTCTTCATAGAAAACACTTTATGACTAAAAAAAAGTAATACTATTCAATTTAAAAATATGAGTATAGAGCTTTCTTAAAATTAAACTTGCACTATTTTGGTTCAAATTTATACATATATTTTCCTTCTATTGTTTGTTTTTAAGAACTGTACTGAAAGAGCAGTAAAACAAAAATAAAAATAAAAAAGAGATTGTATTATTATTGTACTTCTATATTTTCAGCGGGAAAACCTGCATTTACAAGCAAATCTTTTATCTTAAATCTGTGATCTCCTTGCAACTCAATTCTTCCATCTTTATACGTTCCTCCACACGCAAGCTGGGTCTTAAGTTTTTTCGCTAAAGATCCCAGGTCAACTTCTTTTGGATCAATTCCCGATATACAAGTATAATTCTTGCCATATCGTCTTTTTTCTAAATAAACTCTTATTATCTGTACTTCTTTTGCTAAACCCTCACAGACACACAAGTCGTGAGGTAAACCACATACTGGACACAAATCTTCTTCCATTCATAAAAAGTTACTTTCAATCCTTTTTATATTTTTTTGTTAATATTAGTACTTCCGAATTATCGTAAAAGTTATGGGTTGAAAGCCCGACAATAATAATATGAACAATTCTAACTTCAGCTTATTAAAATCGGTCAAAAGTTTTTTAGAAAAACGCTTTCAACCCACAAGAGAAGATAGGAAAACAAGTATAAAAGTTTGTCACTGGATAAGAAAGATGGATTTTCCACACAAAGGACAGAGGAAAAGAGGAGAAACAAAAGAAGAGGTTAAGAAGACCGTCATGGGAGCAGTGGTGGAACAAACATCTATCGAGCAGTCAGCTGAACAATTTTCGACTAAAGACGGAGATACAATACGTTATCACTTGAACAAATTGGATATAAACGGCATATCAGAGGTTTTCATCTCTTCATTTCAGCAGTGTGGGGAACTATTGAAAAGAAAGAAGAAAATAAAGAGTCCATTAATACTAGCAGTAGACACGATGGACATACGATATTATGGGAAAAGAAGAGATGAGTATATTCACCAGTATAAAAATGAATGGTTTTATCGATATATCACGGTTTCAACAGTCAAATCACCTTATGGTGCTCTTCCTTTAGGTGCATTTCCCGTGTCAACTTTTGATTCTAAAGAGGGACTATTAGAATCGCTCTTCAACAAGTTTAGTCTTAAAAACAGGAACATAAAGGTGTTGTATGCAGATAGAGGTTTCTATTCTGTTGAAGTAGTGAAACTACTACAAGCCTACACTATTCCTTTCGTCATTGGAGCGCGGAAAAATAAGAAGATTAGGTCATACCTGGAAAACTTTCCTAAAACAGGTAAAATAACTTCTGTTCCTTACACTATGAAAAGTGTGCAAGGTGAAACTACAGAAGTTATGTTGCATGCTTATTGGCTCCCAAAGCGGAAAGACTGGTTTGTTTGTATCAGTTGGCATATTTCTTCAGAGCAACAGATCTACGATTATTGTCATCGGTGGGGTATAGAGACGTCCTACCGTCTTCTCAAGAGCATTAGTGTTTCTACAACTACCAATAATGCCACCGTCAGGTTCTTGTATCTTTGTTTTTCTCTTCTCGTCCTCGCTTTATATGTTTGTTTTCGCTCTTCTGTTATCCCTCCTTTTTTCACTCCCCCGTCTAACAAACCTTTGTTGAAACGCTCAAGACCTGTTACGCTCTATTTCACCTTGAGGTGTTTACGCTCAAGTTTGTATGGAGGTGAGATAGTCTAAGTTATTGCGGAAGTACTATAATATACAAAAAAACAACAATTAAACAATAGTTTTTCTTTTTCTATTTTTTAGAAGCAGTGTGAATATTTTAAAAACTGTTTAATTCTAATTTTTGAATTGCTTTAACAAAACTAATCTTTTTAAGATGTGAAAAAATTGTTCCATCGTGAACATTCTAATTATTGATGCTCTTGCTTCAAATGATGGAAAAAGAAAATTTACAAGAGATGTAATTGGAGTAGGACCAAGACTACTTGCAGGCATTTGTGAATCCAAAAATATTTACTCTAAGATAATTAGAGCAGAAGATTTACTTTCTAAAAATCATAACTATGACTTAACTTCTTTTAATGCCTTTTTAGTTAGTGGAATGAGTGTAGACTTAATTGCTATAAGAGAAATAGTAAAAAAACTAAAAGAAGAAGTAATGCAACCCAAGATTTTTGTAGGAGGACCTATTACTTCTGATATTAAACATATCTCCGAGCTAAAAATCACTGCAGCTGTTCAAGGACAAGGTGAATTATTTCTTGATAAGTTAATAGAAGCTGAATTTAATATACAAAGTTTTGTAGAAAATTACAGAGAACAGTTTGTAATAGAAAAAATTGGAAGGTTTTATCTTTTAAAAGAGAAGAGATCAACAGACTATTACATTTTTAATTATTATCCTTCTACCAGAGCTATTACAGACTATGAAGAGTACTGGTTTGCTAGAGTTTATGTAGAAACTGTTAGAGGATGTTCAAACTTTCTACGAGGAACATTAGTGCGGGAAAAAGGTCTATGTCCTGATTGTGGGTTTTGTTCTGACTCTGAAGAGAAAGAAGTAGAGCTAGTAGACTGCCCAGCTAATATTCCTCCAGGTTGTGGCTTTTGCAGTGTCCCCTCAACTTTTGGAGCCCCAGTTAGTCGCCCTCACGAGCTAATTGTAAAAGAGATTAGAGAATTATTCAATTTAGGAGTAAATAGAATAGTTCTTTCTGCACCTGGGTTTTTAGATTATATGAGAGGAAAAGATGGTGGTGTTGTTTCTGCATCCTTTCCTGAGCCTAATACTCAAGCAATTGAACAACTTCTTTCTGAACTAGCTGAAATAAGAGATGAAAAGCCAAATAGGTCTATTATTATTGAAAATGTCAAACCCACCCTAGTAAATAAACAAGTAGTTGAAATTCTAGGTAAATATCTTCCTAACACTCCAATATCTATAGGTTGTGAAACTTTTGATGAAGATCTAAGTAGAAAATTAGGAAGACCTTCTTCTCCAAAAAAAGCAATAGAAGCTTCTAAACTATTAACAAAGGCAGGTTTAAGACCACAAATTTATCTCATTCATTCTTTGCCAGGAGAAACAGTTTTAGCTTTAGAAAAAACAATCGATGTAGTAAGAAATCATTTATGGTCTGTTGCTGATAAAGTCACAGTTTACAAATACTTAGCTCTTCCTAACAGCCCTTTTACCAAAATGAAAGTTTTTTCTCCTCCTGAAAGATATCTCTTACATAAAAAGCGTGAAGAATTAAAACAAACTATAATTTCATTCAATAGAGAAAAAAAGAAGAAATTGGTTGGAAAAACTGCAACCGTTATTATTTCAGAGAGAGATTTCAAAAGAGAGAATACTTACATAGGTTATTTTATCAATGCCGGACCTGCAATAAGTATTGAATATAAAAGTGATATTATTAAAAGAATAGCAAAAGTCAAAATAACTGATGTTCTTTCTGATAAACTAGTAAAAGCTGAAGTCATTGAACTTCTATAATAAAAAATAGACTAAATAGACTAAATAAAAAAATAAGGATAAAAAGAAGATTATCTTGCTTTTACTGGTTTGGCAATAAGAGAACGTTTCTTAATTAATATTCTATGACTGCATTTAGGACACTTTACACCTGGAAGAAGTCTTAAATCATTAGGTGTGATTTCTGTTTTACAATTTTGGCAGATATATTTGGTCATTCTACTCACTTTCTATAATTCAATTTGACATTTATTACATTGTTTTTAAGGTTTAAGTTTATTGCTCTATTAGTTATTTTTCTGGTTTTCTAATAGCTCTTCAAAGGTTAATTCTTCTTCTAAAAGTGCATCTAAAACATCTTCAAGGTCTTCAATGGGTACTCTTGCTTGTTTAGTTGAATCTCTATCTCTGATAGTTACTGTATCTTTTTCTAAACTTTCATAATCCACAGTTATGCAGTATAATATCCCAATCTCGTCTGCTCGTGCATATCTTTTTCCTATTTTTCCTGAATCATCATAAAATGAAACAAAACCAGCGTCCTTAAGGTCTAAATGTAAATCTTGAGCATATTCTGCAAGTCCATCTTTTTTCATTAATGGAAAAACAGCTATTTCAATCGGAGCTATTGATGCTGGAAATTTGAACCAAGACCAAGTTCTACTTTCATCTTCTCTATAGCAGTATTCCAAAATTGTATAAAGTATTCTACCTACACCCATAGATGGTTCTACGACATGGGGTAAAACTTTCTTGTTATTAGACACTATTGTGAAAGTAGATTTAGAAGCTTTTTGATGCTTCTTTAGGTCATAATCAGTTCTATAGGCATTCCCTATTATTTCTACGTTTCCAATAGACAGTTTTACTTCAAGATCAAGATTACCGCCAGAATAATGTGGAGTCTCATGCGGTAGCATAAATCTAAACCAGAATGATTCTTTAGGGATACCTAATGCTTGTAACATTTCACTCTCCATAGCAATAAAGTAACCCATAACTTGATTAGGTATTATTCTTTTTTCAACAGCGTCTTTAACACTCATAGATAGAGGTTTGGACCATTCTTTTTCTTGCATTTCTTTTGTAACAATGTTAATTTCAACATCTTCAACAAAATCAAAAAGAGAAAACTTATTTGCCATTTCTGGATCAAAGAACATTTCTATTTCCATTTGTTCAAATTCTCTAACTCTTATGAGAAAGTTCCTAGGAGAAATCTCATTTCTAAAAGATTTACCGACTTGTGCAATTCCAAAAGGAAGTTTATTCCTCATAAAGGAGGCATAACGTTTAAAGTTAACAAAAATATTTTGTGCTGTTTCTGGTCTAAGGTAACCTTTATTACCACTTACAGGCCCAATCCCAGTACTAAACATTAAATTAAACTGCCTTGCTTTGTCAAGTTCTCCCTTACAACTTGGACAGACAATTTTATTTTCTTCAACAATTTTATCAAGTTCTTCTAAAGACAAACCTTCAGCGCTTATTCCTGTATTCTGAGCAATTATATGGTCTGCACGATACATAGATTTGCAACTTTTACATTGAATTAGAGGATCTTCAAAGGAGTCTAAATGTCCAGAAGCTTTAAAGACGCTTTCAGGAAGGAGTAAAGAACCATCAATTTCAAAGATATTATCATTATCAAGTACAAATAGTTGTCTCCAAAAATCCACCAATTTTTGGCGCATTAGAGTTCCTAATGGCCCCAAATCAAAAAAACCAGAAGATCCACCATAAATTTCAGCAGATTGATTAACAAAACCTCGACGGAGACAAACATCTATTATTTTTTCTATTCTATTTTCTTCAGTCATAAAGCTCATTTACAGAAAATCAACTATATTATTAAATTCTTTGAAAAAAGAGAGAGAAAAAAAGAGCAAATACATATTATGAATGTTTTGTACTTTTATATTGTTACTTCTATGTTTAATTTTCTAACAAGTTCTTTGTACCTGTTTCTTACAGTAACCTCTGTTACAGTAGCAGTTTCAGCTATTTCCCTTTGAGTTCTTCGTTCTCCTTCTGTGATTCCAGCTATATAGATTGCTGCAGCAGCTAAACCTGTTGGATCTTTTCCTGCTGTTAAATTGTGCTCTTTAGCTCTTTCCAACAATTCTACAGCTTTTTGGGAAGTCTTCCCACTCAATCTTAATTCTGCAGCAAAACGTACAATATAATCTCTTGGGTTTGCTAAAGGTATTTTAATATTCAACTCACGAATAATTAACCTGTAACACCTTCCCAGTTCTTTCTTCGAAATTCTGGAATGGCGAGCTATCTCATCTAAAGTCCGGGGAACACGTCTTATTCTTGCCCCTGCATAGGCTGTAGCACCAATCATTGCTTCTATTGAACGTCCTCTGATCAGTCTCTTCTCAATTGCTTTTCTATATATATTTGCAGCTGTTTCATTTACACTTCTAGGAAGTCCTAATTGAGAAGCTAATCTATCGAGTTCAGACATTGCATAAGCTAGATTTCTATCGATTGAACTATGCACTCTTGTTCGTATTTGCCATTTACGAAGACGATAAATTTGAGCACGTCTTTTAGGAGATAATTTTTTACCATAAACGTCTCTGTCTTCCCATCCAATCTGTGTACTTAAACCTTTATCATGAATTGTGATTGTTGTGGGAGAACCAACTCTTGAACGTTTTGAACGCTCTTCTGCAGTAAATGCCCTCCACTCTGGCCCATCATCAATTAACTTGTCCTCCACTACTGTTCCACATTCTCTACAAATATGCTCTCCTCTTGTTTGATCTAATACCACATCAGTACTTCCACACTCAGGACATGTTATTTGCTCCTCTTCATATCCACTAGATGAATTACTATGACTCATTCTTTCTATCACCTATTTAAACACTAAAGCTTCTGTGTGATTCTCTATATTATTCTACTAATGTTTGAATCCTTCCTCTACCCTAGTACATTCTTTCCTCTTCTTTACTTTCTTCTCCTAGCTAAAATAGAGAACCAATCTGCCATAACCACTTTAGGTGTCCGTAATTTAAATTGCGATTATAGTATATAAAAGTTTTGGAAAAAGTTTTTAAAAAAACAAATAAAAAAACTCGTATTCTGCCGTTTAGGCGGCTAAAACGGTCATATAACATTAATGTATAAAAACGAAAGAAATTTAAGTCTTCCGCTTAAAGCATAAAAAATAATCAATTTCTAAAGCATAAAAGTAGTAGAAGAAAAAAAGTATGAAAGGTTAATTTTTCAGCAAGGTATTTAACCATTCAAGGATTTTAGTATAAGCTTTGATTTTATTAGGTAATTTTGTTATTCCATGTCCTTCATCTGAAAAACGAAGAAGAGCCACATTCAATCCTTTTTGTTTCATTTTTTCATACATTTGTAATGTTTCAGATAGAGGAACACGTTCATCATTGTCTCCATGGATAATAAACAAAGGAGCTTGGATTCTATCTATTTTGTTAATAGGACTAATAGATTTTAGTACTTCCAAGTCTTTTTCAAGGCTACCGTATTCAGCTTCTCGCAATTTTCTTCTCCAACTAGCTGTATTTTGTAGAAAAGTAACAAAATTGGATATTCCCACAATATCCACTCCTGCAGCCCATATATCAGGGTATTCTGTCAAAGAAGATAAAACTGCAAATCCTCCATAGCTTGCTCCATAGACAACTAGCTTTGATGGATCTATTTTCTCATTCTTTTTTAATTCATTAGCGAGAAATGCAATGTCTTTTATTGAATCTAACCTTTTTTCTACATTATCAAGATCCATATATTTTCTTCCATATCCTGAGCTTCCTCTAATATTTGGCGTTGCTACAACATATCCAGCAGCAACAAAAAATTGTATAACCGGATTAAAATAAGGTCTTATTTGAGATTCTGGTCCACCATGAACAAGTATCAAAACAGGAAAACCACTTTTTGGTTTTTCTTTAGTAGGATAGTAAATAAAGTAAGGAACAGACAATTGATCAAAACTAGAAAATCTTTCCAATTTACATCCTACAAAAGAGTTTAAAGGTATTCCTGCAGTTCTCACATCAATTGCAGGCCATACTTTCTTTGTTTCTAAGTCAATTAGCCACGGTGATGAAGGAATTGTTGATGAAGAAAAGGAAATAGCTAAGAATTTGCAGTCATGAGACAAAGATATAGCTCTAGAAAACGATCTTGTGTCTCCATAGAATATTACCCCCTTTGCAGGAAGGTTTATTTTTTCTAAATTCTTAACCCCTTTAGTTGTAAATTCACAACAAAATAATTCATCAAACCCTTCTTTATTAACAGAAAAATAAGTTTTGTTACTCCCTTTCCTATAGGTAGCAAGATTAAATTCGTATTTTTGTTCTAAATTGTTTAATTCATTAAAATTACCATTAGTACTTAGGATACCCAATCTGTTAATATCATTTTTAAAGTCAGTTGCCACAAGAAGATGCGAGTCATCTATCCAACGAACAGTCTCCCAACGATAAGTCTCCTTTTTCTCATTTTTGAGAGATTCTGTTAAATTATTTACTTTCTCTGCGCTAATATCAAGTAATATTACTTCCTCATTTGTATTGCCATAGGAAATAACAATAGCACACAAATTATCGTCTTCAGTAAGTATAGAAACAGGTAATCCCTTATCTGGAGAAAAAATCCTTTCAGGCTGATTATATAACACAGGGATTTTTTGCCTGAAAATTTCAAATTTGGATTTGTTTGTGACATTTGCCCTATAGTATAGGTATTTTTCTGAAACAAATAGAACAACATGTTTAGCATTATAATCAGAAGTTATTTTCTGTTCCTTATTTGAATTAGTAAGAACAAAGAGTTGAAAATTCTCATTTCCTCCAAAGTCTCTATGAAAAACTATTGTACCATCACTTAAGAAACAAGGATCTGTACTACGATTTTCGCTTGATGATAATTGAATCGCATTTCCTGTTATTCCTTCTTTTACTTTTGTTTCAAATATTTGAAATAATCCAGGAGCATTATAAGAAAAAACTAATTTTGTTTCATTTGGGTGCCAATCTACTCCTCCTGCTGTTTCAATTGCTAAGTAGTTGGAAATATCATATTGATATTTAATCATATTATTAAACCAAGTATTTACTCTATTAAAAGTTATCGGATTTTTTAAAACAGAAAATCTCATTTTTGATTAGAGGTTTAATATACTAATTTAAAAAACATAGAAAACATATTTTTGTTTAAACTACTGATTCTTCAGATAATATCGTTTAATATATTTTATGCATTCTTCTTTTGTATTTTCTAGCTGTTCATCCATCAAAGCATGTATTAAAAATTCTTTACATTGGTTTATTTCCATTCTTTTTATTCCTAATTCCATTAATTCATCCCCTCTTACTGCAGGTTTTATAAAAATTAGTTCTTCATCTTTACTTAGTTCTCTTAACTCTTCTATTATTTTTTCTAAATGAATATTCTTCTTCTTTAGGATTTTATTTTCTGCGATATTTATTGCTATAACTTCTTTTCTTATTTCAAATATTTCTCTTAATAATAATCTTAACTCTTTTTTTGAAGCTGGGTAAAAAGTGTGGTGTACTAGAATATTAGAGTATTTTACAATCATTAAAATTTTTTCTATCTCTTTTTTTGAGAATTTGAATTTTTTTAATTCGTATTTAATTCTTGACAGATAATTTTCTTTTTCAATAAATTGTTCTCTCATTATTAAAGCAAAAAAACAAAGGAAATATTCAATCTCTTTTTGTTGTTTAATAATCTCTAGTTCTTTTTCTATCTTTTCATATTTTAAAGAAATTATATGCTCATCACTTATTTTTTCATTTTTCAATTCAGGGAAAAGAGGATGAATTATTGCTAGTTCCGTCATTAACTTAAAACAGCAAACTACATTCTTTTTGGCTGTTAATCTTATTTCTTCAATTATTCTTTCTTTGGCTACAAAACTAAGTTGATGTGCATTCTCTATTATTCCTTTCTTTGTTTTCTCTTCTATTTTAAAATCTAATAAGCATGCAAATCTTAGTGCTCTAAAAATCCTCAAATAATCTTCTGCAAAAACGATTGGTGGTTCTCTTGTAGTTCTGATAATTCCTTCAAGTAGATCTTTTTTTCCATCAAATATATCTATATATTTATCTTCAAAGAGAATAAGAGAGTTTATTGTGAAATCTCTTCTTGTTAAATCATCTATTATTGTCCCTCTTCTTACCTTTGGAATACGAGATAAAGGTTCATAACTTTCTACCCTAGGTGCATTGAACTCAAATATTATTCCGTCACTAAAACGTATCTGTGTAGTTAGGGTCTGGTTGTGAATAATAGTTTTTTTTGCATTTAATCTTCTTGAAATCTCTTCTGTTAATTTTTCCAGCTCACCTTCAATAATCACAAAATCAACATCTTTACTTGGTCTTTTCAGCAACAAATCACGAACAAACCCGCCTATTATTCCTACTACATATTTTAAATCCTCTGCAATTTGTTTTACCTGTTCTATTCTTTTTTTTACTTTTGAATCTATTATATTAAATGAATCAGAATCAAGGTTGTATATTGAATAGCTTATACCGTTTTCTTCCAAAATTTTTGTACATACATTTAGAGAATGCAATTAAGTCAGATCCAGTGTATTATTTCTTAAGATAAATAGTTGTATGTATCAAATGAACTTTTTTATTTTAACTCATTTTGATGCTTTTCAAAAATCAGTCTTTTTTTTTTAATAAAATTTATTTATCAAGATTTTTAAATCACCATGTCCTATTTTTATTCAAAAAGGAAAAAGAGGAAGAAGAAATTGAATCCAGAATTTTTACTTAATTTTGAAACAATATTATGGAATATAGCTTTAGCTTTACTAATTAGTGGAACATTACTTGTTATTCTCTCATTCGTCCTCAATATTGAAAATATCACTGAAGCTTTTGGAGGACATGATATAAGTCATGATATAGGAGGACACGATATAAGTCATGATATAGGAGGACACGATATAAGTCATGATATAGGAGATCATGAAGTTCCCAGTGATGGTGGCGATGTTTCTGACCTTGCACCTCACAAAACTCCAAGTGCTGTGGTTGAAAGTATTGATATTACTCGTTCTTCAGCGCCATTATTTCTCTTAATGTCAACCTATTTCCTTATTTTTGGCATTTTAGGAGTTTCTACACTTCGAATCTCTTCTGACTATCTTAGTTTACGAATTATTCGTATAGTGAGTGTTTTTATTGTCCCTTACTTCTTAGCCTGGATTTTATCAAAAACTTGGAAAAAACTTTCTGCAACTACTTCTATTCCTATTCCAAAGGGGGAACAGCTTATTGGTGAAATAGCTGATGTTTTTGTTTCAGTTGATTCTAAAGGAGGAGTTATTGTAGTTGACTTAGGGCATAACATAGGGTTAACAAAACTTCATGCTAAAACCTTTAGTCCTTTTGATAAATTCAAGAAAGGAGAAAAAGTAAGAATAGTCGCTTTTAAAAACAACAATTATTTAGTAGATAGAGTTTAAATTTCTTTTTTTTTCTTTTTAAAGTAAAATTATTTTTAAAATAAATGTAAAAAAGGATATGAAAAAAGAAAATAAATAAAATTTTAATTTTTTAAATCCTTGCTTACTCCATTTATTTGAATACCTTTAAAAAAGTGTATTACTAAACACATCTTGAATCTAACTGAGGAGAAAGAAAAATGGCCGCATGGTATGTTTATTTAATTATTGGAATAGTTGTTTTAGTTGTTCTTGGATTGATGTTTTACGCATCTCGTTATCGTAGATTCGATACTAGTTTTTACGTCATTCATTTTCGTGGAGGAAAGGTTATCAGAGCAGGACAAGGAGGAAAAGCTGTGGTTTTACCTTTAATCGATGAGATTAGAACGATTCCAGTAACTACACAATCTACTTTTTTGGAAGCAAAAGAAAAAGTAGTTAGCAGAGAATTTCAAGAGATATCAGTAACTGCTTTTGTTTTTTGGAGAGTTGTTGACCCAGAAGTTGCTTTTGCTAGGGTTGTATGGGACCAAGCCTCTCCTGCTTATGTCGAAAATATAATCAAAAATGCTACAGAATCTATTATTAGGACTGTTACTGCTAATATGCAACTAGAAAAGATTATACGTGATAGACAAGCAATAATTGAGTCAGTAATCAAAGAATTGCACACATTAACAAGAGATTGGGGTTTAATAGTTGAAAGCGTTGAAATTAGAGAAATTGAGATTATAGATCCTAAATTAAAAGATAATGTCAGTGCCATTATGAAAATAGAACAAGAAAAACTTGCTAGATTAAAGAAAGCAGACATGGAAGAAACCACTAAACTTAGAGACTTAGAAGTTCAACGAAAAGTAGAAATGGAGAGACAAGGAGTACAGCTAGACATCGAAACAAAACAAAAAGACAGAGAAATAAAGATTCAAGAACTTGAAAAGAAGAGGACAGAAGTAGAAGCTAAAACCTATCAAACAAAGGTTGAAATCGAAGCTAATGCAGAGAAATACAGAAAAATTGCATCAGAGGTTGACGTTGAAGCTGAAAAAATCCGTAGAATGGCTGCTGCAAAGCAATTTGAACTAGAATCTAGAGCAAAAGGTGAAGCAGCTATGATTTTAGAAGCTAGAAAAGCAGAAGCTGAAGGTATCTTAGCAAGAATACAAGCTCTAGCAAAAGCTGATAACCGCTTCTTCCAAGAAATGATTATTTCAAGATTACCAGAGATTTACCAAAACTTAGAAATAGATAAAATGATAGTTACAGGCTCTAAGGAGGATGCATTTTCAACAATTGCAAATTCAATTACGCCTTTTCTACAAATAATTCCAGAGTTAGCTGAAAAATCTAAACTTGGAGAATCAAAAAAGAAATAGAATAAAAAATTAATTTAATATTTTTTTACTTTATTTTATTTCATTTTGTATTTTTTTATTTTTGCAATAATACAAAACTGTCATTCAAACCCACGTATTTTATTCTAGAAAAACCATTATGTTTGAATTTGGCTATAAGGGAGTCTGTATCTTCTGTAACTTTATAGTTATCAAATAATGAGAAAACCCATTTTGTCGCTAAGTCTATATTCTTATTAATAATCAAGGCAAAGAACCCTTCATCTTTGAGTAATTTCTTAATAATTTTCACCGTATCAGAAAAATTTTCAAAAAAGAATATTCCTGTTCCAAAGAATAGATCAATAGTCCCAGACAAAAGTGAAATTTCTAGGTCAGATCTTTCAACAAAATCAAGGTTATAAATCTCATACAAATCTTGTAATACTTTTCCTCTGTAAACTTCATTGTCAGGTTCAATACTTATAATTGAAGCTCTTAAACCGAAAAAATCAGCAATGTGTACTGCATCATATCCTGAACCTACTCCCCAATTTAAAATATTTAATTTAGTAGTTTCAGAGAAAATGCTTACTCTAGTCGTTAATTGTTTAAAAAACAGTTCTCTTATCATAAATACGAATTCTGAGCCATATAAACAATCTAGAAAATTTATTAATTCTTTAGTATTTAATTTTCCTTGCTCTCCTTTCAAGATGCTTATGTATTTTGAATTTATTTTCTCAAAAAGGTAGTTTATAGAATTAAATATATCATTATTTTCTTCTAATATTTCATTTTGATATTTTTTCTCTAAACTAATTCTTGTTGGTCCTTCTTGATAAAATTCTCCTTGTTTTTCTAGGAGTTTCATATCAGCTAAAATTTCAAAAATGTAATGAAAATCTTTTTCTAGCCCTACATAATTATTCATGTGGAAAACTTCTTCAGGTGATCTAGGTCTCTGAAGTAAATCATAAATTTTCAGTTCTTTTAGTATTTTGGAAGCTATAAGAGCGGATATTTTCTTCAAAGTTTCTATTTTTTTATTTAATTCTTGTTCTGATATTTCTAGTTTAAGAGAAAATCTGCTCATAATACTACACTTTCAAGTTTTTTTAATGTTAATAATAATTTCGACAAACTATAAAAATTCTTTTATCTTTTTTTCTTATAAACTTCAAGTAAGTTTCTTGATTTAAGAAAAATTATAAACTCTACAACTTTGGAAAGGGGTACAGACATTTCTTGAGAAATTTTATATATTGAAAGTTCTCCATTGAAAAGTCCTAAATATTCCAAGAAGAGTTCATATTCTGTCCTTAAACTTATCCACCCTCTCTTTCTTATTGAAGAGGGGTTAACTAAAAGTTCTGGAGTGGATTTCTCTGAATTAATCATTAAATCTATAAGTTCTGAAATAATGAATCTTTTAGGTTCTCCAGAGATTTCTCTATCTAAATATTTTAGAGTTTCTAGTGTTCCTTTCTCTTCTGGAACTCCATGAACACCTAAATAAACATCAAAAAAATTGAAAAACCATTTATTGATAAAATTATAATTAATCCTTGATCTCAATTTCTTTGTTCCGACCATAATTGCTCCAGTGTTATGCAAGTAAATGAGCAGTTCTAACCCCTTATAGTAGAGTGTGATTAACTCTCCAAAAGATAATTCAGCTTCATTTTTCTGAGTGTCAATAAACTTTACAAGTGCTCTAAAATCAACCTTTTTTTCATTTACTCTTTTTGGGAAAAATCTTCCATCTACTTCTGCACGGTTATAATCAATAAATAAAAAACCATTGAAATTAAAGAACTCATTACCTGACACAATACTTGCGTCATTAATATTCAATCCTTTTATTCTAGTTCCATTTCGTTCAATAATTAGTGAATGACTTTTCTTTCTTTCTTGCTCAATAATAAAGGATAAAGCAGAATTAAATTTTTCAGGTTCTCCCTTTATTCTCTTTGTTAGAGAACGACAATATTGAACCAGTTTTTCAGTATCAGCAGAAGGAACACAAACAAGGAAAAGAAGAGACGTAACTTCACTTGTTTCCAGTTTTTCTGTGTAACTGCTCACAATTACCTTCTCATCTAGAGTAGTAATAACATCAATATCAGTTCTAGCAAAACCTGTATAAAGTTCTGCTAACATATCAACTTTTTTTAATTTCTTACCGAAAGATGAACTAGAAAGTTCTTTCAAAAAACAGACTGGACCGAAGAGTATGTCGAAGTTTACAATAGCAACAACTTTAATTCCTAAATCACGGAGAAAAGGGATATTAAAAGGAGAAACTTGAAGTTCGTTGTATTTATCTTCTAAGTCCATGTTTCATCATCAATTGTTATAATTAGCTATAAAGTAAATTTTATCTAAAACTATTAAACTTTTTTGCTATTTAAAATTATTTAAGAAGGAAAAAAGTGCATTTTAATTTATTTAAAAAAAACTAGAAGTTTTGCAATCTAGCTTGTTTTAATTGAGGAATAAGGTTGTTTATCACTTCAAAAGTACAAGAACTGAGATAGTCTAACGAAGTGTTCCAATATTCATCAAAAATTCTGGGGTTATAACCCTGTTTCTCATAGGCTAAGGCTTGAACAATTACTTCTAATTTATCTACATAGCTAACAAATTTAGCTTCTCTTGAGGACTTAACAATAACATCATCTAATGTTTTTTTCCATAACTCTTTCACATTTTCATTTAGAATTAGTGAAAGTAATTCATTGCTTGCATTTGTTAGAATCTGCGTCTTAAATTCTAGGTAATGGTCTTTTCCAACCAAGATTTCTACTTGTTTATCAAAATCTTGATATTTACATTCTGGTAAATCATGAACAATAGCGATTCTCATCACTAGTTCTGAAGAAAGTTGTTCATCTTTGTAAAGTTCGTTGTGTAGGTCTACTAAAAGTAAAGACAACATTGCTGTGTTGTAGCAGTGATCAGCTACACTTTCAACTACTGATAGCGGAATACCTACTCTAATCCATCCTTGCCTTGGTAGGCTTTTTAGCTTTATTGCGCTTTCAATAAAACCTACAATCATACTGTAGAGCTCTTCAGTTTTAGAATTATTATCCAAGTTAGACACTAATACTAAATTTACTAATCATTATTAAAAAACATCGATAAAGGTAAATAGAAAAAAAATTATTCTAGGAATTTTTCGAGGAAAGTCCATTGACGATCAACATCAGCATAGAGGTTTTTAATCTCTTCATCAGACATTCCTTTGAATCTTCCTTGAATATTTAACCATTCTTCAATTGGTTTTCTATTTTCTTTATTTCTAAACTTGCTTCCTCTTTTACTTAAGACAGCTTTATTTGATTTATTGTCCCATTCAAACAGTGGCCACACACCTGTTTCTACAGCTAATCTTGCAACTTTGATAGAGTCAGCAGAATCTGATTTCCATGCTACAGGGCAACTAGCATCGATTTCAATGAATTTGAAACCATCATAGCTTATTGCCTTTTTCACTTTATCAACAAGATCAGGTATATAGGCTACTGAAGCTGTAGCAACATAACTTGCATTATTAGCCATCATTATGAAAGGAACCATTTTCCTTTGTGCTTTATTACCAAAAGGTGTAGTGGTTGTTCTTGCTCCAATAGGGGTGTCTCCACTTCTTTGTCCACCTGTGTTACTATAGACATTATTACTATACATTATATGTAGTATGTTATCTTGTCTATCACAAGCACCAATAAGAGTAGCGATTCCTATGTCTGCTGTACCTCCATCTCCTGCCCAAGCTACTACATGTGCTTCTTTTCCTTTTTTCTCCATTGCATGTTTGATTCCTGCAGCAACTGCATCAGAAGAGGCAAAAGCAACATTTATTGTTGGAACGTCAAAAGCTACTCCTCTTCCAAATCCTTGATATACTGATGTACAACAAGCAGGAATTACCACAACTGCTTTATCAGCTATTGCTCCTATTGCATGGCGAAAAGCTAAAGCGCTTCCGCATCCTGCACAAGCAAAATGACCTTTAAGTAATGCTTCTTTAGGATTATTCATTAAATCTTTAAGTGTTGTTGGCATTCTTTTCACCTCACAGATTCTCCTTCGCTACTTTAGCGATACGAGTATATGGAACGTCTTCTCCGCCTAGTCCCATCACCTTTCCTATGACAGGAGTGTCAATGCTATTTCGTTTTAGTACTGACTCTATTTCCATTTGCAAATGTCCTTCATGTCCAAAACTTACTGACCTATCGATTACAAGTAACTTATGATTCTTTTTAGCGATATCAATTATATCTTCTGTTGGGAAAGGTCTAAATGTTCTGACTCTGACAGAATTTACTTTTAAACCCTCTGAAGTAAGCATGTCAATCGCTTGTTGTGTTTCATCAGCCATTGTACCAATACCAACAATTGTTAAATCAGCGTCATCATCACCGTATTTTTCTATTAGACCATTACCATAAGTTCTACCAAAAGTCTCAGAAAACTCTTTATTTACCGCTTTTATTTTAGCTTTAGCTCTTTCCATTGCTTCCATCAGATCTTTTCTATCTTTATTGTATTTATCTGGCATAACAATTGAACCATAAGCAAAAGGTTTTCCAGTATCAATTTCGATAATTGGATCAGAATAATCTCCAACAAAATTATAAACCTCTTCAGGGTCACTTAGAATTACTTTGGAACTTGTGTGGCTGAGAACAAATCCATCTAAACAAGGCATGACTGGTAAAGCTATATCTTTACTTTCTGCTATTTTGTAGGATTGAATTGTTGTATCAAATACCTCTTGATTATTTTTATTGTAAATTTGTATCCAACCTGCGTCTCTAAAGGCCATCGAGTCTTGTAAATCTACCCATATACTCCACCCAGGAGCCAAACATCTATTTACAACAGCCATTACGACTGGTAAGCGGGCATAACCTGTCCAGAAAACCCATTCTCCCATATATAGTAATCCTTGACTACTTGTTGCTGTAAAAGTTCTTGCTCCTGCCCATGATGCTCCAGCAACAGCTGCTAAAGCAGAATGTTCAGATTCTACTCTAATAAAATGGCTATCCATTTCCCCAGAATCTACTAGTTTACTTAAATACTCTATAATTGCTGTTTGGGGAGTTATAGGGTATGCAGCAATCACATCAGGTTTAACTCTCTTTACTGCTTCAGATACTGAATGATTACCCGTTAACATAACTACTTCTTCAGCCATTTAGTCCACCTCTTTTTCCATATGAATTGCTCCAAAAGGACATTCACTGGCGCAAATTCCACATCCTTTGCAATAAGTATAATCAAATACAATCACTTTATTTTCATCTTTATTTGCTGCAGTTATTGCTAAGTCTGGGCAATATTGCCAACAGATATTACACATTTTACATTTTTCTGGGTCAACGATTGGTCTTTGTGTTCTCCAATCACCAGTTAAACCTGCAGCTCCTTCTATTGGATATAAAATTGGCATACTTGGTTCTTTTTCTGTCATGCTATTTCCACCTTTGTTTTTTCATAAGCGCGTCTTGCAGCCTCGATATTTTTTGGTGCAATTTTCGCGCCTAGTGTTTTCTCGATTGCTTTTTCTATGTTTTCAATTTTTATTATTCCTGTCGCTTTCGCAAAACAACCTAACATTGTTACGTTTGTAAGAGTGAAACCACTTACGACTAAACCTAGTTCCTTTGAGATACTAGTAGCGTCAACGTAAGCTACTTTTCTGTTTGTTCCTTTAAGAAAATCAGGAATATGAGAGGAATTTATCATAATAATTCCATCTTTACTAACTTTGTCTATTTCTAAACTCTTGATGAGTGATGAATCTAATACCATAGCGTGTGTTGGGTTGTAGACTGGACTGTGTATCCTTATAGGGGATGTGTCAAAACGAACGTAAGCTTCAACTTTAGCTCCTCTTCTTTCAGCCCCATATTTAGGGATAGCTTGTGAGTCTAGTCCTTCATACATTGCAGCTTCAGCTAAAATTTTAGCTCCTGTAACGCCTCCAGATCCACCTCTACTTATTTGAAGTAGTTCAATCATGTTATCTTACTCCTTTTTTGTTTTACATTTAGTAGTTTTATAAAAAAACTTTCGATACGCCTATACTTTTCTTTCAAGTTTACCTTTAGGAAGAGAAAAGAACGGAACAAATAAAGGTTATGTTTTAACAACTGTAAGAAGTTTATCAATAGCAGAATAATTTTTTACTTGCACACCTTTCCCTGCTTTTAACCTTATATTATCAGATTCTAAATCTGTTAATGGTCCAACTCTAGTAATTTTTTCCACGTTAGCATCATGTCTTCTTTTTAGTCCAGATAAACCTAACATCACATCTGAACCATAGAATTCTATTGTATCTAAACCAGAAAAACCCGCTATTTCGGGAGGAGTAGAAATAACCATCCTTTTCATTTGATCTTGGGTAGAAAACTTGCGTAATAGAAGAGCATTTACTCTAATCTCTTTTGTATCAGAGAAGAGATCATTAATTAATTTCAATGCAACTTTAAGTTTAACATCCTTATCTAACGGCCAAAAAGTGCAAAAACCTTTTTCAGGGAAGATATTAAAAACCAAATGTCTACTTAAGGGAATCTCAAGAAATTTTTCAAAATTTGTAGCTTTTTCGAGAGAGAATGAAATAAGAAAGTGTAAAGGTTTTTTTTCCATCATTGATACATATATAGGAGAACAAGCCATCTTCTCTTCTTTAGTTATTGCTTGGAGTTTTTTGTTTATTGCAGTCTTTATATCTGTTGTTTTAAGAAATTTAGATGTCGGAGTAAAAATGAAACTACGATGCATTTCACCAAAAAACAAATTCTCCATTGAGATTTGCCAAATTTTCCTTTTTTGTGAGCTAGTTAGAGTTTCAGAGTTCAGAACTTTCTTTAGTTGAAAGACGAAATCTTCATCTGTAATCTCCTCTATTTTTTCACTTTTTTTGAATAACCAGCTTGTATTTTCTCTGTTTAAATAAGGTAAATAACTAAAGAAGTTCATTGTATCATTCTACCACTAAATAACTAGCTATCTTGTTCTTAATTCATTTTAGATTATTTAACCTTTTTGAAATTCTAACTTGATAGGAAAAAAAGTTCTAAAGTTAAAAATTTAAAAGACAAAAATAAAAAAACTAGAAATTAACATTTATTTTAATAAAAATAAGCTGCAATTCAAACGCTATAACAAGAATATTAAATAGTATTATAGATATTGTAGCTTTTCTTGTTCTATTTTGGGACGTTCTAAAATACAAATATGCCAATATTAAACCAAAAACTGTCAATATTGTAAAGAGTACTAACCAAAATACAAGCCATCCATTTTTTGAGATTATCCCATCAAAAGCTGTGTATGTCATAATTTATCTGCTCCATTGTTTCTTTTTGTTTTCAGACGTCTGTCTATTTTTCTCTTTAAAAATTTTTGCCATTCTGATATTTAAAAAAAAGAAAACTATGGAAAATAATCTACTTCTTTGGAATGAATGTTTTTCCCTTTATTTCCCCTTTCAGACCCTTCTTTTTCATATAAGCAGGAATAATTTTAATAAGGTTTTCAACTTTAAAACCTATTTCTTCAGCCAATTGTTCAAGATCGATTTCTTTTCCAGAATCCAAAGCATGTTCAATTTTATATTTAGGTGTATCTTCTACTCTAAATTCGCCTTTTGTTTTACCTTTTGCTCCTGTCACATTTTTCCCACAAGAAGGACAATTCCAAGATGCCATTCTTGTTATGGTTACGTTTCCATCCTTATCTGGCATTGGACTAATCATATTCCACTCTTTCTTTGTTTCAACCTCATTTGGTAACCATTCAGCTCCACACTTCTTACACTTTATCTTTTTTTTCTTGGCCATTTGTATCTTGAAAACGAAATTATTTTTCTATATATAATTATCGATAATTCTAGCTCTGCCAAAAAAAGCCAAATAAAATACTAAAATAGCTACTTTTATAAGCTTGTAAGACTTTTCAGAAACAGAAGAATTAGGCGATATGCAGTGAAAAAATGTTTAAGTTGTTGGGAAGAAATTGAAGAATCATTAAAGGTCTGCCCTCATTGTGGAGCAGAACAAGAAGATGTTGTGGAGTTTCTAAAACTAGCTCTATTAGCCCAAAAAAGGAAACCTCTTTCAACAGAATCTAACACAAATATCAAAAATTTTCTTCATAAAATAGACCCAAAACTTACTATTAGCAAAATAGAAACTAGAAAAAGTGAGAGCTATCCACCTTCATCAGATAAATATCAAGAATATGTTCCAACAACTTTACAGCAAATTTCTACTCCAGTAAAGGGAACAGAAACTCAAAAGGGAAAAAAAACAGTAATGTGTCCAACTTGTAAAAAAGAAGTAAAACTAACTAAATTCTGTAAATATTGTGGTTCTCCACTATTTAAAGAATGCCCACAGTGTAAAGAAAAAGTTAGTATTAATGTCAAATTTTGTCCTTTATGTGGACATAAATTCTTAGAAAATTAATTTTTTCAATTTTTGTGATTTTAATGAAGATTCCAAAGCCGTATATAGCTGTTTTATTTAACTTTAATAAGGAAAAACTTTCTACAGATATAATTTATTTTCATGTTTCTGGGAAAAAAGACAAAAAAGCTGTTTCACACTGCAGACTTCAGTTCATTTACGAAAAAAATCTTCTTCGAGTTTATAAATACTTAAAACTAGGAAGAAATACAGTAAAGTATATACGCCCTAAAGAAGCAACAGAGGATCTAAAAAATGCATCATATTTGGTTGTAGACAAAAGCGATCTTCCTTTTAACCAGAAAGGATTTATTGAATATTTTAACACTTTTAAAATAAAAAAGCCAAAGGTAGCTAATATTTGCAGATATTGTTTAAATAAGCAAAGATGGACTGAATTAGGTGAAGAAGAGAATGTTCTTTTTAAGGGGAAAAGTATTTGTAAATTGTGTATTAGACGAGAGTTAATTACTGAAATAAAAAGAACTTCAATCAATTTTTCTGCAGGAATAATAAAATTCTATGAACAACAAGCTCGAAGAAAAGGTTCTCTAGATGAGGTTTTAAACTCTATAACTTTGGGTGTTGAATCAAATATTAATGACAAAGAAAGTACATTATTCGATATTATTCGAGCCTCTAAACCAGATATTTCATTAAAAGTAGAAGACCTAAAAACAATTCCTTCAAGATTCAAAGATCTTTTGATTAAAGAAGGAGTAAAGAATTTTCTTCCAGCTCAAAAGCTTGCACTAGAATCAGGATTACTCGAAAAAAAAGATTTGTTAATAGTAGCTGGAACCTCTTCAGGAAAAACTCTAATAGGTGAACTAGCAGGGATTACTAATCTTATAAAGGAAAAAAAGAGATTTATCTATTTGTCTCCATTAGTTGCTCTTACAAATCAGAAATACGAACATTTTAGAAAAAGATATCGCAAAATCAGTTTTAAAACTTCAATTAAAGTAGGTATGAGTAGAATAGTAACCGACATTGAAAAACCGATTGTTGATGGGAGTTTACAATCAGATATTATTGTTGCTACATATGAAGCACTTGATTTTGTTCTTAGAGATGGAAGAGCTAAAGAATTAGGAAATGTAGGTACTATTTGTATAGATGAAATTCAGATGTTAATGGCAAAAGAGAGAGGATTTAGGTTAAATGGTTTAATCACTAGATTAAAAGCTCTTTTTCCTAGGGCTCAATTTATTTATCTTTCAGCAACAATTGGTAATCCTAAAGAACTAGCAGAGGAACTAAATTCTACCCCTGTAATTTATACTGATCGTCCTATCCCTCTAGAAAGACATGTAATCCTTACTGATTCTGAAGAACAAAGAATTAATTTTTTAGTTGATCTCTGCAGAAAAGAAGAAAGAATAAAGTCTTCAATGGGGTACAAAGGACAGACCTTAGTTTTTACAAATTCGAGGAAAGGATGCGAAAAGATAGCTAGTTTATTAACCAAAAAAGGAGTTAGAGCAACACATTATCATGCTGGATTAACTTACTCACAAAGAAAAAAAATAGAAAATAAATTTGAAACAGGAGCTTTTTCTACTGTTGTTACTACTATCGCTTTGGGAGCTGGAGTAGACTTTCCTGCTTCTCTAGTTATTTTCGAGAATTTAGCTATGGGAGTAGAATGGTTAACAGTTGCAGAGTTCCATCAAATGTTAGGAAGGGCTGGAAGATTTGGGTTTCATGATAAAGGTAAAGTTTACTTATTAGTAGAACCAGGAAGAAAAATTTATTCAAGACAAGATTTAACAGAAGAGCAAATAGCGTTCAAATTACTTACCCAGCCCATAGAACCCGTAGAACCAGTTTTAGACACAATAGAAGAGCAAGAAGAAGTACTCGCAATAATCAATGCTGTTTCCAAAGTTAAAATTGATTCAAGAGATAAAATGATATTTTCAAACTTACTTGGAAGAACGAACAAGTTAAGTGACATTGTAAAAAATTTAGTAAAAATGGAAATGCTTGAATTTAAAGATAAAACTATTTATCCTACAAAATTAGGAAAAGCCACTTCTCTATCTTTCTTAGCCCCTCCTTTTGCTTTACGTTTAGTTCAAGAAATTAAGAGAAGGCAGAAAAATATCAAAAGTGAAGATTTAGTGTTAGACTTAGCTGTTTCTATTAGACCTTTCACTGCTGCTTATTTATCTTCTAGATTACAAGCAGAAGTAGAACGGTTATTAAAGTCAACAATATCTACTAGTGTTTTCTCAGGAGCAATTCTTGACCTATATTCTGGTGAATCGTGGGGTATAGATAGGAAACCCAGCTCATTCATATTAGATACTTTTTCAAAATGGACTAAAGAGATATTTGTATGTGATTGTCCTGAAAAACCATTTTGTGATTGTGGTGAAAAGACTTTTTCTAAAATTATTGTAAACTACAGATTAAACGGATATAACCCTACTAGAATATCAACAGAAATAAGAAAAAATTTAAACATTCAAGTTTACCCAGGAGATATTTATTCTTGGTTAGATCAAATTGTTCACAGTCTAGAAGCGGTAAAAAGGCTATCCTCAGTTTTGAAAGAAGTAGAAATAGAAAAAACTTCAAAGAATATTGGAAAAAGAATAGAAAATCCTAAAAATCAAGAACTATAAAAAACTGTTAATTCATCTTCTTTTGAAATTAAAGCTTGTTTAAGCATATCAGAAACAATTTCGAAAGAATCTCTTGAAACATCACGAATTATAACAGAAACAGTTTTTTCTGGAAGATTGTCAATTAGTGCATCTCTGTGTTCTAAACAAGATGTTACGATCACAGGAACTAGTTTTTGTTTTATTTCTTGAGTAAACCAAACACTTGGCAATAACACACCAAGTGTATAGTATGACTGTTTTTCGCACCCATCAATGTAACACTTGACAGTACCTTTAACATCTTTTGGCAAGACTGGAGATAATTTTTTATCTAATGGAACAAGAGATTTGATTTTTTCTTTTACTTCTTTATCTTCTGAGAATTTTGTTGATGTCATTTTCCCCTACTAAAAAAAAGGAAAAGCATAAAAAAAATTTACTTTTGTTCACTCTACTTGTTTATTCTTAACTATTGATCTTAATTCTCGCCTTAGTTTTCTTGCTACTTTATTATCTGGATTAATTGTCAAGGCTTTATTCACTGATTTGTAAGCTTCTTCATATTTGCCTAAAGCTTTTAGAGACAATGCTCTAAATACATACATTCGCGCTTTAGTATTTGGTACTTCTAGCTTTTCCTCTTTAATATATGCTAAAGATTTACCTGTAGTCTCCAACACCTTTTTGTATTTTCCATCCTTTAAGTAAAGTAGAGCTAGTTTTCCTAAAGCAACTATATTGTTTGGTTCTTTTTCTAAAAAGCTATTAAGTAACTCATAAGCAAGATCTGGTAATTCTGATTCTAAGTAGTAATCTGTAGCCTTTAATACATAATCAACATCCAATGAATGTTCTTTAACTAATGCATCATAATAATGATAATAATAAGTAGCTCCTGCAGGTATCAGAATTAAGAAGCAGAGGACAATTGCAACTATATTATTCGAATTCACTATTGATATTATGCTAAGTGAAGAAATTCCTATTGAAATCAAACTAGAAAAAACTATCCAAGTAATGAACTTTGCTCCATATAGAACTTGAAATCTTTTTTTCTTTTTAACTTCTACAGATTCTGTCTCAATTTCTGGAATAATAATAAGATTATCAGGAATTCTCACATTTCCTGCTAATTCAACTATTGAAACAATTATCAGTGCTAAATAAAGAAATATTAAACCTGTTCTTATCTCAAAGTTTGATTTTTCAAACCTGAACAAATAGAGACTGTTTAGAAGTATTATCAAATATAAAACATAATTTCTTATTACTTTTACAGGAGCAAGGTAGAACAGTTTCGCTTTTAGAACTTGCTTCGGCAGTGGTCTCCTTCTAAATCTTTCTATTCCCCAACCTAGTGTAAATAATACAAGTGATGGAAAAGAGAAAGCTGCTTGTGAAAAGTCTACAAATGCCAGAATGAAAGCTATAATTCCTAAAAGAAGCATAACCAGATCTTCATTAGCTAGTACCATCTCATATTCTTCATTCATCTCTCTCAAAATAACAAAAATAGAGATATTGATAAGTTTATTTAATCAACTTAATAATTGACAGATTTAACAAACAGACTATCTCTTTGAAGTTTTTCTATCACAAAAGAATTTTAAAGCATAAAAAATAATTAAGAAGTGAATGAAAAGACTTTGTTCTGTTGATCTCTCTTTAAAAGAAAAAATGGATCTTAAGGAATTATACAAAAGTATCGATGAAGATGTAGCTTTAGTTAAATTTAATTTAATTCGTAGGAGATTTAGAAGAGGGGGACTCACAAGAAAAAACTTAGAAAAAACACATATTTTGATTATAAACAGGCCAACAACACGTCTTTTACGAGAGGAATTTATAGAACTTATAGATTTTATTGATGTTGGTGGAACTCTTATTTTGAATATTCCTCCTCCAAAATATTTACAGGATTTAGGAAGGTGGTTCGAAGCCTTTACTGATGAGCTTGGAATTTCTTTAACAAATAAAGTTTATTATGGAATTCCAAAGATATCAAAACAAACTAAACTTGTGGGAAATAATCTTTCAAGTCATAAAGCTTTTGAAATATCTTGTAATGATGACCCTATTTTCTTGAAAGAAAATGGTATAAAGAAATATGTCCCACTCGCTTTTATTGATGATAACCCTATAATTGTCTTTGCAGAAAAAAGAAGGGGAAGATTCATTGTTTTCTGCTCAAATGATACACTAAAACCAGAGAACAAAAACTTTATTTCAATCCTTTTAAGGCTTTCAAGTCAAAGAAAAGACTTCCTCCTTGAAGAACCAAACAAAATAAAAATAGGCTCTAGTAATTTTTCTATTTCTTTACAACATACTTCACTTAGAAACTA
The DNA here is from genome assembly GCA_021513715.1 of Candidatus Heimdallarchaeum endolithica. GTDB lineage: Archaea > Asgardarchaeota > Heimdallarchaeia > Heimdallarchaeales > Heimdallarchaeaceae > Heimdallarchaeum > Heimdallarchaeum endolithica. The sequence continues at coordinate 3,234,840 of CP084167.1, read as the reverse complement.
TTTTGTTACCCTTTACCATCATGATTTTGCGTTCTTTAGAGAAGTAATGCCTATCAACTCAATAGATGACTTTACTATTAATGTTTACAAAGAAATAGAAAAACAACAAATTCTTAGTACTCCTCCAACAATGGAAGAACTAGTTAAAACATTAAAAAATATTGAATTTGAAAAAGGTTAGAGAATAGAGATGTTAATAAAAAGAATCTTAATTATTACAAATGAAGGAATACCAGTTTTTGATTACAAAGAATATGCTAAAGAAGATGAAGCTTTAGTTGGAGGTCTAATTACTGCTTTAATGAAATTTGCAGAGGAAACAACTAAAGAAAGTATCTCTAGGGTAATGTTACAAGAAAGTCAATTTATTTTAAAGAAATACAATTCTGTTTTATTCGTAGTACAAGTATTGGAAGATATGCCTAGAGACTATGCTGAAGAGATACTAAATTTAATTGCCACAAACTTTTTCAAAGATCACAAGGAAGATATCGAAAATTTCAGAGGAAATGTTTCTACATTCTCTTCTTTCCAAGAAAAATGCAAAAACATCCTTCAATACACAGGAATAGAATTAGCTAATAAACTATTAAATAAAAAAGATGACCCATTAGCTTGGGGGATATTCTCTAAAGAGGGAAAAGCATTATTTGTAAGGGCTGATTCTCCAAATTACAATGTTGATAATTTTACAATAATGCAAGTTTTAGGAAAAAGTATAGACAAAATAATTAAATCTCAATTTCAACTATCTACATCTATTGCTTACCATATAAACTTTAATGGCAATGTTTTCAGCTCAATAATTCTTCCTTTTGTTCATATAATAGCAGAGAGAAAACTAAATGCTTTTGCTTTTGAAAGTATAAAGAAATTTAAAATAATGACAAAAGCAGAAATAAAACAAAAATTTGTCGATTCTTTTAATATCGAAGAAGTAGAAATTAGTGTTTTTTCAAAAACGGCAAGCGCTGATCTTGAAAAATTTGATAATAAAAGCAAATCATTACTTGATCTTTTCCAAGCTTCTACAAAAGGTTTTGAATATTTATTCAATAGTGAATCACTTATACAATTATTAAACTTTCATAATTCTGCGTCTATAGTTCTAAATCTAGTCAACAGATATATTGTTGCAAATATCCAGACTAAGCAATCAAGTGAAGATGTATTAAAGAAAATCATTAACTTTCTTATGTAAGTTAAAAAAAAATTTTGGTATAAGTTATGGTCTGTAACCATCTAAAATAGCTATAAACAAGGAAGTAGCTGTTAAATCGGCGATAGAACCAGGATTAATTATTCTATCTTTTGAATTTCGTAAATAGGTGTCTAATTGTGAAATTAATTCTTTTCCTTCTTCAGTAAATAGTCCATCCTTTTTCATTATTTCCTTTGCTCTAGCTTTTACTTCCTTCGCTACTTCATTTCCAAATCTTTTGGCTATATGTGTATCTGTCTTTAGAGAAAGGAGGTAGAGAAAAGTCTGAGAAGTTGATTGTATAAAATCTTCAGTTTGTTCATATATTTTCTTGAAGAATGGATAACCTTGATTGATTGTAATTTTATATCTATTTGCTAGTTCAAAGAATATCAAATCTCGTTCTTCATAAAACTTAGTATATTCGTATAGGTTGTTATTTTCATACTGGTAAATATTAAGAAAAGAAGTAAAATCATCTTCTTCTTTATCTGATGTAAGTAAGTTCTTGGAAACATATTTTACTAAAAGATCAGTTAGATTTTCACAATCAACATTACTAGATTGTTTTAGAAAATTTTCAGTTATTTTGGTTACCACATCTAAATCTAGTGGGATATTTGTTTTCATTCCTTCTGTAGCATAAAAGTTTGCTACACCAATAGTTAAGGGAGAAAACATCAGCAAAGTACCTAAAATTGTGTTTCCTTCTCCTTTCACCCATTTCTTTGACTCTTCAACCCCTTTTTTCAAAAAATATCCGAGTTCTGCATCTTCATACCATAAATGGTTCTGTGCAACTAGAATCCCTCTCTTGGAAAGTTCAAAAAGAGGATAGAAAAGACAACTAGCTCCTGAAAGAAAATCTGCTGCTTTAGTATCTTTAAAAGGATGATTGGGTGATGCAGCACCAGGTTTTGGCTCTGTAATAAATAGAATATTATGAGCTAAAACTGCACTTTGGGCTATATATATTTGAACATCTAGAACCTTCCCTTTTACTTCAGGGGTTAGTGAAGTAGGCATGGTTGAAAAAATGAGTGTCACTTAAAAAAGTATTAGATTATTAACATTTTTTGTTAAAAATTCTTTTTTATCTGACTACTACAAATAAAACAAACTAGAAAGCAATTTGAAAATAGCCTTTCAGCTGTAGAAATACTTGAATATGCTATTTTAATAATCTCTAACTTTACTTCAATTTTCTCTATTTTCCTAAGTAGATAACTTTTTTTAGTATTAAGAGTAAACAATACTGATGATTGAAATATCATTCATTTTTTACCATTTTTTCATCATCAAACAATTTTTAGGAGCTGTTTAAAATGAAAAACAAAATTAGAAGAACAGATTCTCTAGCCTATGCAACAGGCTCGATTATTGAATCATTTCAAACATATTTTGAAAAATGGAATGATACTGTAAGCAAATTAGAAAATTTAGGACCAATCATTATAGAAAAAATTAACGAAACCTTAAAAGAAAAAGGTTCTTTAAACAAATTAAAAAATGGTGTATCAAAACATTTATCGTCACTTGGTTCGCTTTTTTCAATTCTTGACGAAATTTATGCAGATGGGCATGTTCTTATGATGGAAATTGATGGACTTGATTTTCCAGTAAAGACAGCTCAAGAAATAATAAAACACAATAAAAAAGAACAGTTTAAGACTGAAACAATTAGGACTGTAGTTAAGAATCTCAGCAAAACAATTAATTTTTTCAATGAAAATGGCGGAGACACGCAATTAATTCAATCATCATTAAGTTCATTTAATGAAGAATTCAAAGAATACAAAAAAATTACCAATAGGACTAGAAAATTGTTAGACAAATTAAACAATGAACTTAACGAGAATCACAATAAAGCGAAGAAATACTCCGATCGTTTTTAATTTATCTTTTCTTTCTACTATTTTTCTTCTCTTTTTTATCCTTTTCTCACTAAAAAAACCTCTCTTCTTTTTCTCTTTCCAATTTTTCAACTCATTTCAAATTTAAGTAAAAAAATAACTTGTAGCTGATTAAATCATTAAAGAACAAGGGTCTTTAGAATTTGTAAAGCAAGTCTAACATATTTAAATTTATTACTAAAATAAGCAATAGATATAGTTAGCAAGTTAGAAGATGAAGTAATTTTGATTGTCTTAAAATGATTATCATGATATCAAACTTAAAAAACTATTTATTTCAATTATCAATTGTTTTTTTGATTTTTCTAATAAAGTTTTTAAACAGCTTAGCATAAAAATTATTGATTTATTTGTACCGAGAAAAGAAATTCTTTACAATTAGAGATACAAGGGCTTATGAAGATAATGCGTTTGGAATGGGAATAGCGATTGAGACACTTATGGAACAAGCAGGTAAAGCTATTTCTGAGGAAATAATGAACATCCCTTCTATTGATGCTTCTTCTAAGATTTTCTTATTTTGTGGTTTTGGAAATAACGGAGGAGATGGTTTAGTAGCTGTGAGATATTTGACTGATAATGGTTATGATTGCAAAATAGTCCTAGTTGGCAAAAAAGAGACTTTCAATTCTCAATCTTCCCAAAAAAATTATGAAAAACTGAAAAATATTCTTGAAGAAAATAGATGGTTTAGAATAAAAGATGTTAATGATATTCCGTCAGTCTTCAAAAATATTTCAGATAAAGATTGGATAGTAGATGGTTTATTAGGAATTGGAATTAAGGGAACTCCTAGAGAACCTATTTTTTCAATAATTGATACATTTAATAAGAAATTTAAGAGAAAAGTAATAGCTATAGACATTCCTTCAGGATATAATCCAGAATCAAATAACTCTGTATACATTAAAGAACCAGCAAAAATTATTTGTTTAGGAAAAAATAAAATAAAGACTGGTGATTTTGCTACAGTTCCAATCATTGTAAAAGATATAGGTATTCCCCCAGAAGCAGAAACTTATATAGGAATTGGAGACTTAAAGTGGTTTCTTCCAGAAAGAGAAAGTGAAAGTCATAAAGGGGACAATGGAATAGTTGTTGTAATTGGAGGATCAATTTATTATACTGGAGCACCTGTTTTATCTGCTTTAGGTGCTTTTAGAACAGGAGCAGATTTAGTTTACATATACACTCCTAAAAATGTTAGATCGATAATAAGTTCTTTTTCTCCAGATTTAATAACAGTTCCAGGAAGCAGTGATGAACTAAATGAAGAAGATGCTAAACTAATAGTTAAGGATATGAGGTTTAGAAAAGCGACCTTTATTATTGGTCCAGGTACTAAAAAAAGTAAAAAAACTAGGTTACTAGTTTCAAGAGTTTTAAAATCTAAAGATAGAAGAAAACTAGTTATTGATGCAGGAGCTCTATCAAGTTTAGGTATTGAAGAGTTAAAATTACTACAAAATCATCATATAATAATAACTCCTCATAAAAGAGAATTTTATCGTGTTTTTCAAATAGAACTCCCAGATAAATTAGAAGAAAGAAAAAAAATTGTTCAAGAACTAGCTAGTGAATGGGGAGTAACTATCTTACTAAAAGGAAAAATAGACATTATTTCTAATGGCAAAATAACAAAACTTAATGCAACGGGACATCCTGGAATGACTGTAGGGGGAACTGGAGACGTTTTAACTGGAATAATAGCTAGCCTTTTTGCTAACTTAGAAGATAGTTTTGTTTCTGCTTGTTTAGCTGCATATATTTCAGGTAGGGCTGGAGAACTTGCATCAAAGGAATACGGCGATGGATTAATGGCCTCTGATATTCCACACTATATCAATAAAGTGATAGTAGAAGCAAAAAATTTTGTTGCTAAAGAATTATCAGATTAAATCAAGGTGAAGGAGCAACAGAAACGACAATCGTTCCAATACCTAAATGCACAGCTAGAGCAGGTGTAAGAAAACTAATTATTTTTTCATTAAAATTCAGTTTACTGTCTAGTTTATTCATGATGTATTCTGCAGTTTCAAGGTCGTCACTATGAGTAATCATACAATCCAAATCTGTTTCATTTATTGATTTTATTGCTTTAAATAAATGTCTTATTAGTTTCTCAATTGCTTTAATTTTTCCTCTTGCTTTATCGAGTGGAACAATAAAACCATCTTTTACTCGCATTACTGGTTTAGCATTTAAAAGATTGGATAAATAATATTTGAATTGAGAGATACGGCCACTTTTTTGTAAATTATAAAGGTCATCAACATAACCCATTGTAACAGTTTTCTTTTGAATGTCATTCACTTTTCTTATAATTTCTTCATCTTTTTCTCCCTTTTCACATAATTTTGAAGCAGCTAAACCTAGAAGTCCTAAAGCTCCAGAACCAGACAAAGAATCAATTAAATGAATTGATTTATCTTTGAATCGTTTGATTGCAATATTTGCAGATTGCCATGTTGTTGATAAATTCGAAGAAATTGTAGCTACTAGTACAGAGTTATCAGATTTGGTGCAATCTAATATGCAATTATAAAACTCCATTGGACTTGTTCCTGAAGTTGTTGGCAGATTTTCTCTCTTTTCTCTTAAAACTGCATAAAACTCTTCAGCAGTTACTTCAAACCTGTCGCGATATGTTTTTCCATCCATTATAATTGAAACAGGAGCTATTTTTATGTCATATTTTTTTACATACTCTTCTGGTAAATCACATGAACTATCTAAGATAATTTTCACAACTATCACTTTTTTAAATTAATCAATATATTTGAAATAGATGTAATAGAGAGAATAAAATAAATTATAGAAATTGAACTCAACAATTTTGAAAAATAAACCTTTTTAAACATTGCTTCAGAAAATGAAATATAAGTAGAAATTATTTCAATCTTTGTTCAGGTCCTCCATTCCTTTATTTTACTTTAAAGTAACTAAATTTTTTTAAAAGATATGGAAGAATTTCTTTAATAGTGATTATATGAAAATTAAAGAACTAATACAAGAATGGAAACCACTAAAACGCTACTTTGTTCTAGTTAGCTTCATTTTGTCGTTTTCAACACTAGCACTAGTAGTATGGGTTGTTTTATTACCTAGAAACATGCATCTATTCAAATGGAATCCTTCCCAAGCCAAACTATTTATTATAATCTGCCTTGTTGCAGTAATTATCCCACTTGGGTTTATTTCAGATTTTATTATTAGGCTAAAAAAACTTAAAATCCCAAAGAAAATACCAGGAAAATATATTTATATACTAGTTTTAGCAGGTATCATTTTACCTAGTGCGTATTTGGTCTATCTTAAACCCTATCACCATGTAGGTGATAAAGCTCCAGAACTAATGATAATTGATCAACCTGGAGCAAGTGGTTATCCAAACTTAGCAGTTATATTTTATACACAAAAAGCTTCGACAAATTATCTCCTCTTTGGACCCACACCAATTATGACTAACAAAATAACAGAACAAGGAAAAACAAGAACTCATGTTTTCGTTCTAGCTGACTTAATTCCTAACACACAGTATTTCTATCAGATTAATGGAGTAGGTCAAGTATATAATTTTACATACTTTCCTGCATCAATAGAGAATTTACGTTTTGCAATCAGTTCTGACCCCCATATAGGAGCAGAAGACAATAATATTACTGCAACCAAACTTATTCTCGAGCAACTATCTTCATCAGACAATGGATATAATGCATTTTTCTGTTTAGGAGACATTGTGGAGATGGGTAATGATGACAGTTTATATAAAGAACAAATAGAGCTTTTCTCTAAATATACTACATTAATTCCTTACCGCAATATAATTGGAAATCATGATGGTTGGTTTGGAGGAGTAGAATTTTGGAAAGAATATTTTTATCCCCAAAATGCACCCAATAACTCAAGCGATTCACAATTATGGCACCAATACGATTTTGGATCTAATATCCATATATTTACTTTGGATCTAGAATGGGGAACAGAAACATACACTAGAGCACAGCGAGAGTGGTTCGAGAATAGATTAAAGAGTCTTAACCCTGATGACTGGATTATTGTTATGAATCATGCATACTATTACTCTTCAAGTACAGAATATGATGGAATACCTTGGTACGATAATCAAGATATGATAAGTACTTTTCAAGATCTTTTCTTTAAATACGGTGTTGATTTAGTTTTTTCAGGTCATAATCATCAGATGGAACATATAAATCAAAATGAAGTAAATTATTTTATTGTTGGAACAATGGGTGGCCTTTTGGATCTTGATCCAACCTATTATACTGAAAATTCCTTATTTTTTGACAATACCCACTTTGGTTTTGCTGATTTACAGTTTAATAACGGTAATGTGACAGTCTCATTTAGAACCCCTGAAAATATAGTTCTTTATGAAATAACAATTCAACAATAAAACTCAATTACTTTTTCACTTTTTATCAAAGTTAAAACTATAATTTAAATTCTTTAAAATTCTTAAACTATAATGAAAAAAACAAAAAAAACTACTCATTTTTATTTTCGTTTTTTCTTTGTAGTAGTAACTTGCGTTTTTTGATTTTTCTTCTTTTTTATTTCCTTCTCTTCTTTTTCACGCTTTTTTTTCTGCTCTTTTATTATCCTTTCTTTCTCCTTTTGTCTTTCTTTTTCTTTTTTTGCCTTTTCTTTTTCAGTCAGTTTTTTGGGAGGGATAATAACAGGAACAGGTTGATTTTTTGTTGATTCTGTTACTTTAGCAAAGAATTTTAGAGAAAGAAAACAGAATTTTATGAGTTGTAATAGGTCAATATTTTCCTTCGGAAAATTAAATTTCATCTCAAAATGAGGGCTATCTGTTCTAACGCTCAACCATTGTATTTCATTAGGATATGAGCGTAAAATATTCATAAAAGATTTACTTCGTATAAATTGACCAATTACTTGAGGTTTATTACTTTTAATTAGAAATTTATTGTTTATTTCCTCATCTTTTGTATTAATATCATCTAGCTCAATTAAATAATCAAAATCTCTTCTAATTGCAGACTTAAGCTTATATGGAATTAGTTCAAAAAATACTCTAGGTTTATGATGAAAATTAGCTGCTAATCCAAAAGAGTCTTTGTTTTTAAAGAATAGTTTATCTACAAACATTGTAGGGAAACTTGTTCGAGGGAGAAGAATAATCCATGCTGAAGCAGATTTTACTTGAAATTCGTCCTTCAGCTGTAATCTTAATTCTACTTGCCTATCATTTGGATCTTTTCTTACATGATTATCATTATAAAGTTCCAAAGCTGTTAATACATCATCTAATCTTTGTTCTTTTATTTTTTTATTTGCAAATCTTCCCCATATAAAAAAACCGATATAGAGACCTAGAAAAACGAGTAATGGTAATAAAGAAACAATCATTTGTCCCAAGAAAGATGCCATAATTATCACAATATTTAATGTTATAAGGCTTTAAAAAATTATCAATAAGAATGTTGTGTTTTATTATAGAGGAAACAATGGAAAAAAAACAACATTTTTCACTGTTAAATAAGCATTCTATCACTCTTTATTTTAATAATTTCTTTACCAAGAGCTAAAAAAGCTTCTCTAACATTTTCTCCTGTCAGAGCACAAGTGGCAAAATACCCTTTAAGGTCAATCTCTGAATAAGTTAGTTGATTATCATCTATAAATTTCTCTGCTTTTCTGTCGAATTCAAGATTTTCTTCAGGAGATAGAAGATCAGATTTATTTCCTATTAAAAAAACAGGAATACGATTGCTGATAGAGCTACTAAGCTCCTCTAACCAATCTTTCAAATGTTCAAAAGTTTCTATTCTTGATTTATTAAAAACAAGTAACCCTCCTTCTGTGCCTTTATATTGTTGAACACGAATAGTCTTAAATTCGGGTTGTCCTCCTAGATCCCATATTTGATACTCTAAATCAAAAGTCTCATCAACGAAATGATATGAAGCTAAATCAACCCCTAAAGTGCTCAGATAAACTTCGTCTAAGTGAAGACCCATAAAACTTCTTTTTAGAGTTGTTTTTCCAGCAGCATAGTCTCCAAGTAGCACAATTTTGACAACGCCAAATGCTGACATAATCTAAAAGACAAATTTTAACTTTATTAGTTTTTCGTAGATTTGTAAAGAAATAATGAAAATAAAATAATAAAAGAAGTTTAATAAATCAGAAAAATTATGAAAAAATTGAAGTTTAAAAAAAAATAAAATTATTAGCTATCAATTAATTTAAAATATTAAAAATTTATTCTTGGTCAAATGACGTTTACAATTATAGCTGGAGGATTTTGGGGAGACGAAGGAAAAGGAAAAATTTGTTCTTATTTAGCAATAAAAGATTACCCCTCAATCATTGCTCGAGCTGGAACTGGACCTAACGCAGGACATACAATACAACATAATGGTATTGAGTACAAGTTAAGAATGGTTCCTTCTGGTTTCGTTAATACTAAAGCAAAACTGCTCATAGGAGCGGGAGTGCTAGTAAATCCTAATGTCCTACTTCAAGAAATAAAAAAAACAAAAACTGAAGATAGACTCAAGGTTGATTTTCAATCTGGAATAATTGAACGAAAGCATATTGAGATGGATACAAAAGACAAACATTTATCTGGAAAAATTGGAACAACAGGAAGTGGATGCGGACCAGCTAATATGGATAGAGCAATGCGAATATTAAAGTTAGCAAGAGATATCCCGGAATTAAAAAAATATCTAACAGATGTAAGCCTAGAAATGAATGAAACTCTTGAATCTGGCGAAACAATTATTGCTGAAGGAAGTCAAGCAGCCTTTTTATCTCTTTATCATGGTTCATATCCTTATGTCACTTCACACGACACTTGCTCTGCAGGTATTTGTTCTGATCTAGGTGTAGGACCAACAAAAGTAGATGAAGTATTAGTGGTGATGAAAGCTTTTATAACTAGAGTTGGAGAAGGAGAACTTCCAGGAGAACTATCCTTAGAAGAAATGGAAAAAAGAGGATGGGTAGAATACGGTGCAGTAACAGGCCGTCCCAGGAGAGCTGCACCATTTAATTTTGACCTTGCAAAAAAATCAGTAAGATTAAATGGAGCAACACAAATAGCTCTAACAAAATTCGATATAGTTTTTCCTGAATTGAAGGGAGCGACTTCAATTGATCAAATTAAAGGAAAGGCTCAAGAGTTCATTGACAAGGTAGAGAAAGAAACAAGGGTTAAAGTGAGTTTAATTGGTACAGGACCATCTTCAGAACATATAATTGATCTTAGAGAGAACATCTAACCTCTCAAACATTTTTAATAACAAATTTTTTAAAAAAAGTAAAGATAAAATGTAAAATTAATTTTTATTGATTTATTTTGTTAAACCTAATAGTTTTTCTAGAATATCACTCCATATTACTGCTAATTCAAAACTAATTAGGAATGTAAGAATTGTGATTATGATTACAGTTATAACTGATTTTTACTATAACGTTGTGAAGCAAAACCCATGCTAAACAGTGAAGCAAAGAAACCTAGTCCTGTTATTATTGTTTTTGGAGTACCACTGAAAAGAACGCCTATTGCTCCGATATACTTCCATACTACACCTACAGCTACAACTCGAATAAAACCATAAAAAGTTAGCATTGCTTCATTAGCTTCTTCTTTACTCTCTTTCTTTGGTTTTTTAGTAGTCGTCTTATAAGAACACCAGTCACTTCAAATAATTTGAAAAAAACCAATAAAATAATTGCAAAACCAACAGTAGCTATAAATGTACTAATAAAAACAGCAAAGAACAGCCAGAAACCAGTTAGATTAGTATAACGAACAAAAGCACTATGTCCTGCAGGCTTACCTGAAATCAGCGAAAAAATGGGTTCAAGTAACATGTAAATTAGTATTGCAATCCAAGATAGACATGTAACTGATTTGTCTGAAACAATTTTCTCAACTTTAGTCTTATTAAAGATTAATCCTCCTAGATACAGATCTACAATTTTTGAAGTCATAATAGCCTAATTCTTCTTTTTTTTATTTAAATATTCTGTGTAAATTTACAAACAGAAAACAAGAAAGTTTTTCTTCCGTTAGTTTAACAATTCTTACATATGTAGGAATAAGTTTAAATAAAATTAAAGCCGTTCTATATTGGGAGCAATGAATGAGTGACAAAGCAAGAACTTTGAGAAAAATAAAACCTGATTTTCAAGATGAATTTTTTATTACTTTGAACAAAATTTTGCTTCCGCTTGGTGGGAAAAGTTTTGAAAAAACAGCTATGGATGTCGCATTCTATATTGCTCATGAATATGGGGCTAAATTAGATATTATTCACGTGGGAAGAGCATTAAATTCCTTCATAGACAACTATCTTGCTAAACTCAATAAGTACAAAATAAACTATGATTTAACCTACATTAAAAACAAGCAAATTGCAAAAGCAGTAATAGAATATTGGAACAGACATAAATATAGATTAGTTATCATGGCAGCTAGACGAAAACCATCTTTTTTTGATAAAATTATAGTTAACAGCGTTTCTAATCAAGTAATAAAAAACATCGAAGCAGAAATTTTGCAAGTTTTTCCCCCAAAATTAGAAAAACTAGCAACAAAAATGAAAAAGATAGCTATTCTTCTACCTTACTCCAATCGTGACCCCTTTCTTCTACGATGGGCTTCTGCAATAGCTGCTCCTCAAAAAAATGCCACAATAAATGTTTATCATGTAAATATTGTTCCTGAGGTTATTCCTCTTGATCAAGCAGTAAATGAAAAAGAAATTAAAAAAGAAAACCTAGAATTCGAAAAATATGTTAACCAGTATGAAGAGATATTTGGTAGAATATTAAAAACCAAAATAGTTTTAGGACATGATGTTTTTAGCACGCTAGAATATATTTTTGAAAAAGATGAACCAGATTTAGTAATAATTGGTAGAACAAAAAATGAATCATTTCTTAGTTTTCTTTCACGGCCTTTGTCTTGTAAAATTAGAGATAAGTTGTTGAATCCAAGCGTAGTTATACACCATATGAAGGAATCATAAAAGTAAAAACATCTAAAAAGATAATAATTCCATTTCTAAAAAATGTTTTTTAATAACTGAATTATAATTCAATATACTATGACAAACAAAGCTAATTTAGCAAAGTGGGGGAGAATACTAGCTTTAATTGGTGGAATATTATGGATCGCACTTGGGTGTTCTTATGCTATTAGGTGACATCCTCTCAAGCATTGTATCATTATTTACAGCTATATCAGTAAGTGGAAACATAGCAAATACAATTATCACAGCTATAATCTTGTTTGTTGTTGGCATTATTACAGTGTTAATTTCAATAGATAGGTTTAGGCTTAAAGAATTAGTTACAGGGATAATTTTCATAATATTAGATATCATAGGTGGAGGACTAGCAGTGATACTAGTTCTTATTGGAGGAATACTACTAGTAATAGCTGGTTTGTGAATTAACTTTTAAGAGTGTGGTTTTTCACAAACTGCACTATCTCTTTTTTAATCTATAAAAAGTTGAATTCTTCTATTTTATTTTTTATTATCGCAAAATTCTTAAATCGTAAATATTTGCGAACATAGTTGATTCTATGGATACAAAAGAAGGAGCACTGATAGAGTTATCCAAAGAACTAGGCCTAAAAGAGGCACTAGGAATAGCTGTTGGAGCACTTATCGGTGGTGGAGTATTTTCGATTCTAGGTCTTGTAATTATTAAAAGTGGACCTGCTGCTTTTTTAGCTTTTATACTTGCAGCTGTTGTTAGTACTTTCACGGCCTATAGTTATACTTTTTTAGCTCTCAAATATCCTAAAGCTGGGGGAGCTTTTATTTACGCAAAAGAAGCTTTTAAATCTAATTTTTTTTCAGGGACACTTGGAATTTTATTATGGTTTGGATATAGCTTTTCTGTTAGTTTATATGCGATGACTTTTGGAAGGTATTTTGCAGAAATTTTTAATTTTGGACATAAATCCTTTTTAGAAACAAAAATCTTTTTTCCAGCTTTTTTAAATACTCCAATTCTTGCTTTCGCTTTCCAACTACTAAGTGTTACTATATTTATAATTATTAACCTTCTAGGAGTTAAAGAATCATCAAAAATGCAAAATTTTCTTGTTTTTCTGAAAGTAACAATCTTACTAGTTTATATTATAATGGGATTAACTGCAGTGAAAAAATCTAATTTCCAGCCTTTCTTCAGTGACACAGGAGTTTATGGTGTTTTAATTAGTTCTGTGTTAATTTTTGTTGCTATGGAAGGTTTTGAGATTCTTACAAATTCTGTAGAAGAGATGAAGAATCCTCAAAGAGATCTTCCAATAGGGATGTTTGTCTCAATAATTATAGTTCTCATAATTTATGTTTCTGTCGCAATTGTTACAGTAGGAGTCTTAGGAATGGCTAACATCAATGAAGAAATGGGAGAAGTAATTCTTACAGTCTCTGCACAATCTTTTTTTCCTATTGCTGGAACTTTTCTTATGGCAGTAGCTGCTATTATATCAACAGCTTCAGCAATAAATGCAACATTACTAGGCTCTTCTCGTCTATCCTATATGCTAAGTCATGAAGGAGTTATACCTGCAAAAATATCAGAAATAAACAGTAAAACTAGAGTACCAACTCGGGCAATTGTTATTTCAGGAGTAATGAGCATAATATTCATATTGTTTTTCAACATAGAAACAGTAGCAACAGCTGCTAGTTTAATATTTATGCTTATATTCGCAGCTGTTAACCTTTCTGCAATCAAACTTTTAGAAGGAAAAAAACGAATTGTGAGTGTAATCGGGGTCATTTTCATAATAGTATATTGGATTTTTTGGATCATTGACCAAGTTTGATTTTTTCTTTATTCATTTTATTTAATGCTAATGGAGCAAAATTTTAATCCAAATCTTATTTAATTATAGGAAGAGAATCATAACGATTGACTTTGACTAAATATATTCGTTGTAAAGTTTGTGGTTTTATTACAACAGAAGGGGAGATAAAAGATTAATGTCCTGCTTGTGGAGCAAAAGCCAAAGCATTTGAACCTTACGAGCTAACAATTTCTGAAAAAGAAAAAAGATGCTTGATTATCATTTTCATCAAATTATTGTTCATTTTCCTCAATCCTATGCACCTACACTTTTTCTTTTCTTAGTCGTTAGACTCATACTTATCGAAAATGCTCTGACAACGATGATTTACTTTTTACAAAGTTTGTCGAACTTAATAAAACTGAATTTTTAACCAGTAAAGTAATTAGTAATAGTTGTAGCACGGGGACGAAAAAGATGACTAAGGAACTTACAAGTAATATTTAGCCCCTGTTAAATCAGAGTGGTAAGTATAGTTACAAAAGGGACAGTATACTAATCCTCTGACGGGACGAGAAACTTCTTTTCCACAACGGGAACAATGAGAAGATGTTCCTCTTTCGTCTATTATAACAACAATAAATAACAAATCAAAAGAACATTACCTAATTCCACCAAGAATCAAGAGTCCCAGCGGAGGAGAAGTTTTATCTGGTACAGTTAAAATAGAAAGGATAGAAACTATAGATTCTCTTGAAGAAGAGATTATCTACAATGTCTATTATTCTAGAGATAAAGGAATAAGCTGGAACTTGTTATCTGAAGGAGCTGTTATTCCTTTGCTTTTATTGGATACAACAACAGTTGAAGACGGCGAAAATTATCTCGTAAAGGTTATAGCACAGACTGAAGATGGTTTGATTACCGAAGATATATCAGATAAAATATTAGAAATAAAAAATACTGAAAACTCTAATACAAAAACTACTACATTAACATTTGATTTACCAGGATGGACATTTTCTGTTGTAGTATTCTCAATTCTTGGAGTTTCTCTAGCTTCAATAATAAAAAAGAGATAAAATGATCTTTCATTTCTTTTCTTTTTTTATCTAATAATCCTTTTAACTTACTATTTTTTTACTTGACATGACTGGTGAAATGACAGAAGAAGTAAACGCAGAGAAAAATACAAAAAAACCTTCTCTTTTAAAAAAGTGGTTAACTATCCTTAGCTCATGTAACTTACCTGAAAACACAGAGATGGATATTATTTCTAAATTTCTTCTAATCATCCGCTCATGTGTTTTTTCTATGACTTTAATGTCAGGAATCATTGGAGGATTATTGGCTCTTTCATTAACAAAACAAATAAGTTGGTTAAACTGGATACTCAGTACTATAGGAATTGTTATTGCTCATGCTGTAAATAATATAATCAACGACTTTTTTGACCTAAAACAAGGCATAGATGACGACGAATATGCAAGAGCAATGTATGCTCCTCACCCTATATTAACAGGGCTTATATCAAAAAGAAAGCTTATTCTTCTGGCTCTAGCTCTAAATCTTATAGATGTTGGGATTTTAATTTATTTTATGCTTACAGTAAACTGGTACGTATTATTCTTTGCTTTAGCAGGGATATTCATAAGCGTGTTTTATGTTGCCCCACCATTAAACCTGAAAAAACATGGTTTGGGAGAACCTGCAGTATTTATTATTTGGGGTCCTTTAATGATCGGAGGAACATTCTATGTCTCAACTTTAGCTCAAATATCCCATTGGGTTTGGATAGCTACAATACCTTACGCTTTAATTGTTACAACTATACTATTTGGAAAGCATATAGATAAATATGAACCAGATAAGAAAAAAGGAATAAAGACTTTACCTGTTATTATAGGCGAAAAAAATGCAAGAATAACAAATATTGTTTTAATGGGGCTATTTTATATTATAATAATCATCCTTATAGCTTTAAAATACCAAGGAATTGGGCTAGTGTTAACATTCATTTCTATACCGAGATACATCTTTGTAGCAAAAAATTATCTGAAGCCTAAACCAAAAGAACCACCAGAAGAATGGCCAATATGGCCTTTATGGTATGTAGGATTCGCATTTCATTTAATTCGACTTTCAGGACTTACCCTTATTTTTGGATTACTAGCAAATATTTTCATTCCTGCCCAATATTTGTGGTTCTGGTAAAGAATTTTTTTTCTTTTATTATTTCTCAATAAATTGGCTGTATTTTTGATATAAATAACCTAAAGTCTCCTTAATATCTTCTTCTTTCACTCTTTCGTAATCACTAAAATAAGAGGATAGATCCCATTTTAGTGAATAGACATTATTAAACTCAATCATAGAGTTATCCTCTTAAAGTAGTTGAAAATAAATCTCTTCCAAAAAGGAAGACAAATTGTCAGTTTTTCCTTTAAACAATCCAGAACAAGAAAAATCGAGCTCAATTGAAATTTACGAGTCAGTGATCTTAGTGATAAAAAAAGGATAACTGAAGCAATTCAAAGTTTTGTACTCATAGTTACTATTACTACACATATTGTTTGTAATTGTAGCAAAATAAGATCTATAGAGTTCAATGCCGCGATCATTATTACTGCATGTATTGTTGGTGACTGTAACATTTTCAGAAGAGATATGTATAATCCCAGTTATTATTCATGAATAACTTTTTTGTACAAGAATAAAAATGTAGGAAGAAAAAAGAGGGGAGGAAAAAAATTTAGGTTTAAATAGGAAAAAAAGATAAAATAAATGATGAAGAAGAAAGGGAGTAAAGAATGGATGGAGAAAACAATAAGGATAACTTTACTCCCAAGTAAGAAAAAAGAAAAGTATCTAAAGGATGCGCAAAAAAAAGTAAGAGAACTAGCAAACATACTAATACCCTACAAAAAACATGTAAAAACAGGAATGGAGTTCCACCATTTAGTATACAAAAGGTTCAGATATCTAGGTCTGCACAGTCAGTTACAAGAGAATGTGCAAAGAAAGGTATATGGGGCAAAAAAGGTAAAAAAGTTCAGAACCTTACCTTTGGAGTTCAACTTTCCCCGAAGTGGAAAGATAGCAAAAACAAGAAAAGACAACCCTGTTTTAGTTGTTTCCCCATTGAAAAAAAGGATAGCTTTTCCTATTTGCCGAGATGGAGGGTGGAGAAGACTAAAGGAGTATACAATCAAGGGGTGGGAAGCACATAGTTGTAGAATTTTCCAACAAAAAAGGAAAAGAAAAAGGAAAGCAAAAGACCGAAAAAGAAGCAGTAAGGTCAACTATGGGTGGGTAGCACACCTGAATATTAGAAAAGAACTTCCTCCTCCTCAAGAAGTAGAGGGAACAATAGGAGTAGACGTGGGAAGAAAAGTTTTTGCTGCAGTAACACTTAACCACCCCTCTTTCCCTTTATTAGAGAGGTATATGGGAAAAGACATAGCTTGGAAACAACATCAGTTAGCAAAAAGAAGAAGAAAACTACAATCCTACAGAGATAAAGGAAGTAAAAAGGCACGGCGTGCACTAAAAAAATTAAGAATGAAAGAAAGAAAGTATAATAAAACCCGCTGTGAGCAAATAGCTCACGAGATAGTAGATTGGGCAGTAACTACCCGTTCTGCCATAGTTATAGAAAACATAGAAGGAATAAGAAGCAAATGGAAGAAAGAAAAAACTAAAAGAAGAGGGAAGCAAAGCAAAAATCTTCTTCGAGAGTTGAATAATTGGCCTTATGGCTTTTTCCTCTCGTTTTTGACCTCTCTCGCCTATCAACACCATATCCCAGTTGTAAAAGTTGACCCTCATTACACCAGTCAAACTTGTTCTCGATGTGGACATACTTCCAAGTCTTCACGTGTTAGTCGAGGACTTTATCGTTGTGTTGCTTGTGGTATAGAGCTCAACAGTGACCGTAACGCTTCTCGTAATATAGGCTTGAAAGGTTTCTCTTTCCTTGCTTTGCCTTTCTTTAGTTCCTGGTCTTCTTTTTATCCTTTCCCACGTGAGAAGAAAAATAATTTTCTGGTTTCCGTGGTCGAGGAGCGCTCAACCTCCTCTTCTGGCTCAATGAGTGGTAAGTTCTTCCTCCCTCCCGGATAGATCTTTCTCGAGAGTAAGATTGGCGTACAAAAATTTTGTATAAAAATCAAGTTGATGCATATATTGATAGTGATAATAACTGTCCCGTCTGCTACATTTTAAATGAATATTCAAGTATATGCTACGTCAACATAGCAATTATGAATGATGAAGTATTTAGCGATATAACGAATATTGATGCCATAATCACTGATAGTGGTAATATTGAAACCTTCAATGATGTAGGGATCATCTGGTGTTCCTGTTCTAGGAAAGATACTAAAATCGCTATCAGAAGTGTTAGCAATTGGATCATGTGCTGTCAGTGTTGAAGATGAAAACTTTGTTTTTATATCCTCTTCGTTTAAATCTTTTTGCTGTATAGTTATTAATCCATTGTTTAACAAGTCAATACTATTAGTCATTACTATTATAATGACCAATATTGTTATTTGTCTTTTTCTATTCAGTTTCTCACTTCTTGAATTTTTAATTATAATCTATATCTATTTTGATATAAAAATTTTCTTTTAAAATTAGCCTTTTTAAAAAATATAATTAATATCTAAACTATAATTGCTATGCATATCCTGATTGTTAGGACTCATTCAGCAAAATTGTAACCTTGCAATTACCAATTAACTTAAATATTTTTAAAACTCTATGTAATTGAAAAATTTCTATTAATTAATAAAGACAAAGGTGATATGGTGAGAAACTTAATTGTATATATAAACATATTGCTTGTTATTTTTATTATAAGCAATCCGACTATTATTCATAATTTTGAAGAACATGATTCAATACAACATGAAATTTCAACTCAAAACACAGACATTGATCTTAATCCTTTTGTTAAACAAGATATTGCAAGCCTTAATATCCAATGGACTTTTTCAGCTGGTTTCTTTCATAGTTCTCCAAATGTTTTCGATATCGATCAAGATGGTACTAAGGAGATAGTAATTGGTTCAGGAGATCACAATTTCTACGTATTAGATTCAGATGGCAATATAGAATGGACAACCTCCGCAACATGGTTAGCACATACACAACCAGCTATTGGTGATATTGATCTTGATGGCAATATAGAGTTTATTGTTGGATCTGATGATGATTATATCCGTTGTTTTACTACTGACTCTACTACACCTGAATGGACATATCAATTAGCTAATGACGCGAGTAGACCAATTGTAATAGCTGACATTGATGATCACCTCGAATCTCCTGCCTTAGAAATCTTAACAATATCTTACACTGGTAACTTTTATGTCCTAAATTCTGATGGTTCTCTTAGATTCCAAAAAACAGGTATTAATGATGAGGCTTCTCATATTGTTGTTGCAGATATTGACAATGATTTTAATTTAGAAATTATTGTGGGTTCTGGAAATAATATCAATATTTATGATAAAGCTGGTGTACTAGAAAAAACAATTGATGCTGGTATTTATGTTGATTCTATTATTGTGGCTGATTTTTTCTCTCCTGGAGAATTAGCTATAGGTGTTGCTTCTCCAGATGATAATTTAGTAAAAGTTATAGCTTATAATGAAACTGTTCTTTTCTCCCATGACATTGGTAGTGGTGTAAGAGCTCTTCTTCCATATGATATTGATGATGATGGTCATCTTGATTTATTGGTAGCTGCAACAGATGGTATGCACGCGATATCGGAAAATGGTGAATTATGGCATCTTTCAAGTGGTGAATCCCGTGAACCAGTTATAGGTGATATAGATAACGATGGAGAACTAGAAGCGCTTTATTGTACTAATCCAGATTATTTATTAAGAGTAGTTGATTTATCAACTGGAGTTCAAGAATGGAGCTATAACATTGGTGAAGTGATAACCGTTCCTGTGATTGAGGATATAGATGGTGATAATAAATTAGAGGTCCTTGTTTCATCTCGAAATGGTAACTTATATTGTTTTGAAGGAGCTTTCGATGGTCATGCTGAGATTAGTT
Source organism: Candidatus Heimdallarchaeum endolithica (assembly GCA_021513715.1). Classification (GTDB taxonomy): domain Archaea; phylum Asgardarchaeota; class Heimdallarchaeia; order Heimdallarchaeales; family Heimdallarchaeaceae; genus Heimdallarchaeum; species Heimdallarchaeum endolithica. The sequence continues at coordinate 3,214,838 of CP084167.1, read as the reverse complement.
CATTAGGAGGAAATATATACAATAATCCTCTTTACTTGGTCAATAAAATAAAGGTTTACAAAACTCCCTCTACTCCAAATATCGATGGTAGCTTAAATGACTATGAATATAATACAATATTCACTTCTCCCGTCTATTCTGAAGATGGAGGTATAAGATATATGACCTTTTATTTGGGTTATGATAATGATTACCTCTATGTTGGTATAGATTCTAAATTAGCAGATGGTTGGGACTCTAAAGCAGCTGTAGTTATTGATGGAGACATAGATAATATGCTTTACAGTTCTTTAAACTCACCTTATTGCGATTTTAAAACTCAAAAAAACGCACCTAGTGGATGGAGTGGTTATAACGGTGAAACTAGATTTAACTTTTCACAAGAAACTTCAATTACTATAGAGAATCTAGGAAAATCAGTTGTGGATTCAACTAATGGATTAACATATGAATGGAAAATTCCAAAGATAGAGTTTGCTAAAAGTTCATCTATACAACACTACAGGATCCAATTCTTTTTATCAGAAAATGCTGTTGAAACATTTTTCTTTCCATATCTGCATAATCATTATCAAAACACTTTCGCACTAATAGAACTTGTTCCTGACGACATTTACCCAACTGATGTTGAGGTCGGGGAGAATTATATTAAAAACAGTAAAGTGTACATTGCATGGGATACAACAGTTGCTTATGGTTACAGTGATAATCCAAAAGGAGTGATAACAGACTGGAGAGTTGATGATAATGGAAATAATGATCCCACAGATGATATGAACAGAATAAGAGGAGATTTAACAGGAATACAAAGTGGTTGGCAAGTTGTTGTTAGAGATGCAGATTGGACATGGGTGAAAAATCAACGAGCACTAGGAGATAGTTATCCTGCATCTATTACAACATATATGGATGGTGACAATGCAGTAGTTAATATTGTCTGCGATTGGACTGAATACAACTTTCAAGTTACTATCACTTATACTATTAAACCTGATGATCAAAATGTTTATGTCGATATAAATTATGAAACCTATGGTTTAACGACTATTGGTTCCATTTCATATAATTTCGCTCAAATTAACAGTATTTGGAGCACATCCGATCCTGGAGAAATGGCTTGGTTTGATTATTATAAGCTAGGTATAAATCCAGAAGGAGATATATCTTCCTTAGATACGTCAAATAAGCTTTATGCACCATTTGAAAAACCACTTTACGCTGCTTTTCGTTCATCAAATCAATCATGGATCGAAGGTCTGATACCAAAAGATCTTACTCAAATACAAAACATGGGGATGTTTATCAAAAATGGAGAATGGGCTTTTGATAGAGAGTTATTCTCCTATATTCACAATGGTTCAACTATAGCAATTGGTACTAGTAATACTGCTAGTTTTATCTTGTATGCTGATAACACTAATAGTTTTGATACTATGGAAAATGTCGTTGATGACATACAAAAAACGCAAGATCTTGACACCAAAACTCCTTTTATTACTTCTGTAACTCATACTCCTTCTGCACCTACTGAAAACGATGCGGTAGTAATTAGTGCAGATATTACAGATGAATCTGGAATACAAGTTGTGACTTTGCACTATCTGGTAAACTCTGGTAATTGGTCAGAAGAGAATATGACCCTTGTCTCTGATTCTACTTATGAAGCAACAATTGGCCCATTTGATGCTAATGACATAATTAAGTATTATATTGTGGCTGTTGATAATTCGTCTAATCATAACAAAGCAACAAATGATAATGATAAAGCATATTACAGCTTCTCCGTTACTACATTAGATAAAATAGCTCCTTCTATTACTTCTGTAACTCATACTCCTTCTGCACCTACTGAAAACGATGCGATAGTAATTAGTGCAAATGTTACAGATAATGTAGAAGTTGTTTCTGTGACCCTTTTCTATAGAATAAATGGTAGCTCTTGGGTTCAAGAATATATGGTTTCCAATGGTAGCGTATATAGTGCTTCTATCGGACCTTTTGAAGCAAATGCTAAAATTGATTTCTATATAAAAGCTACTGATTCATCAAATAATGAAGAAACAACATCTATATCTTCATTCATTATAAGCTCCAATTCAACCGATATAAGAGAAAATTCTACTTTTATTGTATCATCTCAGTATATTACCTTCTTATGCATCCCATTACTAGCTGTGTTCTTTAAGAAGAAAAGGAGAATATAAATGGCTTTTGCAATAATCTTCTTCTTTTTTTTTGTCATAGTAAATGCTGGAACAACGATGTTGTTATGTACCAAAACTATATTATGGGGATATTTCCTCAATATTTTTTTAATCACCATAATTATTTTCCTATTAACTTATTTACTATTTTCTGAAAAAAAAGACGCTTTTTATGATATAGATGTTGGAATAAAAATAGGAATATTTGTTGGGATTATATTGTATGTATGTTTCACAGCTTTACTCATACAATTTTTGTGGAAAAAACCGAATGAAGTAAAATTACTCATACAAGGTAACACAATAATTTTTCTTTGGTTTGATAGATTTAAGATGGTTTCATCTTTAATAATAGGTTTAATTCTTGGAATAACAGGAGGAAGTCTTCTTTTTATTTTTGAACTGTTACTACGTTTTGATAAGGATACTCTAAGTAAAATTAAACTAGTTCTTTCAATCAGCACAATATTGTTATCGATTATTCTAACGTTTATTAAATTTTTAATGGGGCAACTTGACAAAATAGACATAAAGTTGGGAATAATTATTTTTGGAGGAAGTTCTGGAATAAGTGGAACAATAAGTACTTTTTTTAAGAATAACCAGGATTAAAAGATTGATACTGTCCTTTTTTAATTTTTTACTTTAGTATTCATTATGCTTTTTTACAATTTATTTAAGTTTAATTTCCAAAACGTTTATTACATTTATTTAATTTAAATAGGAAAAAAACAGATTTTTGTAATTTTCATTCAATCCATTTTCGTTGTTAATATCATAGTATTAAATTTACAAAATTATTTATTCGAAGCAGAATCCCCAAAAAAATAATAATAAAAGCGATTTATGAATATAGGTTCAAAGAATGGGTTAAGGACCATTACGTGGAAAAGTGGAATAACACATCAAGAGTTATGATATTGAGCAAAGAAGTTTATTTTTTTAGCGCAAGTTAGATAATAAAGTATCTAAAAAAGGGTTATCAGAGACAAGGGTCATAGATGACATAGAGATCAGGACTACATAAGATTCGGTATACTTATGGTTCGCTTTAGACCCTTGTAATAAAACCTTGTTAGATTTTAATATAATTAAGGATTGTATTGATATTGAATGTTTCCTAACTTTTCGTTACTGTTTCAAATGTTTGGGAACCAAACCATACACAAGTATCACTGATTGGGGAAAATAGTATGTTTTTTTACGTCACTTGGGTGTCAAGTGGCTGGTTGTTCGTGATAATGTCCATTCCTACATTGAACGTTTTATTTTCACTCTCAAGACTTAACGTTGACTTAATTCAATTCTTTGCTTTAAATGCTCAATCAGAGCAGTTTATGACTCTGAGCATCTGTCATGCTTCCTTACTCTTTTTTCTCTTCAGTATAACTTCCTCCGCTCACATCAGAGCTTGAAACATCTTCCCCTCAGTTTCTTTTTACCTATGAGGTAGTATGAAAAATAGACCCTACCAGTGACAACTAATGAAATTAACAAAAAAAAGTAAAAGAATTTTTTTCTTTTATTATTTCTCAACAAATTGGCTGTATTTTTGATATAAATAATCTAAAGTCTCTTCAATATCTTCTTTTTTCACTCTTTCGTAATCGTCAAAATAAGAGGATAGATCCCATTTTAGTGAATAAACATTATTAAACTCAATCATAGAGTTATCTCCTTGAAGTAGTCGAAAATAAATATTTTCCAAAAAAGAGGATAAATTATCAGTTTTTCCTTTAAACAATCCAGGGCAAGAAAAATCCAGCTCAATTGAAATTTGCGTATCGTTGATCTTAGTTATAAGAAAAGGATAACTAAAGCAATTCAAAGGTTTGTACTCATGAATTTTACATAACCCTTTGTCTTTGTCAAAAAAGACACATAATCCGTTATTCTGATTAAGAGCTAATTGATAATCTACTATAACCCCTTCTTTATTTTTTGAAAATATAACAGGTTTACAGAACTTTTCTAACCTTTCTTGTCTTTTTGTAGAGATTTCAATTGCTTCATAAAGAGAAAGGCATGCTAAATTAGAAGGAAAACCTATTCTTTGACAAGTAAATAAACTTTGAAAATGTTGTGTAGATTTGTTTGGAATAGGATTAATTGAATAATTACTAGGAAGCTCACACATAGAGCACATCTTACAAGAAAAAGAAGCGTCTGGAGGTAAATAGAGGTCTACAACCTTATTTTCAACAGTCGTAGTTTTTTTGGAGATAACATATTTTTCAATTTTATAACTTAGAGAGTTTTTATCAACTATAGATTTTATTTGCTCCACAATCGAATTAAGAGAACTTTCTTCAAAATTAGAAAAAATCCCCCGGAAAATTAGATCATTTTTAGGTTTTAACTTTGTTATAGAGTAAAGGTCATCCCACATCTTATTGTGAACAACTCTATCTCTTAGAAGAACAACAATACCCCAAAAATAATCTATGTTAACCTGGTCTATAATTCTTATAACAACATCACTTTGAATAGGAAGACGTATTCCTTTCCAATAATTGTCAATAATCGCTCGTGTAGATTTATAACCTAAACCTACAGAATAACCTTGTTCTAATAGTAGTTCATTAACTATCCTGAGAATAAAAGGAGAGTAATTAAATAACTCAGCTCGTTTATCAACCGATAACAGCAATCTCTCAAGATCTTCCTCAGATTCTCTTGTAATGTTCTCAGTGATAAAAAGGCGAGTCATAAGCATACTCCAGATAAATGCTTCAATATAACATTAGAATCAACAAATGCATCAATTAACTCCACTCTTCTTAAACCTCGTCTAATAAAGTATCAAGATTTTTATCTTCCATTGAGTCATGAAGTTTATTTAGGTTGTATTCTAACAATATCTCTTCTTCTATTCTTTTAATTATAGAATCAATATCAACTTGTTGAAGAATTTTTTTTGAAATATTTAATTTCACAGATATTTTACTCATTTTAGTAAAAAAAATCATTTGTAGATATTTAAATGTTCTTTTTACAAAAATTACTATTTCTTAATACCAATGCTAAATTTTTTATTTTTCTATCTTTTTCTGCTTAATGACAGCTATCTTGAAATGAAATCAAAGACTAAAATTAAAATTTAGCTGTTTTTTCACTACCTTAATTTCTTTTTTTTTATTTTTGGTTTAATCTATTCGTTTTATTGCCTGTTTGCTAACAGAAATTAATAGAATAATACTTGTCGCACAAAAAACATTAGCAATATGACAAAATTTCTGAAAAAATGAATGAAAAAAAATTATTGGAATTTGCATATTAATATTGTTTTTTTAGTTTTCTTGACCTGATCAGTGTAACTAGTACTGAAGTTACTAGGATAACACTAATGTTAAAAGTTAAACTATTTGTATCTTCTTCTCCATCATCATTTGAAGTTGGGCTTGGAGTAGTTGGTTCTACTTTATCTTCAGGATTTATAGGAAGACTCGGAAATGCATTTTGCGGTGTCGGTATTTCTGTTAGGGGATATAGATCACTATTTGTTTTTTCATCTTGAATATCTAAAATATCATACTCACCAACTTGACTCCAATCTGACCAATAGTTACCTTCGCTTGTTTTGCTATCATACCAAAATACTTGATCATTAACACCTTCTTGTCTTCCTAACGTTTCATAATCAAATTGTTCTCCAGCAATTATTGTGTTATGATGTATCGTTAAATTAGTTACATCATCCACTGTATTAATACCAATACCTGCAAAGTATACGTTAATAATACTATTCCAGCATATCTGAGTATTTTTTACTTCAATATCTGTTGTTATTCCCCACTCTGCATTGATGATTGTATTATTTAAAATCAATCCTTCATTTGCTACAAGTGAAGCGGTAATACCATAAGGCGTATCAACAATTGTGTTATTAACTATTGCATTATATCCAGCATCAACAGTAATACCTACAGAATTTGCTTGAACAGTGTTATTTATTACATAAAAACTAGTACTTTGTATAACGGTTATTCCTACAGAGTTAACGTTAATCTCACAGTTTTCAATAGTTGCTGTTTTATAACTACTGTCAATCACTATCCCGAAATCATAGCCTTGAATCACACAGTCGCGAATGACATAATAGGAAAAATAAGTGTTAGCGATATATATACCTATATCACCATCTCCTACGATGTTAAGACCTTCAATGATATAAGGATCTTTCAATGAACCAGAACCGGGAAAACCATATGTATCAAAATCACTATCATTCATTATTATTATCTGTGTCGAAGTTGGAATTATGTTACCCACAGTATTTTCTAAAGTGGTCAATATACAAACGGTAGTGATAATAATTGACAAGAAACTGAAGAAAAATCTAATCTTGTTTCTCATAAAAATTCACAAAATAAATTAATCGACAATTTACTATAAATTTTTCTCTTTCCTTAACAAGAAATTAATATCATCACACAATCACTGTTTGTTATTACATCCATTTTTTCTTTTTCAAAATTTAATTGTTAGTTAAAAAGGAGACCTACAGTAAAACAACTTCATTCATGCAACATAATCTTTGATTTGTGTATACTTATACATTTCTTATACAAAATTAGAGAGATTTATTCTTTTTTAGTTAGTTTTACTTGCATATTCGTTAAAAGGACTCTTCACGAGTAAATTTTCCTTCCTTCTTGTATGGACGTATTTATAAGAAGATGGCTTATTAGAAATAAGGGAGAAAAATAAAAAAGAAAAAAATGTCCTAATCAGATTATGTGTTAAAATTAGCTTTAGTTATGATTGAAATAGAAAACAACATTTATTTGTTTATGAGTTAATTATTATTAATGAATTCTAATACAGAAGAAATCAAAAATGAGATAACTCTTACTACTGCAGCACAATTAATAGTAAAACAATACAACGAAGTTTTAAAAGGTAATTGTTCATCAGATGGGTTTTTAGCATTAGTTAGACATTGGTTAGACTTTGCGTCAATAAAAACAGAAAAAGATAGCAATTTAGAACTATTATTGGGAGATATACATGCATGGGCATATGAACAAAACATAGAAGAAGCCTTTAGCAGAATTGAAAAGTTAATTCAACCTGTATTAAATCTCTTAAAACATGAGTAAGATAATTATCGACAAGTAGTGAAAATATTTGAACCATTATACAAAATAGTATTCAGAATAATAGACAAGAAAAATACAGAAATTGCGGTCGTTTCTACCTTATAGGCTTTTTTAAGGGGTGAATTAGTTTACCTATCTGTTTAACTCTCTCATTGATATTTCTATCTTCTTCATATGAAATTAAGTGTATTTCAGTTATTATTTGCTCAATTTCGATATCTTCTTCATTAGTTACTTCTGTAAAATCAAGCCAATATTCAATCAATCCCAAAAAACCAAATTTAGTATACTTTCCAGATCTGACTTTATTATATGCATCAATTATTAATTTAGCAGCCTTAGTATATGCTAAACCTTCACTCTCATCAATAGTTTGTTTTACTTCCATTAAAAATGTATCTCCTTAAAAACAAATAAGAGTTGCTATTGATTTTAATCCCACTATGGTCTGATTCTAAAATAATACAAAACAATATAAGAATTAAAAGCATCTAAAGAAATTTAATCAAAGGTTTGCTAACAATCTTCCAGAAATAGATAGTTCAATTATTTTTTTCTTTCCTGCTTCTTTTACAGAAACTAGTTTCTTATCATTCAAAATATTAATTATTCTAGAAATCGTACTTTTTGAAACTTTCAAAGCCCTAGCTAGACTATTATAATCATTGATAACAGAGCTCTCTAACAATTCAAGTACTTTTTTTTCCATACCTTCTAAAGGAAAAACAATTGTAGGTAAATTTAGAATAAAACATTCTTCATCCATTCTGGAATAATGATAAACTTTTGAGATGTTTCTTTTAAAAAGAAGATTAATTATTGTTAAACCAATTGTAATCTCTCTAACACTTCCGTAGGTATTTACAATAACTTCTCCATTTATATTTTTGAATATTTCAAGTAGATCAATTAGGAGAATATCAAAATCAGAAATGTCAACAAACTTAAGATCTATTTCAATATCTTCTGATATTAAGCTTACAAATTTTTTAATTTCTGAGAGAGTATCTTTTGCGTCTCTAGGCATTTCATCTTCTTTTGGCCTTATGATGATTATTCTATCTTCTTTACTAATTCCTTCTTTAACAATAAACGAAATAATTGGTTTTGACGCAAATCCTGATGGAGTTATAATTGTCTTCACATGAAAAAATTTTATTTATTTAAAATAAATCTTTTGGTAAAAATATGTCAAAGATATATAAGATGTTTATAAAAAAGTTGAACAATTGCAATAACACCATATTGTTGCAAAAAAGCGAAACGTTTTTATATGTGTAGGACAATTATATGATGAAAATGTGATATTATGAGATTAAAAATCTTTGTTGAAAAGGTCACTGATGGACCATTAAACTTTAATTATCAACATTGGTTAGCTAGTGCAATATTAAGAAAAATCAGTGAATCAAAGAAAGAAGTATCACAAAGATTACATAGAAAAACAAAGTTCAAATATTATAATTTTTCAAATCTAATAATAGAAAAAAAGCAGGTCTCAAAAAAAGGATTATATTTTAAAGAAGCTTTCTTTTACTTTGTATCCATCGATAACGACTTTTTGGATGGATTAGCAACAGGTGTTTTTAAAGATTTAAAATTTCATTTAGGAGCTCAGCAGTTTATAGTAAAAAGAATTAAAGTTGAAGATAATGAAGATATAAAATCAGAATGTACGTTAAGAACACTTTCTCCTGTATATACTAAGACATTAAGAAAAAACAAAGAAGGAAAGTTAAAACCTTATGACCTCACCCCAAAAGATCTAAAATTTAATGAAAATTTACATAGAAACTTGTTAGAAAGATATTATAGATATTATGGTAGAAAACCAAAACAAGACTTCTTTGAAATAACAAAAATTCACACTTTAAAACTAATGAGGGTTTTAATAAAAAATAGTTACAGGAGATGTACTTTAATGACGTTTGATGTCCAAGCTGGTAAAGAATTGTTAGAATTTGCATATAATACGGGGCTTGGAGAGAAAACGGGGTTAGGATTTGGTTGTATTGAGGTGGTTGAATGATAATCGAGGTAGTCAACTTCATGAAAGAATTTGAAATGATGGAAAAAAACGCTCAACAATTAGTAGTCAGTGAAGACTATGATATTGACTTAATTAAAGAACAATTTCCTGTTATTTTTCTCATTGAGGTAGATTGGAATCTGGAAAATCCATATAAAGGTTTTAGAGTAATAACCAATCAAAATGATGAACTTGTCAAAGATTTGCCAAATGTAGATGGTTTTAGTATTTTAAGAAAGGAAAAAGAATTAATAAAGGTACTAGATTTTAAAAAATATACCTCTACTATATCAGACCCTAGAAAGTACATAGGAAGTACAAGTGGATTAAACACTTTTTCATTTTTTCATTTTAAACTAGAAAGTTTATTCAGAAAACCACTTTATAAAAATGGAAAAAATAAGCCTTTAGAAAGAATCTCAAAACTTAACTTAAGAAATGAACACTTAGAATTAATTTTAGATGCAGTCAAAAGTGATACAACAAAGGAATTTATCAATGAGATAATCAATTCAAACAAAAATAAAGAAAAAAGTAAAATTATAATAGTTTATGAACAGTTTTATCGAGAATTGCTTAAGGTATTTGGTTTACTAGACAAAAATAATAAGGATATTTTGGGTGGAACAAAACTAAAAAACAGTGAATATAAGAAAATTAAAAGTGAAAGGTACATAAAAAATATAAAAAATAAAGTGTCAGAACAAGAGTACAAATTACTAGAAAAACAAAATAAATTGTTAAGATTATGCGAAAAAGCGTATGTTTTCTTAAACTATAAAAACTACCAAGTTATAGAAGAGCTTTTTGAACAATATATTATTCTTAAGCTGTTTGTTACTAGAGACACAATTATTGAATCTACTTGCCCTGTTTGTGGAAGAAAAGGAGAAATTGGAAATATCTCAAATTATACCACATTTAATCCAGATAAACCTTTCTCTATCAAATTTGATAGATACATTGAAAATACATTGAAAATTTGTATTTATTGCACAGAATACTTTAATAACTTTCTCTATTTTCTTAAAGAAAATAAGATAAATATCTTTCCACTTTTCATCGAAGAAAGTTTACTCAAAAAAGAAATAGAGTTTATTAAATCATTAAAAAAGAAGGATAAAGATAAAAAGAATTTCTTTTTTCAGGCAATAAAGAGAATTCAAGATATCAGTAATCTGAATTCATTCGATATATTATTAGTACACATAGTAGATAAGAAGAAGTTGATATTTTTTGACTATATAACTAACTACAGTGTATACTTCAGCGGAAATTCAGAATATATTGAATATTTTGGAACAAATTCTATTAAGAAATTTGGAAAAGAAGATTTGTTAAAAAAATTAGGAAAAATTTTTGATCTTAAGATCAATTTCTTTGGAGATATAGACACAATGAAAAAAAGCGGTATAACAGATCAAAAATACCTTATATACAAATATAGAAAAAAAATTTTTGATACGATTTACAGAAGTGAGATATGCTTAACAGATAACGATATTGCTGAAATTACAACAAAAATTTTGGAAATTAAATTTATAATGAACAGTGAAACTCCAAAAGAGTCTTCAACAATAAGTCGGAATGAAATTTTAAATTTTTATCTTAACGCTGAACTTTATAGTATCGTAAATGATAATTTCATTAAAAAAAATAAAAAAGGTGAGATCATGTTAGACGAAATAAGAAAAGAAAAAAAGAAAATAATTAACGGAGAATCTTTTAAGATCGATTCTCCTGAAAAATTTGCCTATTATCTAGGGCAAATGGTTTACTACTTAATCAATAAATCCAATGTAGATAGAAATAAAAAAATGACATTATTAACACCTCTAGTTTCAGTACAATCGCCTACAAACTTAAAGAGAATAGTACTAGAAAAATATTTAGAGAAGTATATTCATGAAATTTCTGAATACAAGGATTTTAGACATATAGTTTTTGCTGAGACACTAAATTATTTGGCAAATAACTTTTCACAGCCTTTTAATGAAGTTAAAATAAGTTTCTACGTTGGATTTTTTGATAAAAATATATTTTTTATGGAAAAGGAGGATACAAAATGACAGAAAATCAAAACTATACAAAAAATAATCTTTTTGAGAAGCATGCAAGTGGCTTAATTATAGTAAAGTCAGTAAATAGTAATTTTAATGCTGACTTTTCGGGAACACCAAGAAGACTTCCGGATGAAAAAGGGACTATTTATGCTACGGATAAATCACTGAAATATTGTATCAGAAAATATATATTGGACAATGAACCTAGTTCTAAGATTTTCGTTTGGAGAAGAAGGAATGATAACCTAGATCCAATGACCATAGAGGAAAATTACTATGCATTATTTAATTCATCTAAGAAAAATGGAAAAGAAGATTATAAAAAGATAGTAAAAAACTTGCTTTCTTGCATCGACGTAAGAATGTTTGGAGTAACTTTTACACCAAAAAGTAATAGTAATCTATCAAGTTTGTCGATAACAGGACCAATACAAATTTCTTATGGAATCAACGCAATTGAAGAAAATGTTCATTACATAAACCAAATATTATCTCCATATAGAGACGACAAAGAGAAACAACAAGCAAAACACACAACTATAGGAGAAGAATCAAAAGCACTAGAGATACATTACATATTTGATTTCATAGTAAATCCTAATACTCTGAAGTCAAATTTTATTCTTCAAAAATTAGAAGAAAAAGAACAATACCTTTTATCTAATTCAGACGTAAATATATTCAAAGAAGCAGCAAGATTAGGTGTACACAATGTTAATTCAACAACAAAAATCGGCTCAGAGACGGAGTGTTTCATCTACATTGAATATGATGAACCAATATGCCTTCAAAATCTTAAACACTTTATAGATTTTGAAAATACAAAAGAAAATGGAAAAACTAGAATAAAAATAAACAGACTATTGGATTACATTAAAGAAAATAAAAAAGCATTATCTCCCAATAATACAATAAAAATTGAAGTTTATTTCGACCCTGCTAAAACAGAAATCGAAAAAGGAAGAATAAGCGAGGAAACAGAGCATATTACGCTTGAGTTAAAAAATCTCTTAACTGGACACAATCTAAATAGCTAGGTGAGGATATGAAGAGAAATCTTTTGTCCTTCATTATTTTTTCTGACTTTGGTATCTTTAGTAAACCAGATATTACTGAAACAAAGTTGACTTATGATCTTATTCCAAAACCATCTGTGTTAGGAATTCTTGGAGCGCTTATAGGTCTTGAAGGTTATCGGAAAAAAAAGGAAAATCCAGAGTTCATAGCTAAACTTTCTGGTATTAGAATTGGAGTGACCCCTTTAAAACTTAAAAATGGTTCTATTCCACCATATAAAAAATCTGATTTTGAGAATAATTATTTACCTTTTAGAAAAGAATTCATTCAGTTTAATAACTATCATGGTTATGGAAGTTATGAACCAGGAGGAAATTTAATTGTAAATGAACAAATTCTTATTAATCCAGCTTATCGAATTTATTTAGAAAAAGGTACTGTTCAAGATAGCATTTTTGCTCAACTAAAGAAGAATTTACAAGAAAATCGAGCATATTTCATGCCTTATATGGGCAAAAACGAATTTCCACTAAATATTATTTACGAAGGAGAGTATGAATACAGAGAAATCACTGACAAAATAGAAACTAAATTTAAAACAATCGTTTTTAATGACATTCTAGCCAAGGATGAAATAGATCTTGTTGTAGATGCTAATTTAGACTTTTTCTTCTATCAAAATTATCCAATTGGTTTAAAAGATAATCAATATATTTTTAAAACAGTTGTATTTTCAAACTCTGAATTTTTGGTTAAAAAAACAGTAAATGATGAATATATTCTTGTTAGTGATGAAAATGGAGAAACAATTTTTCTATTTTAACATTTTAGATGAAATTAGTTACAATAAATTTCTTGTAGAAGAATTTTCCAAATTTGTTGAAAGTTCAATAAAAGCTCACACGTCTCCAACAGGAGAAATCGAGAGTTTATCTCAACACTCTGAACTTACATCAAAAATTTTTGAAAAGATTGTTAAGGAGTATAAACTAAAAGATATTTTTGAAAATATGATAATAAAAATTTACAATGAATTAGATATAGATCATGATCTTCTCTCTTTAAAAGAGTTTGGAAATTTCATAAAAACAAATATTACAAGAATAATCTATTTTCACGACTTTGGAAAAATAAACCCAAACTATCAAAGAAGAGTGTTAAAATTAAATCCTTCATTTCAGCAATTGGATCAAAAAGTAAAGGAAACAATTGAAAATTTCTTTGGTAATTCAAAAAATCATAGTGAGTTTGGGCAGATATTTTTGGACTATGTTAGTATACAAGAAACCTTTAACATTATAAATGGGCTACAGCAAGAAAAAGAAAATGAAAAAGAAAAAAAGATTCTTCTTTTAACTTTTCAATTGTTTTTCTTAAGTCTAGTTCTCAATAGTAGTGTAAATAGACATCATTCTAGATTAAAAAATATAGACACGTATTTAGATGAGAGAGAAAAAAAACTACTAGAAGAAAGAAACTTAAACTTTATAAAAAAATGCACACTGATTGAAATATCAGATGATAACCTAAATCTTTTCAGAAGATATTGCGATAATCCAAAGATAAGAAAATTTACTTTGGAAAAATTACAAAGTGGAAATACCCTATTTCATTTTTATAAACTCATGTTTTCTCTTTTAACTTCAGCCGATAGCTATGCTACAGCTTCTTTTACAAATAATTGGGATATAAGTGAACTTGAGTTTAATGTAATTGATGAAAAATGCAAAAAAAACTTGATTTCTAACTTTTTTAATAACAGGATATTTAATCAACAAATTAAAAATAAAACTTTAGCTGATGAACTGTTAAAGAAAGACATTAACTCTATCGAAGATATAAATGAATTACGAACAAGAATTTTGATTGAATGTGCAATTACTCTAGAAAAAGAGTTAAAGACTGAAACAAAACGAATTTTCTTTCTTAGATCCCCAACAGGAAGCGGAAAAACAAATATATCAATCAAACTGGCACTAGACATTCTGAACAGCCAACATTCAAAAAATCTACAACGAATCAACTATGTTTTTCCCTTCATTAACATTATAGAACAAAATGCAAAAGTCATTGGAGAAACACTCTCTAGTGAAAATGATCATATTTCAATTTCAGAGATCTATTCACTCTTAGAATGGGATTTTACCACGGAAGAGTTTGAAGAGTCTAAAATTCTTCTTAATCAGATGTTTCTGAACAATCAGATCAATATCATTAGTAGTGTTAACTTTATTGAAACTTTCTTCAGAAATTCCAGAAAAGCTAATATAAAACTGCACAATTTTGTTAACAGTATTATTATCATGGATGAAGTACAATCAATACCTGTAAATCTTTGGAATGCTTTTATTAATCTAATAGGGGAGTTAGCAGAAAATTATAATATGTACTTTATTTTAATGAGTGCAACACTTCCTGATTTATCTCTATTTCTTAACAATGAACAAAGGAACAAATGTTCAGTTCTTTTAAAAAATCATGAAATGTATTTTAAAAGCAAGTTATTCCTACGAAACACTCTGAGTTTTAACATTAAAGAAATTGATTCTTTAGACTTTTTCATTGAGAAAATATATGAAAATTGTAGTAAAGAACAAAAGAAAAAAATTCTTTGTGTGACTAATACAATACGAAACTCCATAGAGATCTTTCAGTTCCTAAAAAACAATCTGGATGAAAACAATTTTGAATTGTACTTGTTGAATTCGACTATTCTTCCAGACAGGAGAAAAGAGATCATTCAATTAATGAATCAGGAAACACATGCAAAGAATATTGTTCTAGTGTCTACTCAATCTGTAGAAGCTGGAGTGGACATTGACTGTGATTTCGGATTTAGAGAATATGCAATACTTGATTCAATAGAGCAAATAGCTGGAAGGATCAATCGAGAAAACAAGAGAAGTAAAGAAGAGAGTATACTCTATGTCTATAATATGGAAACCGCTGAAATGATCTATGGTGTAGATACAAGGTTTAAAGTCCAAGAAAATAGAAAAGAAGAATTAGACGAATTTATCAAAGAAAAAAGATTTGACGAGTTCTACAAATATGTCATTGAGTATAAAAAGAAAGAAGAAAGTGAGTATGCGCTAACAACATCTAAAATAAGCGAACCAATGAAATATTTAAAATTTGAAGATTTAGAAAAGATAAGATTAATTAACAGTGACTCTATTAGCATCTTTTTACCTACAACATTAAAAATTAACCAGAATTTACAATCTGAAAGTGAAAAAGAGTATCTAGAGAAAAACGAGATTGCTAAAGGTTCAAATATCTATGGAAAAAAAGTATGGGAAAAGTTTATACAAATTGCTGTTAATAATCAAAATAAAAATGAGAGATATATCGAAATAAGAAAGTTGCAGAAATATTTAAACAAGTTTACAGTCTCGCTTTCAAATAGATATGTACAAATGGATTCAAAGAGTAATCCTTTAATTGATCTAATCAGAGAAAAGGTCATAGCGGGAGAATTTGAAGAATTAAGCGGATACATCAAAGTAAACAAAGAATTTCTAGACTTAATCAATTTTTCTTATGAAGAGGGATTGGATATAAGGAAATTAAATGAAGTTTTTGAACAGAGTTTTATAATTTGAAAGTGATCGTGATGAATAATTTGTTTGAAAAATTAAAAAAGATAACTGGAGTAATGGTATCATATTATTTCATTTGTAAAAGGAAGCTATGGCTGTTTGCAAGGAATATTCAATTGGAAAATGAAAATGAACATGTTTTAATTGGAAAGCAAATACATGAAGAATCTTACTCTAAAACTAAAAAAGATATAACAATTTTAGATACAATAAACATTGATTTTATTAATAGAAAAGACAAATTAATTCTCAATGAAGTAAAAAAATCTAGTAAAAACGAAAAAGCAGACCATTACCAAATGTTGTATTATCTCTACTTTTTAAGCGAATTTGGAGTAAATGCAGAAGGAGAAATTCGTTATTCTAAAGAGAATAAAAAGAAACATATAGTTCTAACAGAAGAAAATAAAAAAGAAATTCTTCTAATTTTAGACAAAATTGAAAAAATAATTGAAGGTTCACTCCCAAAAAATATCAAAACATCAAGATGCACAAAATGTGCATACAAGGATTTTTGTTATGTGGTTTAGATGAAGAAGGAATTTTATATTGTGAAAGATGGAGTCCTATACAGAAAAGAAAATACATTATACTTCCATTGTAAAGATGTAAAAAGAGCTTTACCTGTTGAAAGAATAAATGCGATCTATGCTTATGGAAACCTTTCTCTATCTGGAGGAGTAATACTGTTTCTTGGAAAAAAAGGGATACCAGTGCACTTTTTTGATCATTATGGTTGGTATAAAAGTACATTATTTCCCAGAGAAACATTGGTTAGCGGAGAAATGGTCGTAAAACAGTCAGCACATTATCTGTCCTACCCAAAAAGATTGAAATTAGCTCAAAAGTTTGTAGAGGGTTCAGCGTTGAATATAATTAAAACCTTAAAAAGTAGAAGAAAAGATTCAATAATTGGCGAGATTATTTCAAAAATAGAAGAAAATACAAAAAAAAAATTCAAGAAATATTAAATATTAAAAAAATAATGGGGCTAGAAGGTAGTATTCGAAATCAGTATTACATGGCTATAGATCAAATTGTTCCTAAAGAATATAAGATGATGAAAAGAGAAAGAAGGCCTCCTACAAACAAAATGAACGCTTTGATTAGTTTTGGTAATTCGCTTTTGTATACCACCATACTCTCTGAGATATACAATACACAGCTGAATCCTACAATTTCATATTTACATGAACCTTTTGAAAGAAGATTTTCTCTTGCTCTCGATGTGAGTGAGATCTTTAAACCCATATTATCAGATAGGGTGATATTAACTTTGGTAAATAAGAAGATACTCAACAATAAGGATTTTGAAGGAAAAATAGGAAACTTATTGCTAACAGAAACAGGAAAAAGAAAATTCATTGAACTCTGGGATCAAAAATTAAAAACAAGAATAAGACACAAAGAGCTAAAAAGAAGTGTGAGCTACAAAAGGTTGATAAGACTTGAATTATATAAACTTTGTAAACATTTCTTGGGAGAAACAGAATATAAACCACTTATCTCTTGGTGGTAATGTATGTATGTTATAATTGTATATGATATAAAGGTAGAAAGAATAGATAAAGTAAGAAAGTTTCTGAAGACATATCTAGAATGGATACAAAATAGTGTTTTTGAAGGAGAAATAACAAAGGCAGAAATGCGTTCAATAATAAAAAATCTTGAAAAAATGATAAAAAAAACTGAAGATAGCGTATTGGTATATACGTTAAGAGATGAAAAATATTTAGAAAGAAAAGAAATAGGAATTCAAAAAGGGAATAAATCAAACATATTATAAGAATGTGGATGTTTATAAACTAAATACCAAATGGGAGGAATACGAATGCGAATAAAAAGAAAAGCCTTAATATTATCAAAAAAACAGACAACAACAAGAGTTAGAATCAGACCATAGTGGGATTGAAATACATAAACCATCATGTTGAGCACATCTAATGTCTTTAAGTTAGAATCAGACCATAGTGGGATTGAAATCAATGGGTCGCCTTCTTCAGCAATCATGGTTAAGTTAGTTAGAATCAGACCATAGTGGGATTGAAATATTTTTCTTACTAAACTTACAGAAAAAAGCATAAAAGTTAGAATCAGACCATAGTGGGATTGAAATTTTTTATTCCATCCCAACTATCTATTGAAACATATTGGTTAGAATCAGACCATAGTGGGATTGAAATAAACAAAACTTTCAGGAAAAGACTTAGAACTCTGCAAGTTAGAATCAGACCATAGTGGGATTGAAATAAGATTGAGATAACAAGTACTAAAGGCAAAAGTGTTAGAATCAGACCATAGTGGGATTGAAATTGATATAGTTTTATTATTTCTGACATTTTTCTTACCTGTTAGAATCAGACCATAGTGGGATTGAAATTGATATAGTTTTATTATTTCTGACATTTTTCTTACCTGTTAGAATCAGACCATAGTGGGATTGAAATATTTATACCTGTGCTACGTTCCGTATTAGTTAAATCAAGTTAGAATCAGACCATAGTGGGATTGAAATACTGCAAAGGAATTGCTTGTTAAAAGACTGTTATTCGTTAGAATCAGACCATAGTGGGATTGAAATTTCATAGAAGCAAAGACGTTTGTTTTCTTTGTAAAGGTTAGAATCAGACCATAGTGGGATTGAAATGTGGATAATTATCCTTATCAATTATCAACTTTTAAAAGTTAGAATCAGACCATAGTGGGATTGAAATTTGTTGAGTTTTATTAGTGCAAATTATTTTTATTTTAGTTAGAATCAGACCATAGTGGGATTGAAATAAATGTAAAGAAATATTGCGAGGATATGACAAAGAGGGTTAGAATCAGACCATAGTGGGATTGAAATAATTCTCCTGTAGGTGTATATTCACTTATTATACTCGTTAGAATCAGACCATAGTGGGATTGAAATCTCTATAAAATTTCTGATGAATTGTTAATTCAAGACAGTTAGAATCAGACCATAGTGGGATTGAAATATAATGTTTGTAACAGCAATGCTTTTTGGATTAGAAGTTAGAATCAGACCATAGTGGGATTGAAATTGCTCTTCTAGTCTCTTAATGTGAGATGAAAGATTACGTTAGAATCAGACCATAGTGGGATTGAAATGATATCCTTTATTTTTGAGGATTAGACTGAACTAAATTTCAATAATTTACAATAGCATATTTTATCTTAGCTAAATTAAATTTATAAATAACTTTACTTTCATCTTTCAAGAGATACATCTATTACTTCTATATCGTGATTATTATGTCTGTTAAAAGAAAAAACAAAATTGATAATGGAATAGCTGAAACCGAAGAAGCTCTTTTCATGGGAAATCATGCTGTTGTTCAAGGGTTACTTGAAGCTGGTGTTGGTTTTACTGCTGCTTATCCTGGTACTCCTAGTACTGAAATTCAAGTTAGATTAGCTAAGCTGCATGAGAAAGGACAATTATATTTTGAATACTCTGTTAATGAGAAAGTTGCTTTTGAGATTTCTGCTGCTGCAGCTTTATCAGGAGTTCGTTCAGCTGTTATTATGAAACATGTTGGAGTTAATGTTGCTTCTGATGCTATGATGGCCTTAGCTTACTTTGGCGTTCAAGGAGGAATGATTATTGTTGCTGTTGACGACCCTGGATGCCAGTCTAGCCAAAATGAACAAGATTCCAGGTTTTGGGGTAAATTTGCACACATTCCTGTTTTTGAGCCTTCCACTCCTCAGGAAATTAGAGATGTTATCCCTAAGATCTATGAATTGTCTGAGAAGTACAACATGCTTTGTATGCTTCGAATGACTAATTTTACATCTTTAAGCACAGGAATTGTTAAACATAAGCCTATTGAGGAAAATCTTAGCTGGAATGGGGAATTTGTTAGGGAGATAAAATATCAAATTCCTGCAAGATATCTTTTACACAAAGGTTTACATAAGAGTTTGAAAGCACTCGCTAAAGATCCTCTATTTGAAGAATTTATTTCTCTTAAAGAGTCTTCTTCTTCATCCGAGAGGTTAATAATTACTCATGGAGCAATTTATCCTATTGTTGAATATATGGCTGAACTGTACAACTTTAATGGAGATATTTTGAAAATTGGAGCTATCTTTCCTTTAAACGAAGAGAAGATTGCTGAAATTGTTAAAAAATACAAATACATTTACTTTGTTGAAGAGCTTGAACCTTATTTAGAAACAGAAATACTAGCTATTATAGGAAGAAACAAGTTGAACGTAACTGTTTTTGGTAAAGAGAAGTTGCAGATTCCTTATGAAAATTCTTTGAGACCCGATGCCTTAAAGGAAGCTTTTAGTCGTATAGTTGCTGACCCAAATGATGATTCAGTTTTCTATGAGATTCCTGATCCTTCTCCTCTTCCAAAGATTTTTGATAGTGAAGAGCTTTTAATTCCTCGAACACTTCCTAGACTATGCGATGGTTGCTCTCATCGTGGAGCTTTCTATTCTATCAAGAAGGCTACTGGTGAAGATTTCATTATTCCTTCTGATATCGGTTGTTATGCTCTTGGTCAAGTACAGCCTGTAGATGTTGGAGATTATTGGTTATGTATGGGTGGAGGACTAGGAACAGCTTTAGGTATGTCCAAAGTCAATGGAAAGAAAGTTATTGCTATTATTGGAGATGGAACTTTCTTCCACGCAGGTATGCCTGCTCTTCTTGATGCTGTAGAATACAATCACAATATTACTTTAGCAATTTTAGATAACTCTTTGACAGCTATGACTGGAGGTCAACCTTCTCCGTCTTCAACTACTTGGAAAAGAAAAAATTTCAACCCAATCAATCTTGAGGAAGTAGTTAAGGGTTTAGGAGTAAAATGGATTAAATCTGTTCAAGCGATCAACGTTAAGGAAAACGTGAAAATAGTTAAAGAAGCTTTAGAATACCAAGGGCCATCAGTCATTATTTTCAAGGGAGAATGTGTTGTTAATAAACTCAGAAATATGAAAACTCCTGTTAAACCTTTGTCTATTGATCAAGATCTTTGTACCCAATGCGGTAATTGTCTAATAGACTTTGCTTGCCCATCTATAGTCAAAGAAGATGGAAAAATAGTCATCAAGCAAGATACTTGTACAGGATGCGGTTATTGTGCTATGGTATGCCCTGTTAAAGCGATTAAGTAGGTGAGAAAATGAAGAAAAACAAGGAAACACTAAATATTGCTTTTTTGGGTTTAGGTGGTCAAGGGATTATTACTTTGGCTAAAATGATTGCTGAATCAGCTCTTGATACGGGAAAGAAAGTGTGTTACAATGAAATACACGGTCTTTCTCAACGTGGAGGGTCAGTTCAATCTTTTCTCCGACTAAATGAAGAAAGTTCTCCTTTATTTGCTAGCTCAGACGTCGATCTTGTCATAGGGCTAGAAAAAATGGAAACACTGAGATATCTGTATGGAATTAAAGGGCACAAACCAAAGGTAATTCTACTTGACTATTTTGAGATTAGAAATACAAATTATTTTGGTTTAGAAGTCTTTCCTGAAGAAGAAGAAATAGACAAAGAGATTAGAGAAAGAGCAGAAGAACTTTACATTTTTGACAGTGAAAACTTCAAAAAGCAGTTTAAAGGTAACTTTATCCCTTATAATGTTGGAATATTTTCTGCTTTAACGACTTTCGAAGAGCTGGGGATTACTGAAGAAACTGGAGAAAAAATAGTTAAGAAACTTCTTGGGAAAAACATTCTTCTTTCTCAAGTTAATAAAAAAGCTTTCAAAGAGGGTAAAAAATGGATAAAGAAAATATAAATTTACTAGTAGTTGGCCCTGGAGCAATAGGAACAGCTGTTGCTACACCTCTTGCTGCTAATAACATTCATGTTAGGGTTTTAGGTAGAGAAAGACATAAAGAATTCTTCTCAAAGAAAAAGATGGTTTATAATTCTTCTAAAGGAAAGTTAGAAGGAAAAGTAGTGGGAGTAACAATCGATGATTTACAAAATGAAAAAGAGTGGAAACCTGATGCAATATTAATTACCTTAAAAGCTAACTCTACAATCGAAGTGATAAAACAACTTGAACAAATTTACGACCAAGAAATTCCTATAGTTTCTCTTCAAAATGGATTAATTGCAGAAGAAATAGCAAAAGAGTCACACTTCAAAAAAGTAATTGCTTGTGTTGTAGGATTCAATGTCAAGTTAGTAGATACAGGAATAGCAGAGCAAACTTCAGAAGGAGACCTGGTTATTGGAAGAATAGGAAAAGAAAAAGAAGTTAAAAGCGAGGATGTGCCAGATTTTATTCCTAAAGTGCTAGAATTTGTAGCTCCAACAAAAGTTTCTGATAATATCATTTCTGATGTTTGGATGAAACTAATGATAAACAGCACAATCAATCCTATTTGTGCAATAGGAGATATGCCTTTAGGAGAAATTGCAAGAACAAAAGCAGCTATCTATTTGTCCTTATGGAACTGGAAAGAGATGGTAGATGTAGCTAAAGCTTTAGGGCTAAAGTTAAATCCATTTCAAGGAGTTTTATTCGCTGAAGTGTTATACGTTTACGACATAATCAGTTTTGGAATAGCAAAAAACGTTCTAAAGAGAATAGTTGCACCTCACAAGAATGCTATAGTCTCAATGCTACAAGATATCAGAAATGGAAAATCAACAGAAATTGATTACCTAAACGGTAAAGTGTACGAGATAGGCAGTAAACTGGGTGTAAAAATGCCTACAAATGAAATGCTTATCAAAACGATTAAAGAAATCGAAAAAGGAAATAAGAAACCTAGTAAAGGATTATTGAATAAACTCTTTAGAGAATCGATTTTATCAAAATAAATGGAGAAAGAATTCTTTTTTCTTTTTTTCGTTTTTTTAAATAAAAAGAAAAGAAAGATTAATCTTGTTTAATTTTCAGGAATAAATATCTTTTCTACTATTCCTTTTAGATTAAAATCGAGATCTATACAAGTTTCTCCATCAAGGTATTTTTGGTCACCTAATTTATCTACCAATGGTTTCACATATTCTGCAAATTCACTCATTTTTTCTCTGAAACTTGTATCATAACCATCCACAAATAAGGCTATTGAGAATTTTTCATGGGGTTCAATTAGTAAAATATAATCAGAATGAGCCATAAGTCTAAACTTTCCTTTCTTCCAAGATATTTCAGAGCTAAATTTTTGTATTGCATTTATCAATCCTGAGAGTAACAGTTCATCAGTGGTAAAACTTTCATCTTTAAAATTATAGGAAAAGCAAGGTAGTCCACTTTCTTGAATAACTAAAAGAGAAAGCAGAGTAGGCTCTTCTTCTTGATCTCGAAGAATTGTTATTTCTCTTATAGCTTTTGATGAATACGTTTGCAAGTCTTTCTCTAGTTCTCGATGGATTTGCACTTTAGCTCCATTTACATAGTTATCAACCGATTTTGCTAAACCCATTAATTCTTTGATCTGCTTAATTTGTCCCATCATATTGTGTTTTATACTTATTTTTTCTGCTTCTTCAAGTAATGAAATAGCTAGAGAAACCTTATTTGACAAGATATAGGCAGTAGCAAGCAGCTGTTGATAGTTAATCATCTGAAATATATTATCGTGAAACTTTAGGATAGCAATTGTTTCTTGGCTTAATATTTCTATTTCTTCTATTATTTCTTCTTTCACAAGAGAACTTGCTTCTATTTTATATTTAGATATATTTAGTTCTATCAAATAGATTAGAGCTTGTAAAACAAGAGGAATGACATTTTGTTTTCTAGCAATACTTAACCCTTTCTTTAATTTCAGATCAGCATCATAGAAGTTTTTCTTTTTAAAATCAATAAAGCCTTGGTAAATTAGTGTAGTAGCGTTTTTGACTGTTTCTGCTTTTTCTTCAACATCTAAAAATTGAGAATACTTGTTTAGAAAGAATTCTGCTTTTTCTATTTCACCTTTCAATGCATAAAATTCTGTGGCATCTATGTAAATGTCTTCATTCGGAGAATTGTATTCTTCCATCAGTTGCATGGCAATTTCAAGATTCCTTTCAGCTTCATCCATTTTACCAAGAGATTTTAAACAATAGTAAATATCGCTGTAATTCAAGATTAAATTCCTTATTTCACTATATTTTCTCATTATTTCATCAAATTCAAGAAGTAAGGTCATTGCTTCTTCGAATTTTCCTTCACGTATCAATAAATAGGCTAGATTCCCTTTTGCAATCGCTACTCCTCTATCCATTCTTTCTTCATTAAATGTATCTCTGACTTTGTAGAGCATCTCTTTCTCTGGCCCACTACCAGATAAACTGT
Source organism: Candidatus Heimdallarchaeum endolithica (assembly GCA_021513715.1). GTDB lineage: Archaea > Asgardarchaeota > Heimdallarchaeia > Heimdallarchaeales > Heimdallarchaeaceae > Heimdallarchaeum > Heimdallarchaeum endolithica. Next base: position 3,190,554 of record CP084167.1, on the reverse strand, counting down.
AATTGATTGCCAAAAGGTTGTATATTGAACCAAGAAGAAAATTGTCTTCGATATCGTTTTCAATAAGTAGATCAACTGCTTTTTTTGCTAATTTAACAGATTTAAAGTACTCTCGCCTGTAATACAAAGAGCTGCCCTCGATATATAATTTAAAAGCTTGTAGATGAATAAGAGAAAGATCAGTCTTTTCCATTAATTTTGAAATCTTTTGAAAACCTTCCTCAAACTCATCTAAAAACTCGTTAAGTTTATTTTTCTGTTGAGTTTGACTAAAATAGTAAATCCCCCAACCAATTAAGTCGAACCAACATTCAATAGGTTCTTTTATTGGCTTATAAGTGCTTAAAATCTTTTCAACTTCTTCTTTCTTACCTTGATTGGCTAAAAGTTTAATATAATTGCTAGCAACCTCAAGAGAGGAAAATAAGTCAAATAATTCTTTTAATCGTTCATAGTCAGAGTAACTCATTAGAATGTAAGAAATTGTAGATAAATGAGGGGAAGTTAAAGGTTTTCTGATTATCTTGTCCCAATTATCTATTAAAGTCTCATAAAAATCATAAATAGAACAAATTTCAGAAAAACCTGGTAAAAGTATAGCATCATCAGAAGAAAATAAGCGATGATATTTTGGGAATATATTCAATTAAATCACAAGTTTTACTTTTTTAAATCAATGGAAATTAATCGGTTTAAAAAAGTATAGAAAAATCACTAATTACATATAGAATCTTAATTCCAACTAAACTGAGATGCTTTTATATCTTTCCTATAAGATTACTAACAAATTTTCTTCTTTTGCTAAATTTCAATTTTCACTAGAATGAAATGCTTTTTGCAAGATCTATACTTTTTACTCACTTTTTCTCCTGTTTCAGCGCTTTTATTTTTTCCTTTTTAGAATATCTAAATGCACGAATCATTTAGAAATGCTTACCTGATGTACAAGAATATCTCCATTCACATTTTATATTAATTTTTGAATCTATCCATCTTATTTTCTGTTGTTATTCTAAAATTAGTCATTAATAAAAAAAGAAGAAAGTAAGTAAATTTATGTTTTATACTTTTTAAATTTCTTAGCTATAATAGTTATTACAGGCAAAGCGATAAAAATACTCCAGATACTAAATGGTAAATCTAAAGTTTGCTTATCTTGACTAGTTGTTTCGTTAGTGTCTCCAGAACTAGATGATTCATAAACCGCTTTTATTGATAATTTTAATTCATTGCTATTTCCAAAAACATCATAAGCAACCATTTTTATTGAATGAACACCTTCTTCTGTAATGTAGGTATTAAGGTTAAATGAGATAGTAGAACCATCAGTGTAACTATCGGTTTTAATCAATTCGTCGTCAATGTAGAGTTCATAATAGTCAGGGTTTGCATCATATAATGTAAATTTCACTGTCTTACTGGTACCTATTACGTATTCAATTGCATGCCAATAGTCCATGTTAGTATCTATCTGGGGTGCATCATAATCATCTTGATAGGCTTCATTATAAGCATTAACGTAAATTGTAATATTATTATTATTTCCCCATTGATCGAAAGCTTCTATGTAGATTTCATAGGTTCCTTCTTCAAAAATATAATCTCGCAATTGCAAATGTTGTTCATTCTCTGGATACCATCCATAACCTTCATAAGGCACATTGGAAAGCGTTAGATTTCCATTAATATAAAGATTGTAAGTATCAGGATATTTATCGTTAATGTAGAAGGAAAAGTCGTAATCATCCCCAATTCTGTAATAGTCAACATCATATATATTCTCAAATGTAGGAGGATCTAATTCTGGTTGACTAGGAACCACATTAGTTTGCCAATCACCATCTCCAACTTTTCCTGAGGTATCATTAGCAAAGAGTGTTAGAATATTTATTCCTGTTTCGTTAAACAATTCTTTTCCAGTAAAGAAAATCTCAAAATTATCCCGGTTATAATTTCCTGAAGAAATAATTTCACCATTTAGTTTAATTTCATAATAATCCGGGTTTTGCTCAAAAATCTTAAAAGTAAATCTTTCTGCGCTTCCTAATTCATAGTAAGAGATTTCAGTACTTTCTACACCTGGTCTTTTTACATCTGTTCCTTCAGGATAAGCTTTTAACCAGAATGATTCTTTCCTATAATTTCCAGATTGATCATAGGTTATAACAGTAAGATTATGCAATCCAACTTCATTAATAAGATCATTTAACGTGTAGTATTTGCGAATTTGTTCTGAATAATTTTCTGTATCATATAGAACTCCATCAATATAAAATTTGTAATAATTTGGATTATCATCCCAAGTTTCGAACCAGAATTCTTCATAATCTCCGATAACCCATTTATGTGGTTTTCCAATATCTTTTTCTTCGTACCAAGGTACATTTAAACTTGGTGGGTCAACATCCGTTCCACTGGGATAGATAGTTACAGGAACAATTTCGGAATAAGTAGTGTTGACTGCGTCAGTAAAAGTTATGTTAACTGTATAGTCTCCAACAGTCAATGTTCCTCCGATCCATAAGTCTATTGTTCTATTACCATAGCTTTCATAAGTGTTTGACCAAAATTGTGTCAAATCTGACTGATTATAATAGAACCTTGTTTCTACTTTCCAAGTAGTGTCAGAATAAATATAAAGAGGTTTTAAGACCAGCTCCTTGTCTTCTACCATCTTATATTTTGCGCTTGTTTCTATTTGACTCTGCCACTCGGGGATAGGATACCTGCGATCCTCTAATGAGTAGCATTTGACAAAAAAGTTACCTTTTGCATCGTAAACTATTATTTTAAACTCTTTATTCATTTTTTTAAATAGATATTCAAAGTCTTCTATTGGAGCAGTATAATTCAACTCTGTGCCAGTAATTGTTTGACTATCTACTAAATTCCATAACCAATCTACATATTGAGAGTTACGCACATAAAATTCCATTTTAACAACATCTTTAGAAAACTGTAATGGAAAAGTAATTCCTGTTGTGCTATTTGTTATAGGTTTATCCCAATTGTAATCCTTGAAAATAAAATATGGGACAAAAGAATTATCACTCGTAGAATAGAATCTACTAGCTCTAGTTAATGTGTGTAACTCAGAAAAACCTCTATTTTCAGAATGGGTAAAATTAACATACGTATTGTAATCAGATAAGTATTCATAGAAACTATAAAACTCTTCACAATGATAATTTTTCTTAAATTCTAGTAAAATTCCTGTGTTGTTGTCAACATAGTAATAATATTCATCGTAATTATAGATGTGCACTGTTGTCTCAACACCATAAATTGTAAAATTCCAAGTATCTTCACACTCATTTAATTTTGAATAATAAACATCTACTAGTAAAGTGAATATCTCACCGTTTACAATATATGTTCTTGTTTCTTGTGAAATGAACGTTGATATTCCAAAATTAAATGTTGGATCGAAAACTAGATTTGTGTAATTATTAAAATACATATAATTAGCATTTCCTGAATCCGAAGTAGTATAGATGATATCATAAGATTCATCCAGGTTGTCTTCATACCACCCATTTGAATTCCATTTATAATATGTGTTATTCCAATATCTAGAATAATAGTGATGACCAGTTTGAACATCCAAAACTTCTATATAAGTTGAGCTTATATTTGTGTTTGTAACATTAAAAGCTCTAAGATGTTTATGTTCATCTTTACTAAAATATATAGAGTTGAAGGCATAACTTTCCTTATTTTCATCTGGCATAAATAAGTTATGTGTATAAGTGTTTTCATTTCTCTCATAATTATAGATGAATGTATCACCATTACTCAACTGATAACTTTCTGCATTCACACTTACAGTTTGAAAACTTAGGAAAGAAGTAAATATGACAACAAAAATCAGAGCAATAACAAAAATACGCCTTTTTATCAATTAAACACCCAAAATATATTTTCTCAAAAAAATATTTAAAATTATCTGCGTATGCAATAAAACTAAAATTTTTTCCTACTTCTTTTTTACGTTACATTTTTATTTTCGTACAAAAAAAGTAATTCACGATGAAGATTCAATTTGTTTGTGTACATAATTTATAAATGAATACTTTTTTTCTCATTATTATTTTAAATCATCCAGTTACTTATAGAATAAAAAGTTTCAACTTTTCTGAAACTAGATTTCAAGTATTCTGAGATTTTGTGTTTTTCAAATAGTTAGAAACGCTTTGATAATAGAATATACAATTAAGAAAAACGACTGGATTAAGTCAATAATAATTATACCTTCTAGATATTTTTCTAAAAATCACTGGAACAGATAGAGTGAAAATATCATCCTAGTATATCAGCCATTTTTCAAGTATATTTTTCCTCCTACTTTCTTTCTTTTCTTTTTTCTCTCTTTTGTCTTCCATTTGACGTTAATTGAAGAAGTATCTAAAAGATTAAATAGACTTTAAAACAAAATACAGATAGATTTACAACTTAAGTTGTAATTATCCTTTTATTGTTTTTTTTCATCTTATTCTATTTCATTTAATTTTATTTAATATTAGCATTAATGTTAAGTAAGCATGTCCAAAAATTAATTTTTATTAATGTGGGGGTTTATGTCGGAATTATGACTTACTTTCAGATCATAGACCCCCACAAAGTAAGAGAATTCATAATCATTAATGAACCTTTCCTTAAGAAACTGGTGAAAGAGGAACCGAGAGAAAGTAAGAGAGGGAGAAAAAGAATAGCAGAAAGGTGGGTGATACTGGCTTTAGCAATTATTGCGAGAATAGAAGGAATAGCTTGGAGGAAGTTAGAGGAAAAGTTGGCTTTATGCGATTTTTTGATAGAAGAGGGGTGGATGAAGAAGATTCCTTCCAAATCTACTTTTCATGCAGTGTGGAGAGCGACAGAAAGTAAGTTGCTGGAGCGGTGGATAATAGATTTAGGTAGGGAAATAGTGAGGAAAAAAGGCTTGAAAGCTATGGCGGTGGATAGTTCAGGGTTTAAAATCCGTCAGGCTTCTGTTTGGCGTTTTCTCAAGTGGGCAAGAGGAGGACTAAAGAAAACCTCTAAACTTTTCTGGAAGATACACCTTATAGTTGGTTTACCCTCTCGAGCTATAGTCTCTTTAGCTCATTCTGCTAGTAACACTCACGATAGTAAAGTCTTCGGTTTGCTCTGGCAGAAACTTCCTTCTGCACTCTTGAGACCTTTCTTGCGATTTTATGGAGACTGTGCCTACTGGACAGAAAATATCGTGGGACTTCTTAGCCAACATTCCTTTTTCCCTGTTATTCCCCCAAAAAGTAATGCTCGTTATCCCTCTCCTCCTCCCCTCGGACCAATAGTTCAAGCTCATCGTCTCTACCCTGGTCTGTATCGTCATAATCATCACCCCGAGTATCGTAGTAGTATTGAACACGTCTTTGGTCTCCTCAAACTCTCTCATCCCCCAATCCTTGATCGTTTACCCTCCACCATCCTCTCTACCTTGTACAGTTCTCTCCTCTGTTACAACTACCTTTTACTCCTTCGGACCGTTTAGTAGGTGAAAAAGAATTTTTGGACATGCTTTTAAGTTAAAAAAAAATAAAATAGATTTAAACACCGTTCTTTCTTTTTCATGCAAAATTTCTTCATTTTCTTATTAATTTTATAATTCAAAAATTCAATATTTATTCTTTTCAGTTTTGTTGAAAGTAATTGTTATTTTTTCTTTTCGGCATTTTTTGTTGCTACTATTTCTGCTGCTATGCTTATTGCTATTTCTTCTGGAGTTATACTATTGATGCTTATTCCTATTGGCGAGTGAACTTTTTCTAACAATTCATCAGATATTCCTTTTTGCTTTAGATTCTCAAAAAGTTTCTTTTTCTTTGATTTGCTTGCCATCAAGCCAATATATTTGAACTTTTTATGGATAAGTTTTTCTAGAACTAATTCGTCATACTTATGTCCAAACGACATGATAGTTACATACACGTTATTTCCTTCTATTACATATTTTCCTATCTCTTCATAATCTATCACTTTTTTCACGTTTGCGTAATTGTTATTTTTCATTGTTTCTAGATTTTCTCTATTATCGTAAACTGTTATATGGAAATCCAATGTTTTCATTATTTTTGAAAAGGCTAAGGATACATGTCCTCCTCCTACGATTATTAATCTATTTCTCAATCCTATATTTTCTTTAAATGTCCATTTTTCTCCTTCGTCTATAAATCTATACTGTTCTTCTGATGTTTTACCCAGTTCTATTTTTATTCCTTTTTCATTTATTGTTATTATTGTTGGTTCTGCTTTGTTATAAGCATCAATTATTGTTTGTACTTTACTTTTATCCTTTTCACCTAACGGAACTATCGCAAATGTTTGGGTACCAGAGCATACCATTCCTGATTTATTTTCTCCTCCTTTTTCTGAATGAACCATAAATACTTTTTCAGTCGTGAAGTCCTTTTTTCTTAGTTTTTCTCTCGCTTGTTCTATTAGTTGGTATTCCGACAGACCTCCCCCTACTGTTCCTTCTGATTTTTCTAATGTGACATACATTTTTGCTCCTTCTGCATTGGGAGCTGAACCTTTTCTTTCCATTATTTCTACTAGAACAACGTTTGAGCCTTTTTGAAGCTCTGACAGTATTTTTTTCCAAAACTTTTCATCATTCAACTTTGATCACTTTAGGCCTTAAGATTCGTTTTCGTATAGATAAAGAAAGAGTTTTTCTGGTGTTAAAGGAGCTGAATAGTTCCAGTCTTTATCTTTCCTAAATGCTCTTGCAGCGTTTTTTAGTGCGAAATATGCTCCTATTCCGTACATGAATGGTGGTTCTCCTATAGCTTTTGATTTTAACACTGCTTCTGGATTTTCTGCATTTTCCAGAAACTTTACCTTTATTTCTGGTGTGAATGGTAAATTGGGTATTTTATATGTTGCGAAGGAATCAGTCAAAATATGCCCTTCTTTGTACATTAGCTGCTCTATTGTCATCCATCCTATTCCTTGAAGTAGCCCTCCTTCTGTTTGTCCTAGATCCACCAGATAATTTATGCTCTTTCCTGCATCATGAACAATTGTTACTTTATCTATTGTATATGTTCCTCTTATACAATCTATTGTTACCTCTGTTAATGCTGCTCCGAAAACGTGGTAAGCAAAGGGTTTTCCTTTATTTCTTCCTTTGTTAAAGAATATTTTAGGTGTAGCATATAATGCTTGGCTTGAAAGATTTACTCTACTCATGTATGCTAAATTTATGAGTTCATTCCAGCCTAGTTCTGTTTTCTTTCCTTTTACACACACATAATCGTCTTTTATTTCTATTTTCTCTGGTTGAACTTGAATTTTTTCTGAAGCTACTTTTTTCAGTCTTTCCACCAATCTATTACAGGCTATCTCTGCCGCCTTTCCATTTAAATCAGCTCCTGTACTTGCTGCTGTAGGTGAGGTGTTGATCACTCTTGTAGTATTCGTACTTTCTATTCTTATTCTTTCAGGGTCTATTCCCAGAGCTAATGAAACTATGTGTCTGATTTTAACATTCACTCCTTGTCCCATCTCTATTGCTCCAGTGCTTACACTTACGCTACCATCTTTGTAGATATTCACTAGCGCGCCTGCTTGATTTAGAAAAGTACTTGTAAACGAAATGCCAAAGCAAATTGGCATGATTGAGAGACCTTTTTTCATGTACTTGTTCGATTGATTGAATTCATCTATTTCCTTTTTCTGCTGCTTAAAATTAGTTTCTTTTAGTAGTTCTTCAAAACTTCTTCTTGCATTTGATCTTTCTACTTTCTGTCCATAGTGAAATTCGTCTCCTTCTTCTAAGAGATTTTTCTCTTGTAGAACATGTTTTGGAAGACCCATTACTTCTGCAGCTTTATCAATTGCTGACTCTATTAGAAACATACCTTGTGGTCCTCCAAATCCTCTAAAGGCAGTAAAAGGAGGCAAGTTTGTTTTACATGGGTATCCTGTTACTTTAACATTAGGGATAAAATAGGAGTTATTAGAGTGGAAAAGTGTTCTACTTAAGATAGCTGTTGATAGATCAGCGCTTGCTCCTGAATTTTGGTAAATAGAAGCTTCAAAAGCTATAATTTTTCCTTCTTTTGTTAACCCTATTTTATAATCACTAGTGTAGGGGTGTCTTTTTCCTGTCATCTGTATATCTTCTTTTCTGTTTAGAATAAGTTTAACAGGTCTTTTTGTATGATATGCACCTAAAGCACAGATTGCTGCCCATTGTGTAGCTTGATCTTCTTTTCCTCCAAATCCTCCTCCAATTCTCTTAACATCTACTTCTATCATGTTCATATCTAAACCGAGTATTTTTGCTGTTGTACCTTGAACAGTAGTGGGAGCTTGAGTGCTAGAATAGATTAAGATCTTATCATTTTCATCAGGTATAGCTAATGCTGCTTGCGTTTCAAGATAAACGTGTTCTTGTCCCCCATTTTCTACTGTTCCTTCAATAATAACATCACATTTTTCCCAAGCTGCATCGACATCTCCGTTTGAAAGAGTATTAGAAGGAGCAATAAATAGACCTTTTTCTGCTGCTTCTCTTGGATCAAAAACTGCAGGGAGTTTTTCATACTCTATTTCTATCAACTTACTTGCTTTTTTAGCTTGTTCTTTTGTTTCAGCTAAAATTATTGCTATTGGTTGTCCTACGAATTCTACTTCATCTTCTACTAATAACACTTCATCCTGAATAATTCTCCCTAATTGATTTTCACCAGGAATATCTTTAGAAGTAAGAATTTTATTTACTCCAGGGCTCTTTTCTGCTTTTTCTAAATTTAGTTTAACTATTTTTCCGTGAGGAATTATTGAAGTAAAAACAAATGCATGCAACAAATTAGATGGTTCTGGTAAATCATCTACATACAAAGATTCTCCTTTTGTGTGAGGAGTTAAAAAGTCTTTAATTATTTTCATAATTTAACCTCCATTTTGGGAAATAATGCCATAAAATGAGCAATAATTAATTGGCGAACTAGCAATCTTTTGTATTTTGCACTTCCTCTCACGTCACTTATTGGACTTATTTCTGAGTCAGCTATTTCTAAAGCTTGATTAACTACTTCAGAATTAACTTTTTTATCATTTAAGAAGCTAGAAGTCTTTTCCAGATATTTAGGAACAGGAGCTACTCCTCCTATAGATAAATGAACATTCTTGATCTTATTTTCTTCTTTTTCAAACGATATTGCGCTGTTAACACTTGCAATATCTACATATTTTCGCATAGCTATTTTTTCAAAATTAAAATATCGCTTTATTGATTTTATTCTTAACCACTCTACTATTTCTCCTTCTTCTAAATCCATTTGTTTGTATCCTTTGTAAAAATCTTTAAGTGCTATAATTCTTCTTTTTTCTCCTTTTCTCAAGGATATTTCTGCTCCCAACCCCAGAAAATAGATTGTTAGATCCCCTATTGGAGATGCATTAACTAAGTTTCCACCTAAGGTGGCTCTAATCCTTATTGGTAATGCAGAAACAACAGTTAAATCATTTTTTATATCAAAAAGTTCATTCAACTTTTTAGACAAACGTATATCTTCCATACTCGCTAAAGCCCCAATGTAAATATATTCTTCTTCTTCCCAGATATCGTCTCTAATTTCCATTTGATTAAGAAAAACAGGTTTTCCTATCTCCTTCCTCTGAACAAGTAAATCTGTTGCTCCTGCAACTTTTATTCCTTTATCATTTGTTTCTAATTTTTCATTTAATTCCTCTAATTTTGCAGGAATATCTTTAAAATAATCAGGAATAACTCCTAATTCAATTAGATAATTAATTCTTGCTGAATAATTAAGATTATCAACTGCTATTTTTTCAGCTAGTTTTTCTGCTGCACGTTTTATTGCTGCATAAGTCCCACATCTACATAAATTACCTTCAATTGCTGTTAAGATATCTTCTTTTACAAAATTCTCATTTAGGAAAAATCCAGTCAAACTCATAACAAAACCAGGAGTGCAAAATCCACACTGTGAAGCTCCTTCTTCCACTATAGCTTCTTGAATTGGAGTTAACTTTTCTTGATTTATTCCTTCTATAGTTACAACATGCTTTCCTATTATTTCGCCTAAAGGTAATATACAAGAAGTTACAGCTTTATATTTTACTATAGATCCTTTCATTTCTCCAAGTAAAATCATGCAAGCTCCACATTCTCCTTCATGACAAGCTTCTTTTACTCCAGTAAAACCTTTTTTTCTTAAGAAATCCAAGGTTGAACTTCCTAAAGGAGCATCTATCTCTTCTATTTTGTTATTTAGTATGAACTTCATATTTTTCACTATTTACAATTCTTTCAAAGATATTATAGTTCTGATTTTTTAAGATTAATAGAGCTACAATTACCACTATTTAATACAAAGTTTCCAATTTTGCGATATAAGTCTTATTAATCAAACAATTTATTTTTTACTTTCTTTTACAGTAAATGCTTTAATTAGTTGTAGGATTGCTACAACAGCAAACATATAAGCCCAAAAAGCAATTGCTGTCCACCAATCAGATGAAGAGCTACCAAAGAAAGCATCATTCATTCCGAAATCTACAGCAAAGTCCAATACAGATACTGCTGCGGCTAAAATAAAAATTGTTTGAAATATAGACAGAATTCTATAACCTGCCATAAATATTAATATCATTTTTTAATTATTTAAACTATTCTCATATCTTTTGGAATTACCAATCGTTAAACATTTTAAGTAGTTCTTCCTTTGAATATGATTTGCTTGAAATTACTCCTTCTACAGCTTTAATATCTTTCAACCCGTTTCCTGTTATTACTACACAAACAGAATCCTCTCTACTTATTTTTTCTTCAGCTATTAATTCTTTCAATCCTGCATATGGTGCTGCAGCAGCTGGTTCGGCAAACAATCCTGTTTCTTTACCTAACTCCGAGATAGCGTTTAATATTGCCTCATCGCTTACAGAGATATAGTATCCTCCACTTTCAGCTACATATTTACAAGCTTTAATAACATCTCGTGGTGTTCCCACACTTATACTATCTGCTACTGTTGAACCTTTAATTGGATGAGGAGTATAAGGTTCTCCTTTGTCAAAAACATGTTTAATTGCAGCTATTCCTTCTGCTTGTACTCCTATTATTTTAGGAATCGATTCTATTAATCCTATTTCCTTAAACTCCTTAAAACCCTTATACAGAGAACTTACTACTGTTCCATCTCCCACGCCAACAAGAACATAATCTGGAACTTTGAAATCATTTTGTACGACAATCTCAAAGGCCCCAGTTTTTTTTCCTTCCAACAAATAAGGATTTATTGCTGCATGTCTACAATACCACCCTTTCTTCAACCCAAGTTCCAAAGATAGATCATAAACTTCATCATATGTTCCTTCTACAGAGAAAACTTTTGCTCCCGATATTTCTAGTTGAGCTCTCTTTCCTCCAGGTATAGTTGAGGGGACGAAAATATATGTTTCCATGGGCGTATGAGCATTTAGCATAGCTAACGAAGAGGCAGCATTACCTGTCGAAGCACAGAAAACAGTATCATTTTTTTCATCCAGAGCCAAATTTATTGCTATTGAGCTTGCTCTATCTTTGTAAGAACTTGAAGGATTAGACCCGTCATATTTTAACATTAAATCTTTTAAACCCAGTAAATTGAACTTATATAAGGGAGTACCTCCAACATAGGGATCAAATTTTCCTTTTGCTTTTGTTGGTAAGAGAAAATCAAATTGATACATTGAAGCTTTTTTATTAAAACTCTTCTGGACTACGACAGGATTTTCTTTTATTTTTTCATAATCATAGATTACTTCAAGTGTTCCCATTATAGGACCGCATTTTTCACAGAAGTAGAGTCCTGGTCTAGGTTCATATTCTTTTTTACAAGAGATACAACGAAGAAAGTAGTTGTTCATTTGAATTCCTCTATTTTTATATTAAAACTCCACTAATTGCATCATAAGGACAACGAGATTCACATAAACCACACTGGATACATTTGTTTTTGTCAACAATAATTTTTCCATCCTCAGATAATGCTCCAGCAGGACATATTTTCACGCAAAGACCACATAATGTGCACTTTTCATTAAATTCTGGAAAATTATTCTCTTTTTCTTCTTCAACTTTGAAAATAGTCTCCTTCCTTACTTTTCTTATTTCTTCAATTGATGAAAAACCATACTTTTCCAATGCTTTAGGTAGATCTTTCACTATTTTATCGTAAAGATATCTCCCCTTAATTAATGCAGAAGAAAGCATTTGAACCAAGTCAGCTCCTGCAAAAATAAATTCTAGCACATCTTCAGCTTTTGCTATTCCTCCTACTCCGATAATAGGTATATCTGGAAAAGCTTTTCTTATGTGATATACTCTATGTAGAGCTATAGGTTTGATTGCTGGTCCACTTATCCATACTTCATCTCCGAGTAAGAGAGAAAGGTTCTTCAGGTCTACTGCTGTAGCTGGTCCTAAAGAGTTTATTGCTACAATTCCTGTAGCTCCAGCACCAATAACTTTCTTTACGAAACCCAAATAGTCTGTTACATGTGGGCTGAGTTTCATAAAAATTGGTTTATCAGTATTTTCCCTTATACTTCTTACAATTCCATCGAGATTTTCTTTCACATAATGTGTGGAAATTTCAAAGAAATCAGCAAAAGGATCAAGTTTTGGAATTAAATACTTGAAATCTTCCTCTTTATACCCTGCACTTATGATTAGCGGTTTCTTTTTCTCTGTGAAAACTTTTGGTAAAATAGTTTCTATCCACTCATCAGAATGTAGTTCTGACCATAATTCTCTGTTATAAATTGTGTTTGATGTACCTGCTATACAAGGTTTCTTCACTATTGCTCCTTCTATTGAAATAGTCTTTGAAACCATATAACCACAAGAATTATCATTAAAAAATAGCATATTTTCTATTCCTTCACATAGAGGTCCTGCAGCGGGACCTAAAGGATTAGAAAATTTTTTCCCCAATAGATCTATTGACAAATCCATTTTTTCACTTTCCAATTAATTTATTTTTTCTATTCTCTCCCATAGTTTTTTAGAAACTTCAACTGCTTCTTGATAGATTCTATCTTCATCGAAAATACTTTTGTATTCTTTTATTAGAGGCTTACCTTTTACAAATACCCAAGAAGGTTTAAAATTATCGAATAAGCCAAAGAATAAATGGCCAAAAACGTTATTCTCATCCAATGTTGTAGGATGAATGTAGTCAACCAATAGTAAATCAGCTACAAAGTCTTGTTTTATTTTTCCTATTTTTATACCTATCATTTGGCCAAAATATTCGTAAGAATGAACAATATATTCTTTTATTTCATCTAAACTTATTCCCACAGGATTTTTCATCCCTGCCTTTCCCAAGTAGAACAGATTTGTCCACTCTTTTGCAATATTTGTACCCAGACCATCTGTACCTATCAAAATAGGAATATTGAATTTCTTGTAAAGGGTGTAGTTGAAAAATCCCACAGCATTATTGAGATTAGAAGTTGGATTAAGAGCTATATATGCTCCTTTTTTACTCATTATTTCTGCTTCTTTTTCATCAATATGAACACAATGGGCAAAAATCGATTTTTCATTAATCAAATTATAATCATTATATCTTTCTACCACTCTTTTACCGTATTTAGATAAAGAATCTTCTTCATCTTCTTTACTTTCTGCTACATGAACATGTATAGGATTTTTTTCGATTATTTTACTTATTTTCTCTAAAGTTTCATTAGATAAGCTCATCGAAGCATGCAAACCAAACATTCCTTTAGCCTCTGAAGAATTAAAAGTTAATCCTGTGAGATTTTCTTCTATACATTCCTCAATATCAAACCTGTCACTTGTTTCAAAACAGAAAATACCTCTCATTCCTAAAGTTTCAACTATTGCCTTTTTTAATTCAGTTAAACTGCCTTTAATATCTATTCCACTTGCATGATGGTCTATAAGAGATGTAACTCCATTTTTCAGTGATTCTATTCCATAAACTAACCCACTATAATAAATTGTTGGATTATCTAATTGACTGTCAAACTTCCACCAAAGTTGCTCTAACAATTCTTTAAAGCTTGTGGGGTTGAAAGGTATGGAAGCTCCTCTTACTAATGTAGAATAAATATGTGTGTGAAAATTGACTAAACCAGGAAGAAGAAGCTTGTTTTTACCGTCTATTACTTGCTCAATTTCATCATTTTTTCTGAAATCATCCATTGAACCTACTTCAACTATTTTTTCATTAAACAAGCAATAACCGTCATCAATGTATGTATCATAGTCATAGATTTTCACGTTAACAATAGCTATCATATACATCACGATAGTTTTAGAAATTATAATGTTTTCTTTTCAGATAGTTTCCTCTAACATTTTTTCCCACAAATTTTCTCTCTTTAACTAAAAATTGTCCTCTTTGAATCGTACTTTCTACAATTCCTCTAACTTTTATTCCTTCATAAGGACTATAATCTGAATTAGAGTGTCCTGCATCTATAGTTAATTCTCTGTTTGGATCAAAAATGACCAAGTCAGCATCAGAACCTTCTTGTATAACGCCCTTTTGGGGAAAGAGACCGTGTATTTTTGCAGGATTTATAGTGAACTTATCCATAATGCTTGTACCAAAAAGGTTGTACATTAGTGAAAAACTATATTCAATTCCTCCTATTCCTTTTGGAACTTTACTAACTTCAGAATATCTGTACTTTTCTTCCTTTGTGAAAGGGCAATGATCAGTACCAATAGAATGAATAAGATCAATGTTTTTCCTTAATTTTTCTTGTTCTTCTTTTGAACGCAGAGGAGGAGCAAGTAAAAACAGCCTTCCATCATCTTTTTTGTACACTTCCCGAGTTAGCCAAAAATACTGCGGACAACTCTCTAAAAAAAGGTTTTTTCCTAATAAATCATTATAATTTTCTTTCATAAATTCTAAAGCTGTGCCAGTAGTTAAATGAACAATATACGCTCTTCCCTCCGTTTCTTTAATTAAAGTTGAAAGTTTCTCAACTTCCTTTAACTCTGCGTCTACAGGTCTGGAACTTTCATATTGGCTTAATATTTCATAGTTTTTTGAATTTAAAATTATATTGTCGTTCTCTGCATGAATTAAGATTAATAAATTTTCAACCTTGGAAAGTTGTAACAATTCTTTTAGTTTTTTATCTGAAATCTTTCTATCACTTTCAGAGTAAGTAGTAAAGAGTTTAATTGAGGGGATACCATGTTTTAGAGAAATTTTTGCTAATTCATCCACTTTGTCTTTATAATTTCCTACTGTTGTATGAAAACTAAAGTCAATATGGGAAAGTTTTGACTCTTCAATTTTTTGATCAAACTTTTCTTTAAATTCACTAACAAAACTTATTGGTTCTAAAAAGTCGATAAATGTTGTAACTCCTCCAAAAGCTGCTGCAATAGAACCACTTTCGTAACTATCTGTAGAGATAAACTCTCCAAGATTTAAATTTAGATGTACATGAGGGTCAATAAAACCTGGAAGAATTATCTTTCCTTCACAATTTATTTCTTCACTACAGTCATATTTTTCCTTGTTAGGTGTGATTTTCTTGATTCTTTCTCCGCTTATGTAGATATTTTCATGAGTTAAGGAACCATTTCTATAAACTAAGCCATTTATTAATCCTAAACTATACATTAATTTGATTTTAAATTTTTCACAAATATAGTTTTGGTTGAGTTTCTGTTTTCAATACAAACAATTTAATATAGATTTTATTTTTAACTAATTAATGACATTAATTCCTTTAGATATTAACTCTGAAACCAGAAAGGAGAACATTGAAAGAATAAAAGAGAGAGATATTATTATTCCTACTTTTGCACAAATGAGGAATCCAGAACTTATACCTTCCTCTATTAAAGAAGAACTAAAAGAGATAGGTTTATGGGATATTCATCCACGAAATCTCTTCAGAATAACTTGGAAAAATGAACCTGTTAAATTCGGAGGAGGTTTTGGAGGACCTAACTACATTGAGCTTCCTCCTGAATTAACTGGAGTTGAAGCTAGAATCATTGCTTTGGTTGGGAAGTATTTTCCCACTGGTGCTCATAAGGTAGGTGCTACTTTTGGTTGTTTAGCGCCTTATTTAGTTTCTGGATCTTTTGATGTTAAGAGAATGAAAGCTGTGTGGCCAAGTACAGGGAATTACTGTAGAGGAGGAGCTTACGTAGCTTCTTTACTAGCTTGTGAATCTATAGCTATCCTTCCAGAAGAGATGTCTCAAGAAAGGTTTAACTGGCTCAAAACTGTTGCTGGAGAGATTATTGCTACTCCTGGTTCAGAAAGTAATGTGAAAGAAATCTACGACAAAGTCTGGGAATTAAGAGCAGAGAGAGAAAATATTTTTGTTTTTAATCAATTCGAAGAATTCGGAAACTCTCTATTCCACTATGATGTCACTGGAAATGCTTTCAAAGAAGTTTTAAACAAAGAACTTGGTGGAGGAAGGTATCGTGGTGTTACTTTAACAACTGGCTCAGCTGGAACTATTGCTGTTGGAGATTTCCTCAAGGAATTATATCCTTCATCAAAAATTGCTGCAGGAGAAGCTTTACAATGTCCAACAATGTTACTAAATGGCTTTGGAGCGCATTCAATTGAGGGGATAGGGGATAAACACATTCCATGGATTCATAATGTCAAAAACACAGACATGGTTATTGCAATCGATGACAGAGATGTAATGTCCATTATGCGTCTTTTCAATAAAGAAGAAGGAAAGAAATATCTGGTTGAACAAGGAGTTTCAGAAGAAATCGTAAGTAAACTTGATTTGTTGGGTCTATCCAGTATTGCTAACATGCTTATGGCAATAAAATTCTCAAAATATTATGAACTTACAAGAGAAGATGTTGTACTCACAGTATTCACGGATAGCATGGAACTTTACCAGTCTAGGATTTTAGAGATGAGACAAAAATATGGAGATTACAACGTTAGAGATGCAATTAAAGACTTTCATCTCAGTTTACATGGTCAAAAGTTAGATAACTTACTTGAACTTACTTATCCACAAAAAAGAAGGATACACAACCTCAAATATTTCACTTGGATTGAGCAACAAGGAAGGCAGTTAGAAGAACTTAATGAACAGTGGTACAACGACTCCTACTGGAAAGAATTACGCACTTACCTTGATAAAATTGATGAATTGATTAATCAATTTAATGAAGAAGTGGGATTAATATAAACAAAAAAAAAGAAATAAGTTTATTTTTCTTATCCCATCGTTAGCCACATAACTGCTTTTGCTGTATGTAGTCTGTTTTCAGCTTCATCATAGATAACTGAATTAGGACCGTCTATCACTGAATCATCTACTTCATTTCCCCTATCAGCTGGTAGAGCATGCATGTAGATTACATCTTTTTTCGCTAGTTTCATTATCTCTTCAGTACATTTCCAATCTTTAAACTGACTTATTTCTACATCTCCTTTTTTGCCACTCCAGCTTCCCCAGTTTTTAGGTATTACTACGTCTGCGTCTCTATAAGCTTCTTCCATATCATGAGTTATTCTAAATGATCCTCCATTTTCTTCAGCATTCTTTTTAGCTTCTTCTATTACCCAATCGGGCATCTCAAATCCTTCAGGATAAGCTAAAGTCACATCCATCCCATATCTTGGAAAAAGTAAACATTGTGTAAGTGGTACTGAAATGGGTTTCTTATGTGATGTAGCATAAGCCCAGATTATTGAAACTTTGAGGTTTTTTGTTTCTTTTTTCTTCTCAATAATTGTCATAAGGTCAGCTATTCCTTGCATTGGATGATAAAGATCATCTTGAAGACTCATGATAGGAACTCTTGAGTGTTTAGCCATATTGTTCAAATACTTGTTTCCTATTCCCCAGAAGCAGTTTCTGCAAGCTATTGCATGACCATATCTTGAAAGTACTGAAGCAGTATCTTTTGCTACTTCTCCATGAGATATTTGCATTGTAGAAGTATCAAGATAATTAGCATGTCCTCCCAACTGGGCTATTCCTGCTTCCATAGAGTTTCTGGTTCTTGTAGATTGTTCAAAAAACATCAAAAAAATGGTTTTATAGGGTAGATAAGGTGTAGGTTCTCCTTTCAAGAATTTCTCTTTTAATTCAAAAGACACTTCGAGTAAAGTATCTATTTCTTCTTTTGTCCAATCACGTAAAGTGATAAAATCTTTTCCTCTTAATTTAGATCTCATATTTCTCACCTATTTTTTTCTTTTTATTTCTATTCTTTCTTCATCATTTCAGAATATTTCGTTGGAATTAATGCATAAACCGCTGTAGCAATATCTAACTCTTTCTTAAACGTTTTTTCGTTAGGTGCATGAGCTTCTTCCTCATGTCCAGGGCCAAAGCCTATGCAAGGAACATTGTGCATTCCCATAATATATACTCCATTTGTGGAGAATGTCCATTTATCTAAAAGTGGCTTCTTTCCCATTACTTCTTCTGCGGTTTCTACCATCATTCCACACAGAGGATGGTCTTCTTCTAAAACCCAAGTGGGGAAGTAACTATCAACCAGAGTGCGATGACCAGTGTAAGAAGGTTCATTGTATGTGTACATTTCTACTTTTGCGTTGTATTTTTTCACAGAAGGAAGATTTTTGATCTCATTTAGAGATGTTTCTTTAGTTTCTCCAAAAGTTAACCTTCTATCTACTGATATACTACATCCATCTGCTACAGCGCATCTTGATGGTGAACTTGAAAATATTTCTGTTACAGTTAAAGAACCTTTTCCTAGAAATTCATCATTTTTTAGTTCTCCATGTAGCTTTTCCAACTCTTGAATGATTTTAGCCATTTTATAGATAGCATTTTCTCCTCTTTCTGGAGCAGAACCATGAGCACTTATTCCTGTAGTTGTTACTTTTATTTCCATTCTCCCTCTCTGTCCTCTATTTACTTTCAAGGATGTTGGTTCAGTTAAAACTACAAATTCAGGTTCAATAACTTTTTCAGTCAAAATATGGTGCCAACATAGTCCATCACAGTCTTCTTCCTGAACAGAGCCTACTATCCAAACAGTGGTATCTCCGGTTATATCTAAATCTTTGATTATTTTTCCAGCATAGACCATACAAGCAAAGCCACCCTCTTGATCACTTGCTCCTCTTCCATAGATTATTTCGTCGTCTTCATATCCTTCATAAGGATCGTGTGTCCAATTTTCTCTATTTCCCACATCTACAGTGTCGATATGTGCGTCAAAAGCTATAACATGTTTTCCATTTCCTATCTTTCCTAGAATGTTACCCATTTTATCTATTTTTATCTCATCATAACCTAATTTTTCCATTTCTTGCTTTATACGTTCAATTAAGTCTTTTTCTTTCCCGCTTGTACTGGGAATGCGAATCATATCCCTTAGAAATTCATACATATCTTTTTTGTATTCTTCAACTTTTTCCATTACATTATCTTTCATTTTTAACCCTCATCTTTTTTTTCTAGCTATAGGGAGCTCTGTTCTCCACTTTCTATCATATTGATAGAACGCACCTGTTACTGCTCCTGCAGTTGGTACTAAACCTATTTCTCCCACACCCTTTGCTCCAAAACCACCAATTTCTTCAGGTTCTTCAATTATTATTACTTCTATTTCTGGAGTATCTTTAGCCTTTAATATTTGCAGATCTCTAATTTTTAATGAAACTGGAACACTCTTTGTTGTTGGAAAGTCCTCTGATAAAGTGTGACCTAAACCCATATGTATTCCTCCTTCTATCTGACCTGCAACAGCTAAAGGATTTACTGCTCTACCCACATCGTGAGCAGCCAGTATTTTCTTTAGTTTCCCGTTTTCATCAAGAAAAGCTACTTGAACTGCATAACTAAAAGCTAAATGTGTAATTGGGTTATCTACTGGGGTACCTGGCTTAACTGTTATGTTGGTAACATACTCACCATGATACTCTTTTCCTATTAATTCCTTAAGAGAGTGGTTTCTTAGGTCTTCTGCAAGTTTTTCTGCAGCATACTTTGCTGCCATAGTATCAAGTGCTGTAGCTCTTGAAGCAGTTGTCATTCCACACTTTGTTTTATCGTAACTTATTGATTTTACATCCATCTTTGAAGGGTGGATATTTGTTATTTCGCTAATTGCTTGCGTTAAAACAGTAAATAATCCTTGTCCCATTTCAGTAAAACCAGTTAATATTTCCAACTTTTCGTCTCCAAGAACACGGATTAATACTCTACCTGTATCTTCGAGAGCGTTACCTATTCCTGTGTTCTTGATCCCACAAGCGATACCTTTTGGTCCTTTATAATTCTTATACTGCTCCTTAACTGCATCTAAACATTTCTGT
Source organism: Candidatus Heimdallarchaeum endolithica (assembly GCA_021513715.1). Lineage (GTDB taxonomy): Archaea > Asgardarchaeota > Heimdallarchaeia > Heimdallarchaeales > Heimdallarchaeaceae > Heimdallarchaeum > Heimdallarchaeum endolithica. The sequence goes on along the minus strand of CP084167.1, from coordinate 3,170,227 downwards.
AAACCAATAACTGTTTTTGTCATTATTTGTCCAGTAGCAAAACGTTTTCCTTCTCTCAAGATGTTTCGTTCTCTTATATCAAAATCATCTATTTCTTTTCCATCATCTCTCATCATTGCAGCAATCATGTTCAAACATGTTTCTATTGCAAAAGAGGTCTGATTTACCCCAAATCCTCTCATAGCTCCACAAGGAGGATTATTGGTGTAAACAGCTGTTGCATCTACATCTACTGCAGGAAGATAATATGGCCCGCATGAATGCCCTGCAGCACGTTCAACTACTGCTCCTCCAACAGAAGCATAAGCACCAGTATCACCTATTATCCTTATCCTTGCTCCAGTTAGCTTACCATTTTCATCAGCTCCAACTTCATATCGCATGGTCATTGGATGGCGTTTAGGATGCATTCTCAAAGATTGCTCCCTAGTTAGAACTGTTTTCACTGGTTTCTTCAAGAGATAAGCTGCAAGAGCTGTTTGGGCTTGGACAGAGAGATCCTCTTTACCACCAAAAGCTCCACCATTTGTTACCAGTTCAACTATTACATTCTCTTTTTCTAACCCTAGCACTTCTGCTATTTGTCTCTGATCTTCATGTACACCCTGTCCTTGACTATAAACATGAACTCCTTTATCTGTAGGTATAACAAGCGAAGCTTCTACTTCTAGAAACGCATGTTCTATTCTTTGAGTTCTAAATTCTTGTTTAACAAAATATTTTGAATTCCTAAAAGCTTCTTCTACATCTCCTCTACTAAAAACAGTTCTGCTGAGTATATTACCATTCTCATGTATTTTTTCTGCTGTAGGTTCCATAGCTTTTATCGGATCGTCTAATGGTTCAAGAACCTCATATTCCACCTTTATTTTTTCTACTGCCGCACGTGCATGAAACATACTATCTGCAACTACCATAGCTATAACATCGCCAACATAGCGAGTTGTTTCTCCTTCATCTACAAAAATTGGCCAATCAGGAATAATATGACCAACAAATCTTTTTCCAAGAACATCTTTAGCAGTAAATATTTTTACTACTCCACAAGCTTTTTCTGCTTCTGTTAAATCAATTTTCTTTATCTTTGCCCTGGGATATTCACTTAACAAAAAAGCTCCATGAAGCATCCCTTCTACTTTCATATCTGCAATATATGGCTTTTGGCCCAGAGCCATATCTAAACCACGATATCTTTTTGTACTATATCCTACACCATCTTTCTTTGGTTCATATTCTCTCTTTAAACCATATTTTTCTCCAAAAAAATCTGCTCTTCGTGGAGGGTCATCAACATTAATAGGAGTTTTTATTTTCCAATGTTCTTCTGCAGTTTCTATTGCATCCAAAATACGTTGATAACCTGTACATCTGCACAAATTTGGGCTTAGCGCTCTAGCTTTCTCTTCTCTTGTTGACTCAGGATGAGTATCAAGAAAAGACTTTATCCTCAACATTATTCCAGGAGTGCAAAAACCACATTGTATTCCACCTTCTTTTACTAGTGCATTAGCTAACAATAATTTTTCTTCTTTTTCAAGACCTTCAATAGTAACAATACTTCTTCCTTTTACACTTGAAGGATCACGATTACAAGAAGTCATAGCTTTTCCATCGATTAAAACAGTACATGCTCCACAATATCCTTGTCCTGAACACCCATCCTTACAACTTGTGATATTACATTTCTCTCTCAAAACATCTAATAAACTCATTCCTTCCTCATATTCTATTGTTATTTTTTCTCCATTAAGAATAAATGTTGTTTCTTTCATTGCTCATTCACGTACTTTTTCCATTCTTCTAAAGTGTTTAGATTGAGTGTAACTTTTCTATCATTAACATCAATAATACGAACTTTATTCCTTTTTTCTAGTTTCTTCAATTCATAATCTAGTCTGTGTTCACTAGTACAAGATAATATATGCTCAATAAGTTTAGGAGATAAAAATACAGGATGACCCCTTCTTCCTTTATAACTAGGAATTACTGCAGATACACCATCTACATTTTCAAGAATCTTGTTCCAAGTTTCTTTATTTGGACAAGAAACATCAATAGGTAAAATAAAAACTCCATCATCACTAAATTCTCTAACTTTTTTTAATCCACATTGAATAGAAAAAAATTGACCTTTCTCCGTTTGTAAATTTCTTACAATAATCTCATTCTTTAATTTTGGTACTAGTTCAACATAACGGCTGTAATCTTTTCCTAGGACAACAACTATGTTTTCAAAACCTATCTCTTTTAACGATTTGATCTGGTGTTGGATAAAAAAGGTACCCTTATACACCAACAATCCTTTTGGCTTTCCCATTCTTTTTGATTCTCCTGCTGCAAGGATAACAACAGAAGGCAAAAAATAATCTGAATTCTTTCTAACACTCAATCTTACACTTTCCAACCTTTTTTTAGTAGTAATGATTAAAAAAATAAAAAGGTTATGAAATGAAAAAATAACAGAACTAGTCAAAAAGTAGCAAAAATGAAACAGTAATAATTTGCACATTTTTCAGTTTAAAGAAAAAAATGAAAATTTTCCTTTCTCATTTATCCACAGATTAGACTATTAAAGGCTTTTTTGCAAAAAATGTCAAATATTATAAAAAAACGTTTAAATAATAGATTATTCAAAATTAGTCTTGGGGTCATTCATGTTAATAAAGAAAAACAGTTTGATTATTGCGTTAATTTTGATTGCAACATTCACCTCTTTTGTAAGCTTAGAAACAACAGTTGTGAATGCAAACAATTATCAATTAAATAATGGAGACACATTCATTTATTGAATAATCCCCAATTGGCCATTTGTCGCCAACCCATAAACTTAATGTACTATTACTAAATCCTTCAGAATAAGTTGATATGTATTGTGTTAAATCTCATTGATTGTAATAGAATCGTGTTTCAACTTTCCAAATAGTATCAGAGTAAATATACAAATGGTTTAGTTGTAACTCTTTATCTTCTACTCCTTTATACACTTTGTTTGTTTCTATTCTACTTTGCCATTCAGGAATAGGATATCTGTCATCTTTTATTGTTCTAAATCGAATAAACATGTTTCCTTTAGCATCATAAACTATAATTTTGAAATCTTTCCATCTATTGTTTGGTTGGTATTCAAAATAATCTATTGGAACAGTGTAATTCAACTCAGAACTTGTAATAGTCTGTGTGTCGACTAACTCCCAAATCCAATGTGAATACATTAAATTTTCTACATATAGTTCGATTTTTACAACATCTTCTGAGAATTGTAAGGGAAAAGTAATGTCTGTTGTACTATTTGTGATAGGTTGATCCCAATCATAATTCCTAAATGTAAAGTATGGAACAAAAGAATTATCAGTAGTAGAATAGAAATGGCTAGCTTTAACTAGTGTATAAAAATATTTATGATTAGTGGTTTCTTCCCGTGTAAAATTAACGTAAGTATTATATTCTGGTACATAGTCATAAAAACTGATATAATTTTTGTTATTAGATATTTGTTTGAATTCTAATAAAATTCCAGTATTATTATCAACATAATAATAATATTCATCATAATTGTAACTATTTACTTCAGTTTCAACATCATACCATGTACTATTCCATGAATTTTCCCAAACTTCAGATTTATAATAGTAAACATCTACTTGAAGAGTAAATTCCTCTCCATTTATTTCATAAGTTCTAGTCTCCTGTGAGAGTAACAAAGTTTGAGAAAAATAATTCATTGGATCAAAAATTAAGTTAGAATAGTTGTTGAAATTCCTATAATCTACACTTCCTGAATACCAACCATCATTGATTCCACTATCTTCGTAAAAGTAGTCTTTATTCCAATCACTATTTCTCCAATTATAGTAGGTATTATTAGTGTAATATGAATAATTACTAGCACCTGTTGATACATCAAAAACTTCAATATTTGTTGAACTTTTGCTGGCATTCGTAACATTAAATGCTCTAAGGTAATTATATTCTTCTATATTGCAGTATATACTTATACTTGCTAAATTTTCTCTATCTTCATCAGGAAAGAATACTTGGTTATGTGAATATTCGTAAATTTTCTTGCTTTTATAAATATTACATTCACTGATGCGGTTAACACTATTTATTCAAAAATTGTTCCTGTAACTATCTATCCTAGTGGAACAGATGTAGACCCCCCTAGTTTAAGTTGTTTCTGGTATGAGGAGAAAAATTTTGGAGAACCATATAAATGGGCTATTGGAGATTATGAAGAATTCTGGTTTGATACATGGGATGATAACCCAAGTTACTACGAATTTTACGTTGATGGAGCTCTATACGATACAGGAAATTATTCTGAACAAAGAAACTATTACTACAACTATAACGATCTTATTCATGAAGTTGGATTACACAACCTTACTGTAATAAGTTATGATCAATTTGACAATTATAGAAAAGAAGCACTATGGATAAAAGCCTATCCTGAAGGAACAGATGTAAGAAAACCAGATTTAGGATGGGATGTTAATTCCTACTATGAATTAGGAAGTGCAGAAAGATATGATTTCTGGCTTTATGAGAAAAACCCAGATTATTATGAAGTTAAACTAAATGATGAAATGATTGCATCAGGAAATTATAACCCTGATTACTTCGAGTTTTATTTTACTGGAAAAGAATTGTTTAGCGAAACAGGAGTATACACTCTTTCCATCTTTGCTAATGATACTGATGGAAATAACGAATACTGTGAATTGTCAATTAATGTGGTTCCTAGTCAACCAGAATTAGATCCTCCTGCATTTGGGGATATATATGATGTTGACTATTACAGAGTTGGAGATTATTATGACCTTTCTTTCTACATTGTCGATAAATATCCTAATATTTATAATGTTTACATTAATGGAAATCTAACGCTCTCTGATGTTCCCTATGAGGGTTATGGCTGGTATCCTGAAGCACTACAACATTTACAATTACATAATTATATCTTTGAAGAAGGAACGTATGAAATTTACATCGAAGCTTTTGATCAATGGGGAAACAATAATAATGTTACAATTTACGTTAATGCTTATAATGAAATTTATCAAGATGATTATGATCCTCCTCAAATAGATAGCAACATGAATTACTGGCACATAATTGAATACACAATAGGTACTAGTCAAACAGTGAAATTCACTCTATATGATGCAAATCCTGATTATTATGAACTATACATTGATGGTGATTTAGAAAAAACTGACAGTTATACTGATGGCACCACTATATCATTTAACCTTAATACTTACATTACTGACGAAGGAATGCACACAATTAAAATAATTGCTTATGACACTTTTGGGAATAGCAATGAAATGAAATTATCTATCAAAGCGGTTTCTGAATCATCTAGTTCTGGAGACACTAACGAAACAACTAGTCAAGATAAGCAAACTTTAGATTTACCATTTAACTTCTGGAGTTTGTTTATCGCTCTGCCAATAATTACTATTATCGCTAAAAAACTTAAGAAGTTCAAAACATAATTTACTTATTTTTCTCATTTTTTCACTTAATGTTTTCTCTAGAGCGGATTATACTTTTAAGAAACAAAGAAACATATCTTTTTCTTAATTTATCTTCATTGTACAAGTAGACAACATTAAGGAACAGTCTTTACTAAAAAATCTTTAAGCGAGTTAACAATATATGAGCTCTAACTTACAAGATTAGCAATGTTTAAATAGTTAGTTGACGTAATTTTGATTTGGGGGTCACTCATATTGAAGTGTAAAAACATGTTTATGATTGCATTAATTTGTATTGCAACATTCACTTCTTTTGTAAGCTTTCAAACATCAGTTGTGAATGCAGAAAGTTATAAGTTAAATGATGGAGATAAATTCATTTATAATTATAAGAGGATTTATGAAACTAATACAGGCGAAATATTCTTTCCAGATGAAAATAAAGAAGTTTATGCGTACTATAATATATACACTAGCAAAGAAGAACATAATTATCTTAGAGCATTTAATATTACAAATGCAAACCAAGGCTCAAATAATGTAGAAGTTTTTGATGTTACTACAGGTACTAACAATTTTTCTTCTTATTATAGTAACATCTACCACAAATGGGGAACTGATGGATGGTATGAAGACAGCTCTTATGAGCATACAGAGCTCTATGATTCTTGGGATTCTGGAAATACTAATTTAAGGAGTTTCACCAATTATTCTAATCTAGTTTTTGATCCTTTAGGTTTTTTTGGAATGTCAACATTCCTTTCACAGGAGACTAGAACCTATGATGTAAATGGAGAGGAATTTACTCTCCAAGTAGATGTTTATTATTATAAATCTGAAGTTTGGGAAAATTCATGGAATAGTACATGGTATGATGTAGAAACAGAAGGATATAGTGTTAACTATGATGAATATTATTATTATGTTGATAATAATACTGGAATTTTAGTAGAATTCAGTAAAATTTACAATAACGATGTTACTTATAGTTTTTACGAGTATCTACAAGATTATAGTTCTTATGTTAATTTTACTCGTGTAGAGAATAACGATAATATTGAGTCACACACACTAGTTAAAGCTAGCCATTTCTATTCTACTACTGATAATTCTTTTGTTCCATACTTTACATTTAGGAATTATGATTGGGATCAACCTATCACAAATAGTACAACAGACATTACTTTTCCCTTACAATTCTCAGAAGATGTTGTAAAAATCGAACTATATGTAGAAAATTTAATGTATTCACATTGGATTTGGGAGTTAGTCGACACACAGACTATTACAAGTTCTGAGTTGAATTACACTGTTCCAATAGATTATTTTGAATACCAACCAAACAATAGATGGAAAGATTTCAAAATTATAGTCTATGATACCAATGGAAATTTATTTATGAAGATTCAAGATTTAAAGGATGATAGATATCCTATTCCTGAATGGCAAAGTAGAATAGAAACAAACAAAGTGTATAAAGGAGTAGAAGATAGAGATCTATGCTTGAGGTATCTATACATTTATTCTGATACTATCTGGAAAGTTGAAACACGATTCTATTACAATCAATCAGATTTAACACAATATTACTCAAACTACTATGAAGGTTATAATAATAAGACAATAGATATATGGATAGGTGATAAATGGCCAATTGGGGATTATACAATAAATATTACATTCACTGACGCAGTCAACACTACTTATTCCGAAATTGTTCCTGTAACTATTTATCCAAGTGGTACAGATGTAGACCCCCCAACTTTATATGTATCCTGGTATGAGGAGAAAAATTTTGGAGAACCATATAAATGGGCTATTGGAGATTATGAAGAATTCTGGTTTGATACATGGGATGATAACCCAAGTTACTACGAATTTTACGTTGATGGAGCTCTATACGATACAGGAAATTATTCTGAACAAAGAAACTATTACTACAACTATAACGATCTTATTCATGAAGTTGGATTACACAACCTTACTGTAATAAGTTATGATCAATTTGACAATTATAGAAAAGAAGCACTATGGATAAAAGCCTATCCTGAAGGAACAGATGTAAGAAAACCAGATTTAGGATGGGATGTTAACTCCTACTATGAATTAGGAAGTGCAGAAAGATATGATTTCTGGCTTTATGAGAAAAACCCTGATTATTATGAAATTAAACTAAATGATGAAATAATTGCATCAGGAAATTATAATCCTGATAATTTTGAGATTTTCTTCACTGGAAAAGAATTGTTTAGCGAAACAGGAATATATACTCTTTCCTTCTTTGCCAATGACACTTCTGGAAACAAGAGAGAAGAAGAATGGATAATTAATGTGGTTCCTAGTCAACCAGAATTAGATCCTCCTGCATTTGGGGATATATATGATGTTGACTATTACAGAGTTGGAGATTATTATGATCTATCTTTCTACATTATAGATGAATATCCTGATGTTTATAATGTTTACATTAATGGAAATCTGACGCTCTCTAATGTACCTTATGAAGGTTATGGCTGGTATCCTGAGAATGAACAACATTTACAATTACATGATTATATCTTTGAAGAAGGAACGTATGAAATTTACATTGAAGCCGTTGATCAATGGGGAAACAATAATAATGTTACAATTTATGTTAATGCTTATAATGAAAATTATCAAGATGATTATGATCCTCCTCAAATAGATAGCAACATGGATTACTGGCACACAATTGAATACATAATAGGTACTAGTCAAAAAGTAGAATTCACTCTATACGATGCAAATCCTGATTACTATGAACTATACATTGATGGTGATTTAGAAAAATCAGATAATTATGTTGATGGTACTATTGTATCATTTAACCTTAATACTTACATTACTGACGAAGGAATGCACACAATTAAAATAATTGCTTATGACACTTTTGGGAATAGCAATGAAATGAAATTATCTATCAAAGCGGTTTCTGAATCATCTAGTTCTGACGACACTACTAGTGAAACCACTTCTCAACAAGATAAACAAACTTTAGATTTACCATTCAATTTCTGGAGCCTACTTATTGCACTTCCAATAATCACTCTTGTAGCTAAGAAGTATCGAAAGTTTAAATCTTAATTTTTCTTTCTTCTTTTTTCTATTTTTTTTCTTTAAGCATATATCCTTCTTTTCTTAACAACCCTTGTTTCATCAAAATTTTCTCTGTTTTTTCCAATAGATTTTCATCTATTTCTTCTCCACTATGAAGAATAGGAAAAGGAAAATCTTTCCATTTTTCTCCATATGCATTAAAGTGATCTATAAGTTTATTAGAGTTTGTAAAAGCATTTCCTTTTGGAATTTGTTGAGCTATCTTGAAAACAGAGTTTACTACATTTGTCAATTTTCTTGAAAGCTTTTGTGCTTGTTCGTTCTTTCCTTTACTCATCAATTCAATTAACGAACAAAGTTCTTGTGGAAAACTATTTCCAATGCTCAATAGAAAACCATCATACTTTCCTCCAGTTATTTTCAGTTGCTCAAAATAATTCCCTTCTGCTCCTCTTAGAATCACTAGACTGTAATAATCTCTATCTGAATTAGCGATTCTATCAGCTCCACTTGAATCTTTTAGCATATATACATTATAGTACCTTTTTGCAAGATATTCTACTAATTCAGGAGTTAATTCATTTTCTGTAACTTGAGGAAGTTGATAAAGAACAAAAGGATAGTCTTTTTCCAGTAACTCTATAATATCTTCTTTAATTTCATCTTGAGTCAATTCTTTTCCTTTTTTCGGACATATGACAAAACCCTTGAAGTATCCAAAATTAGAACCATTTGCTTTGATTTCAATATTTTTCTCTTTAAGGAAACTTATAGCATGGTCTAAAAATTCCATTCTATCTTTAGGATCCTCTCTTAACAAACCAATGATTAAGTTAATCTTGTTTTTAGTTCCAAATTCTTTGTGAATGAATTCAAGAATAGACTTGTACTCAATTAGTTTTAATTCCCAACCATCTCCTGTTGAACCAGGGATTAAAAAAGAGTGAATATATGGTATCAAGAATTCAATATGTTTTTTCATTCTGTTAAAATCAATCTCTCCATTCTCATTGTAATGAGTAAGAGGAGGACACCATATTTGAGGAACATGTGAAGGAAAAAGATTTTTTATCAAAGAAGTCCTTTTTTCTTTTATTATCATTTTTGCACAAAAATAGCTAGAAATCTACTTTTTTAATTTTTTTATGTAAAAAGATTTAGTGAATTTCCTGTAGATACACTATATTCTAAATGAGTTCATTATTTGGACAACTGTTTCTGCTTTACCTTTTGTCCCTTTTATTCCCCGAAATACTTTTGATTCTTTTTCCTTTATGTCCATTTCTACCTTAAGTTTATTCTTATCTACCCGTGTTATTTTTCCTATTATATAATCAATAATTGTTCTAAAGAAGCTAGTCATTTTATCGAGTATATAGTAGTATTCAATATATAAATGTAATCAAACAGTTTTTCCTAAATAGATTTCTACTTTTTTCTGTAAGTTGAAAAACTATTTTGAAAACGTTTAAATACAAAACAGAAGAATTAAACTTTAGAGTTAAGATGTTTAAGAATGGACGAACTCATACGCTTGATAATTGGTTTTTTGTAGCGTATGCTATCGTCCTCACACCATATTAAAAGTAGAAGTTTACTTCTTCACCAGGGTCTTAACTCTGTTCTGGCTTTTCGTCCATTCTTTCTGGTGAATAAGAAATTTCTCGACTTGTTTTTAGCCAAATTATTAGCCTACGCTATCTTCAACCTTTCGCTACTTGTTGCAAAAATATTAAAGGAAGTGAAAAAATGATGTGCTCCTCAACAAATGAATTGAAAGGTAAAGAAAAAGAAAAATTAATTAAAAGAAATAATCTTTTCTTTATCCTTTCTAAGTTAGATATTACAGCAATGGTTATTCCTGTAATAGTAAAAGTTTGGGAGTTAGCAAACCTATCTTTTGCTCAAATGCTACTATTGCAAGGAATATTTGCATTAAGTATAATGATATTTGAGATTCCTTCTGGTGCTTTCTCTGATATGTTTAAAAGAAAACTGGTATTAGTAACTGGTTATTCTATCCTAACTGTTGCCTGTTTCTTATATTTTATAGGAAGATCCTTTACTGCTTATGCTCTTGCTGAAGCTCTATTTGGAGTTGGAGGTGCAGTAATTTCAGGCTCGGATGTTAGCTTGGTCTATGATGGTCTGATTGAGATAAATGAAATTGAACGATATAAGCAAATCCTCAGCAAAGCAACCACTCTTAGTTTCTTAACTGCAATGATTTCTTTACCCATCTCAGGATTAATTGCTCTTCATAATCTATATACTCCTTTGCTAATAATTAGCATTTCCTTTGGATTTAAAGCTGTTATGTTTCTCTTTGTCTATGAACCTGAAAGGAAAAAAGCAGAAAGTATTAACGGAGCTACTGTTAAATCTATTAAACTACTCATTCATTCTAAGTTTCTAATATCCATTTTCATTGCTACATTCTCGTTATCTGTCTTTGGACGGGCAGTATTCTGGTCATATCAACCAAAATTATTTGCTTTAAACATTAGTACATTTGAAATTGGATTAATTTTCGCCACAATGAATCTTATTGCTGCTCTGAGCTCTACAATAATTGGAAGATTAAAACAAAAGTTCGAACTATTAGCGGTTTATGCTTTTCTTATTATTGAAACAACAAGTTACCTTGTTATCTGGAAACTACATTCACTATTAATTCTTACTGCTATCTATGCCTTGCAGATTACAAGAGGAGGACGTGCACCAATTATAAGTCAAATGATACAAAGAAAACTGAGTTCAGATCTTAGAGCTACATTTACTTCATTCATCTCTGCAATAACAAATTTAGCTTTCTTCATCTACAGTTTATTCCTAAACTTTTACAATGTAACCATTGATACTACTGTCTTTTCTGCAATGATAGGAGCTACTTTATTACTTCCTTTTTTCTTTATACTAAACAACTTTAAACTTAACAATAATGAATTAAACTATACTCTTCAAGTTTTAAAATAGAAAGAGCTTACAAGCACAAAATATTAAAGTGTTTACTTTTTTTCTTATTTATGTCTAAAATAAATCTCAACCTTTTAGAAGAGTTAACTAATGATTTTGGTCCTTCAGGTTTTGAATGGGAAGTCCAAAAAAAGATGCGTAATTATGTCGAGAAATTTGCCGATCACATCGATAAAGATAGAACTGGTTCCCTAATTTTCACTAAAAAGGGAACGGAGGATAGCCCTAAAATAATGATTGCTGGTCATATTGATGAAATAGGTTTTCAGATTAAATCTATCACAAAAGATGGCTTTCTTAAATTTCATCAACTTGGTGGATGGTGGGATCAAACTCTTCTCAGTCAAAGAGTAATTATTAGAACTCGTAAAGGAGAGTTTATCCCAGGAATTATTACTGCCAAGCCCCCTCACGTTCTTTCACCAGAAGATAGGAATAAAGTAGTTGTAAAGGATAAAATGTATATCGATGTTGGGTGTATATCAAAGGAAGAAGTAAAAGAACTTGGTATTCGTGAAGGAGACCCTGTTATGCCTGACGCTAAGTTTGAAATTTGGGAAAGACCTAGATTAATAGAAACAGAAAACGGAGAAGGCAAAGAAAAGAAATTTGAAATGAAGAAATTTGCAGTGGGAAAAGCTTTTGATGATCGTGTAGGAGCAGTTTTAACTGCTGAAATTATAAGAAGGCTTAAAGAAGAGAATATTGAACATCCAAACACAGTTTATGGTTGCTCAACAACTCAAGAAGAAGTAGGGTTAAGAGGAGCACGAACTGCTGCAGAAAAGATCTTACCTGACTTAGCAATAGCAATAGATGTAGATATTTCTGGAGATGTCCCTGGAATTGGAGACAAAGCTCCTGCAAAAATGGGTAAAGGGCCAAGTTTGTTTATTTATGATAGATCAATGATTCCCAACCCAAGATTTAGAAATTTCATGATTGATTTAGCAGAGGAACTAAACATCCCATACCAATTGTCTACTGTACCTGGAGGAACAGATGCAGGAGTTATTCATTTATCAGGAATTGGATGTCCTTCTCTTGCTATTTGTGTCCCAACTAGGCATATTCATAGTCATAATGGTATTATTTCTGTAGATGATATGGAAAATACTGTTGAACTAATAGTAGAAGCGTTAAAAAGATTAAATAAACAAGTTGTAGAATCCTTTACAGAAATTTAAAAAGTAGAAATATTGCGAGTATTTCTATTATTTTTTTTGTCCTAAAAACAATTTCTTGCTTTGTAACTATTTAGGTGTATGATACAACGTAAGGGAAGGCAGAATTTATATAATTTCCAAGATTTGATGATTGGTTAATTGTCATTTCTTCTATTTTTTCTTTAGGAATAGTCCTTGTAATATTCTCTTCCAAAAGTTCTAGTGACTGAGATAATATCGCGCTTGTTTTATTTGTTATCAAAACAAAAGCGATAGGATAATCTTTTTGCTCAGGAACTTTGATAATTAAGGAAGCTTCTTCTAACACAATCTCCTTAACTATCCCTTTATGAAGACTTTCCTTTAATATTTGTGTAATTCCGTGAATTGCTCCAGAAAATAAGTAACTATCGACTAATCTTGAATTGTCCCAAGTGTGAGAAAATAAAGGTAAGCCTGATTCTACATCTATTAATAAAAGTCTTGAGACTTTAAAAGGCAAGATATAACCTAGTCTCGGTTCTTTTGAGAAACTATACGTAGTTAATAAAGCACCAATTGCTATTAAGAAATAATCAGTTCCAGGTAAATACCAAACAAGTCCAGTAGCATAAGCTAAACCAGCTAAATGACCACCTATTATTGCTCCTAAAAGGTTAATAAGAGCAATTCTTTTCAGACTCTTGGGAGATTTTAGATATAAAATCAAGAAATAGTAAAACCAAAGTATTGAAGAAATTAAAAAAGAAGCAGCAAGAGCGTAATTGAACTTTCCAACAACACTAGGTCCTGTTTCACACAACTTAGAAACATTCAACCTTACCACATCTTTCTCAAGACCAAAAGCAAAAGCTAAAGTCGAAACTATCATAACAACTGACAATTTAAAGGGGTCAATTGATTCTCTTGAGATTGAATCAACAAGTAGCATTATAAAAAAAGTTAGAGGTATGGTAACAAATAATCCTATTTTATAAACAATAAGATTTAAAGTTAAATATCCAATTGCTAAAAAAAGATTTCCTAACCAAAGAAAGAACCAAGTCGCAAACATATACAAATAATGTAAATATCTTTTTCTCCTAAAGTTTATCAAACACATAATTAAGGCAATGAACTCAGGTATTGTTGATATGAACATAATAAGAGTACTAAATGTTAAATTAACCACAATACTTTATTGATAACAGTGATTATTAAATGTTAACTTAGTAAAAAATTAAAGGCAAAACATAGCTAATAAGAAAGAATAAATTATTCATTCAGAATCAAAGTAAAGATTTTCTTTTATTTTTAGCCTAGTTGGTTCTCTAAAAGTTAACCATCCTAACACTTTTGCTGTAATCCATTCTAAAGAACCAATAAAGCCTATTTCTTCCCATCCCCTCAAAATTAAAAACCATAAAAATATTAATGATAACCCGTAAACAAATGCTAATGCCAAATGAATTGACCAGCCTGGAAAGAGTTTATCTAAAACATAAGCCTTTATTGATGTTCCTACTATAGGTTCTAGGAAAAATACAGTTAATGTTTGAAGACCAAATCGACGAACAAATCGCGAGCGGAAAATTCTTTTAATTTTTGACATTTTTATATCAAAGTGAACCCAATAAACGAGTGTCATTACTAATATCATTGACCCTATTTGTGAAAGGTTCCATTGTATTGACAATGTCTGAAAAACTTCAGTAATATCAGGATGACCTAGGATAATCAATAAAATTATCCCTGAAATCAAGTAAACTCCGCCTACAGCTCCTCCTATTTTAGCTACTTTTTTTCTATCTATTTGATGATAATAAGCTACTCCAAAAATCATTCCATAGAAAGCAAAACCAGCGTAAGGGAAGAAAGGATAACTATCTCCTATTAGGAAACCTAGCAAAAATCCTTTTACATATTGATGATTAAGTGCGTAGTTAACCCAAATTGGTCTTAGCCAAATTTTTAAAGGTTCTGTTGCTAAAACTACTATTGTAGCCACAGTACCTATGACTATCATATTTCGCTTAATTTTTTCATGATTATTTTTCCTTGACAATAAGGCAAAAAAAACTCCAGAGCACATTACACTCATTCCAATAACAAAAAGAGCAGTATTCTTAAAAATTAAAATAAATTCAGATGGAAATTGCAACTCTCCTGTTTGAATACTTCCAACAAGAAGGCTATATTGTTCTGGCCCATCAGGATAAGGTGTCACTAGATCCCCTTTAATTGTATGATTGAACATTGATGCATGTATTCTTCCTATAAATATTATCCACAATCCTGCGATAAAAGAACTATAAATTATTCCTCTTATTTTGTTTTTTTTATTTTCTACTCTTGCACTAATACTAATTGCATTAGCAGCTCCAGAAATAACAGCAAAAATACCAGCAAACTTACCAATAAACAAAGCAAAAATAGCTAGTGGGTTGCTTAGCCAAATATTCATCTCAGCACTAGACATTGTTGAGTCCCAATAATATGAACTGTGAAAAGCTAACATGACCAAAATAGCTATTCCTCGAATGAAATCTAGTTCTTGGATTCTCTGGAACTTTTGTTGCATTATTTTAACCTTTTTCAAAAGTTGTAGGGAGAATATTTTTGTTTCTTATAAATTTTTGCTCAAAAACAGACAAGTAAGAAAAGTTCTTATTCTTTAAAATAGATGAAAAAAAATATTTTAAATGAGAAATTATAATTTAACGTCTAAAAAGTTTCCAGTTTTTAAATCGTAAAAATGTTTTCTTCTTTTTTTCTTTTTTTTCTTCAATGCTAAAACCATGCATTTTAGCTAGAGATAACAGTGTTATTCTAGTTGTTGGAGCAATTGAAGCAAAACTTTCTGTTAGTTTCTTAAAACTTTCATCTATATTTTGAGAGACAACTTTACCATCTTCTAAGGTTATACCTGCTTCAGAAACTAATGACATCATCTTTACAGGTCCTATTACACCTGTACCTCTCTCAATTATTAGGAGTATAGCTTCTTGCTTTGAAACCATTATAACCACGCTCCATATTCCATTTCAAACAATGCGTTTATGTACTTCTCAAGATCTTCCTTAATTACAGACCCATGTTGAGGAGCTATAATTTTGATTGGAAGAGTTAACATTTTCTTAGCAGCAGAAACTACTGGTTCTTTACAACCAATATATGGTTCTGTAAAAGCTTTTACTGCTTGAACATAATTTTCATCAGCATATAACTTCCATTCGAAACTGAAAGCAGCAAAAATATCACTACTAAAGAGAACTTGTTCTTTTGTATCAAAGGTTACAAATGAACCTGCAAAATGAACATAAGGAGTAGTAATGAATTTTAAAATTCGTCCAGAAGGAAGTTCAAACTCATCTCCATCTTCTATAATTATAATTTCAGCTTTGCTCCCATAATAAGGAATAAATAAACTTGTTCTCAAAGTGGTTATTATCTTAACATTATCTACTCCAATTAATTCTTCAAAAAGAGGAATAGAAGCACAGAGATCAGGATCTTGATGGTGGACTATGATGTATTTAATCTGTTCAAAGGAAATTAGTTCTCCAACTTTTCTTTTCACAATATTGAAATGTTCATCTGCTCTTGAACCAGGATCAATAAGAATCCCTGTTCCATCGCTATCTATTATTAAGTAAGGATTGTTAGAAAATCCTGCATTTTTATCTGCGAAACCAACCCAATAAATTCCAGGGGCTATTTCATGGCTTTTATTCTCATCATATTCAGACATTGATATCAAATTGATATGGGAAAAAAGAGTAATAAAGATTATTGTTTCTCAAACGAACTTTTAAGAAAGATATTCTTCTGGACAAAAATCAGGCAAAAAACCCATTCTTTCCAACGTAAAGCCGTGTTTTTCTATCAGTTTGTTAAATACAGTAGCAAAAATTTTTACACTATTATTTTTGTTCTTCTGCCTAAGAATGGAATTAACTACATTTACTGGATTAATAAAAATTTTCACTATCTCAATCGAAGAATAACCTTCAGACTTTAGTGATACTAATATTTGCTCAAAATCAGCAGGTGAGATTATATTTTCAATTGGGTAAAGAAAGATTGCTTTACTTTCCTCTATTGCTTTATTAGACATTTCTCTTACTTCTTTTTCACTAAAGTAATTCTTCATTTCTGTGATAAGAAAGTTAAAGTAGTCAGAAATTATCAGAGCTAAAGCTTTAGTTTCTGAAACAGTTTTTACTATATTCATTCTTAACATATCTTCTATGATTAATTTAACATCTAAAGTGGGAAATTGTTTCTTAATCTCAGATACAGTTTTCTTTCCATTTATTACTTTGTAAATTTCGTACGCTTCAACACTAATTTCATTTGTAATTCTGTATTGCGATTTAATTGTATTATCAATAATAAAACCTACAGACTTTTCTAAGATAAGATAGTCACGCACTTCGATTTTAAAGGAAATAAGATCTAACCATTGTAAAATTATAAAAAATCCAAAAATATTATCAATACTTATTCCTGTTTTCGACGAGATCTCCTTCAAATTAGAATTTCCATCAATACTATTGTAAAAAACTTCAGCTTCTTTTACCCAAAGTTCTTCATCACTACTTTCCTCCACCTTAAATGGAATAACCAATTCAGGATTTGAATAGGTATAAATTGCACTCATCAATAACGATCTTACTTGATTTATTTTGTTCTCATCTACAATTTCACTTGATATTTCTTTTTCAATGAATGAAAATAATTGGTAATAGAAGTCAAAATGAAAAGAAAAAATATTATTTCCTACAAGACAATAATAATTTTCACCAATTTCTGTTATTAATCCTTCATAATCAGCTTGAGCAAATTGAGTATGCATTTCTCTTGAAGAAAGGATTTCAGAGAGAAATTGAATTATAGCCGAAATAAAACCTGAAAAAAGTACATCATCAACTTTAAATTTTTCATCAAAAACTATTGAAAGTTTTGGTACTCCACTATTATTTGTTACAATAAAAGCATAAATCTCAGGAATTTCCATAAAATAAAATGTGAGAAACAGTTTATATTTTTTTAGGAAATACAAAAAGAAAAGATTATCCTTTCATTCTTTTTTATATAACACGTATTCAACAGGTATGATGTGTCCTTTATTATATCTGTCTAATATAGCATCTAAATCTTTTGAAGCATAATGTTCATTTATCGCACAAAGAGCTAGTAATTCAGAGATATCGAACCATTCATCTCCATCTACACTGCATTTTACTAGTTTTACTACTTGTTCGGAACGTTGTTTCTTTTCCATCATGAAACATAATAAAGATTTCAATTTAAAAACTGAGAAAATATTCACGTGTTAATTAAAATCCATATGGGTATTACACCTGAACGATAAGAGAGAAAAAAATATGGGATATCAAAAAACAATTTTTTCATTAGAATTTGCTAAAAACCAGTTTAATAAGGAAAAAAATGTCCTAGAATTAATCTGTAGAACTAAGAATCTTTAAAAAACTAATTTGTGCTATTCATTCGAAGGGGACATAATGAACAAAAAAGATGAGGAAAGGAAAATTCAGAAAAAAATATTAAAAGAACCAATTATGATTAAATTTCGCCTTTACGGTTTTTTCAAAAATTTAAAATTTTATGAACCCTACATTTTACTCCTTCTTCTTGCTTGGGGGTTAAATCTTTTCCAGATAGGATTATTACTTCTTATCCAGGAAATCATTACCTATGTTTTCGAGATTCCAAGTGGGATTATTGCTGATAAATTTGGCAAAAAAAATGAGTTAATGTTATGCTTTTTATTTTATATTGCATCATTTATTGTTTACTTTTTTGCTTTAGGTAACCTTATTCACTCTTTTGCTTTTCTTGCTATAGGTCCATTATTATTCGGAATGGGGGAGGCTTTTCGCTCAGGAACACATAAAGCTATGATTTTGTACTGGATGGATGAAAATAACTATTCTAAATTCAAATCTTTTGTTTATGGGACTACTCGTTCATGGTCTCTTATAGGTTCTACTTTAAACGGAATTTTGTCAATTTTTCTAGTTATTTTTGCTCCAGAACCTAGATATGTCTTTCCCTTTGCAATTGTTCCTTACCTTGCAGATTTAATTCTAATCGCTACTTATCCTTCTTATATGAATAAAAAGAATCTTCAAGAAGGAAAGAGCATTTTTTCAGAATTTGTTTCAGGTTTCAGAGATCTCTTTGTTTCTCTCAAGAACAGAGACTTACGGAGAGGAATAATTTCTTCTTCCTCTTATGATGCGGTCTATAAATCAATTAAAGACTACATTCAGCCAATAGTTAAGGTATTTATTGCTGTAATGATCATTAATCTTGGTCTATCTTCAATTGATATTTCTGAAGATAACTTGGTAAGAATTATCTTAGGTGTTCTTTATTCCTCTTTTTATCTTCTTTCTTCAATATCTTCCAGAAATGCATTTAAAATCAAGAATTTGTTCAAAAGTTCAAGAAAGACAATGGACATCATCTATTACTCTTTTTCGATAGTGTTAATATTATCTGCAGCTTTTATTTGGTTACAATTGCCAATTGTAGTAGTCTTTCTTTATTTAATCATTTACGTTTTTGCAAATGCTAGAAGACCAATTGTTATTGACTATTTAGGATCAATAATGAAAAAAGAACAACGAGCTACAATCTTGAGTGCAGAATCGCAATTGAAATCCATAATTGTTTTAGCAATTGCTCCTTTATTCGGATACATTGCTGATTATTCTATTCCCCTCTTGTTTATCATAATATCCATTGCACTTGCTGCAATCAATCTTTTATTCCTATCAGAAAATAGTCTAATACTTTCCTTTAAATGGAGAAAACAAGAAGAAAAAGCATAATTCAAGTAATATAGAAAAAACCTATAAGCACTAATGAGCTTTCAAACTTGAATAAGATGAAAAAAAAGTCAATAATCATTTTTAGTGTTTTATTTGTTATTTCATGTATAGTTCTTGGAATAATACTATCAATAACAATTAATAAAGATGTAACTGCTCCAAGAATAACATATCATAACCCTACTCCTGCTCAAATAGTAGATAATCTAGTCAATATTTCTTTTGAAGTTGTTGACGACACAACGCAGCAGAATAAATTACAAATTGAGTTATATATTGATAACATTTTAGTTTCTACTACTACCTCATATATCTGGGATACTTCTGATTATGAAGAAGGTGCTCACACCATTTCTGTTAAAGCAACTGATAGGCATAAGAATAGTAATATAAAAAATGTTACTGTAATTGTAGACAACATAAAATATGCTCCTCCAGATGATGCGTTTAAAATAATGACTTACAATATTTTAGAAAGCGGAAAGCAACCAGATTGGATTAAAGTTGTTGAAGAAGAAAATCCTGACATTTGTCTCTTTGTTGAGACAGGAGATTGGGATAATGCAGGCAATCGTAGTTTTTACCAATACCTTAATGTTTTTAATGATTATTTCTTAAAAGAAGCTCCTTACAGAGGATACACAGCTCAAGGAATTTCTTACTCAACCAGTGGAGAAGCAATCGTTAGCCGTTATCCAATTACTGAGTTCAACCAGATTGACACTCTAACTTTAGACAATGGAGAAACTTATCACCCTACACATGACTTTATCGAAGGAGTCGTTAATATCAGTGGTATAGAAGTGCATATTATAGGTGCACATCTTAAAGCAAGTGAGGGTGACACAAATGAGCAGAGAAGAGAATTTGAGCAAGAAGGAATAATTAACTATATGGATGAATTAGGTTTAGTTCCTATCATCTATTTAGGTGATTTCAATAGCCATAGCCCTGATGATGTGGGAGAACTAGCTCCTGAAGTTGATTTAGGAGATGGGCCAATGAGAATGCTACTCTACCCAAATGACACAAAGTATGGACAGTATTCCTCAAAGATTCATAATTTCACTGATGTTTTTCGAACTTTAAACCCTACAGTCCCTGGTTATTCATTTGGACCAGAAAACCCTTCATCAATTGGAAGAATTGATTATATTATAGTTAACCAGTTTTTTACAAAAAGCCTTATTAATTCAACAACTGGAGACACTCCTCACGCAGATACAGGTTCAGATCACTATTCTGTAGATGCTTTTATTAGTATCAATTTTACTGATCAGATCTCAATTTCTCAAAAACTAAATATTTTCCATATAGAAAAAAGTATGGTACAGAAGCAAATTCAATATTCATTAGAACCAACTTTTTCATTTTTCTATATCGTGAATTCATGCAAAAAAGAATAAAGATGTTTGGAAAGGAAATGAATCTTAAAAGATTCAAGTTCCT
Organism: Candidatus Heimdallarchaeum endolithica; assembly: GCA_021513715.1. Classification (GTDB taxonomy): domain Archaea; phylum Asgardarchaeota; class Heimdallarchaeia; order Heimdallarchaeales; family Heimdallarchaeaceae; genus Heimdallarchaeum; species Heimdallarchaeum endolithica. Next base: position 3,149,233 of record CP084167.1, on the reverse strand, counting down.
TCTTTATTTTTTTTATTTCTATAATTATACTTTGCTTTCCGAAAATTTAATATTTTTAAATATTTAAAGTCTATATTACGGGGAAAAATATGGGGAAAAAAGAAGCGAAGAATAAACTTAAATTTATAAGCTCTTTACTTCAATGTTCGAGTATTGCAGCTACAACTTTTGAAAGAATGGAAGAATTAATTTCTCAAACGTTATACTTTATTCCTAACTTTGAGGAAAGAAGTATTATAATGAAACAATATTATGAAAATGTCCATCGATTCATTGATGAAATATCATTTGTTTTAGCAAATAGTATTATAAAGGACAATAAGACTCTGTTTATGTATGAAACATTTTTTACTTACTTAAAAGAAGTTTCTTCTAATTTTTATCTTCTACACTCCTTTTTTTCAATTAGACAGTATGAACTTTCTAACATTGCTATGGATGAACTTATTTCTCTAAATAAGACTGTGAGCTATTCTGTCAATTTTTTCTTAAAAGAGATTGCTAACTTTAGTTCTAAAACAAAAAACAATAATAAAAACTGGCATTTAGGAGAGCTAGAATTCGCAGTTAACGAGCATATACGTTTAATTCAATTTAATGTATTATCAAATAACTACTCATGGCAGCAAGCAGAACTTGTTGTTGCAATTGCAAAAACAATGGGAGGTATTGTGGGTATTATTTCAAAAGCTTTGAGAATACTACCATTTCTGAAAGAATAAAAAAAGATTAATTAGGTTTTTTAGACCATTCTTCAGCTAAATAAATGATTACTTCTACTGCTTTCTGAATAGCGAGAGTAGGAATATATTCTTTTCTTGAATGAAATAGTAAACCTCCAGCGAAGATGTTGGGGGTAGGTATTCCTTGAGCAGACAATCGTGCACCATCTGTACCCCCTCTTATTGCTGTATATTTCACTTCTAATCCAGCTCTTTCAATTGCTTTTTCAGCATGATCAACGATATGTTTATGTGGTTCAAGATAAACTTTCATATTCTCATAGCTATGTTTGTACTCCAACTCGATTTTTAAACCAGGATATCTTTTTTTGTAAGCTGATATTAGTGATTTGATATAATCTATTCTTTTTTCATTCTTTTCTACATCAAAATCTCTAATGATCATTTTTCCTTCTGCAATTTCTGCATTACCTGAGAGATTGTGCAAATGGTAAAATCCTTCTCTTTTTTCAGTTCTTTCTGGAGTTTCATATTCTGGGATCTGAGAGAAGAACCTACAAGCAACATCTACTGCATTAATCATTTTGTTTTTTGCATATCCAGGGTGAACACTTAGTCCAATAAATGTTAGCTTTACAGACCAAGCGTCAAAACATTCTATTTCTAGCTCACCCATTTCTCCACCATCAAAGGTGTAGCAGTATTTAGGTAATTTCTCTTTGTTAATTTTCTCTGTTCCTCTACCCACTTCTTCATCTGGTGTAAAGCATATTTTTATTTCTCCATGTTTCAAAGAGGGATATTTTTGCCATGTTGATAATGCAGTCATTATTTCAGCTACTCCAGCTTTATCATCTGCGCCCAAAAGAGTATCTCCAGAAGCTGTAATTATATCTAGACCCACATATTCTTCTAATTCCTTTGAGTCTTCTTTTGACAAAGTTAACTCTGGATCTTTACGAAAAGTAATTGTACCACCGTCATAATTTTTGTGAACAATAGGCTTAACGTTTTTCCCTGATACTGCAGGAGAAGTGTCCATATGTGCTATAAGACCAATAGGTTCAACGTTTTCATATCCTTCACTTGCAGGAAGTGTAGCATATACATAACCAAATTCATCAAGTTCCACTTCTTTAAGACCTAACGATTCTAGTTCTTGAACAAGTATTTTACCTAACTCTAATTGTTCTTTTGTTGAAGGATTAGACGAAGAATTTTCGTCAGAAGTAGTTTCAACCTGAACATATTTAATAAAGCGTTCTACTGAATCATTTAGCATAAATTCTTTCATTTCTTCATTTATCATTTGAATACAAGGTGAATCAAAAGAATAAAAGATTTTGGGAAAGTAATTCAACCAAAAAAATTGGATTATCTTAGAAAATTATAGAAATTTTTGTATTGGATCAAAGAAATGTTCTCTACTCTTCTTCCAATCTGATATTTCTAAATCATAGTTTAATGGGTAAAACCAGTATAATCTCCCAAAAGGAAGCCAATGGATTGTTCTCATGCACTCTGGATCCATTGACCATATCCAATTAGTTAATTGATTAACATAACTAGTTGGAGAACGATAAATGTACCATCTAAAACCTTTTTTCGTTTCTACGAAATTCGTTCTAAAAGGTAATGGATTGTTAATTAATTTCTTTTTTATTTCCTCAACATACTTTTTCTTCATTATAACATTAAAAATCATCCTAACATCTAATGAAAAAATCTCTGTATCTATCAAAACTTGAGTATCACCAATATAGTTTTCTAGGATATAGTTTTTTCTTCTTGAAATAGTTGTAAGATCTTTCCGTAACTCTGTCCCTGTTAGTTTTTTCTTTTCTTCTTGTAATTTTTGTAATAGATCTTTATTTTTTTGTCGAGGATTAATGGTCAATATTCGCATAAGCCATAAATCAGTTTCATTTATCTTCTTTTTTTCTATTTTGGATGTTATTTTAATTGTATTCCCATCATTTTTTTCGTTACCATTTATCCACTCGTCAAAGTTGAAAGTCCACTGCAAAGAAGAAGGATCAATAAATTTAAGATTTATATTTGTTTGAATTACACTTTCTTCTTTTCCAAGCTCCAATACATTGAAAATATATTGTTTTTTTGTTAAAATTTCAATTAACTCTTCAATGTATCCTTCTGTACCTGGAGGAATCTCAAATTCAACATAAAGTCCAGTCTTCGATCCTGTGATAGCTCGACATCTGTATCGACTGTAGTTATGGCAATCTAATATTTTTTCTAATTCTTGAGTTTTCTTAAATGAAGATGTGTTAAAAAAGTAACTTCTCTTTTCCAGACCTATTTTACTAGGATTAATAGATGCAGCAAAGTTCTTAATTATTCCTTTTTCTAAAAGTGAAGTAAAGGCCTTCTTTACACTATAAAAAGATCTTTCTTTAGAATCACGTTTACTTATATCCTCTCTAATATCACTGATACTAGCGAGGGGATCTCTTTGTAAGGCTAGCAGTACTTCATACTCGTTTTTATCTAAGTACAAATGTTTCACCAATTTTTATAGCATTTTTAACAATATTCTGGAGCAGTGTTACTTTTTTCATTACCCAATTTCTATTCTGGGAGGATCTGCTCCGTCAGTTCCACCAGGAGGATCAAAGATAACAAGTGATTCAGCTAAATAATGATTACTACATGCAAAGAATGAAGCTACATATAAGATATAATCCCCACTTTCAGTTGCATGATTATACATATAAATGGGAAGAGTAGTTTCATATACTCCATAGAACTCAATAGATATCAGATAAGAATAGTAGTATCCTGAAGGAAGTGTAAGTTCAACATAACAATATAAATGGTTATAATAATATGGAGAGTCAAAAGAAATGTAAATAGAAGTAAAAATATCGTTTTCTACGCCTTTACCCTCTAAATCAGAATAATATGCAGTTAATATATGAGTTGAAAGAATGTTAGTTTCGGAAGAGTAAACTTCAGTACAAGCTGAAACTCTTGATCCAACTAAAGAAAGAGCTACAACTAAAAGTATAAACGCTACAATTTTCTTACGATAATTCATCAATGCAATAATTCTTTTCTCATTTATATATTTTTTTCTTTTTTTTGCATCATTGTTTACTCTACCCACGTTGGTAACAAATAAATAAAAAGTGGTTACGAGGGTAAATGATGAATTACTTTTTTATATATTTTTGTCAAATTAAAAAATTGGTGTTTAAATAGTGAAAAAACACTAATAATGTAAAGATTGAAAAAGAGAAAGATGTAAAGAAAAATATTTACCCTCTAAGCTGGAAAGGTGTGTCAAGATAAAAAACATCAATTTTCTCAAGAGGAAAAAAAAGAGTTTTTACTAAAATAACAAGAATAAGAACAATATAATCGAGTAAAAAAAAAGAGAAAGAAAATAAAATAAAAAGTTATTTTCTCCGTCGTCGTATAAATCTAAAAGTCAATCCGCTTATAACAATAATAACAAGAGCTGTTCCACCAGCAATAATATAGGTTTTAATAGGAGTTCCTTGACTATCAGGTACTTGTGGGTCGGTACCAGCTTGATATTCTTCTATGTTAGTTAATCCATCACCATCTGGGTCTTCATTTGCATCGTCAACAAGAGGGTCCAAACTGTTTTCTACTTCCCAACCGTCAGGCATACCGTCACCGTCAGTATCAGAATTATTAGGATCTGTTCCAGCTTGATATTCTTCTAAATTAGTTAAACCATCTTCATCAGGGTCTTCATCTGCATTGTCTGTAAGGGGATCCAAACTGTTTTCTACTTCCCAACCATCAGGTATACCGTCACCATCTGTATCATTGTCATTAGGGTCTGTACCAGCTTGATACTCTTCTAAATTAGTTAAACCATCACTATCAGGGTCTTCTGACGCATCGTCTGCAAGAGGATCTAAACTGTTTTCCACTTCCCAACCATCAGGTATTTCATCAGAGTCAGTGTCAGAATTATTAGGATCAGTACCAGCTTGATACTCTTCTAAATTAGTTAAACCATCACTATCAGGGTCTTCTGACGCATCGTCTGCAAGAGGATCTAAACTGTTTTCCACTTCCCAACCATCAGGTATTTCATCAGAGTCAGTGTCAGAATCAAGAGGGTCAGTAGAATAAGTATTAACTTCCTCACCATCAGGCAAACCATCAGAATCAGGATCTGAAGCCTGTGGGTCAGTACCAGCTTGATATTCATCCAAGTTAGTTAAACTGTCATTATCTGGGTCTTCAGAAGAATCATCAGTAAGAGGGTCTAAACTGTTATCAACTTCCCAACCATCAGGCAAACCATCACTGTCAGTGTCAGAATCAAGAGGGTCAGTAGAATAAGTGTTTATTTCCTCACCATCAGGCAAACCATCACTGTCAGTGTCAGAAACTTGTGGGTCAGTACCAGCTTGATACTCTTCTAAATTAGTTAAACCATCAGAATCAGGATCTCCAGCAGAATCATCAAATAGAGGGTACAAATTCTTCTCAACCTCCCAACCATCAGGTATTCCATCACTGTCAGTGTCAGAATCAAAAGGGTCAGTACCCGCTTGACACTCTTTTAAGTTAGTTAAACCATCTCCATCAGGGTCTTCTGCAGAATCATTAACAAGAGGATCTAAACTGTTATCTACTTCCAACCCATCAGGAAGACCATCACCGTCAGTGTCAGAATTGTTAGGTTCAGTATCTGCTTGATACTCTTCCAAGTTAGTCAAACCATCATTGTCAGGATCCTCTGCTGAATCATCGATATTAGTGTTTAAACCATTCTCTTCTTCCCACTTATCAGGCATAAGGTCTTGATCAAGGTCAATATACATTGGATAAGGATCAAAATTGTTAGCAGTGCCATCTATATCATATGCTCCTGTTCCATTCCAGTCAGACCAATAGTTTCCTGTTGTATCAGAATAAAACTTATTGTCTGTTCCCTCATCACACGCTTGTGAAGAACCACCTAAGTTATTTGTAATTAGGCTGTTTTTTACAAAGGTATTATCAGAACTACTAGAATAAAGTCTTATTCCGTAAGACGCACTATTGCGAATAATATTAGAAGTAAAAGCATTATCACTACTAGAATCAAGAGATATACCAATATACTATTGGACACAATATTGGAAAAAAAAGTATTATAAGTGGAATCAATATTAGCACTTAAACCAATATTACAGTTATGCATAATATTGGAAGTAATATTGTTAGCATAAGAATTACGGAGTTCTACACCGCTGTCACAATCAGTAATAGTGTTGGAATCAAGAGTGATATAAGCACTAGAATGGATATATATACCTCTATGATAGTCATTTATGCTATTATTGGTAACTGTTATTTTAGAATGTGTATTTTCAATAATAATGCCATTATTAGGGCCCCCATCACCAAGGTAACAATTACGAATAACAAGAAAAAAAAGGTCATCAAAAGTTATCCAAATACCATAGTTAACATAGATAAACCCAGTAATAGCGTAATTTTCTATAATATAAGGGTCAGCTTCTGTTCCTGAACCAGGAAACTCACTTAAATCATGATAAGTTTCAATTAATATTGGTTCATGAGGGGTATAACTATGCTTAATAACTTTATTTTCATTTGAATTGAAATGTGAGATTGGTGTAAAGTTATTTTGACTAGGTTGAAAGGTTAGTTCTTCTTTTTCAACAAAATAACAAAACAAGAAACTTAAACTTATTATAAGAGTAAGAGCTAAACTTATGCTCTTGTTTTTTGCTATTCTTTTCATAAATTTCAACTCTACGAGCACTAATCCAAAACAGTAAAAACTTATTCAGAATGATAAGTATTTAAAGTCTTGAATCAGTGAATAATACACAAATTTTCTAATAAATTTTTTCTACTGTTTTTAAAAATATCATAAGTTGATTAATTATTTTCTTTTTTTTAGAAATGATTTTCCTTTTCGTGAGTGAATGATTCCTAAAAAAAATTCCAAAATCAAGATAAGGATTAGAATCCTTTATCCAAAAGTCAAGTTAATAGATAAAAATAATAAGACAAAAAAAATGCTACTTGCATCAATTTTCTCAAGAGGAAATAAAAAAAAGCGTTTTTTTAAACTAACAAGAATAAGAACAATATAATCGAGTGAAAGAAAAAAGAGAAAGAAAATAAAACAAAAAGTCATTTTCTCCGTCGTCGAATAAATCTGAAAATTAATCCACCTATAACCAAAATACCCAAAACTGCTCCACCAGCGATAATATAAGTTGTAATAGGTGTTCCTCCTTGAGCATCAGGTACTTGTGGGTCTGTACCAGCTTGATACTCTTCTAAATTAGTTAAACCGTCACTATCAGGGTCTTCAGCTGAATCATCAGTTAAGGGGTCCAGACTGTTATCCACTTCCCAACCATCAGGCATACCATCACCGTCGGTATCAGAATCATTAGGATCAGTAGAATAAGCATTAACTTCTTCGCCATCACCAAGTCCATCACCATCTGTGTCAGAATTATTAGGGTCAGTTTCATTAGTATACTCTTCTAAATTAGTTAAACCATCACTATCAGGATCTTCATCAGCATCATCAACAAGGGGGTCCAAACTATTTTCCACTTCCCAACCATCAGACATACCATCACCGTCAGTATCAGAATTATTAGGATCTGTACCAACTTGATACTCCTCTAAGTTAGTTAATCCATCACCATCAGGATCTTCAGAAGAATCGTCAACAAGAGGGTCCAAACTATTTTCCACTTCCCAACCGTCAGGCATACCGTCACCATCTGTGTCAGAAACAAGAGGGTCAGTACCAGCTTGATACTCTTCTAAGTTAGTTAAACCATCACTATCAGGATCATCATTTCCATCGTCTGTAACGGGATCCAGACTGTTTTCTACTTCCCAACCGTCAGGCATACCGTCACCATCTGTGTCAGAAACAAGAGGGTCAGTACCAGCTTGATACTCTTCTAAGTTAGTTAAACCATCACTATCAGGATCATCATTTCCATCGTCTGTAACGGGATCCAGACTGTTTTCTACTTCCCAACCGTCAGGCATACCGTCACCATCAGTATCAGAATCCAAAGGATCAGTATTGTAAGTGTTAACTTCCTCATCATCTGTTAAACCATCACCGTCAGTATCACTAGCATTAGGGTCTGTACCAGCTTGATATTCCTCAAAGTTAGTTAAACCGTCACTATCAGGGTCTTCAGCTGAATCATCAACAAGAGGATCCAAACTGTTATCCACTTCCCAACCGTCAGACATACCGTCACCGTCAGTATCACTAGCATTGGGGTCTGTACCAGCTTGATATTCCTCAAAGTTAGTTAAACCGTCACTATCAGGGTCTTCAGCTGAATCATCAGTTAAGGGGTCCAAACTATTATCTACTTCCCAACTGTCAGACATACCGTCATCATCAGTATCAGAATCCAAAGGATCAGTATTGTAGGTGTTAACTTCCTCATCATCTGTTAAACCATCACCGTCAGTATCACTAGCATTAGGGTCTGTACCAGCTTGATATTCCTCAAAGTTAGTTAAACCGTCACTATCAGGGTCTAAAAAAGAATCATCAGTTAAGGGGTCCAGACTGTTATCTACTTCCCAACCGTCAGACATACCGTCACCATCAGTATCAGAATCCAAAGGATCAGTATTGTAAGTGTTAACTTCCTCATCATCTGTTAAATCATCACCGTCAGTATCACTAGCATTGGGGTCTGTACCAGCTTGATATTCCTCAAAGTTAGTTAAACCGTCACTATCAGGGTCTTCAGCTGAATCATCAGTTAAGGGGTCCAGACTGTTATCCACTTCCCAACCGTCAGACATACCGTCACAGTCAGTATCACTAGCATCGGGGTCTGTACCAGCTTGATATTCCTCAAAGTTAGTTAAACCGTCACTATCAGGGTCTAAAGAAGAATCATCAGTTAAGGGGTCCAGACTGTTATCCACTTCCCAACCGTCAGACATACCGTCACAGTCAGTATCACTAGCATTAGGGTCTGTACCAGCTTGATATTCCTCAAAGTTAGTTAAACCGTCACTATCAGGATCTTCAGCTGAATCATCAGTTAAGGGGTCCAAACTATTATCTACTTCCCAACTGTCAGACATACCGTCACTATCAGTATCACTAGCATTAGGGTCTGTACCAGCTTGATATTCCTCAAAGTTAGTTAAACCGTCACTATCAGGATCTTCAGCTGAATCATCAGTTAAGGGGTCCAAACTGTTATCTACTTCCCAACCATCAGACATACCATCACCGTCAGTATCAGAATTATTAGGATCAGTATTGTAGGTGTTAACTTCCTCATCATCTGTTAAACCATCACCGTCAGTATCACTAGCATTAGGGTCTGTACCAGCTTGATATTCCTCAAAGTTAGTTAAACCGTCACTATCAGGGTCTTCAGCTGAATCATCAGTTAATGGGTCCAAACTGTTATCTACTTCCCAACCGTCAGACATACCGTCATCATCAGTATCAGAATCCAAAGGATCAGTAGAGTAAGTTGTAACCTCTTCTCCGTCAGTTAAACCATCACTATCAGTATCAGAAACCAAAGGATCGGTAGAGTAAGTTGTAACCTCTTCTCCATCAGTTAAACCATCATTATCAGTATCAGAATCATTAGGGTCGGTGGAGTTAGAGTATTCTTCTATATTAGTTAAACCATCGCCATCAGGGTCTAAAGAAGAATCATCAATGTTGGTATTTAGGCCGTTATCTTCTTCCCATTTATCAGGCATATTATCTTGGTCTAGGTCCACATGCATTGGATAAGGATCAAAGTTATTAGCTGTACCATCTATATCATATACTCCTGTTCCACTCCAGTCATACCAATAATTACCTGTTGTCCCTGAGTAAAATTTGTTATTCATTCCCTCATCATACGCTTGTGAAGAACCACCAGGATTATTTTTAATTAGAATGTTTTTTACAAAAGTATTATTAGAACTAGACCATAAAGATATACCAGAAGAACTACTATTGCTTATGGTATTAAAAGTAAAAATATTAGTAGAACTAGACCATAAAGATATACCAGAAGAACTATTCGTTATTGTGTTAGAGGTAAAAGTATTAGTAGAACTAGAAGATAAAAATATACCGTATTGACTACTATTCGTTATGGTATTAGAAGTAAAAGAATTATTAGTAGAACTAGACTGTAAAGATATACCATAAGAACTATTCGTTATTGTGTTAGAGGTAAAAGTATTAGTAGAACTAACAGATAAAAATATACCGTATTGACTACTATTGGTTATGGTATTAGAAGTAAAAATATTATTAGTAGAACTAGAAGATAAAAATATACCATAATTATCACTATTCGTTATTGTATTAGAGGTAAAAGTATTAGTAGAACTAGAAGATAAAAATATACCATAATTATCACTATTCGTTATGGTATTAGAAATAAAAGTATTATTAGAACTAGAGGATAAAGATATACCAGAAGAACTATTGCTTATGGTATTAGAAGTAAAAGAATTATTAGTAGAACTAGAAGATAGAAATATACCGTATTGACTACTATTGGTTATGGTATTAGAAGTAAAAGAATTATTAGTAGAACTAGAAGATAAAAATATACCATAATTATCACTATTGGTTATGGTATTAGAAGTAAAAGAATTATTAGTAGAACTAGACCATAAAGATATACTAGAGGAACTACTATTGGTTATGGTATTAGAAATAAAAGTATTATTAGAACTAGAGGATAAAGATATACCAGAGGAACTACTATTGGTTATGGTATTAGAAATAAAAGTATTATTAGAACTAGAGGATAAAGATATACCAGAAGAACTACTATTGGTTATGGTATTAGAAGAAAAAGAATTGTTATTAGAACTAGAATACAAAAATACACCATAAGAGCTACTATTGGTTATGGTATTAGAAGTAAAAATATTGTTTTTAGAACTAGCAGATAAATATATACCATAAGAACTACTATTGGTTATAGTATTAGAAGTAAAAGTATTATTAGAACTAAAATTTAAAAATATACCATAATTATCACTATTGCTTATAGTATTAGAAGTAAAAGAATTGTCTTTAGAATTAGGAGATAAAAATATACCAGAAGAACCACTATTGGTTATAGTATTAGAAGTAAAAGTATTATTAGAACTAAAATTTAAAAACATACCATAATTATCACTATTGGTTATGGTATTAGAAGAAAAAGTATTATTAGAACTAGAAGATAAATATATACCGTATTGACTACTATTGGTTATGGTATTAGAAGTAAAAATATTATTAGAACTATACCGTATATATATACCAGAGCTATAATTATTCACACTGTTATTAGTGACAGTTAGTGTACCACTTGCAATTGAATTAATATAAATACCATAAAAATTTGAATCTTCTCCATCAAGGTAACAATTGCGAATAAGAATATATTTAGTTGTACCAGTTATATAAATACCATCACTACTAGAGCTTGTAATATTGTAGTTTTCTATAACATAAGGGTCAGCTTTTGTTCCTGAACCAGGAAAAATAGTTAAATCACTATCAGAGGAAATAGATATAGGTGCATGAGAAGTATAACCTTTTTTTACTATCCTATTCTCATCAGAGCTAACGTCTGATATTGTTTTTTGGCCATTTTGGATAGGTTGTGAAGTGAGAACCTCCTTTTGACCAAAATAAGAAAACAAGAAACTTAAGCTTATTATCATAATAAGAGCTAAACTTATGCTCTTGTTTTTTGCTATTCTTTTCATAAATTTCAACTCTACGAACAATAATTCAAAACAGTAAAAACTTATTCAGAATCATAAATATTTAAAGTCTTAAATCAGTGAACAATACGATTATTTTTTTATAAAGTTTATTCACAAAAATGTGAGTAATAAGAACAAATCTATTGAATTCTTGAATTATTACAAATTTTTCTTTTACTTTATAAGCAAAAAAAGGAGGATTTAAGACCAGAAATGAAATTGTTAATTAAATGCATGAATCACAAGAGAGAATAAACTTTTTTCCAATAGCTGAAGATATCAATATTCTAGATGCTTCACCAATTGTTTATCTTAAAGATATTCGTTCTTTAGTAATTGCTGATGTTCATTTGGGTTTAGAAACTATTATGGCTGAAGATGGTGTAGCTGTTCTTAAAACACAAACTGAAAAACTTACTAAGAAAATTTTGTTTTACATTAAAAAAATAAAACCTATAAGATTAATCATCAATGGTGATCTAAAGCATAGTTTTAATGAACCAACCAAAGTTGAAAATAGAGAAGTTAAAGAGTTTTTAAATGTAGTTTCACTTTTTATAAGAGAAGTAGTTATAGTTAAAGGAAATCATGATGTTTTTCTTTCTTGGGTTACTCGAGATATAGAAAATTGTAAACTTGTTGAAGACCTTGTAATTGAGCGTTATTTCTTTACACACGGGCACAAAAATCTTCCAGAAGATTTGCCTGAGAGTGTTGAATTTGTTCTAATTGGTCATGAACACCCTTTATTTCATGTTAAACTAGATGAATTGCAAGTAGTAAAAATGAAATCTTTACTTATTGGTCCTCTTAATAAGGAAAAGGAAAAAAAAGTAAAACATAGAAAATTAATTGTTCTTCCTGCCTTTTCTTCTTATTCAGGTGGGAATCCTATTACTCCCAAGGATCAGTCTTCATTGCTTTCTCCTATTTTAAGAAATAATGTCGAACTCTCAGAATTTGAATCTTTTGTTCTATTAGAAAGTGCGAATGATGTTCTTCACTTTCCTCCATTTAAGAAATGGTATTAGTTTTAAATAGATAAAATACGAAAAAATAAGTTTAACCTTTTCAAAAAACAAAATTCTTTAAAGTTATTTTTGATTTTATGCTCTTATTTTTATATGAGAAAATTGATATATTATAACAATAACATTATACTGTATAAACTTAGTGAATAAGAATGCCTAAAGAGAGTTATAGACCAACAATATGTATGTTTCCTTGTCCTTTTTGTCTAATTGACAGTGATATTGATTTATTTGAAGAATATACTCGTAGTACTTTTTATTGTCGAACTTGTGGAAGAGTATACATTTGTAAGGTTCCTCTCGGTAAGATACAAGTAAATGATGAAGAACGTTATCTTTGTCCTATTGACCATTCAGAGTTAGAGGAGTCACCTTTTCGTGCTAAGGAAATTGAATACCTTATTAAAAAAGCTAAAGAAGCTAAAGGTTAATTACTTTTTGAGACTTATGAACCATCAAAAAAAGAATAAATTTTCAAAAGTTAACCATATTAATTGCTTTGCAGAACAAACTGTTTCTGAACTTATGGATGAATTTGCCAATTCTGGAGTTTTTGGTCCAGGACGAATAGCTGAGGCTATAAAGATTTACACTGAAATGATTAATGATAAAGCTACAATTTTTCTTGGTTTAGCTGGAGCTTTAGTCCCTGGGGGGATGAGACACATCATTACTGACATGATTAATAAGAAAATGGTTCATGTTATTGTAACTACAGGAGCAAACGTAACCCATGATTTAATCGAATCCTTTGGAGGAGAACATGTAAAAGGAATAAATTATTCCTCAGATGAAGAATTACGTCAAAAATCAATTGACCGTATTTATGACGCTTTTGTTTCTGATGAATCGTTTATGAATTTTGAAGATCATATACAACCAATTCTACAAGATATTTATTCTAAATACAAAAATGAGAATAACCAATTAATTATTTCTACATATCAGTTAATGAACTACATTGGAGAAAGGATTTCTGACAAACACTCTTTTGTTCGAGCAGCCTATGAGAATAATGTGCCTATTTTTATTCCTGCTTACGGAGATAGTGTATTGGGTTTACAGACTTGGCTTTTCTCTCAAATGAATAAGATATTAATAGACGATATGGAAGATCTTTCTAAGATTCAACAGATAGCTCGTGATGCAGAGAAAGCAGGAACTTTATTTCTAGGTGGTGGAGTTCCTAAGAATTACATTTTCCAATCTAGATTAATGTCTCCTAAAACCTACGATTACGCAATACAGATAACAATGGACAGAGTAGAAACAGGTGGACTTTCTGGAGCTTCACTTGATGAAGCTATTTCTTGGGGAAAAACATCTTCTAAAAGTAAAATGGTTACTGTTGTCGCTGATGTCACTATCTCTCTTCCGCTTATTTTTGTCGGAACTTTAGCTAAAGTAAATTAAAACCAATGAGACTAAAGAAAAATTATTATTTAGCTATGTGAAATAAACATGATGAACCAAAATCCCAAAGCTATTTTCATCTCCACAAAAAAGTTCGAAGAACAAACTAAACAAAACAAGCATAAGATACTTGATTTAAGAGAGTTTTCAAAATATGAAGAAGGACACATAGCTAACTCTGTGTTTATTGATAGTTCCATTTTTTCTTGGAAAAATATCGAAGGTTATAATGAAATTCCACCTAAAAAGATAGTTGAACAGACTCTTCAACAAGCTGGAGTTAACGAACATGACTATATTTATCTGATTGATGATGTCTTTAATTTAAACTGTTCTTTAGCTGCTTGGACATTACACTACTATGGAATCTCAAGTATTTCACTAATTGATGGAGCTTTACAAAAATGGATTTATGAAGGAAAAAAATTAACTAAAGAGACACCAGAAATTAACCCTGGAAATATTAAAATCAAGAATTCTAATGAAGAGATTTTCATTACTAGAGACGAAATAATGCTTAACATCTATAATGAAAACTATGTTTTCGTTGACAATCGTTCTGAATTTTCTAGAACAATGGACTCCCAAGGAGGATCTATTCCTGGATCTAAATTTTACTGGTGGATGGATTTGTTTGAAGAACATCCTGATTTTTTTGTACTCAAAAAAGAAGAGGAAATACTCTATGATTTAGTGCAACTAGATATTACAAAAAATAAGACTGTTGTTCTTTATTGTGAAAATGCAGCACAATCAGCTTTAGTTTATTTAGTACTAAAAAGTATAGGTTATAAGCATGTTCGAGTCTACTTAGCAGGGTATAATGAATGGAGGCTTTGTGGAGGATTTGTTTGAAAAATAAATTAATTTTACTTATTTTTTTACTCGAGATAATTTTTTTAAGTTCAATAATTAGTGTTGAAAGCTTTCCTGAAGAAAATAAAAAGCAAAGTTTTTCTAATCTTAAAAAGCATGATCCTATCATTATCTCTTCAAATGAACAATTTTCTCTTTTTCCTGGTAACGGAACAAAGGAAAATCCTTATCGAATAGAAAACTATTCAATTAGTACTCCATATTTATATGGTATTTATATCAAGGGAACTAGCGTCTATTTTGTTATTCAAAATTGTTTCATTAATGCTGGTCAAAGAAGAAGTGCAATTTACATTTCTTTTGTTGCAAATGGTACAGCTGTTATCAAGAATAACACTATTGTTCAATCAAATTATGGAATAGAGATACTTTATACTGATTCATCTATAATCGAGAATAATACTATTGAAAACCATAAGAATTCAGGAATTAAGATTTCTTCTTCACATTTTACTACTATCTCCTCAAACCATATTAGAAAAAACGGAGGACATGGAATTTTCTTGGATGTAGCAAACTACTCAACAATGCATAAAAATGTGATAGAAGACAATTTAGGAAATGGAATCTATTCTGTATTTTCTTATTTTTCAAATTTTAGTTCGAACTATTTGTCACATGACATTGTTTTCTTTTATGAACAAGAGACAGAAATGTACAATTCTTGTTTCTTTTCTAATAATTTGATAAATGGATTACCAATATCTATCAATATTGATAAAAAAGGAGAAATTATCTCAGGAGACTTAGGTTTCTTGATGATTGTTAATTGTTTTAACCTAACAATTACTAATTTGAATGTAACAGAATCAGACACTGGAATCTATATCTACAATTCTGAGGATATTATTATTAGTAATTCTACTTTGAAGAGTACACATCAAGAATCCATTATTATTTCCAAATCTGAAAATGTTATATTTGATAAGAATATTATTTCTTATTCATCAAAAACAGCTATTAATATCTATTTTTCTTCAAACATTTACTTATGTGATAATTTATTTTTTAGGAATTATTATGGAATAGAAATTGATGACTCATTTAATTGTTCCATAGTTTACAACACTTTTGAGCAAAATATTAACTATGCTATTCTTCTCAAATCGAATAGTAGTCTAGTTTCAGTTCACCACAATTTGTTCATTAATAATAACTTTCTAGGAAACAGTCAAGCTTATGACGAAGGACAAAATAATATTTGGTATGATAAAGAAACTAAAAAGGGGAACTATTGGTCAGATTACGAAAAAGAAGGTGTTTACTCTATAGATGGTTCAGCTCACTCTTACGATCCTTTTCCAGAGGGTAAAAAAGAAACAACTTCAACTCCATTTTATTTCTTAAGCATATCAAGCTCTCTAATTTTCCTCTATATTACCAAAAAAAAATTAAGAAAAAGAAAAATCGGATAAGAAACTTTGCTCTAGATTATATTCATCTAAAACTAAATAGTTCAATTCTTTCTCTAGTTCCTCAACAGCCCTATATTCACTTTTAATATTACAATGTATTATTCGTTTAACAACTTCTGTTATTTTTTTTTCATTTTTCATTGGAGGAATAGGGAATTTCGCAAGATCTCTTGAAAAGAACTCAATTACAGTTCCTTTTTTCTTTCCTGCTTCTTTAAACCAAAATTCAGAAACCTTACTATTTAGAACACCTAAAAGATAAAAGAGCAGTTCTTTTTTCTTTGGAAAAATAGCGTAAATATCTGTTGAACCAAGAAGACCTTCATTGTCATAAGCGAAACTTACTCTTTTACTTCTGTAGGGAGTAAGTATTTTTTCTCTTTCCTTCAAAAAAAGATTAATATTCCTATAAACACTGAAATCAAACCACCTAATTTTATTTTTTCCAACAAGTTTTTTCCTATCTGAGCCATTAATCAATATTTCTCTATTTTTTTCTAAATAAGCTTTAGTAAAAGGATATTCTTCTAAACTAGTTATTTTCTTCGGAAATATAGTTACAAGATTTGAAGAAGCAGAAGTCCATTTTGAAATATGCTTGTTAGTAATGAAAGGATAAAGGATCTCTTTTTCCAATTTCATTTTTTTAGCTTCAATTATAGTCATTACAAATATGTTTTTTACTCCAGGAGATACACCTTGTGCAATTGTCGCTATTTCAGATAACTTTTTCCCTTCTGAGCTATTTTCTACAATTTTGTTAAGTTTAATCTGATTTGGAGATAGAACCCATTTTTCTCTAGTTAGAGAGGATTGAGAAACTTTAAACTCATCAAATTTTTCTTTTTGGAAGACTTCATTCAAACTTAAGGGTCTAATTTTCTTAAACTTATATACTGAAAAAATAGAATTTGAGGGGACTTCATTAACAACATTCAAGATGGTAGAAGAAACATTTATCCTCTTTCCAGCATTACCAAATACCTGTTGGTTTTGAAAATCTATAATTTCTAGAATTTTATAGTTAAGTAATTTTTCTCGTAGTTTATCAGCAAAATGGTTAGTTATCCAGTAACTTGGGATAATAAAAGATAAAACTCCTTTTCTTTCTAGATGATTTAGAGATTTTACAATAAAGTAGAAGTATATATCTGCAGAAGAACGAAAGTAATCTTTCCAATAGTCTGATCTTTTCAAATAGTTGTATAATAATCGATTTTCTATTTTCTCTAATCCTAACTTTCTAAAACTAAAATAAGGAGGGTTACCAATTATTAAATCAAACTTGGTGTTTTGAAATTCTTCTTTCCAAGAAAAAGGAGAAAGAAGAGAAGAGTTTTCATCTTCAAACATTTTGTATATATCTGGCTCTACTAAAGAATTACCTGTTTTTAGTTGCTTCAAGTGAGATTCTTTGAGAAAAGGATATTTTATAGTCAAATTACTTTTACATTTTTTCAAAGCTTGTAAATCGATCTCTATCCCAAATAAATTATTAGAAACAAATTCTGCTATTAGTTCTTCTTTATGTTTAGTTTCAAATCCGAGTTTCTTTAGATTATATTTTATGTTTCTTATTATTCCTTCAATGAATCTTCCAGTTCCAACAGCAGGATCCAAAATTTTTAAAGAAAATAAAGAATCAGTGAATTGCTTTTTTGATTTTAGGCTAATTTTTTTCTTTTTTTCTAAAAAATCAAAAGCTCTAGAAACCATAAAGTCAACTATTGGTTGAGGAGTATAGAAGGCACCTAATTGCTTTTTAATATCTATTTCTTTTTTAGAATCCACAATAACACTTTATAAAAGACAATTTAAATATATTGGAAAAAGAAAAGAAAAGAAAAAATAATTTTAGAATCCTGCTTTCTTTAGCAGTCTTTCCCATCTCTCGTCTACTTGTTCTTGAATCTCTTTTATCTTTCCTTTCCACTCGGGTTTGAAAAGATGTTTAAATCTTCCTTGTAGTTTGAGATATTCTTCAACTGGAACTTTCTTTTCAGGGTTCTTTGCAATCTTTAATGATTCGCTAGTTAATACCCATTCATCCTTGTAAGTTGAATATAATGGGAAGAAACAACTTTTTACTGCTAATTCTGTTGTTTTAAGAGAGATATTAGGTGCGTATCTTTGCCCTAAATTACATGGAGAATCAACTAGCAAAAATGCTGGGCCATCATGCTTTAGTCCTGCTTGAACTTTCTGCATCAAATCTCTGTGATAGAATGGGCTAGCAGTAAAGGTTGGTATATCATGTGCAGCCATAATTTCAGCGAGAGGTTTTTGCCATTTTATTTTTCCTGGGATAACTTTTCCTGCTGGGCTTGTTGTGGTTATTGCACATTGAGGAGTTCCACCGCTTCTTTGTATTCCCGTATTCATGTAAGCTCCATTATTGTAACATACATATAAGAAATCATGTCCTCTCTCAATTGCTCCAGAAAGAGATTGAAGTCCTATATCGTAAGTTCCTCCATCTCCACCAAAGATAATCATGTTTACTTTTTCTTCTTTCATCAGTCCTTTTCTCTGCATAGCTTCCATGGCAGCGAGAGCTCCTGAAGCTGTTGCAGATGCGTTTTCAAAAGCGTTATGTAACCAAGGAGCGTTCCATGCGCTGAATGGATAGATAGTAGTTGCTACTTCTAAACAACCTGTAGCATTTACAATCATGAAAGGTTCTCCTAGAGCTTTAGCTGCTAGAGTCACTTGTCTAGCCATTATTCCAGCTCCACATCCTGCGCATAATCTATGTCCAGAGACAAGAACATTGTCTTGTTTTGCTATTTCTTTTAATTTAATTCTTGGTAGTTCTATCATCATAATCACCTTTTCCTATATCCAAACCATTCTGTAGTTAGTACTTTTCCTTCGTCGTGGTATGCCTTTGTTTTCATGTAAATTTGTTCAATTTCTGGAATGGTTAGTACTCTTCCTCCAAGACCGTTTATGTATCCATGTAGTGTTGGCACATCTTTCTTTCCGAATAGAGCAGTTGCAAGATCTGATTGAACAATTGTTCCTGGAGAACCAAAAGTAGCTGATCTATCTAAAATTGATACTGCTTTTATTCCTTTCAATGCATCATAGATGTCTGGTGCTGGAAATGGTCTATACATTCTTATTTTTAGACTACCTACTTTTTCTCCTTTTTCTCTCAGATTATCTACTACAGCTTTAGCATTACCTGCTGTTGCTCCATATGATACAAAAGCATAATCTGCGTCTTCAAGTTTATACTTTTCAATAATTTCATAATTTCTTCCTGTTAATTCAGAATACTCACTCATTACTTTTTTAGTTACTTTATAAGCTTCTTGCATTGCATCTTCTTGTTGCCTTTTTATTTCCATATAATAGTCTTGTAAGACTAAAGACCCAAATGTTCTAATTTCATCTGGAGTAAAGGAGTATTCAACTTCTCTTTTTTCTGGCAGAAAATCTTTTATTGCTTTATCTGGAAGAGTATCAACTCTTTCTAAAGCATGTGTAACAATAAATCCTTCTACACCAAACATTGTTGGAAGTAGTACCTTTGGATTCTCTGCAATCTTGAAAGACATAATTGTTTCATCATAGGCTTCTTGTGCTGATTCTCCAAATAGAGAAACCCATGATGCATCTCTTGTTACTAATTGATCTGTACATTCTGCATGAATGTTTATAGGAGCTGAAAAAGCTCTATTTGCTACTGCAAGAACAATAGGCAATCTCATTCCTGATGCAACATAAAGAATTTCATACATCAGTGCTAAACCTGCAGAAGCTGTTGCTGTAAACACTCTTGCTCCAGTCGCTGAAGCTCCTACACAAGCAGACATAGCAGAGTGTTCTGACTCTACTGGAACAAAAGAGGTATCAACAAGCCCATCATTTACATAATCGGAGAATCTTTCAACGATTATTGTTTGCGGGGTAATTGGGTAAGCTGCTACTACATCAGGATTTATTTGCTTTGCTGCCCAAGCGACAGCTTCATCTCCTGTCATTCCTTTAACTATTGGTTTCATCATCCTTTTTTCACCTCAATGATTTCATTTCTATTGCATCAACAGGGCAATGTTGAGCACAAACTCCACATCCTTTGCAGAAATCAAAATCTGCTTCTGCTTTGTTATTTTCATCCATGGTAATTGCTGAATCAGGACAATAAAAGAAGCAATTTAAACAGCCTATACATTTTTCTTTGTCTATATGAGCTTTATAAGCTGACCAATCACCAGTTTTATATCCGTAAGAGCTTTGATAAGGAACTACACCACCTACTGGCAGTCTTTCTGTTCCCCATTTTTCATTTATCCATTCTTCAAATTCTTTTGGGGGATTTTTTTTCTCCATTTATTCCACCTCTTCATATGCACGACGCATAGCTTTTGCGTTTTTCTCTCCTACTGAACCTTTGAAACGTTCTTTTGTTACATCTATCAAGCTCTCAAGTTTTACTAATGGACGTACTTTTAGTAGGGCTCCAAGCATTATCATATTAGGCTTATCTACTCCTAATTCTTCAATAGCTATCTTGGATGCATCAACTTTATGTATATTTGCATCAACTCCTTCAAAATACTTTTTCAAATCGTCTAGTTTTCCACTATAGTTGCAGACAATAGTTCCTCCCTTCTTTAGACCTTGTGCAACAGGTACTTCTCCCAAAAGGGTAGGATCGATTACAACAACTACGTCAGGTTCAAAAACTTCAGTTTTTTCAGTGAAGGGTTCAGGGCAAATACGTGTAAAAGAAGTGACAGGTGCTCCAGCTCTTTCTGGACCAAAATTAGGAAAGGCATGCGTATATTGTCCTTCTTTTATTGCTGCTTCACCTAGTAAACGTGAAGCAGTTACTGCTCCCTGACCACCCCTACCATTTAGTCTGATGTCAGTTATCTTCATAATTTTCACCCATGTAAACGTCTATTTTTACGTTTATCTTGGCTTATGAACAGTAAAAATAAAACGAAATTAAAGTTTGTTATGAGACACTTTTTGCATTGTTATAAAATAATCATAATAGAATCTTTTTAAAAAATTTAATAGAAAACAAGAATGATATTACGAAAATTACATATTCGATTTTTTAATCATTAGTCTTGTTAATTCAAAATATATATCATCGACGTTTTCACCTGTTTTTGCAGAAGTTTCAAAATAAGGAATATTATCCAAGTTATATCTTTTGCTCATCTCTTCTGCATAGTTTAAAGCTTCTTCCCTAGTCACTTCTCTTTGTTCTTCCAAATCATTTTTATTTCCTACCAAAATAGCAGGAATCGTTGATTCACAATTATCATAAACTTCCTTAAACCATTTATCTAAATTCTCAAAAGAGTCTTTATTGGTTATGTCATAGACAATTAGCGTCCCATATGACCCCTTGTAATATAATGGGCGAATATAAGAATATTTATCATGTCCTCCAGTATCCCAAGCTTGAATTTTCACTTTATTTCCATCAACTTCAATATCCTTAACACTAAATTCTACACCTATAGTAAATAGATATCTTTCTCTAAAAGTTCCTGTCGAAAAACGAAGTGTAATTGAAGTTTTTCCCACATTTGGGTCTCCAACAATAATTGTCTTGAACAAATAATCGAATGACAAACTTATCAAATAAAACAAACAAACTAAATTAATAAATCTAATGGTATTAATAAATAAAAAAGAAGAATATTTAATTAATGCTAGAACAAGTTTTCTTCATAATAGGGTATAATTTTTCCAGAGATGAACTCAAATTGAACACTTTCTCCTGCTAGTTCAGGTTTTCCTTTAATATTTATCACTTGTACCTCATTTAACGGCCGTTCTTCTTTTGTAAAACCTTTTTTCACTCTGATTGTCACATCACTTAAGTGTTCCATTGCTTTTACTAATAATCTTGGATGTGCATCATAATGCAAAGAAAATAGTGTTACAGAACCATCAAGTTTGTTGCTTGCTAGTCTGTTCTGCAAGAAAGAAAATATTGTCTTTTTTGATTCATCTGCAGCGTAGATAATAGATGATAGTGAGCTCACAATTCCTCTTTTAATCACATTTTGATCTCTAACATGAAGGAAAGCTCTTCTTATAATTTCATTTAATTCACGAGGTTGACTAATATTTCTTACAGCCAAGTCGTGCTCTGAACGGAGGTCAGTATAGCCAAAAGGATTAGAAAAAGCATCAATGTATTTTAATCTTCCAGTAGCTTTAAGCATGTCAGTGTTAACACCTATCCCAGACAACATTTCAGCAAAGTATTGATAGGGGTGTTCTGTTGCCATAATATATCCATATTGTCCTGCTTTTAGACCTTCTGCTAAAAATTGTAAAATAAAAGGATTGGCCTCTGCACCTATTTCATCTTCTATTAAAACTATAGATCCTGTTGGAATACCACCCCCTAGAATTTCGTCCAAACTTGGTATACCAAAAGGTAGAAGATTTTTTTGTGGTTGAACTGCATTAGGAAACATATTACTCAACTCATTCGATAAAATAGTTATTCGTCTTGGTATTTAAAAGTTAGGTAGAAGATAATTACATTTTTCTCCTCAATTTTTTATATAATCTATCATCTAAAGAATTAGTATCAAAAACATCATATTTATCAATTTTAATTGGTTTCTTTGGTCTGGAAGACACTTTCTTATCTGGTCGTAAACAACGACCATCATCAGCTAACATTTTTTCTGCACAAGAAGCATATTTACAAAAATATCCAATACATTCATCCCCTTCCATCGTACAGATGAACTTTTTTGAACCATTTCCTAGGCGTTCAACTTTTAATGCTCTGTTAGTGCAGCGAAAAGATCGGCAATAAAGCGTGCATTCTTTCATCTTTTACAACTTATATTATTCTAAATTTAAGAAAAAGGAATATATTTATAATCTTTTCTCAATAGGTTGAAAGACTGATATTCAAACAAATGTAAAAAGAAATTTGTTAGGAAAAAATGATTATTTCTACCACCATACGTCTTTTGCTTTAACAGCATATGCAAGTAGATTTGCGAGAATATGCAACAATGGAGAAATAACAAGTAATGTTACTAGGAATTGCCAAGGAATAAACTTAAACACTGGCCAAGACCATAACAGTCCAAAGATCATATACCCAGTTTGGTCAAAAACAGGAAACTTACCCCCAGAAACGATATTCAGGCGACGTTTAATAAAAGAACCAAACATGTCACCAAAATTACAACCCCAACCCATCACCAAACCAATCCAGATTGGATATTTAAAACCCATTAAACCATACAATTGTTGAAACAAATCTCCTACTGTATACCAAACAACTATACTAGCTACAAAACCGAATAATATACCTGCAAGCAATCCTCTAATTGTTTTATGATTGCCTAGTATTCTTTTTCCATCTATGAAGTTTTTGTAGAAATCAACAGGATAGCCTCCTCCAAAGATTGTGGGAATTGCATTCGAGACAAAAATAGGGCTCGCGAACATAAAAGCTAATCCAACATCTAACAAGAAACTCATTTTATCACTCAACACGCTTTATAACTTTTCTAACTCTTCTTTATTTAAATTTATGGATTTACTAATGCTAATATTACGTTTTTTTAGAGAAAATATTTAACTTACAAACTACATTTTCTAATTGAATGTATAATCTTATTACGCTCTCCAATGAAGAGATGAAAAAGCATGTAATGGACCCCCAACATCCAGAGAAACCACAAAGGTTAGACAAGTTCATCCAAGGTTTTAATATTTTTAGTGAAAGGAATAATTTCAAATGTAAATTTGTAAAATCAGAAAAAATAATAGAAGAAGACCTTTTACTAGTCCATGATTTACATTTAATCAATGTTGTAAAATCCATCTCACTTCAAGGTGGAGGAGTAATTACATGGGATAATGTTTTAAACAAACACACTTTTTCTGCTGCTTGTTATGCTGCAGGAGCTTCGAAGCAAGCAGCAGAGCTTGTTTCTAATAATGAAACAGAAAAAGCTTTTGCAATAGTAAGACCCCCAGGACATCATACTAATTCTTCAACTGTTGCAGGATTTTGCTTTTTTAATAATATTGCAATTATCGCAGAAACGTTAGTATCTAAAGGCTTTAGTAAAATTGCAATTGTAGATATTGATCAACATTTTGGTAATGGAACTGCAGACATCTTTTATTCACGAAATGATGTTTTATATTATTCAATCCATGCCCATCCAGCTTATGCTTATCCAGGAAGAGGATATCCTTTTGAAAGTGGTATTTATGATGGAATGGGATATACTGTTAACTGCCCAGTTTTACCTAAAACTAACACCCAAAACTGGGTTTATACTTTCCAGCAATCAATAAAAGTACTAGAACAGTTTAAACCTGAAATAATTTTAGTTTCTTTAGGGTTTGATGGTTTAGAAACAGACCCAGTAGGAATGCTTAATTTAAAGGTTGAAGCTTTTCAATCTGCAGGATTTATACTATCTGAAATTGCAGAGAAATATTCTAAAAAGAGAATTATTGCTGTTACAGAGGGAGGATATGATCTTAATAATTTGAGTTCATGTACTAATAGTTTTTTAAGAGGAATAATGGGAATTAAGCCAAAAATATTAAGTTATCAAGATAATTGGAAGATACATAAATCAACAAGAAAACAAATTAGTATATTTAAAAAGCACCTATCTTCTTTTTGGGATTTTTAATTATGTTTTTAGTAGTTAGAAGTTTTGTAAAAAATAAGTTAAGCTCAGATAAAGAAAAATTTGTTTAGATAATTTTACAAATGTTTTTGTTTTCTTTGTATAAAAAGGTCAAAAAGTTTATTTTGTAGGTTCATTTACTTCCTTTTTTTTTATATTCTAGAAAGCTTACAATTTGGTCTATTACTATTACTATTACTCCAGAAAAGATTATTATTATTCCTCCAATGAATTGATTTACTCTCTCAGTCATGTATTTTAGAGAAACAGTTGTCTTGTACATAAATGAACAATTCGGCGTCCATTCTTTTAGAAGGTATAAAATGTGATATTGAATATTATCCTCAATATTGTTATAAAGGGTTATAGAGACCTCATTCATATTTCCAGTTATTTTCCCCTCTTTTACTATTTCACTTTTATTAATTGTTTCTTCTACTAAATCAAAATATTGCTTTTCTAATGATTGATACTCTAAACTATCATTATAGTAATATTCTGTAATATTCAAAAAGTTATTGAAGAAAGTAGAAAATGTATTATTGTCTACAATTAACAGAACAGCAGAATAGTTTACCTTTGTTATTTCTGTTTTTATTAAAAGTGATATATTCCTTGCTTTTTCTTTCTCCAAAGAGAAACCTAAGGTTGGATCAAATATTGAATTTGTATTTGCCAAATAAACAGCAAAACTTCCTTCATATGTATTTACTTTCCCTGCAGAAGGACCATACATTAAACCTATTAGTATAATTAAGAGACCTACAACTGATGTTTGTCTATTTAATTGTTTTTTTAGTATTCTACCTATTACAACTATTTTTTCTCTTTTTTTATTTTTCTCTTCACCTTTTTTTACACTTCTTTTTATCATTGGGAGAATAATTACTACAAACCATACAAGAGCTAAGAGTATTTCAACAGTTAATTGCGGAATTGTTAAATCAAGAAATTTTCCAAATATATTTGCTCTTTGCTCTTGTGTAAGATTAATGAAAAACATATTCTGTCCTTCTGTTTTTGAGTAAATTTGCCATTGAGGAATTATTCCTACTAACACTAAGTTACTGGCATTTAACCTGAATATTAAATCTAAGTTATAGAAATGGTTATCTAATGGCCAAAAAACCATTATTGCATCCCAAGTTAGATCAATTAGAATATGTATGATCCACATTAACATTGATAAACTAATAAATCGTGTGAATCTTTTATTTTTGCCTTGATATTTGTCTTTTTTCTTCATTATCTGAGAATACAAAACTGATAATAGTAGAATTAGCGTAGGAATTATAATTCCATGAGTATATTCTCTATGTATCCCAAAAAAGATATCAATATCTGGGAGCCCTGCTACAATATTTATTGCTAACAAATCCCATTTATGAGTTTTATAATAATCTTTCATTTTATCAGGCATGAAAGTCCATAAAGCTAAACCTTGCAAAGTTATGTGGGAACTAGTATATGTCATTACTACTTAATTATTCAACACTTTATGTTATATTTTTCCTTGAACAATAGTAAGAATTAATAGACAATTTTATGATTTTCTTCTTTGTTTTTCTATTTTACCTACTATTTTCTTTATTACTTAATTATTGGGTTTATATATTAATTTCTAGTTATATTTTTTGAAATAGTCTAATAAGTAAGACTTATTATCAATCTAATAATTGCTATTCTATAGAAGGAAGGATCTTTATGCATATTGATACAACAGCGAAAGGGTATTCAGAACGATTCAAAGAGTTTTTTCAAGGTTACATGGATGAAAACGGCAGATATGTTTACACTGAACAAATTCAGAAAATGGTTTTAGAAGGATTAACTTCTCTTTATGTCAATTACGATGATATTCTACGTTATGACCCAGGACTTGCTCAAATGATTCGAGATGAACCTGAAACTATGTTTCAAGATGCTGATGAAGCTCTTTTTGATGTTATCACGATAGAAGATTTGAGTTACGCACAAGAAAATAGAGAATGGTTTAAAGTAAGATTTGCTAACATCCCTGATGTTGTTGATCTTCGTCATGTTCGAGCCACTCATTTAGGCAGATTTATTTCAGTAGAAGGTATTGTTCTTCGTCAATCTGTTGTTAAACCTCTTCTTATTCAAGGAGTTTTCCAATGTACTCGCTGTGGTGAAATAATGAGCTGGGACCAGGATTTAGGTTATTATTCTGAACCTGCCCAGTGTAGTAACCCTGATTGTGGTAAAAAAGGTCCTTTCAAGCTCCTTCCAGAAGAATCATCTTATACTGATGTCCAAACAATTACTATTCAAGAAAGGCCAGAAAACCTTCCTCCTGGTCAAATTCCTCGCTCTCTTCCTGCATACTTAGTTGGAGATCTAGTAGATGTTGTTAGAGCAGGAGACAGAGCAATTGTTAACGGTATTCTTAGAATGAAGCCCTCTCTTCAACAAAAGAAGAGACAGTTAGCTACTTTTGACCCTTGGTTAGAGGTCAATTTTGCTGCTTCTAGACAGAAGGAATTCGAAGAATTAGAAATCGACCCTGACACTGAAAAAGAGATTCTAGAGCTTTCTAAAGACATTAACATTCATAACAAAATCATTCGTTCTATTGCGCCCTCTATCTATGGTCATGAAATCATTAAAGAGGCTATTGCTACTGTACTCTTTGGTGGTGTTTCCAGAGTTACACCAGATGGTATGAAACAGAGAGGAGAATCAAATCTATTATTAGTTGGAGATCCAGGTGTAGGAAAAAGCCAACTTCTTCATTTTGCAAACAGATTAGCTCCTCGAGGTATTTTTACTTCAGGAAGAGCAAGTTCAGCAGCAGGACTATGTGTTGCAGCAGATAGTCAAATATATTTTGAAAATAAAGTTGAACGAATAGAAGATATAGTAGAAAGAGAGTTTAAAAACAACAATCCACAAGAATACCAAGAAGGTTTCTGGTTTGTAGAAAAAAAATTAGAAACAGATTCAGATTATAATGCTATTTTAAATTCTTCCAACTTAAAAATCAACTCAACCAAAATCAAAAAATTTTGGAAAATCAAAAGTCCTCGTTTACTAGTTAAAATATCATCTATGAGTGGTAGGACAATCAAATTAACTCAGCAAACTCCTCTTCTCACTCTTTCAAAGAGAGGAATAATATGGATAAAAGCTAAAGATTTAGTTAAAGGAGATTTAGTTGGAACAATTAATCCTAAAAAAAGAGAGACAAAGGATTTAGGAAGTAGTTCTGTAGGTAAGAAAGTGGTTTTTCACATAGAACAACTATTAGGCAAATTAATTAGAAAATTAGACCTTTCTAATAATACAATCTCTAATTCTAATAAAGATATAACTTTGGATTTTAAGAATTGCAACAAAAATGAAATTAGAAGTACTCTCAACAAAATTAAATCAATATGTAAAGAGAATATGAAGTTGGAGCAAGATATTAAACTTATAGAATCGCTCCTTTCAAGCGAAATCTTCTGGGATGAAGTAACTAAAGTCGAATTTGTAGAGAAAGAAAATGAATATGTTTATGATTTAACTGTTCCACAAACACACAATTTCATAGTTAACGGTTTTATTACTCACAACACTGCAGCAGTAGTAAGAGATCCAGATACAGGAGAATTTTCTTTAGAAGCAGGAGCTTTAGTACTAGCAGATAGGGGTTTAGCAATTATAGACGAATTTGATAAAATGACTGCTCATGATCGTTCAGCTATACATGAAGCTATGGAACAGCATACCGTTAGCATAGCCAAGGCGGGTATCGTTGCTCAACTTAATGCAAGAACAGCTATTATTGCTGCAGCTAACCCCAAATTTGGCAGATATGAAGAAAACTCTCACCCAGTTGACAACATTAACCTACCTGCTACTATTATTTCTCGTTTTGATCTTATTTACATTATGCGCGATGTT
Organism: Candidatus Heimdallarchaeum endolithica; assembly: GCA_021513715.1. GTDB lineage: Archaea > Asgardarchaeota > Heimdallarchaeia > Heimdallarchaeales > Heimdallarchaeaceae > Heimdallarchaeum > Heimdallarchaeum endolithica. Next base: position 3,120,491 of record CP084167.1, on the reverse strand, counting down.
CCTGAGCCAGACAGTGACCTTAATATGGCCAGACATATTTTAGAATTAAGAAGAGGGCAGATATCTGCTACTGCAGAACCTCCTATCCCTATGGATCTTTTAAGAAAATATATTAGTTATGCTAAACAAAATGTTGAACCTTCATTGACTGATGAAGCTATGCGTAGAATAGAGAAATTCTATCTCGACCTCAGAAAGCAATCAGACAAAAAATCTATTGCTATTACACCCAGGTATTTAGAAGCGATTATTCGTCTTTCTGAAGCACAAGCGAGAATGGCTCTAAAAGAAGATGTGACAATTGACCATGCTGAAGCAGCTATTCGCCTTTTAACTGAATCCCTCCAACAAGTAGGGAGAGACCCTGTAACTGGAAAAGTAGATGTAGATTACTTTTTACAAGGTACATCAAGAAGTGAACGTAGTAATCTCCAAAAAGTTATCGACATTATAAAAGAAGAAACCAAGAAAGGTTTTTCTAATGAGGTTTCTGTTAGCAAAGTTAAACAAATTGCTGAAAAAGAATATTCAATAGATGGAGATTTCGTAGACAAAGTAATTAGACAATTAAGAGAAAATGGCGAGCTCTATTCACCTCGTGATGGGATAATACGCATGGCATAAAAAAACTATTAGAAAAAATTATTTAGAATAATAATTAGAGTCGTTAAAGATAGCTTGGGTTCCATAATGAAGATTGCTGAATTACCTATTCCTAAAGAAATTATTGAAGAACTAGAAAAACAAGGAATCAGTTCACTTTATCCTCCTCAGACAGAAGCAATTAAAAAAGGGTTATTAGATGGAAATAATCTTGTTATAGCGATACCTACTGCTTCTGGGAAAACTCTTTTAGCTCTCCTTGCTGCTGTGAAAAAAGTAGAAGAGACTTCTTACAAAGTTCTTTACCTTGCTCCGTTAAGAGCACTTGCCTATGAAAAATATCTCGAATTCAAAAAGTTTTTTTCTAAATTAAAAAAGAGAACTATTTTACTTACTGGAGACTATGATATTGAAGATAATAGAGCTAATTATGCAGATATAATAGTAGCTACCAATGAAAAGATTGATTCAGCCTTAAGGCATAAAAGTAAATGGTTATCAAAAGTTGGTTTAGTTATTTCTGATGAAGTTCATTTAATCAACAGTATGAATAGGGGACCTACCTTAGAAGTTGTTTTAGCCCAGCTAAAGAGAAATCCTGAAGTACAAGTAATTGCTCTTAGTGCAACAATTCGTAATGCTGATGAATTATCTAGATGGTTAGAAGCGAATCTTGTATCTAGTACTTGGAGACCAGTAGAGTTGCATGAAGGAGTAATTTACAGAAATACAATTATTTATAAGGGGTTGAAAAATGTCTCTATTCCATCAACATACAAAGATACTTTTCTTAACTTGCTAGATTATGTTCTAAAAAAGAAGTATCAAACACTTGTTTTCCTTACAACAAGAAAGACGGCAGAGACTACAGCAAAAAAAGTTTCTTCTAAAGTTAACAAGATTCTAACACAGAAAGAGAAAGAGAGTTTGTCATTGGCAGCTACAAGAATAATTAAACAGAGTTCTGGAACAAAGCAAGCAGAAGAAATAGCTAAACTTGTCCAATCAGGTGTAGCATTCCATCATGCAGGTTTAAACCCCATGCAGCGAAGAATAATAGAAATTGAGTTTAAAAAAGGAAACATAAAAGTACTTACTTCTACTCCAACATTAGCTGCAGGAATAAATCTACCTGCAAGATTCGTGATAATAAAAAGCATTTATCGTTTTAGTACAAGTATAGGAAGCCATCCTATTCCTGTTCTTGAATTTAAACAACAGTCTGGAAGAGCTGGTCGTCCTCAATATGATAAGGAAGGTGATGCAATTGTTGTTGCTAGAAATGAAACTGAAGCTCAGGATCTCTACTCCAGATATATTATTGCAGACACAGAAGATATAGAATCACGATTAGCTTCAGAGCCAGCTTTACGTCGAATAACTTTAGGTCAAATAGCCACTGAAAAAACAAGAACTATAGAAGAATTGTTTGATTTCTTTAGTGATACTTTTTATGGATTTAAAGAAAATCCAGTTAATCTATCTTCTTTAATAAAATCTGTAATAGGTTTTTTCAAAGAAGAAGGGTTAATTAAAAGCCATCCTGATCTCTTATTACCGACTAGATTCGGTAAAAGAGTAAGTGAATTATATATAGATCCGAGCAGTGCAGTAATTATACGTTCAGGGTTAGAACGAGCAAATAGAATGGCTAAAGAATTAGTAACGGATATATCTATTCTTCATCTTGTTTGCTCTACACCTGACGTAAGATTTATCACCTATAGAAAACTAGATCAGACTCCTTTAATGAACTTTGTTACTGAACATGAAGACGAGATTCTTACAGAACTCCCTTCTAGCTACGCTGAAATAGATATTTTTTTGAGCCAATTAAAAACAGCTTTAGTTATAAGAGATTGGATTAATGAAATTCCAGAAGATACTATTCTCAGCAGATATGGAATTGGTAGCGGAGACATTTACAATATAATTTCTAATGCAGAATGGATCCTCTATTCTGGAGGAGAATTAGCAGAACTATTAGGTTATTCAGAAATAGCCAAAAAAATAAAAAAACTTCATTCAAGGATAAAAGTAGGTATAAAAGAAGAACTACTTGATCTTATCCAAATTCCAGGAATAGGAAGAGTGCGTGCTCGAGCATTATATAACAATGGATATAAATCATTGGAAGATTTAGAAAAAGCCAAGGTAGAGGATCTAGTTCAAATCCCTCGTTTTGGTAAAGAATTAGCTGAAGCCATCCTTAAGTTTGTTCACACTGGAGAAACAGACTTTTCATTAAACGATTTAGAAACAGAATTTGAACTAGAATCAGAATCTACTTCTTCACAAAAAAGTTTAGATGATTTCTTTTAATCAAAAACTTCTAAAGTATTAACTCAAATCAAGAATTAGCATGCATTTAACAAAAGATGAAGTATTAAAAGAACTTGAAAGATTACAACATGATTTTGAAGAAAAAAAAGTAGAAGTTAAGTGCTTAGAATCAAGAGGAGAATTTGATATAGGTGGAAAAAAAATCAAATTACAGAAAGGTTCAGTTCTTCAGATTCCTTTTTGGATTGCTTACATGCTCCATAAAGAGGGATTAGTGGAATATGATTTCTTAAAAAAATTTAATCTCAGTTCAGTTCACTTTCTTACAGAAAAAGAAAAAACAAAGAAGGCTTTACAGCCTATAGACCCCTTTTTTTACATTATAGCTAAAAAAACTATTGAAGAATTTAAGGAACAAAAAACTATTTCATTTAGGGAATTAGAGAGACTAGAAATTGAGTTACGTGAGTTAATGACATTAAGGCTAAATAAAGTTATTAATATGGGCACTAAATCAAAGAACATTACAAGTACAATTAGGAACTTAACTGTTGAAGAAAAATGGTTGTATAACATTGTAGCTGATGCTGTAGAAAAGTGGAAAATAATGGTTGGATAAACTGTTTTTGTACTTTTTTTAGAAGAAAGTTGAAATTAATTGATATCATTGTTTCTAAAAAAGCATAAATCGTAAAAAATTTCCAAAAGTAATCAAAATAACAATATTTTTTCTTAAATAATTCTTTGTAGATAAATTTATTTACGTTTCTGGTTAACAAAGAATATGCCCAAATATGTTTTTGTTTGCGGAGCTCTGATATCAGGATTAGGGAAAGGTATCGTTACTTCTTCAGTTGGTCGTAATTTACAAATTAGGGGAAAAAAAATTAACGTTATTAAGATCGACCCTTATCTAAACATTGATGCTGGAACAATGAATCCCTTTGAACACGGAGAAACATATGTTACAGCTGATGGAGCAGAACTTGATGTTGACTTTGGCCATTATGAGAGAATGCTAGATTTAGAAATGAAAGCAGAACAAAATATCACTACGGGACAAGTATACCTTTCTGTTATTGAAGCTGAAAGGAGAGGAGATTTCCTAGGAAAAACTGTTCAAGTTATTCCGCATATAACTGATGAAATCAAAGCTAGAATAAAAAAAGTGGCTAAAAATAATAAAGATATTGATGTTTTGATTATAGAAGTGGGGGGAACAATAGGAGATATTGAATCTCAACCTTTTTTAGAAGCTATTCGACAATTAAGAAGAGAAACACCAAAGGAAGACACGGCTCTTATTCTTCTTACTTATGTCATGAAACCGCCCAATCTAAAAGAGTTAAAAACCAAACCTACTCAACATGCTGTTAGAGAATTACAATCTATGGGTTTAACTCCTGATATAATTATAGCCAGAGGAGAACAAGATCTTACTGAAGAAGCTAAAGAGAAAATAGTTATGTTTTGCGATGTTCCAGCGAATGCTGTTTTTTCTCTTCCTGATTTAGACACTGTCTTAAGAGCACCTATTTATTTAGATAAACAAGGTTTCGGTTCAACTCTTAATTGGATATTAAATTATGAAAATGTTAAAGCAAACTGGATGGAAGACGAAAAAATAATAGAAAAACTCTTGAATGCAGAGAATGAAGTTACAATTGCGATTATCGGAAAATATACACGTCTAGCAGACTCATATATAAGCATAAAAGAGGCACTAATGCATGCTGGTATAGCCAATAATACCAAGGTAAATGTTGAATTCATCTCTTCAGAGAGATTTGAAACAGAAGAAAAACCATTTCATGAATTATTAAAATATGATGGAATTCTTGTTCCAGGGGGATTTGGTTCTAGAGGGGTAGAAGGAAAAATCAATATTATAAAATTTGCAAGAGAAAATAAACTACCATTTTTAGGAGTATGTTTCGGTTTTCAGTTAAGTGTCGTAGAGTTCGCAAGAAATGTTTGTAATATGGATAAAGCCCATACAACTGAAGTAGACGAAAAAACACTCTACCCAGTAATTGATCTTTTACCAGAACAGCATAGTATCCATAAGAAAGGAGGAACAATGCGTTTAGGAGCACATAAAGTTCTTTTAAAGAAAGATTCCATTTTTCATTCGATGTATAATTCTGATTTTTGTGTAGAAAGACACAGACATAGATATGAAGTTAATCCTCAATTTATTCAAGATTTAGAAAAACAAGGATTGCATTTTTCAGGCAAATCTGAAGATGGAAGAAGAATGGAAACTTTAGAATATAAAGACAATCCCAACTTTATTGCCACTCAATTTCACCCTGAATTTAATTCTAAACCAAAAAAACCTTCTCCTCCATATTATTACTTTATTTCTAGAGTTTTAAAAAATAAACAATAATAATTCTTTTTTCTTTTTCTAGTTGAGTTTATATAGTATTTTCTCGTAGTACAACTAGAATTGAGCGAAAAAAAGAATTTAGAACAAGCTATAAGCAACATAATTAAAGTAATTAAGGAATACAATAAACACAGAAAATTATTCCAAGATTTATTTAGAAAAGTTAAGTATCAACTGGATCCTTCTATTTTTCCTGAAGCTTTTCAATTTAATACAAAGGACACAAGTTTTATTATTCGAGTTCCACAATCGTCTACTACAGGTCTAAAATACGCAGGAGTAGACGGAGGAATAATACACAGAAGCATGAACTTTTTTGATGTTGCACTTATTAGAGCTGTAGGTGTGCTATTCTATCACAACAAAGATGAAAAACCAAAAGTAAAGTATTTTCCAGAGAAAAATCCTTTTCCAGATATTTTAACAAGTGTTGAACCTTTGGCTCAAAATGAGATAGATTATCTTATTGCTTTATGGCGAATACAAAAAGAAATACGCTGTGCCATTGATTTACTTGAAAATGATTCTCCAGATATTCTGATTTTGGACGGTTCTGTATTACCTGTTATTGATGTTAAAAGTATCCAAGGTAATGAATTTCTTTTTTCCCAATATCTTAGGCTTAAAGCTCTTTATAGGAGACTGTATACTCTTTCTCGAAAAAAGCGTTGTTTACTTTGTGGAGTGATAAAAGATTCTAGGTCTGCTATACTAACTAGAAAACTATCTTTAATTCTTCCTCATTTAAGTAAAAGACCAGAATTCAAAGAATTATTAGATATTGACTACAGACCTATTATCAAACAATTACGAGATACAGATTTACTATTCAACGTTTTAGATATAAATGAGAGAACATTTGAATCGCATCTGAGTAAATTTAATGAGTATGAAAAAGATTTAGAAGACTTCGACATACACTTTTTTTATCTTAAAACAGCAGAATATGATACCCCACTTAGAGTCGAGTTTCCCGTCCTATTTTCTGACAGTACGAATCTAGCTCAAACAATTTCTTCTCTAATTTGTTCTATTTCAACTTTTCATCCTGAATATGGTTTGCCAAGCGTAATAATAGAAGCTGATGCTAGAGCTAAAATAAGAGAAGACGATGCAGATATTTTGATTGATGAAATATCTTCAAGAATAGGTTATTCTAGTTTTTCGCTCCAAAAAAGAAGAGCAAGAAATCCGTGGAGTTAGTAAAATGAAAATGATAGGAACAGTAATAGTAACACAAACCACCCCTAATCCTTCTGAATTCCATTTTGTGATAACGAAGGATAGTAAAGATTTTCAGTTAAAAAGAGATATGTACATCGTAGTGGACACACCAGAAGAAGAAGGAAAAGTAATAGCCCAAGTAAAAGATATTATAAAAACGAACAGATACTTTTCTTCTCCTTCCGCAGTAAAAGCTTATGAAACAAGTGGAAAGACACTAGCTTCTATTTTTCCTGCTGATAGTTGGGAATATATTATTGCTAAAGCAAAAGCGTTAGGTATTCATACTAAACAAGGAGTAAAACGATTACAATACCCAGTTAGTCCAGGAGACAACGTTTTTCTGGCAGATTCGAACTTACTTTCAAAATTTTTAGGCCTAGATCAGGATAATGGTTTATATATTGGAAAGTTGGAGCATCATGATATAAAAGTAAAATTGAACCTCACCAGATTTCTGCAAAAACATTTAGCTATACTTGCAATAAGTGGAGCAGGAAAATCTTATACAGTTTCTGTTCTTTTGGAAGAGCTACTGAACAGAAAGAAAGAACAAGGTAGAATAGCTACTATTTTGTTTGATGTTCATGGAGAATATAAGGGACTGAAAGAAACAGGAGCAAAAATAAACGAACAAATAGAAGTTATATCTGCTAGTTACATTCAATTTGCAACACACTCTATTTCTGCAGCTCAATTTGCAAATTTTCAGCCAGACATTAGTCCAGTACAATTAAGAGAATTATATGTTGTTCTTGGGAGAATGTATAATGAAAAAGTGAAAAAAGGTGTTAGTTACACAATTTCTGATATTATGGAAGAAATAGAAAATGATGAACGAATGAATCAGCGAACTAAAGATGCTCTTAATGGATGGTTGTTTGAATTAGAAAAAACAAAACTTTTCGGTGTAAAGGAATTCCCTAATTTAAAGGAAAAAACTAAACCAGGAAAATTGTTAATTATTGACTTAAGTGATTTCACTAGTTTAAGACAGAAACAGATGATTGTATCCTATACTCTTTCGCGGTTATTTGAATTAAGAAAGAAATCAGAGATTCCTCCTGTTTCAGTAATATTAGAAGAAGCACATCAGTTTGCTCCAGAAAGTAAACTGAGTTTAGCTATCTCAAGGCCTATAATAAACACCATAGCAAGAGAAGGAAGAAAGTTTTTCATTTCCTTGATACTCATCAGTCAGAGGCCGGTAAATCTTTCTACTACCACCCTTAGTCAGTGTAACACCCAAATTATTATGAAAATAATGAATCCTTACGATCTTGAATTCATAGGAAGAACTAGTGAGGGTATTGATAGAGATACTTTGAACTCTATCACCACACTTGGAGTAGGAGAAGCAATTGTAGTTGGAAATGCTGTTAACCACCCAATTTACGTAAAAATAAGAGAGAGAATAACCAAAAATCTTGAAACAAAGAATTTAGAACAAGTGGCAAAAAATTTCGACTTGTAAAAAATAGTTTTATCAACTAGAAAAAAGTCACGAAACAAGTTTAGATACAAAGTAAAATCGGTATTTAACAAAAAGCTTTTTATAGATTCTGAAAAGTCGATGAATAATTAATGTTTAGATTTTATTGAGAGTGAAAAATAATGAGTATGAGCAGCATTCCAGTTAACAGCTTGAGAAAAGCATTAAATAAACAAGTAATTATTAGACTAAAAGACAACGTGAGATATAAAGGAAAACTAGTCTCTTTCGACCAAAACATGAATGTTTGGCTTCGTGAAAGTACTGAAATCATAGAAAATGAAGAAGTAGCCTCTTATGGAGATATTTTTGTTCGTGGAAACAATATTTTGTTTGTTCAAGTTAATATAGAAGATTATCCTGCTTAATTTCAAATTAACTTCTCGACCTAGGACTTTCAATTTTCCTAGGTTATTTACATCTTTAGATTTAAAATTTGATGGTTTAGACTTTTCTTTGTGAATAACTATATATTTTCTCCTAATTCTCTTTTTCTCTCTTTTCTGTATTCATCAACTAGATTTTCAAGTATAGACTCTTTTTCTTTAATAATTATTTGCTCTAATTCTTTTCTTGCTTTCTCTATAGCATCATCAATTTCTTTTTCTTCAATTATTGCAATTTCATCCATTCTTAACGGGTTAACTCTTTCTCTATCAATTAGAGGAATCTGGTATTTCATGAATTTTGTTTTAGCATAATAAGACAAATTTTCTATGTCTCCTATTATAGCTTTGATTTTATATTTTACTAGTAATTCAGCTGTTTGCCCTCCGCCTCCAGTTGTATTAAGGATATAAACAATATCCCCTGGCCTTAATTCATGTATTTCATTTGTTTTTTCTATTTCTTCCTGAGTAAACTTTTTTATGACTTTTAGAGCCACCCAGTTTTCATTTGTTCGTAACCATACTATTCTTTTTAGCTCATCAATTTTTGCAGCATAGAAGTCAAGTTCATCTTTTAGTGCTTTATTTTTTTCTTTCAATGAATTTATTAGACTGTCTTTTTGTAAAAAGATTTTTTCTTTGTAAAGACCCCTAATATATTTTTCTTTTCCTTGTGCTAATTTGTCTCTAAGGTAGTCTATTTCTCTTTTTAGTTCTTCATTTTCAGAAAAAATTTCAGCATTTTTACTTTTTTCTTCTTCCAGTTGTTTTTCTAGTAAATTAATTCTCTCTTTTAAGCTCCTATTCTCTTCAAGAACTTTTTCTGGTTTTATATCTTTAATTTCTTCTATTGTGATTATCTTTTCTTCTTTCTTCTTTTCTTTTTCTAACTCTTTTCTGATATAGTCTACAGAATCGTTTAAACTTCTTCCTCTAACTAATAGATCCTTAATTTCATCTCTTAGATTTTTATCAAATTCGTGTAAATACTTTTCATCCACTTTTGAAAACTGTTCTCTATATTTTTTATACCCACTAAAAGCAGCAGCTAAAGAATCTCTTTGATGAGCATCTTTTATTACAATCCCTTGCTCTATCGCCAATTGCCTTGCGATTCTATTTTTTTCAGCTACTGTTAAAATTGATCTAGGGGCAAATAATTTTCCATTTAGGTTTCCTGCAATCTTTTCCACATAACTAGGATAAGGGTAAACATCACAACAAACCAAAGTGGGTTTTCCAAATTTAGTAATAGCTCTAATAACGTGCCCCCTACTTGCTTGGCGTAAAGATAAGGTTTTCAAAACTTTTCCTCGAAGATCTAGAATAGATAACCCAACTGTTAATCCTGGATCAATACCTACTATCAGCCTTTTCAATTTAGGCTTAAGAGTAACTTCTTGACTTAACGGAATAAATTCTACATGCTCTTTATTCACTGGAAAAATCTTAACTTGACACAATTCTCCTTTTTTATTTTTTATAATTGATAGCACTTGGTTTAATGGACTATAAGCGTCAAAAACTACTTTTTTTGCTCCATATTTGCTTTTTGTGATGTGTTTATCATAGTCAATATCATGTTCTTTTAATACTGTTTCAACCTCGTTAGCTACTTGAAGAACACTAGTATCATACAACCTACCATACCGTCCTTGAGACCAACCTCCAGCTCCTTTTGACCTAGAGCGTGAAACAACTATTTTTGTTTCATCTTCAAAGGGTTCAACACGGTAACCTATTTTTTTGTTTGCCAGTATTGCACATGCCTTTGCTGATTCACTAGGAGCAGGTTTTCCTGTAACTTCTAGCCCATATTTTCTCATTAATTTAGTTAAGGGAGTAAAACCATGAATAGGGCTACCTGTTACTTGAACAAGTTTAGTGCTTGGAGATAATTGAATACAAAGATAAGGCAAATAAGAGGGAGAAGAAACTAGTTCATAAACATTATCTGTTGCAAGAAAATTGGCTTGTGTTTTCTGGATTATGCTTATCAATTTATGAAAATTAACGTTTTCAAATGAATCAATTACTTTCTCCTTAATCCCATCATATACACATACTGCATAGTGTGGATTCTTTGATGCGGATGTCTGAGGAACGATGTCAGCTCCTATTATTATTTTCTCGTGAGCTATATCAATCACCAATTAATTTGTTCTTCTCCTTTTTCTAAACAGCCTTTTTCCTATTCTAATTATTGTTTTCTTTTTCACTCTTATTTAGTTACCTTTTATTTAGTAATGAATTTCACAACAGATTCAGTATCAAGCTGAACTCCATATTTTTTTCCAAAAAAATCCATCAAATGGTTAACATCACGCTCTAACAACTCTAAAGCATTAGGATGATCAACTGTAACAGCTTGGGGAAAATCAATAATAGTTATTTTTCCACTTTCTTCATCATAAATAATGTTGTATTCTGTTAAATCAGCATGTATTATTTTATACTTTTTGTAAAGTTTCCTTTCAAACTTGATAATCTGTTTTAGTATTTTCAAAGGTTTTTCTATGTAATCAATATTAACCAGTTCTTTTCCCTTAATTATGTCCATCACTATTATATGCCTATTATATCCTCTGATCTTTGGAACAGGTAATTTTGCTCCTTGTAGTTTAGATAGTATTTCATATTCTCTTTTTGCTGACAAGAAAGCTGTAAAATAAATTGAATAGTGAGTTCTATTTTCTAGAAAATCTCTCTTTTTTTTCACATTTCTAAAACTTGCTCTACCTGTTCTGTTTATTTTAATTATTACCTCATTTTCTTCAAAATCTAAAGCATAATATATGTCACTCTCTTTCCCTACTCCTCTTGCTGAACCCACACTTGAAATTATTCCTCCTTCATATAAGGCATTTAAAGCTAAAGCATCAAATCCTGCAAACTTAAGAGTATAACCTATATAGTGACCTTTCCATCTCTCAATCAATTTTAGCTTATGTATTTTTGATAACCTATAATTAGTCTCTTTTACTGTAAAACCAGCATATTTAGCTATTTTTTCTAGAGGAGCATATTCTCCTTCTTTCAACAATACTTCTATCATTTGAAGTATTCTAATATCTTCTTTGTCCAATTCTTTTAACACTTTAACAGCATTCAAGCTTATAGGCATTAAGAGGTACTCTCCCATATAGTTAAAATTCTTTTCTACAATTGTTATATCAATGAGCAAAAAGAAGTTTAAAGTAAGAAGAAGTTATGATGAAACTGCAAAAATATATGATCGTCGTTACCTTTCAATACAAGAGAAAAAATATTTTGATATTATCAATCATTTTCAAAATTTCAATAACAAACTAATTCTAGATGTTGGAGCAGGCACAGGATTATTTTCTAAATTTCTAAAAAAGCAAAATCAAATTATCTCATGTGATATAAGTTTTAATATGTTAAAGGAAGGAATCAAAAACAATGATTTAATTTTCACTGTTGTTTGTGACAGTGACTCTTTACCTATTCGCAGAAATAGTGTTGAGATCATCACTTGTTTTTCTGTCATCCAAAACGTGCCTGAACCTTTGTACACAATCAATCAGTTTAATATAATTCTAAAAAAGGGAGGATTGGTCATTCTTACTGCTCTAACTAAACTTTTTTCTCTTGAAGAACTATACCAATTAATAGATAATAATTATGAGATAATTGATTGTTGGAAACTTCCAATTGAGGATAATGCGCTCATCTTCCAGAAACCAAAAAAAAGAGAAAAATAGCGATAACGCTATTATAGATTGATTATTACTTTTTTTACATTTGTTTTACAAACCTTTCTAACACCATGTGCACCAGGTTCATACCTTGATTCCAAGATTTTTGCTTTCTCAAGGAATTTAATCTGGGCTGAAGTGTTAGCTTCAGTTTGTTTCATAGCTTTAGCAATGTTTGATATGTCCATCTCCTTATCGATTAACAATTTTACAATTTGATACCTTGTAGGAGAAGACAAAGCTTTAGCCAAAGCCACAATTTCATCTGATTTGGATACTTCCAATGTTCCGTCGCTCATTGTATACCCATAAAAAAATTATTTAAATAATATTTAAGTTTATTGATGAATGAAACATAAAAAATAACAACAAGGTTATAAAATTATAATTTATAATTTAAAAGAAACTTCTATCACATTTATCAAAAATAGTATAAATTACTTTTTTACATGTTGGAATTAATACACAGTTTGGATTTTATAATTGCTAATATCAAATCAAACAAGTGACCATACAAATAATTCATTTATCACCAGTATTTGTTGATTACAATTGTTAAAATATCACCATCTTTTAAGACATGCTCAATACCTACTCGTTGATTAGGGTGCTTAGCGCTTGGTCCACTAACTACAGCATATCTAAATTCTGACACAAATTTTCTATGTATTTTTGCACAAACATCCCTAACTGTTGAACCTTTTTTTATAATCATTGGTTCTGAAAAATCTGTTTTTTCGCCTTGTTTTTTCATCCATATCTTAATTAATTCTAGTCTATCTACAATTGCATCTTTAAGTATGTCTAAATTAATATCTTTTAATGCGCTAATAAATACAGCATCAGGATATTTTTCTTTTATTTCATCAATTACTTCTTTAGGATATTGGTCAATTTTATTGACAACTATAAGTTTCTTAGGATAAACTCTATTTCCTTCAAGAATATCAATTAACTCTTCCATTGTTGGGTCTGATCTTACAGTAACTATAGCATTAGAAATCTTATACTCTCTCATTATCCCTGCAAATGTTTTTTCAGACATATGAGTTAATCTATGAAGAGTTGATATTGCTATTCCGCCCTTATCTGTCTTCTTGATATTGATGTAGGGCTTTTTCAGTCCTGGACGAATAGCTACTTTATATAATTCATTCATTATTAACTCAATTTGATTATCAACATTTTCAGGTGTTACAAGTATTATTATCATATCAGAGGTTCTAGCAACAGCAAGAATCTCTTTTCCTCTACCTTTTCCTTCTGAAGCTCCTTCAATAATACCAGGAAGATCTACTATCTGTATTTTAGTTCCTTCATGGAATAACATACCAGGAATAGCATCTAAAGTTGTAAAAGCGTATGATGCAACTTTACTTTCCTTATTTGTTATTTTAGATATAAGTGAAGATTTTCCTACTGATGGTAAGCCTACAAGAACAACAGTAGCATCTCCAGATTTTTTCACATCAAAACCATAACCGCTTCCAGATTTAGACATCTGAATATCAAGTTTCTTTCGTCGTAGCTTTGCAATCTTAGCTTTGAGTTGTCCTATATGGTGCTCTGTAGCTTTGTTTTTTTGTGTTTTTGCTATCTGGTCTTCGAGCTCTTGTATCTGCTCATCAATAGTACTCATTACCATGTTTCTTATTCTATTGTTTTTTAGTTTTTTTTTCATTGAGAAAGATAAAGATTTGCAATTATCTTCCTTTGTCGATAAAAAGTATAGACAAAAAAGTAAACTGTCGATAAAAATATCGACAAAATTTTTTTTCTTAAATCAGTGTTAAACTTAAACAATATTATAAAAAGAAGAGAAAAGTGGAATTTTAGTCCTCAAGTTCAAAAACAATCTTTCCATCAATTATTGTTTTTATCACCTTTACTTTTTCAAATTCTTCTTTACTAATTTCGTCTAGATTATGACTCAAAATTACAATATCAGCCAATTTTCCCTCTGCAACAGACCCTTTTACATCCTCGTCTTTAGAAACTAATGCAGGGATCAAGGTATAACTCTTTATTGCTTCTTCTAAAGTTAATTGTTGTTTTTCATTTGGATGATATAGTGCGCCTAAAATCCCGTATAAAGGTCCTAAAGGCATTCCATCACTTCCAAAGGTAAGAATGAGATTATTTTCTTTCACCCAACCAAAAGGATTATTCAACATCGTTCTTTCTTTGCCTAGTCTCTTTTCATACATCCCATTTATACCTACTTTTCCCCATCTATAGACAAAATTAGGTTGCATTGAGAAAACAATGTTTAATTCTTTTGCTTTTTCTAAATCTTGATATCTAACTATTTCAGCATGCTCTATCCTATGTAATCTTCTTTTACATTCTTCTGGGTTTATATTTCTTGCAAAAGCTTCAATTAATTGTGCTACTGCTTTATCTCCTATAGCGTGTGCTGCTACTTGGTAACCTGATTCATGTACTTTTTTAATCATGTAATCTAATTTCTCTTCATCGTAGAGAGCAAAACCATATTCTCCTTCTTTATCAGCATATTCATCGAAAAGGTAAGCTGTTCTTGAGGATATTGCTCCATCAGTCATTAGTTTTACAGCTCCTATTTTAAACCACTGTGAACCAACTATTTTGTTTAGATTAAGTTTTATAGCTTCTTCGATCATATCTTCATAGATTATTCCATAAACCCTTATTTTCATCTCATTATTTAGAAATAAATAGTGATAAGCAGGTAAAAGCTCAAAAGTGATGTTATCATGGACAGAGGTTATTCCTAATCTTATACATTCTTCCATTCCAAATTCTAACCCTTTAACAAAATCTTCAAATTTTGGTCTTATTTCTTTGAAATCTGAAAGCTCAATATCTCTTAAAGTACCAATAACATTTCCTTTTTTATCAAGGTCTACCCCTTGTAAATCCTTACTTAACCCCAACCTCTCAAAACCTAAAGAGTTAACTGTTGCTAAATGGCCAGAAACATGTCTCAGTAGAACAGGATTTTTTGGACTTATTGGGTCTAAATCTGCAGCAGTAATATATCTTTGTTCAACCCAATTACTTTGGTCCCAGTTTCTACCTATGATCCATTCTCCTTCTTCTTTCATCTGTATTTGTTCTTTAATTAAAGATAAAGCTTCTTCTAAGCTTTTAGTATTTCCTAAATCGAGATAGATTTTGTTTAATCCAGTCCATGCGATGTGGGTGTGGGAATCGATAAATCCTGGAATAACTGTTTTGTTTTCTGCGTCTATTATTTTTGTTTCAGGCCCAATTAATTGTTCAACTTCATTCAGATCATTGGTGATTTTACAAATCGTGTTGCTATAAATTGCCAAATGTTTAGCTCGTGGGCTATTATCGTCCATTGTCCATATATTAGCGTTCTTTATTACCAAATCAGAGTATAATTTATTACTCATATGCATTTTGTAAAACAGCAAGATTAAAGAAGTTTTCTTAATAATTTAGTTTACTAGAAAAAGTGATTATAATGACAAAAGTCGCAATTGTTGTAACCGAGAATCGAGAAGAAGGAGTATTAAAAGCAATAGAATTACTTGACATTAATCCAGTAAAGGGAAAGGATGTTATTTTCAAGCCTAATTTTAATACTGCAGATCCTCCCCCTGCTTCAACTGATTTAGGTGCACTCAAAGTTTTTCTTAAAAAACTTCAAGAAATGGGAGCAAAATCTATTACTGTAGCAGAGAGAAGCGGCCCAGTAGACACTAATGAAGCTTTTATTAAAAGAGTGCAGCCAATAGCAGAAGAACTAGGAGTAAAACTGGTTAATCTTGCTGAAGTCCCAATAGAAGAATATGTTCATGTGACACCAAAAGATAGCCACTGGAAAAATGGTTTTCTTTTCTCAAAATTATATTATGAAGCTGAATGTATAGTCGAATTTGGATGCATTAAAACTCATCAATATGGAGGACATTTTACTCTTTCACTAAAACTTGCCACAGGACTAGTTCCTCGCAGAAATTTAGATGGAAATTCTTACATGAGAGAACTCCATTCTTCCCCACATCAACGAAAACTGATTGCAGAGATAAACACCCAATTTTCTCCAGATCTCATAGTAATGGACGGAGTAGATATTTTTGTCGATGGAGGACCAGATAAAGGAACTGTTAAACATGCAAAAGTAGTAATAGCTGGAACAGATAGAATTGCTATTGATGCAGTAGGAGTAGCGATTTTAAGAATTCAAGGTACAACACCTGAAGTTTCTCAAGGTAGAATCTTTGAACAAGAACAAATAAAGAGAGCAGTTGAACTTAATTTAGGTATTAACGACCCCTCAGAAATAGATTTTCTGACAGATTCTCAAGAAGCAGATGAATTATCTACAAGAATTCTTAATGAACTTCTTACTTAATACTTATTTCTCTAAAGTTCTATATAAAACGACATTTCAATAGCTTAGCTTTTCAAAACCATCTTTATTTTCTATTTTTTGCTAGTTAAAAACATTTTTTAAATGAATAATTTTTTTTATATTAATGACTGAACCCATTATTCCTACAGATGAAGAAGAGATAGATTTAACTTTATTTAAAATTATGAAAACAGAGGAAACACGAGAAATTATTCCTTTTTTAGTTTCACAATTCATTGGTTTTTTTGTCCTAATGGCTCTTCAACAGCTTTACCCTCTTTATTTACAAAAAGTTACTACTAAATCTGCAGAGCAAATAGCTTTAGAATGGGGATTAATTGTTACAATTTATACTTTTGCTGGTATTTTTGCTCGTATTCCTACTGCTTGGTTGTTAGAAAAATATGGAAGGAAACTAACTATTATGACTTCATTTGTTCTTATGATTATAGGTGTTGGTGGGTTAATTTTTACTACTAACATCGTTATAGTTTCTCTTCTTTTTGTTGTTCTTCGTATAAGTAACAACATGTATAGTCTTAGTAGCAGATTAATAGTTTCTGACCTGAGATCTAAATACAAAGGGCTATATAATTCTCTAATTTCCAGTTTTGGAAGGTTGGGAAATCTTATTGGTACAGTGGGTTTGGGTTTTGTATTAAATTATCTTCCTCCAATTGTTCTTTTAATAGTCATTGTTGTTGTTGCAATTGTGGGAATGATTGTGTTTAAATTGCTTTTTATAGAAGGAAAAGCAGAACTACGACACTTTACGAGAAGAATTGATTTAAAACAAGGAAAGAAAAAAGCCAAATTCAAGTTTAAATTACTTACTTCTCAAATTTTCCTCTTTTTCTCCTTTAGTTTCGCTTTATATGGAGTAATTGCAGGTTTAACTAACCCTCTTTTCTCTATTTATGGAAAAAATGTCCTAAACTTATCAGAAAGTCTAGTTGGTACTCTCCTAGGCCTTTCACAACTGAGCTTTATTCTTATCTCTCCTTTTGTAGGACTATTGGTCTCTAAAAGACAAAATTTAACTTACTACCTTCTTTTGATTGCTTCCATACTAACTACCTTTAATTTGCTCTTATTTTACTTCTACTACGAATCAGTAGCTCTTTATGCTACATTTCTATTTGTTAAAAATATTGCCCAAGCACTATTCTTTCCAGTAATTTTCACCATTTACACCTTTAAATTACCAAAAGAACATTTCTCATTGCTTTACTCTATTTCAACTACTCTTTTCTTTTTGGGTTATGCTGCCACCTCTTATGTTTCAGGAGTACTCTTCAACATAAACTATAACTTACCTTGGCTTTATGCTTCCATTGTGGGTATACTACTTATTTTATCAATAATCGTAGCAACAATCTACAATTCAAAAAAAGGAGAAAAATTACAATGAAACTTCTTTTTCTATTTGCTTATTTTATTTAAGAAGTTTCAAGAAATCATTACAACTTCTAGTTATGTCCTCAGAAGCAGTTATTGCTCTTCCAATAACAATAATTTGAACACCTTTAGAAAGAGCTTTTACACTTGATTCAAGGTTTAATCCTCCAGCTACTGCGACTAAAACGTGCGGAAAATCTTTTCTTATTTGTTGGATTAAATTCCAAGGATGTTCCATATTCCCTTCTTGATCTATCCCTCTATGAAATAGTACTATCTTAGGAAGCTCAGGAAGCTCAGAAAGTAATTTTAACGGTTCAGCTACATTCATTAAATCCAAAATGATATCGATATTCCTCTCTTTTCCAGCTTTAATAGAAGAAACTATTGTCTCTAAAGGAGCTAATCCACTTACAGCCATAGCATTTGCTCCATCATCTGCACAGATCTTTACTTCAATTTTTCCTACATCCAAAGTTTTCATATCTGCAATAACATAAGAATCAGGAAAATATTGTCTAATGGTATTAATCACTCCGGAACCAAATTTTTTAATCAAAGGAGTGCCTGCTTCGATAAGCAATTTATTACTATTAGGAAGAAAAGATAAAACCTTTTCAAGAAATTTTAAATCAATAATATCCAAAGCAACTTGAATATAAGGAAAATCTGTTAATGTCATGTTAAATAACGAAAATCAAGAGAGTATGTAAAATTATCGAAAGAGAGAAGAAAACTAGAAACTAAAATTGTATAATCTTGTATTATCTTCAACAAAACAGCCATAATATTCAACTATTGTTTACATAAACTTAGTGCTAAAAGATTAAAAAACATTTAACCTTCAATTATAGAAAAATTAAATCTTTTTTCCTTCATCACCTTTTGACCATTCATCATATTGCTTTAACAGAGAATCTATTGCTTTTGCCACTTCACTATCATAGTCTAATTCTTCTTCCTTTTCTTCTTGTTTATCAAAAATTATTTCATCATCAACGACTATATAAGAAACATCTAAATTTTGCTTTGATAACCAGTAAATTAACGCAGAGGAAGAAGAAAATTTGAGCATATAAGCCAGTTTGGTTAGTGAAATCTGTTTATAAACTGAAACCACTTTATTAAGCGTCTCTATCCTCTCAACGTTCATCTTTTTATCCTTAAGCACTTTACTTATTTCTTCAACATCTTTTCTAATTTCTTCTTTTTTATCTTCAACATCTAGTTTCAAATTAGTTATGATATCAGTTAAATTTCCCCAGTAATATGAAAGTTTAGAAAAAGTGAATTCATTAATAAAATCATCAGTTCTTTTTATTGATTTCTCAATTTGTGATAATGTATTAAGTAAAATATTAAACGGTTGCAATAATTTTTCTTCAGATAAGTTTTCTATATTTTCTAATGCTACTTTCTTTAATTCTTCACTGATTTCGTTAAATTTCTCATTAACATCAATTTCTTTTAGTTCTCTTAGTAAGAAATTTCTAAATTTATCAAGTAATGTATTTAATCGCTTCTTTAAATCTAACCAATTAGGATTTGTTAAATATCTGATATTTTCTGTGAAACTGTAATTAAAGTCTACTAAAAGATTGATTGTATTCACAAACAATTCTGATATTTTCTCAGAATATTCAGGGTTGAATAAATTTTGACCTAATTTTTGAGTTTTCTCTATCCATAGCCAATCATTTTCAATTGAACTTAACTTATCGTTAAAAATGTTTAATAGAGTTTTTTTTCTTTTGCTTATTCTTTTCTTCTTTATTTCTCTTTCTTTCCTTTTTCTCTTTTTAATTGTAACTATAACTAATAAAGAAATTACTACAAATACTACTGTAATTCCTACCCCTGCAATAATTATATTACGCTGGCTACCAAATAATAGCATTAAAGAAACAATGATTAAAGGAGTTTTAGGATTCTTACCTTGTTTTATTTCTTCTCCATCAGAGATACCATCAGAATCAGTGTCAGAATCAAGAGGGTCAGTTCTGTAAACATTCACCTCATCACCATCTGAAACACCGTCATTGTCACTGTCAGATTTCTTGGGATTAGTTGAATATATGTTTACTTCTTCACCATCTGTTAAACCGTCATTATCTGTATCAGAATCCAAAGGATCAGTATGAAAAACCATTACTTCCTTATAATCATCTAATTCATCATCATCAGTATCAGGATCATTAGGGTCAGTGTGATAGACATACTCATAATAGTTTGACAACATATCATCATCATTATCATATGAACTATCTTTAGTCAAAGGATTCAAGTCGTTGTCTACTTCCCAACCATCAGGTATACCATCAGAATCAGTGTCAGAAACCAAAGGGTCAGTACCGTAAGTATTGACTTCTTCGCCATCAGTTAAACCATCAGAATCAGTATCACTATTATTGGGGTCGGTAGAGTTAGAATATTCTTCAATATTAGTTAATCCATCATTGTCAGAGTCTAAAGAAGAATCATTAGTTAAAGGGTCTAAACTATTCTCTACTTCCCAACCATCAGGCATACCATCATCATCAGTGTCAGAATTGTTAGGGTCAGTACTATAAATATTGACTTCGTCACCATCTGTTAGTCCATCAGAATCAGTGTCAGAATCAACAGGGTTAGTAGAATAAGTATTAACCTCATCACCATCAATTAAACCATCACTGTCAGTGTCATTATTAGTAGGGTCAGTAGAATAAGTATTAACCTCATCACCATCAATTAAACCATCACTATCGGTATCAGAATCATTAGGGTCAGTAGAATAAGTATTAACCTCATCACCATCAATTAAACCATCACTATCGGTATCAGAATCATTAGGGTCAGTACCAGCTTGATATTCATCCAAGTTAGTTAAAGCGTCACTATCAGGATCTAATGAAGAATCATCAATTAAAGGGTCCAGACTGTTGTCTACTTCCCAACCATCAAGCATACCATCACTGTCAGTGTCATTATTATTGGGATCAATTGAGTTAATATACTCCTCCAAGTTAGTTAATCCATCGGTATCAGGGTCTAATGAAGAATCATCAATTAAAGGATCCAGACTGTTATCCGCTTCCCAACCATCAAGCATACCATCACTGTCAGTGTCATTATTAGTAGGGTCAGTAGAATAAGTATTAACCTCATCACCATCGACTAAACCATCATTATCGGTATCAGAATCATTAGGGTCAGTACCAGCTTGATATTCATCCAAGTTAGTTAAAGCGTCACTATCAGGATCTAATGAAGAATCATCAGTTAAAGGATCCAGACTGTTGTCTACTTCCCAACTATCAGACATACCATCACTGTCAGTGTCATTATTAGTAGGGTCAGTAGAATAAATATTAACCTCATCACCATCAATTAAACCATCACTGTCAGTGTCATTATTATTGGGATCAATTGAGTTAATATACTCCTCCAAGTTAGTTAATCCATCGGTATCAGGGTCTAATGAAGAATCATCAATTAAAGGATCCAGACTGTTACCCGCTTCCCAACCATCAAGCATACCATCACTGTCAGTGTCATTATTAGTAGGGTCAGTAGAATAAGTATTAACCTCATCACCATCGACTAAACCATCATTATCGGTATCAGAATCATTAGGGTCAGTACCAGCTTGATATTCATCCAAGTTAGTTAAAGCGTCACTATCAGGGTCTAATGAAGAATCATCAGTTAAAGGATCCAGACTGTTGTCTACTTCCCAACTATCAGACATACCATCACTGTCAGTGTCATTATTAGTAGGGTCAGTAGAATAAGTATTAACCTCATCACCATCGACTAAACCATCATTATCGGTATCAGAATCATTAGGGTCAGTACCAGCTTGATATTCATCCAAGTTAGTTAAAGCGTCACTATCAGGGTCTAATGAAGAATCATCAATTAAAGGATCCAGACTGTTACCCGCTTCCCAACCATCAGACATACCATCACTGTCAGTGTCATTATTATTAGGGTCAGTAAAATAAATGTTAACCTCATCACCATCGACTAAACCATCACTGTCAGTATCATTATTAGTAGGGTCAGTAGAGTTAGTATACTCCTCCAAGTTAGTTAATCCATCGGTATCAGGGTCTAATGAAGAATCATCAACAAGAGGGTCTAAACCACAACCTATCTCCCAACCATCAAGCATACCATCACTGTCAGTGTCATTATTAGTAGGGTCAGTAGAATAAATATTAACCTCATCGCCATCAATTAAACCATCATTATCGGTATCAGAATCATTAGGGTCAGTACCAGCTTGATATTCATTCAAGTTAGTTAAAGCGTCACTATCAGGATCTAATGAAGAATCATCAGTTAAAGGATCCAGACTATTATCCGCTTCCCAACCATCAAGCATACCATCACTGTCAGTGTCAGAATTGTTAGGGTCAGTACTATAAATATTGACTTCGTCACCATCTGTTAGTCCATCAGAATCAGTGTCAGAATCAACAGGGTTAGTAGAATAAGTATTAACCTCATCACCATCAATTAAACCATCACTGTCAGTGTCATTATTAGTAGGGTCAGTAGAATAAGTATTAACCTCATCACCATCAATTAAACCATCACTATCGGTATCAGAATCATTAGGGTCAGTAGAATAAGTATTAACCTCATCACCATCAATTAAACCATCACTATCGGTATCAGAATCATTAGGGTCAGTACCAGCTTGATATTCATCCAAGTTAGTTAATCCATCGTTATCAGGGTCTAATGAAGAATCATCAACAAGAGGGTCTAAACCACAACCTATCTCCCAACCATCAAGCATACCATCACTGTCAGTGTCACTAACAGTAGGGTCAGTACCAGCTTGATATTCATCCAAGTTAGTTAAAGCGTCACTATCAGGGTCTAATGAAGAATCATCAGTTAAAGGATCCAGACTGTTGTCTACTTCCCAACCATCAGACATACCATCACTGTCAGTGTCATTATTATTAGGGTCAGTAAAATAAGTATTAACCTCATCACCATCGACTAAACCATCATTATCGGTATCAGAATCATTAGGGTCAGTACCAGCTTGATATTCACCCAAGTTAGTTAAAGCGTCACTATCAGGGTCTAATGAAGAATCATCAGTTAAAGGATCCAAACTGTTGTCTACTTCCCAACCATCGACTAAACCATCACTGTCAGTGTCACTAACAGTAGGGTCAGTAAAATAAGTATTAACCTCATCACCATCGACTAAACCATCATTATCGGTATCAGAATCATTAGGGTCAGTACCAGCTTGATATTCATTCAAGTTAGTTAAAGCGTCACTATCAGGATCTAATGAAGAATCATCAGTTAAAGGATCCAGACTGTTACCAACCTCCCAACCATCAGACATACCATCACTGTCAGTGTCATTATTATTAGGGTCAGTAAAATAAATGTTAAGCTCATCATTATCAGTCAAACCATCAGAATCAGTATCATATCCACTATAATATATATCTACAGATTCAATTTCTATTTCTGCATTATTACGTTGATAAAAGAATAAATTGTTCAAATTACCACTAATGTTGAATCTGGCAATATATCTCCAATAATCTTGATAAGGTTTTTTTGTATAAAATGTTAATGAATTATCCCCAAAATTGATCATTAAATCATACCAAACACCTTTTACTGTTGGGCCTCTATAATCTCTTAAATAACCTAATTGAGGTAATCTCCATCCATCAATTTGACTAAAAGTGAAATTAGCTATTATATCAGCATTGTCATTTTTTATTATTATTTCTGGATATGAATATTTATCGCCATTTAATGTTACTCTTGCTCTAATCTGAATAGATCTGGTTTCATTAGACAAACTAATTTTTGCATAATCATCATTTGTTCCATCAGCCAAAATTTTTAACAGCCCATCTGATACAATCACACTACTGCCACTTTTACTCCAAGAGTACAGTGAATTTGGTGAAGAATCAAAAATATTAGTATCAAATGTTTCAAAATACCGACTCTCATTAAACGCTTCCAAATCTAATATTTTTGTATAATATTCATCTACATTCTTTTCATAGTTTACCAGTACTTCCCTTTCTGCATCATCATCAATTTGAGCTGTTATAGGAAAAATTTTTGAACTATCTGTATGGTTGTAGATGGAATTAAAAACAAAGTTATTATTTTCGTAAGTGATAAAGCCTATCTCTGAACGAGAATTACGAACAATATCAAAAACCATTGTTATTTCTCCATTTCCTAGCAAATCACAGTATCGAGGAATTCCAGTCCATTGACTACCTGTTGCTCCAGGAATTGCATATGACAATTTTTGGATATAAGATGAAGAAGTACTATCCCATTCATAAGAATAAATAACAGCTTCAGACGGTGTGGAAACAACTATAATATCAGTATAACCATTATGGTCATAATCCCATGGATACATAACTTTTAGTGAGCTAATTCCTGATATTTGTTGTTGAAATTGGAAATCGTTTATACTTGGGTTATAATTATAAATGTTTATTTTACCAGATGCGTATAATACAGCTACATTTGGATTACCATCGTTATCTAAATCACTCACAAAAATAGATCTACCACCATTATAAAATGAATAATCAGTAGAAGAAAAAAGCCCATTTTCTAATTCTAATCTAGTCCATAAACCAGTGTAATAACCCCAATTACAAACTAAATCTACATTTCCATCTAAGTCAAAATCATAACTATCACAATCATATAATCCATCATTCTTAATGTAAGTTTCTGAAGAAACATTTACAAGTCCAGTTCCATTCCACTTTTTCCAGACAAAAATGTTATCAGGATAATTATCAGAAAATGTTTTTTCTAGTAGATATGCTTCGTTATCTGTATATGCTTCAACAGGATAGTAAATAGTTGGTCCTATAGTGCTAATACTCAAAAGTTCATTAGAAAAAGTTCCTGTAGTTTCATTATATTCTAAAAATTTAGTGTAACCTGGTTCTCTTCTATCTTGAATTTGTCCATTAACATCAGAAAATGTAATAATTTCTGGGATTTTATCTTCATCTAAATCACATAATGAGTATAAAACTCTACCAGTAAAAGATTCATTTCTTTCTACCCATTTAGCTTTTTCTGGTAAAGAAGAAAAATAGATTTTATCAAAATCATTATTTTTTGTGTTATACCTTATATTATTATAATTATTTTGATTCGTATTTCTACTTATTTTTTTGTTATCACTATTATTTAACGAATAAATTTTATTTTTATTATTCTCTTCATTTTTCAAGTTGGAGGTTTGAATATTAACATTTTCATACATTATAGTAAAACTAGGTAAAATTATTAAAATAAGTAAAAAAGAAATTTTGGCATCAGACAACATGGTTATTAATGCTAATTTTTTTTTAATAAATGTTTCTCTTATCTTTGTTTATAATATAGAACTGGCTATTCCTTTTCTTTTTCTGATATTTTTCACTAAATTGATAAATAAATCCTAATTATATCTCTACAAAATAAAAAAGAAGGTTCACATTTTAAATACTTCTGGTTTATTTTCTTCTAGAGTTATGGGATGGGAGTATTCTTTTATCAAGTTTCTTAGATACAATTGATTCTTTTCTACTCCATGAACTAGAATTACTTTTTTTGCATTTATTTTTTTCACGTATTTTGCTAGCCCTTCTGCTGAACTATGTCCTGAATATGGGAATTTCATTATTTTACATTTTACCTTTATTTTTTTCGGGTGATTAAATCTTCTATCATTAAATATTGTTATTTCTTCTGCTCCATCGTATAACTCTCTCCCTATTGTTCCTTCTACTTGATAGCCTGTGAAACCTAGTGTATTGTTTTCATTTCCTGCGCAGAAATCCAGGTAAGTATGTATTGGTCCTCCTTCTAGCATTCCTGAAGTTGTTACTATAATTGCTCCTTCTTTACTTTTAGCTATTTGTCTTCTGAATTGATGTGGAGATTGAGCTCTATTTATTGGAATAATATTCTCTTTATCAAACGGTGAATTCATTTTTCTACTTTTCAATTCTTTCAGAAATCTATCAGACACCCAATCTTTTGTTAGATACGCTTCTGTTAGTGTATTCATCATGTTTATCATTCCATCAGTATATATTGGTACATCGTCTATATCATCGTCAAAAGCTAAAGTTGTTAGTAGTTCTTGTGATCTTCCTACTGCAAAACTGGGTAGAAGCATCTTATTTCCGCTTTCTGCTACTTGTTTTGAGAGTAATCTAAAACCTACATCTATCTTTTTTCTCTCTGGGACATATCTATCTCCATTTGTACTTTCTGTAATTAGAATATCCACTTCTTCTTCTGGATATTCAAATCCATCAAAGAAAGGTGTTTGTCTGTCGTTTATATCTCCTGAATATAATATCAGTTGTCCGTCCCAATCTATTAAAATTTGCGCTGCACCTAAAATATGTCCAGCATTTATAAATTCTGCAGTTATTCCATCTGCTATTTTGAATTTTTCATGATATTTTTTTGTCACTATTCTATTGAATGTTTTATCCAGATCATCTTCTGTCCAATGTCTTTCTCCCTCTATTTTCAGATGATCTAACCATAATCTAAAAACTATATCTTTTGTTGGATGGGTCATATAGAATTTTCCTCTATACCCTTTCTGAGCTAGTTTAGGAACATATCCTGAATGGTCGATATGTGCATGGCTGAGCAAAAAAGCGTCTACATTTTTAGCTATTGCATCTACACCTTTTGGTGCTATAGACAGTTTCTTTGGCACTAGTTCTATTCCACAGTCTAACATCACTGTTCTATCTTTATCGCTTATTGTAAAAGCACTTCTTCCTACGAAGTTGGTTGCGCCGTAAGCAGTAATTTGTAAATTTTTCATAAGCATCACTATAAATTGTTTATTTGTTTCTGTTCTAATTTATTAATATATTTTTGATTTTTGTTTTAATATTTTTAAATCCTAATCTTAATATTCTTTAGACCTAGAGCTTCTTTAGCTACAAACGTTTTTAATGTTTGGATTAAACAGAAATTAACTAGAGTAGCTAGAACAAGTCAAATAGTTTTTTTTACCTCTGAAAAATGCTGGTTTTTTGAATTGAATAGTTTTTTAAATAATGCTGTTTATTTTCTCATGATACTAATGGGAAAAGGAAAAGGGAATAAAGAAAGCAAGGACGATAAAAAAGAAACTGAAGAAATTTCTAATGATGATTTTCGTTCTTCTCTTTCACAAGCGTATAAAGCGTTTGATACTGATTTAGTTTCCACCCAAGAAAAAGATAAGCAAAAGCGTAAAGAGATTCTCAAAGAAGGAATTATTAGGGTTGAAAAGGAATCAAAGAGACTCCTAAAATCTTCCAAACTTTTAGTTAATAAAATCATGGAGTTGCGCAAACAAGCTGGACTTAGTGGTTCAATTGGTACTGCAGGAAAAATGAAAAATCCTGTTCTTTTTGGTAGTAAAGGGTTTGAACAGAAACTCAGACAAGAAATACTTTTAATCGGTAATGAGGAATTAGATGAATTTGGTGGAGCTATTACTTTAGGTAATTTTATTAATTACTTTAAAGAAACTCGTCCTAATTGGGAAGTTAGTCCTAGTCACATCATCAGAGCTATTCGCTCTCTCCAGAAAGATAAAGTCATTCCCCCTGAAGTTGACCTTGGAGAAGATGAAGTATTAATCAGATTCAAGCCTTTGGAAACATCTTCTGATTTTCGTGCTGTTCTTCAGTTAGCTACAGGGTTAGAATCTCTAACTAAAGATATTCTTGTTTCCCATTTAGGTTGGTCTTCAGAAAGAGCACTAGACACATTATCTAAGATGGTAGAAGTTGGATTGGCTATTGAAGATGAAGAAACAGGTCAATATTATTTTCCTGGAATTTTCAAACTAAAACTTTCTAAATAGTTTTTTTTCTTGTTCAACAACTGCTTATCGATTAATAATAATACTTATATTCTTGATTTTTTCTTGTTCTTTACTAAATATTTAACTGGTAAAAGAAAATGAAGGATCCAAGAATTAGAAGATTAGTATTGGATGTTTTGAAACCTCATCAACCTAGAATAGATGTTTTAGCTCTTGACCTAGGTAAACTTGAGGGTTTAGATTCTGTTAACATCATTCGAACTGAAACTGATAGAAGTACTGAAGGGATTATTGTAACTATGGTTGGACAAGATCTAGACTATGAATTAATAGAAGAAACTTTACGTGACTATGGTTGTTCTATCCACAGTGTAGATGAAGTTGTAGTTGGAGAGCAGATTATTGATACTGTTCGACTTCCTGAAGAAGAAGATTTATTAAAATAAGCTGGATAGCTATTTTTTCTTTTTCTTTTACTTCAATTTTTTCTTATATTTTCAATATTGAATACAAAATTAATATAATAAAAAAAAAGAATTAGGATTTCATGCTTTGAATCCCAAGTTCAAAAGCTTTTAGATTTGGTTCCAAGTATTTTGGAGGTACTCTTTCTTTTAGAGCTTCTCTTAGTTCTTCTTCAGTTAAAGGAAAACCTTCAACTTGTGATAATGCTCCTAGCATGACAATATTTTGAGCTAGAGCTAACCCTGCTTCTAGAGCTAACTTTTCTGAATCAATCATTATCACTTTTGCATCGAATTTAGCTAGATTCTCTGCTATTTTTTCTCTAGCTTCATCAGCTGCTTTCTTGTTTTTCTTCCAACCTACAGGGTAAAGAACAGTTTTGGCTGAAATCACTTTTCCTCCTGGTTTAAGGTATTGGATAAACCTTAAAGTTTCGTTTTGTTCTAATCCTACTAGTAGTTCTGCCCCTCCTACAGGAATAGTTGGCGAATAAAGTTCTTCACCTATTTTCAGATTTGTTATTACAGAACCTCCTTTTTGAGCCATTCCATGCACTTCAGAACCTAGTATATGCCATCCTTTCTTTCTTGTAGCGATCGAGATGATATCTGAAATGGTGAGTATACCTTGTCCTCCCACGCCAACGATTACCATACTGTATTCTTTTGTCATTTTCATCACTTACTCCTTTCTTTTAGATATTGCTCCTGATGGACATATCTGAGAACACACGCTGCAACCTGTACACATTGAAGGATCTATTACTGCATATCTTTTTCCTTTTGAATTTGTATCTAGACTCCAAGAGATTGCAGGACATTGATATTGCACTAAACATATTCCGCAAGCAGTACATAGTTCAGGGTCTATTTCATATGTCTCTATTTTTATTCCTTTTCTTCTTGTTTGTCTCCACCATTCATTTGCGCATATTTTTCTCATTATAAGGACAGTTGGTCCCTCGTGTTCTATTGCTTCTCTTATTACTTTTTTCGAGTTTTCAAAGTCATAGGGGTCGAATTCTACAACATAATCTACACCCATTCCTTTAGCCACATTTTCTATAGGTATATCTTCTGTTGGATTAGGTTGAAAACCTGTCATCGCAGTCATTCTATTATCGAGTACTAACACATTTAGATTTGCTTTATTATAAACTGCGTTTGCTAGAGCAGGAAGACCAGTGTGGAAGAAAGTAGAATCTCCTATTATTGCGAATACTGGTTTATCTGTAATAACTTTTGAGAAACCGTTACCCATACCTATCGATGCACCCATACAGACTATTGTATCGGTTACCCAAGGATCCATGGAATAACAACCTATATCTGAAGCAAAAATAGCATTATTTTTCTTCACTTCTTTCAACAATTCATAAAAAGTAGCTCTATGTTGACATCCAGCACAGAATAATGGTGGTCTAATAGGAACATATTCTTTTGTTTCTTCTACAGCTTGTTGTATCTTATCAACATTTTCAGTTTCTATTCCTATAACTTTAGCAATAGCATGAGCTACTAGATAAGAATTCAACTCGTGATAGTAGTTAGTTATTCCATTATATTTTCCATGAACTTTAACTTGGACACCATTTTTCATAAATAGAGCAGAAATTCTATCTTCTAAGTAAGGATCAACTTCTTCTATGAATATTATTTGTTTTTTAGTTTTGGCAAATTCTAAAATTGATTTTTCATCAAGTGGAGAAACCATTCCTAATTTCAAAATAGGTAGATCTACCCCCAAATTACGTAGAGCATCTTTTACATAAGCATAAGATATTCCAGAAGTTATTATTCCATATTCATGCTCCTTTGGTCCTTCTATTTTTGTTAATCCGCTTTCAGGTATCCACTCAGCTATCTCTCTCATCTTTTGTACTAATTTTGGATGGTTGGCTCTCGCTAAAGCAGGAAGACAAACAAATTGTCTTGTTTTTTCAAAGTTACCATTATTATAAGTAAAATCAACATCATATTTCTCGAATTTTACATCTGCACGCGCGTGAGAGATTCTTGTTGTTGATCTTAAGAGTATAGGAACACCGAACTTTTCACTTATATCAAATGCCCTTTTAGTGAATTCTTTCGCTTCATGAGGATCTGATGGTTCTACTATTACAAAATTAGCAGATACACCTAACCATCTTGAATCTTGTTCATTTTGACTGCTAAAGCAATGAGGGTCGTCTCCTACTACAGTTACAAAACCGGCTTTACAACCCATGTACATGAAAGAATAGAAAACATCAGCAGCAACATTTAATCCTACATGTTTACATGCAGTCATAGCCCTTTTTCCACTAATTGAAGCAGCATAAGCGATTTCCATGGCTACTTTTTCATTTGCACTCCATTCAGCGTAAAAACCTAATTCAGGAGCTGCTGCGTTTAAAGCCATACTAACTTCTGAAGAAGGGGTACCAGGATAAGCTGCAAAAACTTGTACTCCCGCTTCTATTGCTCCTCGAGCAATGGCTTCATTTCCTAAACACAGAGCTCTTTTTTCTTCATTAGCAATAAGCTCTTTAAGTTTCATACAAGAAGGTAAAAAATTAAGTTATAAAAAAGATTTTGAAATGGAGTTGTTGTTTCATCTCAAAATTATACTATTCTACTTCTTGCTTTCCTCAGTTACTATTGTATTCGCTGTTAGTTGTGTTTCATAGAGAGAGTAATACTTGCCCATTTTTTTAAGCAATTCTTGATGTGTTCCTTGTTCTATTATTTCTCCATGATCAAGAGCCACTATCTTTGAAGCATTTTTTATCGTACTTAATCTGTGAGCTATGATTATTGAGGTTCTATTTCTAAGTAAGATGTCTATTCCTTTTTGGATTAGCGCTTCAGTAATAGGATCAACTGAACTACTACATTCATCTAAAATAAGTATTTTAGGATCAGCGATTAAAGCTCGAGCTAGTGAGATTAGCTGTCTTTGTCCTAGAGATAACCTTGATCCTCCTTCTTTTACATCTGTTTCATAACCTTCTGGAAGATTGAGAATGTATTTATGTAAACTTAAAGTTTTACAAACTCTATACACTTCTTCATCTGTTGCTTCTTTCTTTCCGTACTTCAAATTCTCCATTATTGTTCCTGAGAAAAGAAAAACATCTTGAGGAACAACAGCTATATTTTTTCTTAAGAAAGAGAGTTCTATATCTTTAATATTTATTCCATCAATTAATAGCTCTCCCTCATTAACATCATAATAACGTGAAAGGAGTTTAGTTATTGTTGTTTTTCCTGCTCCTGTTTCACCCACAAGAGCTACACTTTCTCCCTTTTCAATTACCAAATTTATGTTTTTAAGTATTGGAACATCAGGAGTATAAGAGAAGTAAACATTTCTAAACTCTATTCTTCCTTCAATTTTTTCTGGTATGATTGGATTTTCACTATTTTTTACTGTATATTCTTCATCCAAAACTTCGAATATTCTCTCTGCTGCTGCAAATCCTGATTGAATTACTGTATAGAAGGTGAATAAACTGATTATTGGCATAAAAAACCTATTTGAGTATTCTAAAAATGCATAAAGTTCTCCAATAGTTATCGTCCCAAATTTAATGATTGAAATTCCACCAAAGATGAGTATTATGGTTGTTCCTATCGCAGAGATAAATTGTATAAGTGGCATAAATAAAGCTGAAACACCTGCTGCTTCTACATTTGCCTTATAATTTTCTTGGTTAATATTTTTAAATGTGGATATATTTTCCTCTTCTCTTGATAATGCTTTAGTCACTTTTACTCCACTGATACTTTCTTGCAGATTAGCTGTAACTTTAGCTATTGCAACCCTAGTTTTTCTATATGCTACTCTCACTTTACGTTGGAACATTAATATTACAAAAATAAGAATAGGTATAACAGTAAAAGTGAGTAAAGTCATTTTTATGTCGTAGCTAAACATTATCGCAACTATCCAAATCAAACTGAAAAAATCAGCAAAGATATCTATCAATCCTGTAGTCAATAGTTCTCCTAGCGCATCTACATCATTTGTAACTTTAGAAATTGTTCTTCCTGATTCTGTTTCTGTAAAATAACTAAAGGATAAATACTGAAGTTTTCTAAATAGTTCAGTTCGTAGTCTATAGATTATTTTTTGACCTAGTTTTGAGAAAAATACAGTTCGAATGAATATTAGAGCTGCATTCATCAAGATGAAAGTAAGGTAGATAAAGGCCATAATTATGATGCCTTTAGTTCTTTCTGTAGATATTCCTACATAGATGAATGAATCTATCGCTCTTTGCATGATTATGGGGATAAGAGAAGAAAAAACTGAAACTGTAATTATAATTGCAATAACTGAAAATGTTTCTGCTTTATAGTAGCCAAAAATTTTGATTACCTTAACAAAAAGTTCTCTATCAGAGTATAATTTTTTTCTTTCTTCTTCCTCTCTCGCTAGTCTCCTTACTGCCCAACCCATTTAATCGCCCTCCTCTGCCAAAAGTTTTGAAGGAATAACGTAGCTTTCTGCAAGAGTTTCATATATTTCTTTATAAATTCCCTCTTGTTTAATAAGTTCTTCATGTGTTCCATCTTGTATTATTTCTCCTTGATCAAAAACTAATATTCTATCAGCATATTTCACTGACGAAATCCTTTGTGAGATGATAATTGTTGTTCTTCCTCTGCTTAATATGTCTAAAGCTTCTTGAATGTGATATTCTGTTTCTGCGTCGACAGAAGCAGTAGAATCATCAAATATTAGAATAGATGGATTAGTTAAAAGAGTTCTAGCAATAGACAATCTTTGTTTTTGCCCTCCACTTAAAGTAATTCCTCTATCACCTATTCTTGTTTGATAACCATCAGGCAATTCTGAAATAAAATCGTGTATTTTAGCTGTTTTAGCAGCTGCTATTATCTCTTCTATTGTTGCTTCAGGGTTCCCAAAAGCTATATTTTCTTTTATTGTCGCATTAAATAGAAAGGTTTCTTGGAGAACAAAACCTATTTGCTTTCTCATTTTCTTCAATTTATAGCGTTTAATATCGATATCATCTATTTTTACTACTCCAGTAATTGGATCATAAAAACGAGGAATAAGGTTTACAAAACTAGTTTTTCCAGAACCTGTACCACCTAGTATCAAGACTTTCTGACCTGGTGGGATAACTACATTGATATTTTTTAGCACTACAATCTCATCATAACCAAAAGAAACGTTTTCATACTCTATTTTACCTTTAAAAACAGGTGGATCAATGGCATTAGGATCTTCTTGTACTTCTTTTTTACCAGATAACAATTCAATTATTCTATCTCCGCTTGCCAAAGCTCGCTGAATTATTCCCACTAGCCAAGTTAGTTGCCTTGTCGGACCTGATAGCATTGCTAAATAGGAAATAAATGCTATAAATTCTCCTCTTCCCATCTCTCCTCTCATAACTGCTAATCCACCAACTAGTAAAACAATTGAAGCTCCCAAACCTATTAGAAAGAGCATAAAGGAGAAATAAAATGAACGGTAGATTCGAGCTTTAACTATTAAATCTCTATATTCTGCATTAGCTTTATCAAATTTCTCAATTTCACTCTCTTCTTGAGCAAAACCTCTAACTACATGAGCTCCTGTGACATTTTCTTGTAAAATGGATGTCACTTCACCAAATTTTGTTCGAGATTGATAAAAGACAGGACGAACTTTTTTACTAAACCAATAAACTAACCACAGAAAACCAGGAAAGAGAGCTAACAATATTCCCCCAAGTTTAGCATTCATCGAAATCATAGCTGCATAAGCACCAATAAAGAAAATCACTCCATTCATAAGTAGGCGAAGAGTAAAAGAAACTAGACTTTGAATAGCGTTTAAGTCTGTTGTAACTCTCGTCATTATTTGTCCAGTGTTTTCTTCGTTGTAGTAATCTAGATGTAACATCTGTAATGTTTCATAAATATCGTTTCTTAATTCCATAACTATTTGTTGAGCATATAATGCAGAGTAAAAACGTGTAGCATAAACTAGTAACCCTGTAACAGCTGCAGTTAAAAGTACTGCCCCACCTAACAGATATACAAGTTTAACATTGTTACTTGGAATAGCGATATCAATAATATATTTTATTAACTGTGGGGTAATAAGACCAACTATTGCAGAGAGAAAAGAGATAACACTAACAAAGATCAAGCCTAGCTTCTTTCTTGACAAATATGGAAGCAAAAGACTCATTATTTCCTTAAAAGAATGTTTTCTCTTTCTCTTTTGTTCTAACCAAGCCATCTGTTAAAAAAAAATGCTTAACGTAAAAAAGGTTTTTCTTTCTCCATTTTTTTTAAAATTTTTAAAGAAATTATCTTATAAAATTAAATTTAAACGATATTTAGAGGAAATATTTTTTTCACTACTTTTTTCTTTAATCCAACATCAAAACCCACTCAATTTGAACTTAAAAACTACAATTATCTTCTTGATAAAACTTTATATACAGTTTTTAAAACAATGAAGTAGTAAAACTAAAATTATTCTCAAAAAAGGAGAAGACATTAAATGACAGAAAAAGTAAGAATTGCGATTGCTGGACTAGGAAATTGCGCATCAGCGCTAATTCAAGGATTAGAATATTACAAAAATGCCAAAGAAGAAGATTTTGTTCCTGGAATCATGCATGTAAAATTCGGACCTTACCATATTAGAGACGTAGAAGTGGTAGCAGCGTTCGAAGTTAATAAATTGAAAATAGGGAAAGACATTTCTGAAGCAATTTGGCAACCACCAAATGTGTGTAATAAATTTGCAGATGTACCACATAAGGGAGTAACAGTATTGCCAGGACCTATTTCTGATGGTGTAGCACCACACATGAGAGAATCATTTTACTGTTATGATGAAAATGAAATAAAACCTGTAGATGTAGCACAAGTTTTGAGAGAGACAAAAACAGATGTATTAATTAATTTCTTACCTGTTGGTTCTGAAAAAGCAACAAAAATATATGCTCAAGCAGCTCTTGATGCAAATGTTGCATTTGCTAATGGTATCCCGGCTTTTATAGCTAGTAATGAGGAGTGGGCTGCAAAATTTGAAGAAAAAGGTATTCCAGTAGCAGGAGACGATATAAAATCTCAATTAGGAGCGACTATTCTTCACCGTATGCTTGTCCGTCTCGCCCACGAACGAGGAATAAAGATTGATGAAACTTTTCAATTAAATGTTGGGGGAAACACTGATTTTGAGAATATGAAGAAAGAGTATCGTCTGCAAACAAAACGTGTTTCTAAGACTGAAGCAGTTACTAGTATGATTCCATATGAAGTTCCTACTAGAATTGGACCTAGTGATTATGTTCCTTTCTTAGAAGATGAAAAGGTTTGTTATCTATGGCTCAAAGGAAAGAATTTTGGGGAACAACCTATAACTGTTCAACTCAAACTTAGTGTTCAAGATTCTCCTAATTCTGCAGGAGTTATGATTGATGTTGTTAGATCTCTTAAGATTGCCAAAGATCGAGGAATAGGAGGAAAATTAGAGAGTGTTTCTAGTTATTTCTTTAAGCATCCTCCTAAACAGATTCCTGACCCTATAGCCCATGATCTTGTCGAGAAATTCATTCGTGGGGAGGTTTCTAATTAATTTAGGTGATTATTATGGAAAAACGTATTAATGTTGCTATTGCTGGTGTTGGAAACATTGCATCAGGCTTAATTCAAGGAGTTGAATATCTACGTACAAATGAAGACTCTTGTAAATATCTACTACACCCCTCAATGGCCAATTATGGTGTGAATACCATTCACATTGTAGCTGCATTTGATGTAGATAAAACAAAGGTAGGTAAAGATCTTTATGAGGCTATTTTTGCTCCTATCAATAGTACTCCAAAGTTTCTAGAACTTTCACCTTCTGATGTAATTGTTGAAAAAGGTCCAGTTTTGGATGGTATTACAGGTACTTTAGCTGATGTTATCGAGGTTTCTGACGCTCCTGACGTTGATGTTGCTCAAAGTTTAAAAGATTCTGGAGCAGAAATGTTAATTTGTGCTTTGCCTACTGGTGCTGAGAAAGCTGTTGAATTTTACGCTCAAGCTGCTTTAGAAGCAGAGATTGCTTTCATTAACTGTACTCCTACTTTTATTGCTAGTGACCCTCTTTGGGCTCGTAAATTCCGTCAAGCAAATATTCCATTAGTTGGAGATGATCTTCAGAGTCTATATGGAGGTACTGTTCTCCACAAAGGTATTTTAGAAATTTTATCAGAACAAGGGATTAGAATTAAAGATACATACCAGCTAGATGTTAGTGGAGGACTAGAAACTCTTAATACATTAGACGATGACCGCAAAGCCTACAAGCGTACAGTAAAAGAGAATACCATAAAAAACGCTTTTCAAGGCCAGATAAATATTGCTTCTGGGACTTCTGACTACCTTGAGTTTCTTGGTAATCGTCGTATTGGTCACTTTTGGATTTATGGAGAAACATTTATTGGTACACCGATTAAAATCGACATTCGTTTAGAAACACAAGATGGCCCGAATGGAGCAGCAACTTTATTTGATGTTATTCGTGGTATAAAGATAGCTATCAATCGAGCTGTTGGAGGTCCTCTTTCATCAATCTGCGCTTATGGTTTTAAAGCTCCTCCTGTTTATACAGACAGACACAATGCTCACACTTGGTTTAACGAGTTTGTCAACGGCTCTAGGATTATCTAAATAGAAAAAACTATTTTTTTTTTCTTTTTTATTTATCTCAAGGAATTTGTTTTCAAAACACTAGTTTTTTTACAAATTTTTGCTTTCTCTCATAAATTTAAACTTAAAAATCGAGTTATTTCTATCAATTTGTTTCTTGCTATAGATTCAGGATAACTTTTCAATATTGACATTGCTCTTTCAATATATTCATTTACTAGTTTTACTACTGTACTTACTGCACCAGACCTTTTTATTAAAAACCTTATTTCTTCAACATCAAATTCCTTTTTCTCTATATAATAATCTTCCAATTTCTTTTTGTCTTCTTCTACTGCTTGTTCCATTGCTACAAGAATAATATACGATTGTATTCTATTTTTTATATCAGTTATTACACCTGTTTTTCCTATTTCTTCTTCTGTAGCAATAATAGAAAGCAAATCATCTCTCAATTGAAAAGCTCTACCAAAATATTTACCAAATTCTTTCATTTTTTCTCTATCTTCTTGTGTTGCTTGGTCTAACAACACACCTATTACTGAAGCTGCTTCAAATAAAGTGGTAGTTTTTCTGTCTATTAATAGTAATGCTTCCTCTTTTGTCATTTTTGTTGTTGCATTTCTGAATTTTTGTTCAAGAAATAGAGAAACAGCTAGATTTTGAGTTGCTTTTGTAAGTTCTTCTACAATTTCTAACAATTTTGTTTTTAGAGCTAAACCAAAAGCTAAACTACTTAAAGAATACGACATGGATATAGCAGAGAAAGTTGAGAATTTTAGATAAAAGGACTTTTTCTTTCTTCTAAAAATATCTTTATCAAAGACATCATCTATTAATAAACTTGCATTATGAATTATTTCAATTGCACAAGCTGCGGCAAAAATTGTGTTATTTCTCTTCTTATTAGAGAACATTTCATAACATAATAGAGTTATTAATGGTCTTATTCGTTTTCCTCCAGTTTCAATTACTTCATCTATTAAGTTCACTATTTCTTCATCGTAGGGCGCATTATCCTTTAATTTGACAAGTTCATTATTTATTTCTTCTATATCTTTCTCTACATCTAGTTTTTTCGTGGGAGAAAACATTATAGAGAATTTTTTTTGGTATTTAAAAAAACTTGCCTATTGTCAAAAACTACTAAAATAGAAATAGAAAAACTGCTTTTTGACATACAGTCACTATTTCCTTTACGAAAACCACGTTAAATATAAGAATAAGTAAAGAAATAAAACTTGTAATATATAGATTTGGTTCAACTCGCTTGTCGTTTAGAAGTGATGAAGTTTCTTTCAATGCATAAAACATTGTCCTAATAACGCTTAATATTCCAAAGAAAAAGTTTAGTGAACTAACAGATATAAGAACTATGAAAAACAGCATTGCTATTTCTTCAAAATTTAAATAAAAGATATATACATAGGACAAAGCTAAGGGAAAACTTATTTCAGCAAATTGTAAGATTGTAAAAGGAAAAATTTCTATTTTTTCAAGTTTTTCACCCTTTAAGAAATCTTCTAAAGAATCGATAGAATATTTATTTGAGATCAAACTCATCAAACTTGTTTGTGCTATTTGTACAAGAAAGAAGAATATGGTCAAAAACAATAGTACTGAATAATTTTCAATTCTTGAAGAAAAAGTTGCACTTGAAGAAAAATTGTTAGATAATAACAGCAGGAATGTACCAAGATAATAGAAATCAATATACACAAGCAATTCATCAATATTCATTTTATTTATTGCTCCAACTACTCCCCATGTCGAGACTATACCTCCCAGAATCAAAAGAATAAAAAAGTAAAAATGCGTGTAATCGGAATTTAAGTCTATTACACGTACCAAATTTAGAATGATAAACACACCAACTAGTTTTTTTAACAAAGTTATAATTTTAGGAGTTTTTAGTTTTTTATTTATTTCAGAAAAACTTCTAAAGTGAAATGGAGGAATTTCAAGGAGAATTAAACTGGAACAAAGTATAAATATGAAACTTAACAATTCCAGTTCCCAGAAATCGCTTCTTACATTTGTTTGAATTATAAAAGAGTTAAAAACCAAATTATAGAATAAAATACCCATAAAAAGGAAAACTAAACTTAAAACATCAAACACAAATAAAGAATGAAGCTCTTTCATTACTTCATTCTCTTTTAGATAGATGTTTCGTAAGATAAAAGTTATTCCAGAGATTATACCTAGTAATCCTAAATAAACAAAAATCCAAGAGATAGCTGAAAACATAATAAATGCAGAATATTGTATAAAGAGTAATGAACTAAAACTTATTTTACTCTTATTACTATATTCATCAACATCTGATAAGAGGAAAAAGCCTGTAAGTGAGATTAAAAGAGTTGATATAGCTTGAAATATACTTGAAAAAGGTGAAAAAACAAATTTATCAAAGACTTCTGTACTCTGACTAAAAGGATGTACTGTATATAAATATACAATATATGCGCAAATTATAATTAATATATTAACATAATTAAAAACAATTCTCATTCTTCCTCTTAATAGTGGGAATAGTTTTGTAATAAAGTGAGATAACCTTTCTAAAGTGAAAATAATTAAAATTCCTGAGAGATATATTCCTGTAATTGTCCAAAAGATCATTCTAGTCTACCCCCGAAAGCTATCCATATTGAAATCAATAGAAAAACAAAAACACTTGTTATCCATACTTGAAGACTAAGTGGTGCTCGTTCAAATCTGTGAACAAAGAAAGATAATTCTTCCATGTTTCTTTTAGCAACTATATACAATTTGTAAAAAAACTTTGAAGAGATTGCAAAAAAGTTTTTTCCTAAATTTAGCAGAAAACTTGTACCTATTTTTAAGCCATAAAAAGTGGGTTTGATAATCTTTAGGTATAATATAGTTACAAAAAGATAATTTAAGAATTTAATCGTTTTCTCTTTTATTTTAGAAGCAAGGGATTCACTTTTTCTTTCTTTTTCAACTTTTTTTGAAGTTTCTTCTTTCGCTTCCATATCTTCTGTTACTGCTTGTTCTGTTACTGATACTGCTTCAGTTTTCTTCTCAACTATTCTTTCATTTTTACTCATTGTCTATTCTCCTTTACTTTTTCTTCAAACACAGGTGACTTTATTGCTAACAAAATCAATATTAAAATCGAGAATATTCCAGTATACACAAAAATGATTTCATCTTTTACATTATTAAGAAGAAATGAGAGACAAATAGCCCCAATATAAATTACTGTTACTCCATAAATAAATTTAATATTTGCTAAATAGTGTTTAAAAGTTATTAAACCTATGAATATTATAATTAAACATAAAATGAAGTATATTTCTACTGATACCATTCTTTTTCACTCCTATTTTCTACAAAGTCATAAATAAACAAGAAAACAAACATTATCAGGAAAAGTCCAAGAATTATGGTCAAATTTCCATCTATCCCAGTGTTTATTACTTCTTTTACTAGATTAACACTTTGTTGAGAATAGTCATAGGTTACAATTAAAAAAACAAGTGGAGCACATAGGAACAGAGAAAAAATTGTTTCTAGAATCAATGAAAAAACACTAAATTCTTCTTTCTCAGTTCTTTTTCTTTTACTTGTTTCATAGTATGAAACTGCTGTAAATGATAAAAATAGAATAATACTTAAACATAAACTCAACAAAAACATTATTTCTAGGTGTGTTTCTACACTAAAAGCTGTTAAAACAAAAGAGGCGAGTGTAAGCCATATATATTTTACTCTTTTATCTTCGATTATCATTTTTAAAAGCAAAACTATTATTGTCAAAAGTGAATACAAGACTAAAAAACCTTTAAGATCGTAAAATATTCCGAAAACAAATAGAATAAATATCAATCCTCCACCTACACTATTAATTATTTTTCTAATTTTTCTCTTTTTAATAAAGAAAGTACAAACAAACAATGATAATGCAATTCCTTCAGTTATATAAATGATTAAACTGTCTACAAATGAGGAATATAAAGTCATTTTAATTAGTTGTAAACAAATAGAACTTAAAAATGCTTTGAAATAAAAAGAAAAAGAAAAAGGTTTTTTTTATCTCATTTTTCTTTTACGTTTATTGTAGAGAACTAAAACTAAAAATGAAAGCGAAACAATGCTTATCATTGATGATAGGCTACTGAAGAAATCTGTTTCAACAGTAAATTCATTTTCTTTTGTTCCTGAATAATATGGAATAGAATAATTATAGCCTGGGAATTCTGGAACTTCTGGGTACAGTGGATTGGTTGGTCCATAAGTTGTTAAGTTTCCATATGTAGTATTTGTACCAAGATCAATTTCATATTCTAAATTTACACCTGTTGCTACTGTCAAGTTTACATAGTATACTGGTGCATCATAAGCCAAATAAGGTCTTATCTTATCATAAATAGGGTCAGGATAATATAGTACTTCCCAGTTAGCTGGAGATCCTTCAGGTATCCTCATTCTCCATGTTGCACCCAAGTATGGTTCAAGGATTTTATTAAAGTATCCTTCAACTCCAGGATCTTCAATCATTCCATAGAATCCATAATAAGTATCCATTGAATCATCATCGTTTGTATCTAAACCTAGGACAGCTATTTCTAAATTTGGGGGTTCATAATTCTCATAATGTATTATAGTAGATGGATCCTTTACTTTTACTATTACTGTATCAACGCTTTTTTGTCCATAAATATCTTCAACAATTAAAGTAATATTATATTCTCCTACCTCTAATCCTGATATGGCATATGAAATAGTTGGATTTTCTGGATTCCAGTTGCTTTCATTTGAATACTCTGACCAAATGTTAGAATCTACTGTCCCTTCATTCTTTTGAATCACATAGTTTGACAGATTTTTGTCAGTTACATACCAGACAATAGGTGAAACAGTATTTCCTTCAAAAAACTCTATATCTGCTACTTGTTTTATATATGGAGCAGTTTCGTTTACTACACTTACATATACTTCATCTTGAGCTTTGTTTCCTTTTTCATCTTGAACTACTATCGAATAATTATAATTTCCTCTCTCTAAACCATCTAAATTTACTGTTATATATTGGTTTGAACCCCATGAACCTTTCTGAACAAGTGTATCATTTCTGTAAACTGAATAATTATCAGGGTAATCTCCTGGATATACATCTGATGGAAACCATTGAAGTTTGTTTCCACTTGTATTAAACTCCAAACTTATATCAGACAATGGAAAGACAGTAGGTTTGGTGTGGTCTAACTCTTCAGGATGATAAACAGGAGGTTTTCTTAATTCACTATCAACCCTAATTACTCCAGAAAAGTCCCACTTAGATTCGTCATCTTGTGCATAAGTGTTGAGATTGATATTTGCAATTAGAGAAGTGAATAAAATTAGTGTTGTAAATACAAAAAATACTTGTTTATATCTCATTTAATTTTTCAACTCCTTTTTTTTACTTCTTTTCAGAACATTTAGGAACAAAGTTAACACAAAACTTGTTAATACTGTTGACGTAAGAGAAAAAGGAACTTTAACAGAGTGTTCTCTTGGCAACGAAGATCTTTCTATATCTTGTGCAACTGTTACATTATAGTCTGGCCAAGTATAGCTTGATTTTGGATCTTCAAAAATAGGATTAGTTTTACCATAAGTTGTAAATTGCCCACGAATGATTGTACCATCTCTTTGAATAATTTCCCATAATCCTATTGTTTCTCCTATAACACTAGATAAGTTAGCAAAGTGGATTGGAAACTTTATTACTCCAGAACTTTCCCAAACATCAGAGCGTGACTTAAATAATGAATTATTAGCAATAACATTGTAAACTGTTAAATATTCAGGAGCATAGGCTTCTGAATTTTCATTTGTTACAGATTCATAGGTTATATTTACCCATTTAAGTCCATAAGAATCGTTCAACCAGTAACTAAAACGGGTATAAGTTGCTCCTTCACTGAAAAACCTTGAATAATAAGGAGCACTTATAATGGGTCTTAATCCATAAATAACAACTAGGGATTCTACTGTTTCTGTTTCTTCGTTATAGAAGAGATGATAATAGTATCTCAATTTAAGTGGAGTTTCCTCATCAAATTTTACTCTATCTGCCTGAAATTTTACTAAACCAGAATAGTCCCATTTTATGTTTTCTTCTTCTATTTGAGCACTAATTTTTAGTTTTGGAGTTAAACTAAATGACAAACTAATTATAAAAATCAAAGCAAGGATATAATGTTTTTTCACCTTTTTATCCACCCATTATTTCTCTACATCAATGCAATTTGTCATACCTTTTTAATATTTTTGCTATAATTTCCAACTTATGCTTTAATTGGAGTAAATAAGTTTAGCGAGTTTCCTATTGGTATACTCTTATGATAACAAAAAAAGTAAAAATAGGAAAAAAAGAAAAAATTACTCTTCCTTTGTTTCGTTAACATCTTTTTCTTCTGTTTCAGTTGGCTCTTCTATTTTTTCTTCTATTTTTTCTTCTATTTTTTCTTCTGTTTTTGTTTCTAATTTTTCTTTACTCTTCTGCCTTTTTTTCTCTTCTCGAATTTTGTGATAACCCTCTTTGGGTTTAGTTACTCCATCGAGAATAAGAGTGCCTCCTGTTAATATCAAGAGAAATGCAAAAAAGAACACAACAGAAGAAGAGACTGATCTTGAATAAAAGATTAGTACTACAGACGAAAGTGTTGCAGCTACAGAGCCTACCAATATGTAAATGTTAGTTTTCCATCTGGGAAGTGTAGACGATTTGAAACCTATTGATATTCGCAAACAACCTACTACAAACATTAGTATCATTAAAATTATAGTTATCATTTGACTTGCCACAGAACCAAAGATCATAGGTAGTATTCCTAGAAATAGGACAATAACACTTGCCACTATATACAGAATTTGTTTTGTTTTTTCTGTTTTTTCTATTGCTAAAAAGGCATAGAGTATCATAGCAATCGCGAAAACAATCAAAATTGAAGATAAGACCCAACGCATAATCTGTAAAGTTTTTTCAGTATCGATCATACCTACTGTTTACTCAATAGACTTGGGTTACACTTTTAAGCACTAGAGATACATAGGGGTGTTTCATAAATCTTTCTCCTGGGGTGAGGAAGTTAAGAGACTGGTGAAGACGACTAAAATTGTAGTAAGAGCGGTAGGTGAAGAGATCAGCGTTGTAGTAGGTTAGACCTAATCTTTCTATCTCACGGATGATGGTTGGGTCACATGTAGTCTTTCTACTTTTCCACATGTTTTGGGGTGAAAAACTCTAGCTCTGATGTGCTTTATTCCATCTGTTTAGTTTGGCACAAACGGGAGAAGGTACTTGTTTCTCCTCTAACGGAAGAGAAGAGTGCTCCATTGTCCGTGAGTATAGACTCGGGGCGACCATATTTTTCTATTGCATCCTCTAGCAAACTTATTATCTGCTCTTTTCTTTGTGCAAAAGGGTGGAGTTTAGCTCCTAGGCTAAATCGTGAGTAGTCGTCTATCAAAGTTATTTGATGTCGTCTATCCTTGTTCTTCTACCCAAAATGGTCCTTTCACATCTATTTGTCAGAATTCGTTAGGTTTTTGACGTTCAAAACTCTTGTATCGAGGTCTCTTCCTCTTTTTTCTATTAACCCATAAAGGAAGACCTAACTCTTTTATTACTTTCGTCACTGTCGTCTGGGAGAGTGCTTTTCCTTCTCTCTTCAACAAATAAGCTATCTTCTCTACATTCATTCCTTGTTTTATTCTTAACTCCCTTATCCTCTCTTTTAACTCCTCATCTAC
The DNA here is from genome assembly GCA_021513715.1 of Candidatus Heimdallarchaeum endolithica. Taxonomy (GTDB): domain Archaea; phylum Asgardarchaeota; class Heimdallarchaeia; order Heimdallarchaeales; family Heimdallarchaeaceae; genus Heimdallarchaeum; species Heimdallarchaeum endolithica. Next base: position 3,075,883 of record CP084167.1, on the reverse strand, counting down.
TTTCCTGTGTATAGTTTTTGGTCTGGAAGATCTATCTTTCCACCATTCTCCTTCAGGGTTCTCTTTGAACCTCTTCAACCACTTATACACAAACTTCCTACTCACCATATTCTTGTGAGCTACCTTTTTTATCTTCTCTCCTTCCAAAGCTTTTTTAACCACAATCTTTCTTAGTTTCTCCAGGTTACGTTCGTTTTTGTTCATAATATATCACTTACCCACGTAACCCACTTCTATTTATTTGTTACTAATGTGAGTTGAGTATACAGTATCGATCATACCTACAATTGATATTAAAATTAACAGAACACCTCCAGTAATTTGGAGTATTTTTGTTAATATTGTTGATTGATTAAATTTCGACATATTTAATAATTAATTAATTTAACAATATAAAGGTTATTAAAGAGAAGAAACAATAGTAGTACAAAAAAATTTAATTAGACGTTGTAATATTGGTATTTATGAATAAGATTCTTGTAACAGGAGGTCTTGGTCAAGTTGGTGCTCATATTTACAAATATCTAAAAAATGACTTTGAATTAATTCTTCTGGATAATTTATCTAACGCTAAAATTTCTCCTCCAAATGACTGTTTATTTATTAAAGGAGATATTCTGGATGACGCAATCTATTCTTCTCTTCCTGAAATTGATTTTATCATACATACAGCTGCTCAAATTTCAGTTAAGAAGTCAACAAAAGAACCTGTATTTGATGCCAAAACAAATATAGAAGGAACACTTAAATTACTAGAATTTGCTCGTAAACGAGATATCAAAAAGTTCGTTTATTTAAGTTCTGCAGCTACTTTTGGAGTACCAAAATTTCTTCCAATTACTGAAGAACATCCTCGTGAACCTCTTTCTCCCTACGGTTTATCTAAGCTTGTTGGAGAACGTTACACGATGTTATATAATTCGCTATATAATCTTCCTACTACATCTCTTATCCTATTTAATCTTTACAGCAACCTACAAAAAATAGATGATCCTTATTCTGGAGTTATTAGTAAATTTATACATCTAATTCATCTTAATTCTTCACCAATTATTGAAGGCGATGGAACACAAACAAGAGATTTTATACATGTTCAAGATGTTGTCTCTGCTATAAAACTCGTCTTAAAAAACGACAAATCCAACGGAGAAAGTTATAATATAGGTACAGGAAAGCAAACTTCGATTTTAGAACTTGCAAATTTACTTCTTAAAATTGGAAAGAAGGACTTGTCAATAAATTACACAGAACCAAGAACTGGAGACATAAAACACAGCTATTGTTCAATTTCTAAAGCTCAGAAAGAACTTAATTTTAATCCAAAGATACGTTTAGAAGAAGGGTTAACAGAGATTTACTATAATGTTGTATAAATTTGTAAACTGACCATTTTTTAATAATTATTTTAGTCTTTTTTTCCTAATATTTGCAAAAATGTTTTATGTGGTAATGAATTATAATAATATTAATGGAAGCATTTGTAGTTGACACTAACTTCTTTATTTCAGGTTTTCAATCTGAACCTCAAAAGTACTCTAAGTTTGCTCAAATAGTAAAGAAACTCAAAATAAAGATTGTCATCACTTCTTATATAAAAGGTGAGATGAGACATTTTCTTTTTCGTGAACTTGAACCTCACATTTCAGTTGAGAAGGTGGATACAGAAGATTTTAACCAATTTCTAACAAGACTTTATTCACTTACCACTAGTGTTCCTCAAAAACCGGATTTAAGTGTAATTTATGTAGCGTACAAACTTAAAGCAAAAATTGTTAGTAGCGACATTAAACTCGTCGAAACTGCAGAATTAGTTAATATTCAATCTTATATTGATAGTGCTTTTATTCGTTATCTTATAAAAAAGTGTGATGATTCTTCCTCTCTTAGATTTCTTCAAGAGTTGGAAAGAAAACTTTTCAGTGCAGAAATACGTTATTCAGTCAGTAGTACGAATCGCTATGATCCTGTTAAGCGCATCTCAAAAATTTTTGATTCAGCAATTTCTGTAATTAAAGCTGAATATGAAGAAAAGATGAGCGAAATCAAAGAAGGAGACATAAGTGAAGAAGAGTTTTCTATACAAGCTTTACAATTAAAGGAACTAATCGCTGAAGTATGGGAGGATCTTAGCATTCTTGAAACAGATTTCAGAGAAGAAAAATACGAAGAATTACAACCAGAACTGATTTCTAGAGTTAGAGAAATAATAGATGCTATAGTAGATTGGCGATTAGCTTCATCAGATATTGAAGACCATCCTATTTATAATTCTTCATTAGTTCTTTTAAGCCGTCTTCTTTACCTTGCATGCATATGCCTTATTGAAAATAGAGAACTTGAACTTGGAAGAGTCTTTATGGATGAACTTTTAATGATTTTCTTCCAGAGTAATGCAGTTGTCACTGATTTAGATATGGAAATTCATTTCCTCAGGATAGTTTTACTTTTATTAACTGAACAGATTCATCGATTGCCTTCATATTTTACTCCTGCCTTTGAAGATTTGTGCATTAGACGTAATAGACCAGATTTAGCCAATTTAGTTCATACACTTATCTTACTCTCTGTAGTTTTAAGTAACGGAAAATTTGAAGAAAAAGCTGTTCCAAGAAGTTACGAAGATATAGAGTTTATTAATCAAATTGGATTTAAATTTATGCAACAAGGAAAAACATTACAATCACGTTTAATGTTTGAGCAATCTTTCCATTTAGCTCTAAACTCTGAAAACTATGGCTTGTGTATTTTAAGTTTAGAATTTCTTACCTGGTTATTTTTTTCTGGTATCCCAGAATTGAAAACAACTATTGAAGAATATTATGATAAGCTTATTAGAAAATCTCCAAAAATCAAAGATTCATATAAACCTGTTCTTAAGTTAAAGAGTTCTAAATCTGCACTAAAGAGGTTTGTTAGTTCTTCACCAAAATTACTTGAAGAATATCCAAAAGAGATGAGCTCTCCCTATTACATTCTCTCTTCTGAAACAATAAAAATCAAGAATATTGGATTTGTTCCCTTAATTAGAACAATGAACTGGGATCTAACAGCAAGAGTGGGGATTGTAGATGAAAAGAGCTCTTGTATTGAAAAAGCAGTGCTAGGTTCAATTATCTACTTAGTTGATGGAAAATATACTATTATAGAAGCTTCTTCTTATGTAAAGAAAAAATTCAATGTTGAACTACTAATATTCATCGATCAAACTAGTGATCCAACAGTAGTTATTAAAACACCAGGAGGAGGATGGCACTTACCTAAAAGAGAGGAAACAATTAACATTGATGAAGTAGAAGACGATATTGATTGAGTTTACAAATCTTCAGCTTGATTCTGAAAAGACTTTGCAATGTGCAAAAACTTATTATTTCCTAGTTATTATCTTTTTGTGATAATAATGGAATTAGTAGAAACTGGTATTCCAGGACTAGACAAAATTTTGGGTGGTGGTCTTCCTAAAGGAAGAACAATATTATTAGCTGGGCCTGCTGGTGGAGGAAAGTCTACTTTTGGCCACCAATTTCTTTATCATGGTATTGTCTCTGCTGGAGAAACAGGTATTTTCGTCTCATTTGATGAACACCCAGAACATGTGAGACAACAATGCCTTAATTTCGGTTGGAATCTTCGAGAACTTGAAGAACAAGATTTATTAGTGATAATCGATGGTTTTAGTCCTAGAGCTGGAGTTAGTTCTAATGAGAAATTTCAAACTCCTGTAGATGTAGACGAACTCATTAACCAGTTAATTACAACTATAGATGCAATTGGAGCCGAAAGAGTTGTTATTGACAGTATTACTGCCTTAGCTCTTTCGATGGCTAGTGAACAACAAATCAGAAGAGAGATCCTTAAGCTTTCTGCAGTAATGAGCTCTTTAGATTGCACAACAATATTAACAAGTGAAATGGCAGGAACTGAAGTTTCCCGTTTTGGAGTGGAAGAGTTTATGAGTCAAGGAGTAATTGTCCTCAATTACAAATTTGTCAATACTCTAGGTGTAAGAAGCCTTAATATTCGAAAAATGCGTGGACAAAAACATGAGATGATGGAAAGACCGTTCACTATTACAAAAAGTGGGATAATTGTACATGTAGATGAACAATTTTATTTCTAAATTTATTTTTACTTTTTCTGTCGGAAATTTCATTTTTTATTCTTTAAATTTAACAAATAATTCTAAATGAACAAAAGTTTTAAATTCCTACCTATTTCATTGAATTCAAGAAAAACTAACGAGAGATTCCAATCCTAGGTGAATTATATGGGTAATGTAAGAACAAGTCAAATCAAAAAACTCGCTAAACAAATAGTTAGAGACTTTCATGATCAATTAAATTTAGATTTTCAAAATAATAAGCATGTCGTTGAACAAGTTTGCAGTCCTATGACAAAACACATGAGAAATAGAATTGCAGGCTATGTTACTCGTATCATGCGAAAATTCCAAGATAAAACTATCCAAGTTTTGGAAGAATTATAAACCTCTTTTATTATTCTTTAGACATTTGTCTTATCTAAACTTATTTTGAAAAGTTTTTAAATTTCTGCTTAGTTTCTATCCTTGATGAGCCTTAATTCAAGAATACCAAAATTTTATTCTTTCTCACAGGAAGAAAGGAGAAATATTATTGCTTCAATGTTTAATTTCAATGAACAAGACCTCAAGTATTTACAAGATCAAGAAATCAATGATTCTGTCTTTGAAGTTATGATAGAGAATACAATAGGAAAAATACCTTTTCCCATTGGCATAGCCACAAATTTCAAGATTAACGGCAAGGATTATCTTATTCCCATGGTTATCGAAGAGTCTTCTGTTGTTGCTGCAGCTAGTCATGCTGCAAAAATAGCTAGAAAGAAAGGAGGATTTACTGCTGAATATTCAGGTTCAATAGTAATTGGACAAATACAACTTTTAACTTCAGAACCTTTCGAAGCTGTAAAACAGATCATTTCTTCAAACAAGAAAAAAATTATAGAAATTGCAAACTCCACAAATGAATTTTTAGTAAAATTAGGTGGAGGAGCTAAAGACATAGAAATAAGGAGAGTTAAAGGAGATCTAAGAGAGTATTTCATTCTGCACTTAATTGTTGATACAAAAGATGCAATGGGTGCTAATGCAGTTAATACTATGTTAGAAAAATTACAACCTTTCATTGAAAGTATTGTTGATTGTAAAGTTTTGCTTCGGATTTTATCTAATTATGCCATCAAACGTATTGTTAAAGTCAAAGCTACATTTGATAAAGAGCTTCTAGGAGGAGATGAAGTAGTTGAAAATATTCTATTTGCTTATGACTTTGCTAAACATGATGTTTTTAGAGCTGTTACACATAATAAAGGTATTATGAATGGAATAACAGCTGTTATGCTTGCGACTGGCAACGACACTCGTGCAATTGAAGCTGGAGCTCATGCATATGCTTCAAAAGATGGAAACTATTCTTCATTATCTAAATTTGAAAAGGATGAGAATGGAGATTTAGTGGGTTATCTGGAATTACCTCTCTCTGTTGGAATTGTGGGAGGAGCTATTCATGTCCATCCAACTTATAAGACTTTATTAAAAATTCTTAATGTTTCTACAGCAGAAGAATTGGCTATAGTAGCAGGGTCTGTAGGATTAGCACAAAACTTAGCAGCTATTCGAGCACTAGCAAGTGAGGGAATACAAGCAGGTCATATGTCACTTCATGCTCGCAATCTTGCAGTATCTATAGGTGCCAAAGGAGAAGAAATGGAAAAAGTAGCCAGTAAACTTATAGAATTAAAAGAAATAACATATGATAAAGCATTAGAAATTTTAAAAAAAATTAGGAAGTGAAAGAATGTCGAAAAAAGTATCAGCTGATAAACCCATTTTTGAGCAAGGAATGCAGTATCATATAGAATGCAAACCGGGAGATTTAAAAGGACTTGTTTTACTTCCAGGAGATCCAGAAAGAGCAAGAAGAATTGCTTCTTCATGGGATGAAATGCGCCAAGTTGCAGCTCACAGGCAATATTACTCTTATACAGGAAAAGTACATGGTGTTCCTATAAGTGTTACATCTACAGGCATTGGTACTCCTGCATGTGAGATAGCTATGACAGAATTAGTAAATATTGGATGTGATACTTTTATTCGTGTTGGTTCATCAGGAGCAATACAGCCAGGAATAGAATTGGGAGATCTCATAATCAGCACTGGAGCAGTAAAAATGGAAGGTTCAAGCAGATTTTATGCTATTCCTGAATATCCTGCGATGGCTCATTATGAACTAGTTCTTGCACTTATTGAAGCTTGTGAAACATTAGGATTCAGATATCATCTTGGAATAACTGCTTCATCATCTAGTTTTTATCTAGGCCAAGGTCGTCCAGGAGTTAACAATTATAAATTAAGTAAAACGGATTTAATAGTCCCTGACTTACAGAAAATGGGTGTTCTTAACTTTGAGATGGAGGCGTCGCATATTTTTACTTTAGGACAAATTTACAGATTGCGAACTGGAGCTATTTGTGCAGTTTATGCCAATAGAGTTACAAATGAATTCGCTACAAAGGGTGAAAAAGAAGCAATTCAAGCTGCTAACTTAGCTGCTAAAATATTATATGAAATGGATTCAGAAAAGAAAGAAAAAGGCAAAAAGCATTGGTATAGAACCCTTAAATCCTCCTAAGAAAAAAGAGAGGTTTCAGACACTATTGACTATAGACTAAAATTCAGAAAAAAAAGTTTTCAATTTTTTCTTTATTCTTTTTTAAAACAGTTTAACTTTCTTTTCTTCATTTTCTCACTTTTTCTATTCTCAGAACCTAAAAAATCATTTAAAAATGATGTAAACAATCTAGTTATTGGAGTAATTTTACTCGAAAAGAATATAAGACACGCTTTATATATTAGAACTAGTGTCTGGGGAACAGTAAGGTTATGTGAGAAATATGAGTAAAGAATATCCCTACGATTTATGGATTTCTGTTGGTAGTGATGCGGGAATAAGTTTTGCTTCAGTAGGTCATTTACCTAAAGATTCAAGTATGATGCAAGGTATTTTATTGTCACTACAAAGTTTAATGACTACAGAAGTTAATGTTAGCGATTCACAATTTATGACAGGTCAGAATGAATTTGTTCGCTTTGGTAGCTTTACTATGCCTAGCGAAGAAACAAATATTGTTGTTCAATACATTGTTCGTTCTGAGACAGCTAATTCAATTTCAATTGAGGATGAAAGTTTAGTACAAGAATTAGCTTTATCCTTTGGTAAATTTATTACTCTTACGCCTAATTTTTATGATAATGTAGAATCAGGAAGAACTGTTTCTCCAGATTATGTTTCTAAATCATTTCTTAATGCTTGTACAATTGCAAGACAAAAAATCAGCATAAAGGAAAACAGTTCTGTTTTCATTAATTTAATTAATGCACATATAGAAAAAGCAGCTACACAACCAGATATCTTCCCTACTCTTCTTCAGATGAAAAATTTAGATGCGTGGCTAAAAGAAGAGGAACAATCATGGGACAAAGGAACAATTAACTCATTTAAACGTCAACTTATTATCCAAATGCTCTCTCAAGACATTTTAAATGTTATTTCTCTTGAGAATCCTTTTACTATTTTACAATATAAAAAACCTAGATATGCAGTAGATGAAATATCATCTAGAATTGAAAATTATCTCAAGAAACATTCTCCCAACGCTGAAGACTTAATTAATGAATATCTAGGTAAAAAAGTAGAAAAGAAAATTAACTCTATTTACCCTAATCTTTCAATTTCTGCGATACATTCAGCAGAAACTTTTATTGCTGATGAATTAAGCAAAGAAATTATTCTAAACATTGCTAAAAAGCAGCCACTAATGGGATTAATTGATTTTAGAGATGTTAAAATATATCAAAAACTTCAAAGTATGATTAAAGAAAAAATAAGTACAATCAATCAAGGGGATATTATTTGTAATGCATTAACAGAAGACGCTGAACCTCTAATTCTTCAAGGAGCAAGGCTTTTCTTTAACCAACTAATAAGTTCATTCAAAGAAAGAGAACTTCCACCAAGTGTTTGGAGCGTCATATGTGATTTTACTTTTGCTATTATCAGTGAAGAAAATATAAAATCGGTTAAAAAATCAAAGAAGGGTGGATCAACACTTAATCTTAAAAAAGAATTTATTATTAGCAAAATTCAAAAACTTACAAATATAAGTAAAAATCTTCTCAAAGAACTTACTTCAATTATTGAAAATGCTGGTGTGGGAGAGAGACTCCAGATTTCAAATATTGAGGAATCAGTTATCTTCTCAAAGGCTCTAGAGAGAGCAATCATTTCAACATTAGTCAAGATCGTTGAAGATCAATTCTTTAATTCCATTCTCGGTAATATTTATTTATACATAATAAATTCTTTCAAAAAAATCATTCCATTATATATTTTCTCGTCTATCGTTTCCAACTATATTCAAGATATACGTAAAAGAGAACTTGAAATAGGCAAACAATTAAGTCTTACAGCGAGAGATTTGATAGGAGGAGCCATAAACACTGGTTTTCTAAAAGCGTATATTAAGTCTGTACCTGTAGTCCATAAAAAGAGTTTTTTTGGTAAAATACAACTAAAATTTGATAAAAGAACAATTTCAGTTTATGAATTATTACTGAAACCAAGTTTAACGGTTAGATATGACAATAGTGTTTTTTCCCTATCGCAAGCAGAATCAAATGCTGAGATTTTAACAGCTTGTTTAATTGACCATAAAATTCTTTACGCAAGTTATGAGAATTCTATAATTAGAAAAATGATGAGTAGTTATCCTGAAAAAATATTCAAATTTGAATCAGACATAGTAGCTAAATTGGATAATCTCATCACACTATTCCAAAAGGAAAGAGTATCTAAATTAAGAAATGCTAATTTACTTCCAGAGATTAAAGAATCATTTCCATCTTTTCCTGAATTCAAAGATGTTCCAGAAAACTTTGCAAACAAAAACTATCATGTTAGTTGTTATGATATTTGGAATAAGAATTCAAGTAAGGTTCAAAAAGCTTTACAGACTTTGCTTTCCTCTTTTGCTCAACTAAGGAGCAATGATATTCATTACTGCGAAATAGCAAAAAAACTTTACACTTCTGCTGAAAAAGAACTTAAGAAAATAAGAGGAAAAATAATAAAATCATGGGAACCTGTAAACAAAAAAATATTTTCTGACATTCAACACTGGGTAAAGTTCAAAATAGGTACCATTGACACGCATTTAGACTATATCAGGAAAAATTATGAAAAGTGGATTGATGACGCTTTTCACTACAAAAAACTTCAACCTAATCAATTTACTCCTAGTGTAGAAGAATGCAAGACAAAAATTGATGCAACAATTAAAGAAGTAAGAGAACGAGAATTAGAAGAATTGCCAAAAAATTTCCTAGAGATTGCTCTTTCTATTTTACTTTATCGTAGAATCCCCGACTATGTTATTGATGATTCATATAATCAAATGATTCAAGATGCAAAAAGTGCAATGCTTACTGTTAAAAGAGCTTGGACAAAAAGTAAAACTAGAAAAGAGTTCGAAACAAACCTATACATTAACATGCGCTCTCTCGGCAATACTTTAATTAAGCTGATTAACAATTATATTCGTCTAATTCATGATTCGTTCATTAACCGTGATTTAGAACTATCAACAGATAGAAAAGGTTTCTATATCGATCTTGGGACTATTCCTAAGGAGATTTTTACAACTAAAAGTGAAGTAACAGCTCTTTACAGATTTGACAATATTTCTGTTATATCTGGAGGAAAAAACTGGATTGTTAAATGTTACATTGAACCTGAATACTTTAAGAAGATGACAAGGCATTTAGACAGATTAGTAGTAATAAGTGATATTATTCGTTTTGTAGCAAGGTATAAGTTTGATGAGATGACTGAACCTTTAATCGATGGGATTAAAGTTGCAACAAATTATTTACTTGAACAAGGAGATAAAAAGGTAATTGACTTAATAGAAACTATGAAAGAAGCAATATTTAGATTATCTGACTATCCATCAATTTCTGCAGAAGAGAAATAATCTTCTTATGTGATAATTAAAAAAGAATTAATGATTTTTTCTTTTTTTCAATTCTAAATTAAGTAAAATAACCATTTTTTACTATAATTGCTCAGAAAGGTTTTGCCCTTCAAGTAATCTGTCACAATATTTACATCTGAGAATTAAAGGTTCCTTAGATACAACAGAAAAAATGGGAGAAACAGGTTCTCTATTATTAGTGACACAGTTTGGATTTAAGCACCTTATTATTTCACTTACCTGTTCAGGGATTTCCAGAACTATCTTTTTCTCTACTTTATAATCATTAATGATATTTACAACAGCGTTTGGAGCTATAAGAGATAATTTTTGACTTTCTTCAGGAGTTAACATTTTTCCTTTAATTTTTACAATGTCCTTTAATTGCATTTTTTTTGATTTAACCCTCATAGCTAAAGCCACAGTATAGGGGTAATTCTCATTAATACCAAGAACATGTAAAACTTTCATAGCTTTTCCTGGAGGAATTCTATCAATAACAGTTCCTTCTTTGATTTTTGTTACGATTAATTTTTTTTCTTTTACTGTTTCCATTTCATTCAACTCCAAGTAACTTGAGAATAATTGCCATTCTCACGTATACTCCATTTTTTGCTTGTTCAAAATACTTTGCACAACCCAAATCATCTACTTCTGGAGTTATTTCATCCACTCGAGGAAGAGGGTGTAGTAAAATAAAAGATTTTTTTGTATCTTTAAGTGTGCTAGGTGAAATTTTATAGGAGCTCTTTAATCTTTCATAATCCAGTTGATCAGGAAATCTTTCCTTTTGTATTCTGGTAACATATAACACATCTAATTCATCAATTATTTGAGAAACGTCATCTATCTCATAGAATTTTAAGTTAAAATCTTTCAACCTTTGTCTCACATGATTTCTTATCTTTAGTTCTTTGGGAGATACTAAATATACAGTAACGTTTTCATATTTTGCTAACCCATATAAAAGAGAAGGAATTGTTCTTCCATATTTTAGATCGCCCATCAATGCAACTTTGAGTCCATCAATTGTACCAAATGCATTTTTTATTGTATATAGATCTAGCATCGCTTGGGTTGGGTGAGCTTGTGTTCCTGTTCCCCCAGAAATAACAGGTATAGATGAATATTTTTTAGCTATTTCTCCTACTCCTTCCAAGAAATGTCGTATAACTGCTATATCTGCATATCCATTAATCATTCTCAGAGTATCAGCAATAGTTTCTCCTTTTGCTAAACTACTGGTTTTAGCACTAGAAAAACCTAATATTGAACCTCCTAATCTTAACATTGCACTTTCAAAAGATAACATTGTCCTTGTACTAGGTTCAAAAAAGAGAGTAGCTAATATTTTACCCTTACACTTGTCTGAATAATTTTCAAGATTTTGTTCTATTTTGCTCGCCAATGTAAAAATCGATTCTAGGAACTCTTTAGAAAGATTAAGAGTAGTAAAAATAAATTTTGTAGATTTCATAACCTAGGAGTAAGGCTTCTTACTATGTTTTTGAACCTTTGTTTCTGAGTTTACAAATATACATTATAAAATGAAGTTATAAGATTAATATGTATTAAATCTTGTTCTATTTTCAAAAAAGAAGAAAAAAAGAGTTTTTCATTATAATGTAAAAAAGTAAAAAGGATTTAAGATCTTGAACTTCTTACTTTTCTATATTGAAGTATGATCCTATCAGATTGTTTATCTTTCCATTTCTTTTTCTGCTCTAATAGTTCTACGCCATCATTAAGTTTATTTAAATCTCCTGTTTCTATTACTTCATTATTGTTTCCAATAATTTCATTTTGCAGATTTTGATTTTCATCAAGTAGATATTCCAAACTTCTTTTTATTTTTGAAAGCAAGGATATTCCTATGCAATCAAAACCAATATTTCCATTAACTCCAACTAGTGCTAATTTCTTTGGTTTACTCATATTGTTTGCTATTTCGAATGGAGGAATGACGATATGTCCTAGCTTGTTTTTGTATTTATATCGAGCAATTGCTAAAGGAACATATATATTTATACTATTAACTGTTGGTTCTACACCTAAAACGTCAGCATTCAAAGTAAAATCAGTCCCTTTCATTTCATAATTCTGCATGATTTGTTTTTTGAGATCTTTCTTTTTGTTTTTTAGTTCTTTAAGTATTGATTTTGCGTCATTAATTTCTTTATCTATATCTTGTAAAGCAGTTTCTTTTTCATTTTCAATTGATCTATATGCTGTCCTTTCTTCTTCTCTTAAAGACTCAAGTCTTTCTGATATATTTCTCTTGTCTACTATACCTTGTTGTTCATAGTCACCATATTCAAGATGTCTGTTTTTTACTTCAGATAAAGCAGAATTCAATCCTATACCTATTGATTGAACATCTTGTTGAAGAATATCTATTTCTTTAACTAATAACTCTAAGTCTTTTTCGTCTTTAGCAGCATTAATTTTGGATAAAAATTTATTATAATTTGCTACTAGACTTTTAATATCATTCTCATATTGTTTCCATCTAGTATCTGATTGCAAACTTTTAATTACATTAGCTTGGTTTTTTGCTACTTCTTTGTCTATTTTAGCGTGTTCTGCTTTTTCCTCAGCTTCCATTTCTTGTAGTTTTTGTTGAATCTCTGCTTTCTTTTTAGCTATTTTTTCAGCGTATTTTTTCTCTGTACTTACTCTCTCTTTCTTTAATTTTTCAATCTCATTGGTTATAACTATCTCAAGATCTTCCAAAAAAGCATTTATTCTTTCTTCTACTTCAATATCAGATAAAATATAATTCTGAAGTTTACGAATCTGGTTTGTCACTTCCTCTCTAGAAATTATAGGACTTAGTTTTTTGTAGTTATTATTAGCTGTTCCTGTATGTTGTGGCAAAAGTTTAGCTAATCCTTGTATTCCATCTCTATTCAAAATCCCATTTACTTCTATTACTTCTTCATTCTTTTTTAGAAGCCTAGACTCAATTTGTTTATATTTTTCTTGAATCGATATATCTGAACTTAATATTTTTTTTATATCAGAGGAATCAGGGATTTTATTTACAGACAACTGATTTTTTCCTTTATCTAATGCATTGATAATGGCAAAGTTTGATTCATTCACTCTTATTCCAAAAAAGGGGAGATAACACACATAGATTCCTTCTAGTTGTTCCCCCTTATTGAAGTGGTCCAAAGCAAATCCAACTATTGCAGAATATTCTACTTTTTCTCTTTCTTCTCCAGCAAAATCACTGCTGATCAATTTCAAGAATATATTACTCATATTTTTCACTTCCTTTTATAAATTAATAAGTTATTTGACCATCGTGTAATCTAATAACTCTATCAGCAAACTTTCTTAATTCTAAATTGTGAGTAGAGAGTACTACTGCTGCTCCTTCTCTACTAATTAACTTCATTTGCCTTAAAATTTGTTCTCCAGTCTCACTATCTAGATTTCCTGTAGGTTCATCTGCAAATACGATCTTTGGTTCTTTAATTAATGCTCTACATATAGCTACTCTTTGTTGCTCTCCTCCACTGAGTTGGTCTGGAAAAGCATTTTCTTTGTCAAATAGTTGTACTTTACGGAACAGTTTTTTTGCTCTATCTCTTATTTCTCCTATGGGAATATCTAAAGGATATAAACTTGATTCCACATTTTCTATCGCTTTAAGTGTTGGTATTAACTCCCAAGCTTGAAAGATGAAGCCCACATTGTATCGTCTATACTCTGTTAATTGTTTTTCATCCCACTGTGTAATATCTATAAATTTTTGTTTTTTAGTTGGTTCTTCATCCAATCCTTTAACTTTGAATTTGTCACTCGCTTTAGATATATTAAAGAATATTTTTCCTTTTGTTGGTTTATCTAAGCCAGAAAGAACGTTCAACAATGTTGTTTTTCCCGAACCAGAAGGACCAGCGATCATTATTATTTCTCCAGGACGAATTTCAAGATCTATATCTTTCAAAGCGTGAACAGATTCTGAACGCCCTCTACGGTAAATTTTTGTTACTTTTTCACATTTTAATATTGCATTACTACTCATTTTTCTCACCTTGCTTTAAACAATAGAATTGGATTAACTCTTGTAAAAGACACACTAGATATTAACAATCCTGGAATTGACAAACCAACCACAATTCCAAATGACATCAATAAAGTTAATGGTGTGATTACTTGATTTGTAAATGTTAACCCTTGTGTCCAGAAATAGATTAGCATGGCTGAAAGACCTATTATGAAACCCAATAAGCTTATTGTCAAACTTTCACCTAATAAATTTATTCTTATTTCTCTTTTCTTATAACCCATTGCACGTAAAACAGCTATCTCTCTTTTTCTAAACCATACAATTAAAGCATTATACAACAAAACAAGAATCATTCCTCCCAAAATTCCAACAAAGAAATACAAAAAGTCTGTTAACCTTTGTTTTTCAGATGCTCTAGCGTCTGGAACAAGTGGTTCTGCCCACACTCCATACTCGCTTGTTTCTGCTGGATCATCAGGATTAATCCATATTATACTAGATTGAGGGGAAAGGGTTTCAATATTATTTTTTATATCATGATTAAAGGGTTTAAACAAATCTCCCTTAACTAAAATTGCGATACTATAACAAAATACTGGAGAATTGTCGCTATAAAATTCTTGAATTTGATCAAAAGTTGTATCTGATACAAATAGTTTAAACTTTCCTGGAGCATTTATTGTATCTTCAATTTCTCCAACAATGGTTATATCAAGTTCATTGTTATCTTTTTTGAAACTTAACACTTCTCCTTTATGTAATGTTGCTGATAAAGATGCAGATATGTTTCCTATATCAGCTGTAATTGAAGCATCAAGAGAAACTAAGGCTTCATTATCTTTTGTAATATATTTACCATCTACGATCTTAGAAGGTTTTGCTTCTAGAAACATCCATCTTGAATCTGGTTCGACACTGAAAATACGTACCGAATTTCCTAAGTCAAAATAACGAAATAGTGTCACTTTTTCTACTTGGGTAAGAGCTATTATCTCTTCATAAAAGTTATTTCCTTGTTGTTCTGTTACCGTTCCTGCATTTTCACTTGTTCCTGCAGCTTTAATATAGAATCCTTTTTGAGACATCAGTTTTTCAGTTGAATAACCATTGAAAGTACTTACAAAAAGTGTTACAAAAGCAGACAGGAGAGCAAATATTATCACAAATGTTATCCATCTTTTTTTTGCTCTGAATGCGAATCTTATAGAATTTTTAACTAATCTCCAGATTGCCATTGATTAAACCTACTTTAACTACTATTAAAAGATAATGAAATACTGTTATAAAAATAATACTCTTAAACATAAATAAAAAATCATTTGTTTCGAGGACCAAATATTGCTGTTCCAACTCTTACCATTGTTGAACCGTTTTCAATTGCGAGTTGATATGCATCTGTCATACCCATTGAGAGTTGCAAGTTATCATATTCTATTTTTGGAACAAGCTCTTTATCTACATACTCTCTTGTTTTTTTAAAGAATTTTGCAAGAATTCTTCTATTTTCCATATATTGCAAAGGAGCAATTGTCATAAAACCTTGTATTTGAACAAAATTATATTTTGTTTTGATTAGGTGGATGATATTTTTGGTTTCTTCCAGATTTAATCCTTTTTTGACTTCAAGATTACTAAAGTCAACCTGTAAGAATATTGGAAAAACTCTTTTGTTCATTTTTGCTCTTTTATTAATTAAAGAAAGGATTTTTTCATTATGAACTGATTGAACAAGATCACATTTTTCAACTGCATATTTTACTTTATTTGACTGTAATTTTCCAATCACATGAATAGAAACATTATTGTGTTTTAACAGCTCATACTTTTGTTTTAGATCCTTTCCAACTATTTCACCAATTGTTGTTAAACCTTCTTTTAATACAGGAACTATTCTCTGAACTTCTATTCTCTTTGTTACTCCAACCAAAGTAATCTCTGATGGATCTCGTCCTACTTTTTTAGCACTTTTTTCAATGTTAGAAAGTACATTATAGTAATTTTCTACAACATTAATGTGTTGATTTTGGCTCATTTTGCTCGTGATTAATTGAAATATCTAGTAGATTAATCTTTCCAAAGATATGTAAAAATTTGAATAGGTTTATTAATATAGATTTAGAATTATTTTTGATTACAATGCGAGAAGAAACAATTTCTAAAGTTCTTAAACTTTTAGAGGAAAAAAAAGTAACTTATGCAGACATAAGAGCTGAGAGTTCTCTCATGACAGAAATAAAAGCTGTTAATGGAAGAATTGAAACTTCAAGTACAGGCATAGAGTCAGGTATAGGAGTAAGAGTACTCAATCAAAGCGCCTGGGGTTTTGCCTATGGCCCTTTTGAAAAATATGAAGAAGTAGTCTCTATGGCTTTGCAAGCTAATAAACTGAACGTTAAACAGAAGAAAGAAGATATTAAACTTGCTGAAATTAAGATTATCGAAGATAAATTTATTGGAGAACAAAAAAAGAAAATTAAAGACTTTGGCTTTGATGAAAAAATAAAATTAACTCTAGAAGCAGATAAAGCACAAGAAGACGAGAGGATAAAGTCTCGTTTAACTATGTATAGAGAAGTTATGAGAGATCAAATTCTTGTTACTACAGAAGGATTAAGAATTGAATATAAAGTTCCTTATGTAATGATGGTTTGTACAAGTGTTGCTAGAGAAGGAGCAGAAACAATAGAAGGTAGGAGTAGAATTGGTCACATTGGAGGATTAGAATTATTCGACATTCGTTCTCCTGAAGAAACAGGAAAACAAGCTAAAGAAAGAGCTATTGAAGGGCTAAAAACTCCTAAGGTTAAATCAGGCAGGTATCCAGTAGTTTTAGATGGTACAATTAACCACTTATTTGCACATGAAGCTGCTGGGCATTCAGCTGAAGGAGACTTTGTTCAAGTAGCAGGAGTTTTTCGTAATAAATTGGGAAAAAGAATAGCTAACCCAGTTGTAAATCTTATAGATGATGGTTCAATGATTAAATCCAACGGTGTAAACACTTTTGGTTATATTAAATACGACGATGAGGGAGTACCAGGGCAGAAAACTTATATTATCAGAAATGGAGTTCTTGAAACATACCTTACTGATAGAGCTACAGCTGCTCACTTTAATCTTAAACCTACAGGCAATGCTAGAGCTGAAGTTTATAATGTTCCTCAAATCGTTAGAATGACCAACACATATATTGCTCCAGCAAAAGATCCAATGAAACCTGAAGAGTTGCTAGAATTGACTAAAGAAGGTTTTCTCCTCATGCAAGGCGGAGGAGGACAAGTAGACCCAATTAAAGGTACTTTTAACTTTGGTGTAGCAGAGCTGTATAAAATCGAGAAAGGTGAAATAGGAGAAAGATATCGTCCTACTACTTTAGCCGGCAATACCTTAGAAACATTAAATAAAATAATTGGTGTTTCTCCTGAATTTGAAAACCCCCTGGATAGCATAGGTTTTTGTGGAAAAGATGGTCAATCTGCTCCTGTAGGAGTCTCAGGAGGTTGGCTTGCAGTTAAGAACATTGTTGTAGGATAGGTGAAACAAATGGTAAGTAGTGATTTAAAAGATAAAATACAAAAGGCTCTAGATATTGGTCTAGAATATGCAAAAAAGAATGGTGCAGAACACGCTGAAGGTTTTGGAATACTAGAAAAAACTTTTAATCTTGAATTAGAGAAAAACAAACCAAAACATAATTTAGGTATTTTACATGGAATTGCATTTAGAGTTATTGCAAACAATGCTTATGGTTTTGCGTATACTTCTTCTTTTAAAAGCGAAGACATACAGCAAACAGTAAAAGCAGCCATCCAAAATGCTAAGACTAAAAAACCAGATCCAGATATTGTTCCTTTTCCAGAAACTAAAAAAGCAGAACATCCACTTAAGCTGGATAAAAAGTTTTTAGATATGGGGATCGACGAATCTGTAGAACCTTTTGAACAACTTCTTCCCTCTAAACTACCCAAGAATCTATATTTCTTAACTGCAATGGGAAACATTGACTCAGGAGAAACTTTTCTAAAAAACACTTCAGGAATAGATATATACAAACAAGAAGCAGGATATGGACTAGGAATTGGATTTTTGTCTATTCATGGCTTTCCTATTTATGATTTTCATTTTGAAGGAGCTAGAGAATGGGGAAAAATTATCCCACAAGAAATAACTAAAAAAGCCATTGAAAAAACGTTAGCAGTAGCTAAACCTCAAACTTTGTCATTATCAGGAGAGTATCCTATTATTCTTCCTCCAGAAGGGTCATATGGCCTTTTCGGTGGATTATTTATGATACTAACAGACTTACTAAGAGGAGATAAGGCTTCAAGAGGAGAAACTGTTTTCTCTGATAAAATAGGTGAGAAAGTAGCTGCAGATAATTTTACTTTAATCGATGATCCTCTTCATCCAGATATGATAACAAGTACAAATTATGACGCTGAAGGAGTACCCACTCAAAAAACAACTTTAATAGAGAATGGAATATTACAAACCTATTATTTGAATTCCTATTATGCCAATAAACTAAACATGGAAAGTAATGGCAAAGCAACTAGAGGAGGATTTTTTGGAGGAAATCCCATCAAACGCTCTCCTTCAATTGGAAATTATGCTACTATAATTGAACCAGGTGATTCTTCAAAAGAAGAAATGATTCAAGAGACCAAAGAAGGTTTTATGCTTCAGAACTTCATGGGAATACACATGAGCGACTTCTCTTCTGGAAGATTTTCTGTTACTGGTTCTGGTTGGTACATCAAGAATGGTGAAATAGCTTTTCCAGTTCAAGATATTACTATTTCAGGAACAATACCTGAACTTATACAAAATATTGATCTAATCTCTAAAGAACGTAGACAAGGACTGAACAATGAAGTACCATATATACGTGTTTCTAAATTAAGTGTGACAGCTAAAAAAATGGATTTCAAAATCAGAATAGGAATGAAAATACTAAAAACTTTAATGGCTTTGGGATTAGTAAAAAACCCTTTTATTTAGTTTCATTTATCTTTCCTTTCTTTTTTATTTTTATTTCAGTTTTCTTTTTCACTGGCAATTTCAAATCTAATTAAAAATAAATGAAAAATAAAAAGAAAAAAAGAAAAAAATTATTGTAATTTTTTATTTTCGTCTCTTTACTAATGTAAGGAGAGAAGCTATACTGATTAATCCTAGACCCATAATGAGAACATCTACAAAATTGAATCCAATTCCAAGGACACCTTTTCCTTTTATTTCAATTGTGTAATTTGCTCCTCCATTATTATCTACAGCTTCATTTTGATCAACTGTCATATCAGTTGCAGTAATGTAAAACTCTACAACTGTATCAGCAGAGAATGGGCCTATTTCAGCGCTGTAAACACCAGTGCCATCATCAACCATTTCTATTTCTTGCCAATCAGATGTACCATTCTTATAGTGTAAGATAACTGAACAAACTCCGCTTTCATCTGTAACATTAGCACTAATAACAATAGTATCTTCTTCAGTAGGTTTATCTGGACTATAAGTTACATCAGATATAACAGGAGCATCAGTGTCTTTTCCTGGCATTTCTGCAAATGTGAGAATATCAGTAATACTTGCTAGACTGGATATTAAATCTGCTCTAATTCTGATGTCAATATCTGCATATAGTGTAAATTGAGGTGATGTTGGAATATCTGAAGTGAATGTTTCATCTACTGTTCCTTCTACACCAGCACCTAGGAAAATACCAGTAGTATAATCAAAAGCTGTCCAAATAACAAGTTTGAAGTATAGAGAAACAGTTGTTTCTTCCCACTCCCAGTCTCCATTTAGCATTTCAACACGTAATTCGTAAGCTCCAGAGATACCAGCATAAAGGTACATTACGTTGTTAGTTGAATCATGATATGTACTCATATCGTAGTATAGATCGTGTCTAAATGCATCAAAGGTTGGATTAGCATCACTTAGTAAGTCCATTGCATTACCTATCCATTCTGACATAGCTAGGTATGAATCTCCAGTTTGCATAATTCCTCCCCAAAGGTCCCAATCAGGTAATATTTGCAGACCAGGACTCAAACAGGGTTGCATTACACCAACTGTATCAGATGTATCAGATGGATTGTTAGGATCTTTTAATGTAACATTGTATTCATTCCATAAACCAATATGTTGAATCCAATCAATGTCCATAAATTCTTCTCCAACAGCATCTTCTCCTCCATTCTTGAACTCATCTAAACCATCAGAAACTTCTGGTGGAGCATCATCTGGTAATTCATAATTAAAGCTAAATGTATCTATTAGATAAGACCATGAAGTTGGATCTGGTGTTGGTAAGTTAATTTGTGTATCTGATTCATACTCCATTGCTACATTAAGGTACATATCTGTTTCAGTTGTGAAATCTACACTAAAACCAGTGTATTGTAAAACACTAGTGGTCATATCATAACGGATTGTTAATTCAAAGGCTATGTCTCCATCTTCTTCTTCCCAATTAACAATCATTTCGAATATGTCTCCATCAATAGTGGTAGTTACTCCAGGCATGTCACTATCTGGGTCAAAATCCCAATCCCAAGTATCTAGTTCTGTCCAATCACTTTCTGGAGCATAAATGCTAAAGGGTGACATGTGTTCTGAAAAGAGGTCAGTATTTTCTCCGTATTCATAATCAATATCATAATCCATCAGACTAATATTCAATTCCTTGAACATTATCATATCTGTAGGAACAGGTATAATTGAACCAGATTCTAAAGATAAGATTAAATCAGGTAAATACATGTAATAGAATGGTCCTTCATGCTCTAACCAGTTCATATCGTCTCCATCTCTATCTGTAAGAAAAGCATATTTCCATCCATCATCATAAGCTTCAAGGTACATCATTTCATAAATGAAGTTGCATCCCTCTTCAAACATGTTAGCTGGACTGGAATAAGGTAAGGTGAATGTTGAATTATCATAACCAAGATTATTTATGTAATCTTGAGCTCCAACTTGAAAACCATCTTCATGTGCTTGCCAGATATAATTATACATTCCATTAATAAAGTCTCCATAGTCGTATACCATATTGTAGCCATCATCATATCCATATTGATAACCGTCTTCTAAACCAGCATTATATCCCCATTCATAATCTCCACGGGGATCCCAGTATCCTTCAGGAGTTTCAAAATTATCTCCATAGCTTCCATAATCATGGTCATATTGTCCATCATTGGTACCTTCCGCATAACCATCTGAGAACCCATCTACATAACCTGCAGGATAAGTATTCCACATTTCTGCATATAACTCCCAATAAATATCGTCATTGAAATATTCTTGAGCTCCTTCATATAAGAAACCTGCATCATAATACATTGGCCAAGCATTGTTGTATCCATGTTTTTTACCTAAATTGACTAGGTTAGCTGTATCATAAGGATTAGTCCAAACTTTTTCTGGTATTCTATCAGTTGTATAATCATCTCTTCCTTTGTTATATCCGTCGTCTCTAGCTTCTAAGAAACCTACTTTAAAAGCTCCTTCTGCTGTTTCTGCATCAAACCAACTTGTTCCCCAAGGGTCATCTGAATCTTCTTCTACGGCTAAATATCCTGCTTCGCGTCCTGTTTCATATCCCCATATTTCTCCGAATTGTCTTGCAAACCAGAAAATATCATTATAATGATCTGGTTCAGGCCATTCAAACCAAGCCCAACCGTATGCATTTACTTCATCATTGAATCCCCAATTAAAGCCATCAATAAAACCCTCACTAAATCCGTCCCAGAAATCGTCACTTGTTATTGGTGTGTCAAAATGAGACATTGGCCAAGAATCATAGTAATAAGCAGAATCTTGTCTTACAGCATCATCTGGGTAGGATAGTTGAGATAGATTTGCAAAAGCTGATAAATCATCACCTAATTGCACTCCAGCTAAAACTTGCATTGCATCCTTTTGAGTAATATTTTCTTTGGAATAATCATCAGAATAATCATATTGAAAGAGTTGTAATTCATCTTCAAGAGTAATGTAAAACCATACTTCGCTTCCTACTAAACTACCATCATAGCCAATTTCTATTTCTGGTGTTTCTGGATCCTGAGTTATCTCTTGTAACAATTGATCAAAGCCAGAACCTAGTTCAAATTGCGTAATTTGATAGATTAGTTTACTTCCTATACCAATTTCTTCAGGAGTTATTTGATTGTTATTAACAACTGGTTGAGTTGTTGCTTGAGTGTTAACCCCAGAATGATAAATTGGCAATAATGCAATAATTATTGCTATCGCTAAAAATATTTTTTTATTCATAAGTTCAAACCCCATTAAGGTTCTATTAAAATATATACAGTTTCTAGAATATAAACATAACGATATTTATAAGTTGGTACGTCTAATTTTCTTCCGACAAAAATAGTTGTGGGGACTCTAATAGCAAGATATGAAAATTCAAAAACTATCTACTTTTTTTAAGAGATGCAGAGTCCCCAAAAAGATAATAATAAAAGCAATTTAGGAATAGATTGGTTCAAAGAATGGGTTGAGGACAGTAGGATGGAAGAATAGTTTAACACACCAAACAATAGTGTTATGGTATTGAGTAAAGAAGTTCAGGCTCTTTAGGGAAAGTTTACATAGAGTTGTAGCAGAGAGAGGGGGAATACCAGAGATTATAGTAGTAGATGAAACGGAGATTAAGACCTCTCAAGGCTCAATATATTTGTGGTTCGCGTTAGTTCCATCCTTATAACAAGACTTTACTGGGTTTTAGTATTACTAAGGGACGGAGTAATCTTGAATGTTTACTAACTTTCCGTTATTAATTCAAATGTTGGTATGGGGTTTTAAGCCGCGTATTGTTGTTACAGATGCAGGGGTATGGTATATGATATCCAGTCTTACTTCGTCTAGGTATCAAAATCTCTGTTATCAAAGGTGGTTTACGCTCCTATATTGAACGTTTTAATGATACCTTAAGAGTTATCGTTGGTTTCATTCTATTCTCCACTGCACTTGTCTTATCCGTGCCGTCTATAGTTCTACTCATCTTTCTTGTTTCCATACTCTCTTTATGCTCCATTATAATTTCGTTCATCCTCATCAGAGCTTGGGACTTCACCCCTTAGTTCCTTTTTGCCTAGGAGGTGGTATAAAAACTAGATATTATCTTCATAGTTACAATTACTTAATCACAATCCTAAAAAAAAGAATTATTATTCTAAATCAGTAGGTTGCGCAAACTGTGAACCGAAGAATTCAAAGGTGTGATAACTCCCGCAGCTAGGACAATAGAAAGTTATAGTGAAAGTTCTTTTTCTATCTGCTCCAACAAATACTTGCGTTGTTACTTTATCACAGAATTTACAATAAAAATCTAGTTCTTGCTTTTTTTCACTCATCTTTTTCATATTCCTTTTCTCTTTTAAACTCATAAAAGTTTCGTTAATCTTTCAATCACTTGCTCTATTTTTTCTTCATCTACAGAACCGAAACTTGCTCTTAAGAAGGTTTTTTGGCTTTCTTCTTGTCCAAACTCTGTTCCAGGAACAAAAACTACTTTTGCTTTTTTAAATGCAAAATCAGAAAATTCTTCTCCTGTCATATCCAAACCAGAGACATTAAAATATGCATAGAATGATCCAGATGAATTATGAGCTTCTATTCCTGAAATAGAATTCAAGCCCTTTACTATTTTATCTCTCCTTTTTTGGAATGTTTCTCTGATTTTTTCTCTAAAGATTTTTGCATCCTCTGAATTTATATAATTTGCCAAAGCTACTTGAGTAGGAGTGGTTGCATTTGCTACAACAAAAGAATGGTAACCCAATATTGGCCCTATAAGCTCAGGAGTTGAGACACCGTAACCCATTCTCCACCCAGGTACACAAAAGGACTTTGAAAAAGAATTAATTGTGATAGTATTGTGATAAGCATCACCTATTGAAGCAACATGTACATGTTCTTTGTTATCAAACACGTAATATTCATAAACTTCATCACTTAAAATAATCAAATCATTGTCAACAGCTAAATCTACTATTGCTTTCAACTCATTTCTGTCCATCATTGCTCCTGTTGGATTATTGGGAAAATTAAGCATAATTGCTTTGGTTTTATCAGTAATACTCTCCTTCACTGATTCCAAATCCATTTTAAAATCAGATGTGGATTTAACCCAAACAGGTGTTCCTCCTGCCAGAATTATCTGACGAGGATAGGTCAGAAAGCATGGGTCTTGAATTAACACTTCCTCTCCTTTTTTCAAAAATGCTTGTAAGGCCAGGTAAATTAGTTCTACTCCACCAGAAGTTACAATTACTCCATTGTTTTTGTCATAGTCCATATTATATTCTTGCTTATATTTTTGAACTATCTCTTCTCTCAATTGAACATTTCCAGGTGTTTGATCATAATTATTGAAATTATTTAAAACAGCTTCAACTAAAGCTTCTTTTAATTTCTTGGGAGTTTCTATATCTGGAGCTCCTATTCCTAAAGATATTACTCCTTCTATTCCTTGTGCTTTAGCAAAAAGTTCTCTTATTCCACTTGGTTTTATATTGTTCAATTTTTCTGAAAAAAACTTCATACTTTGTAAATAAACAAAGATAAATTAAATTTTTTGCAACAACGTTATTTTTATAAGAAAATAAAAGATTAAATTTCGTTTATTTAATCAGCTCTATTACTTTGTCTACTGGAGACTCCATTTGTGATAGTATCTTTTTTGTTTTTTTTCTCTGTTTTTCTTTATTATTAGAGAATAATAGATCTTTTGCTTTTTTTATTGCGTCAGAAATTGTGTATTCATTATAAAGAGGGATTCCTGTCTTTGATATGTGTTTTAGCACAGCGAGTTCTCTAGGAAAATATGATATCGCTGGAGTTCCTATAGCTGCAGATTCCCTTGCCATTGTTGCCCCACCCGTTATACATAAATCAGCATAATAATAAAGTGAGAGAGTATCGACAGCTTTAGGTGGTACAATGATTTTTTCTTTATAGCGTTCTTGCAGCAATTCTTTTTGTTTTTGATATCTTGGAAAAACTACTACTTTTCCTTTATATATTTTTAATAACGCATCCAGAATAACATCTAAATAAGTTGAAGAAGTAATGTTATCGTTCAACATATAAGCTGCACTGCTTTCTTCTGGTCTTGCAACAATAAAGTGATCTTCTTTAGATAGACCCAATAGTGAAAGAACTTCTTCATTAGGTTCAAACGATTTTAACCAAGCAACTTCATCTATTCCGTCATATGGGTACAATTGCTCTTTTACTGCACCCAACTTTAACCACTCTTCTTCTTTTATACAACCACTATATACTAAATATTTCGATAAAGGAATAGTTAATTTAGCTACTGCCCAAGCATGTGGAGAATCATTAATATTAATTACAGGAATACCTAGTCCAAATGCTACTCTTGTTGACTCTGGGCAACCAAAACATATATGATAATCTGGTTTTTTATCTAAATCATTAATATAATCAGCAAGTAACTTTATTCTTTCATTTCCTGCAATAAGCTTTCCATATAATGTTTTTCCTCCATGTTTTCCAAATACAGCCACGTCTCGTCCTAACAGTTCAAAAAGTGAAGAAACATAATCATATTCTCTACAGGTAAAAATTACTGAATGTCCTTCTTTTTCCAATTCTTTAGCTATTGCATCAAACAACAATGGCTCCTTTGCCGTTACTGCATCAAACCAAATTAACATTAAACTTTCTTTCACTATTATTATTAAAAATCTTTGGAAAAATAGGAAAGTATAGAGAAAAAAATTATTTTTTTGCAAAATTAACTACACTTACTGTAACCACAGCTTGTACAAGTATAGCAACCCTCAGAAAAAGCTAAAACTCCTCCACAATCAGGACAAACGATAGAGCCATTAGATTCACGTACGTTAGGATTTCCTTTGATATATTGCTCAAGCACTAAAGCTATACCATCAGCGCAAGAGAGAATACTTTTTCCTTTGTAGAAACTAGGGTTAGGACAGCGTATCCCTGACAGTTGTCTCACAATGGATTCAACTGAAACATGAGAACGAAGTGAAAGAGAAATTAATCTTCCAATTGCCTCACTTTGAGAGGTGATACATCCTCCAGATTTACCTACTTGAACAAAGACTTCAAAAATATCCCCATTTTCATCTTGATTAACAGTAACGTAAAGATTACCACAACCACTTCTAACTTTGTGTGTTTTACCAATTGTTATTTCTGGTCTGGCTCTAGGTACAACTTTAGCTGTAGTAACAACATGTTGCTTCTCTTTTTGCTTCTTTTTCGTTTTTGTAGACAATACTTGATATTTCCTTGAACCATCACGATAGACTGTTACACCTTTGCACCCCAGCTTATGAGCAAGCTTGTAAGCTTTTGCTATATCTTCTTTTGTAGCCTCTTTTGAGAAATTAATTGTTTTACTAGTAGCATTATCTGTATACTTCTGAAAAGCTGCTTGGATTCTCACATGCCATTCAGGGGAAACATCTTGACTTGTTACAAACAATTTTCTAATTTCTTCTGGTATTTCCTCTATTTTCTGTATAGAATGAACAGAAGAAATTTTTTCCACAAGCTCTTCAGAGTAGAATCCTTTCTCTTTAGCTATTTTTTCGAAAATGGGATTAATTTCAAAAAGTTTCTTTCCACCTAGTATATTTCGCACAAAAGCTATTGCATAATAAGGTTCGATACCACTTGAACATCCAGCAATAAGAGAAATAGTTCCTGTAGGAGCGATTGTTGTGATTGTTGCATTTCTCATGGTTTTGTACTTTTCTCTGTAAATACTTCTATCAAAGTTAGGAAAACTACCTCTTTCTTCACCTAATTTGACAGATTCATCTCTGCCTACTTTTTGAATGAAAGACATAACTTTTTCAGCTATTTCTAATGCTTCTTCTGTATCATATCTTATACCCAGTTCGACAAGTAAATCAGCAAAACCCATTAATCCAAGGCCAATCTTTCTATTAGCTTTAGTCATCTCTTCTATTTCAGGAATAATGTAAACATTACGATCGATTACATTATCTAAAAAGCGAACAGCTGTACGGATAGTTGATTCAAGTAGAGACCAGTCTATCGCTCCATCGTTAACATGCTTTACAAGATTAATAGAACCTAGATTACAAGACTCATAAGAGAGAAGGGGTTGCTCTCCGCAATCTAAACTTACAATTCCATTTGCAATGAAACTTAATGTTTTTGGTTCAGTTAAATCATATACTTCTTTCTTTCCAACATATTTGATACTCTTTATCTTCTCTTCAAAAATGATTTCTCTTCTTTTTCTTGGCTTAAGTTTCGCTAATTTTTCTTTTTTCTCCTCCTGTAAGAAATTTATTTTTTCTTTGAATATGTCAATATTTTTTCCAAATATTCCTAGTTCATAGAGTATTCCATCACTATTGTAATATTTTAGAGAACCATTTTTATCGATGTACTTGAATGTTTTTTCTCTTCTTTTTCTTGTTCGATCAAATATTCGTGATTTGATACCCAAGTTTAACAATAACAGTTGTACTCCTTTTAACAATTCTTTACTTTTTGATGAAAGGGCTATCCATTCGCTTGAAGATTTCTTTGAGCAACGTATTGTTCCATCTGCAGAGAAAAGTGCTTGTAGGAAAGCAATTACAGCGTCTTTAGTAGCTAGAAACATTGACTCTGGTACAACCTTTTTTGCTGATTTTACTGGTTTAACGCCTAATTTTAAGAAGAAATCAACAAAATATTTTGAATGGTAACTTAAATGATAAACATTTGTTTCTCTTTTTATTTCATTTATTTGTTTGTTATACCATCTGTTTAATACATCCTTGAGATACCTTAACACTTCTTCATCTTTCTTTGAAAAAGTAAATCCTACTCTTCTATTCTTATCTCCAGTCCTTATCCAACCATCTCCTACCAACCAACCAAGTACATGACCTAACTCTTTTGACCATGTTTTTGGTAAATTAAAACTATATTTTCTTCCGTTCGCACCAGTTATTTCATTTTCGACTTTGAAGGGTAACTCTTTTACACTATTAAAAACTCCTTCTCCAGATTGTATCTTTATTCTATATTTTTTACAATCTAAGTCTTTTACTTGTACCCAACCTTCATTGGTTAGTACTTTATGATCTCCAGTAGCTTTCAACTCATAACCTGATACTGTAGTTAGTTTGTATACATCTTTTATCCCAGTAGAGAAAGCATGTGTGATAGTATTCAATGATACTCCTTGAGTTTTAGTATCCAACAACTGCACTTGGTTTCCAGATGCTAATATTTGTTGAGGAACACGGTTATCTGTAACTATTTTTACAGAACCTTCAGGAAACTTGGAGACTAAATCACGCATTTTCATTAATCCAAATTCTGTAGATATTAATGAATCACCTACCACACAAGGGTTAGTACTTTCTATATCTCCAACTTCAGGAGTAGGATTGAATTCATTCATGCGGTCAATAAAAACTATTCCAGGTTCACCATTCTTCCAAGCCATCTCCACAATTTTGTTAAAGACTTCTGTAGCATTAAGTTTGCCTACTACTTTCTTTGTACGAGGGTTAATCAAGTCATAATCTCTATTTTCTTCTACTGCTTGCATGAACGCAGAAGTGGCTGCAACAGAAATGTTAAAGTTAGTAAATTTGGTCTGGTCTTCTTTACAAGTAATCCAAGACATGATATCAGGATGGTCAACACGAAGGATACCCATGTTAGCGCCCCGACGACGATTATGTACCAAGAAACCATTTGCTACGAATTTGCTGGATTCTGGCACCTCAAAATCCATTGTATAAGTTCGATTTTCTTTAATATCTATAACCTTTGTAAAATAGTATTTTGGATCAGACATCTGTTGGAAATGCTTGGAATTCTTAATTTGTTTGGAATTTCTACATGTAAACCTAGATTCCAGCAACTGTTTTTTTCTGTTTGATATAAAACCAATTTCTTCTTTGAATTTTATAACACTTCTTTCAAGAATTATTAATAATTGATAGATAGATAAATCACCTAAACTCTTGCTTCTATCTTCTCCCTTTATTACAGAAGAAACAATGTTAAGTCCTAAAAGAAGTTGTTGAGTTTGTTCAATTAATGCTTTAGATGTAGAATAAAGTCTTGGATATCCATCAGAATGAACATTTCCATCGCCTTCAAACAATCCTCTGACAAATGCTTTTGCTATTTCTGGTTCAGAAATAAAAATCTCTTTAGGGACAAAAGCTTTTGATGATGACTCTTTTTTCCAATTCATTTTACTGAAATAGTCGCATAGATCACGAGAATAGAAAATAACATCCGAGTAAGTTTGTTTATCTTCTATTCTTCCAAGTTTTAAATTAAATACTTTTTTCATTAAATACTCGATTCTTTTAATGAGATCTGAATCCTTATTGTCAACGCTAAAGATGATTTTACCATCAGTACTAATAAAGCCATCAGCCATATACAAACCTAAGATTTCGCCAAGCTCAGCATTAAATTGTTCAGGGATTTTAATGGGATTAGCATTATGATGTTGATTTTCTATTTTTGGGAGGAAGATTTTTTGTCCAATGTGACCCCCTAATACAACTACAACCCAATCGCCCTTCTTAATCTTCTCAACCTCAGTCCATACAATATTCCCGTTTTCATATACTGTAGCAATTAAATGATTATATGTAGCTTTTAAAGTTAAACCCAGATCAGTTTCAAGAATTAATACATCCGCAAAACCATTATCCAGAGACAGAAAAGCATTATTATACGACTCTCCATCATAGATTAATTCTTGAGTGTTGTTTTCGCCAAGGGGAGGACAATTAAGTAAATCACCAGCAGGAAGAACACCATTTGTAGTTCTTACTAAACTCTCAGCAGCAATACATCCCCCTTGTTTGATAGTATTTGTTGCAGCATTAAAAACTTCCATAAAACTTATGGGGCCTGAATTTGAAACATAAAATCCATTAGCAACAAGTCGATGGACATTCTTAACTTCGAGATTATAAACATGTTCAATTCCTTCTTTTTTAATAGATTTTATCTTTATAGGGTAAAGATTTTCTAGTTTCTTTAAGAAAGCAATTTCATCTGGTGTAAGTCCATATTTATCAGAATTTTTAAGAATACGTAGAATAGCTTTACGATAAGTATTCTTCCTATTATAAGGTATTATTGTTCTAGATATATCTGCCCTCGTGGAAGGATTCCCAATATGAGTTAAGATGTTAAACGGATAAGAAAAAAGTTTATTTGTAGATCCTTCTTTCAGTGTATAATTTTCTAGTTTTATTGAGTATTTCGAAAGCTGTTCTACAAATCTTTTCTTGAAGAGAGCTGTTGGGATTGAAACTCTGTAACTTTTTTTATTTCTTCTTATTCCATAAATAGGGGGACTAATATGAGTTGTAGATAGTACACCTAACCGCGTTATCAATAATGAAAAATCTTCACTCATTTGTTTGGATATTGTTTTAATGCTAATTCGCCCGCTTTTACTTACATGACCATCACCATCGAAGTATCCTGCAATAAATGAGTTTAGGACATTTCTTGGGCTTTGAAATAATAATTCTGGAATACGAATATTTTCACATTTTTCTTTAAGTAAATTATTTTCTTTTAACAATTTTACAAATCTTTTTCCATGTAGAACAAGTTCAACTTTATTTACATTTTTACGCTCATAGACTTTCAAATCATAGTCAAACTTAGTTTTAACTATTTTCTTTATTTTTTCGATTATACGTATTTGGTTCTTGTTTAAAGTGATTCTTACGCTATAATGTCTTCCATCATCAATAATATGTCCATCTGCATAAGTTAATCCTATGAAATATGCAAGATCTTCATCAAGATAAATTTCATCAAAAGTTTGTCCATCGTCAGTAATAGGAGATAGCTTAAATGGTTCTTTTTCATCAACAGATTCAAAAGTAGAAAAAAGAAGAACATAATCTCCTTCTTGAAGTTTATTAAGAGGTTTTAGTACCAACTCATTATTTTCTATTGTTAAAAATTTATGAGTAGAGGTTGCCTTAACTGAATATCCATTAGATGTAATAAGTCTGTAAACTTCAGCTTCTCCGTTATCGTATTTATTTATTATTTCGTGGAATCCATCATGAGTCAAAGCTTTAATTGGTTGATCAGATTGGATTATTTCTTTGATTGTTAATAATCCCTTGTTAGTATAAATCCTTACATCTTCAGGAAAACAAGCTACCCCACCAGTAGTTTTGACTACATCATTTTTTGGTCTAATGTTACTAAAACTAAACCCAGTGTTATGAATCACTGTAAATTGTTTATTCCCCGCTAGATAATTATTATATTTCTCTACTGTAAAGTCATAGAATATTTTTTCTTCTTCTATCTCTTTTATTTCTTCTACTCTAACTTTGTGTGCATCTGAAATACCAGACGTTTCAGTTATCCTATGGGTAGATGGACTAACCAACAGATCTCCGACTTTCAATTCATCTGCTCGTTTTTCAGTATAATTTCCTTCTTTTTTTTGCTCTTCAGAAGGCACATAAACTATGAAAGGATGCCAGTGTGTAACTTCTATTACTCCTTCTTTTCCGAATTTAACTTGTAAATACTTACTTTTCTTAAATTTCCAAAGTTTTGTTACTTTTCCTTTTTTGAAAGATTCTGAATCCTCATCAAACGAAAAAACAGTAAAAGGTTCACAATCATGTCCTTGTTCATCAGCTGGTATTTTTTCGAATCCAGAAATCTGCTCAATAGGTATAAAACCGAATTCTTCTGTAGGTATTACTGTTCCTTCAGCAACGCATCCTCCTCCACTTTGGTGTATTAATGCTGCTTTTTTTACTGCGTCAAAAATGGAGGGAAGAGAATCATCTATTGGCAGTACAAAACAATTGTGAACTGAAACAAAATTTGCAACATATGTATGTTCC
The DNA here is from genome assembly GCA_021513715.1 of Candidatus Heimdallarchaeum endolithica. Taxonomy (GTDB): domain Archaea; phylum Asgardarchaeota; class Heimdallarchaeia; order Heimdallarchaeales; family Heimdallarchaeaceae; genus Heimdallarchaeum; species Heimdallarchaeum endolithica. Next base: position 3,043,873 of record CP084167.1, on the reverse strand, counting down.
TCCTCTACTTCTAAATTAAATACAGTCACAGGTTCTTCGATACATTCAATATTTTGTATAGGGAGAAAAACTGTATCATTAACAACTATATGTTTTAATTTTTGTAAAGATAGTTGTGAAGATCCTTTACTTTCTTTTCCATGAATTTCTACAAAGGAATTGCTCTCTTTTGTTTCACTAATATAGGGAGAGTAGGAATAGGTGGTTTCACTTTTAGGAATAGATGATTTATCGAGATTGGGAACTATTCCCATTCTCATTAACATAATCCATATAGAATATACTAAATTATCATTACATGCAGATAATCGAGCATTAAGCATATAACCATTAGAAAATAGAGAATTATCATCTCTAAAACACCCTAAAACAAAGTTTTCTTGTTTTTCTGGGGGTAATTTTAATATCCATATGGGGACTCTTTTATTATTTACATCTCCTATAATTTTCTTAATAAATTCACTAATTATAGAAGAACAAAACTGAACTTTTACTATATTTTCATTCAAGATTTCTACTCTTGTATCTAATCCAAATTTTCTTTTTGCAATAGTTATTAGTTCTTCAGCATAAGCCATCTCCTTATCTGAAAAACTGAATCTTACTATTTTTTTATCTGATTCTCCCACACTAGCATAATAACCCAAAAATCTAAGAAAATCTTCATCTACTTCTATCTTATTTTTGATTGGGACTTTATGAACGCTTATTTCACTAGATTCTGTTTCAACTTCTATATTTTTATTTACTACTACACCATCTTTTACTTTATAATGCTTATCAGATAAGTAATCTATAACATTAATTGAAGAAATATCTTCAACTTCCTTTGGGTATGATAAAGCTACAAAATCGTTTTTACTTAATTCCTTTACCAAACTCCACTTAATTTTTCCATCTTTATAGGTAAGAATAGGATGATCTTCTGTTACAGAAAGAGTAGAGTTAGGTAGTTTCAAAACATCAATAATATATCTTTTGTCAACTTTTCTCTGCATAGTTTGGGTAACCTTTCTAAAATTACCTTCAGCTGTCAGAACCAAATCTCCAATCTGAATATCTCTTATTTGCTTATTTCCTTCAGCTGTGATTATTACCTGTTCTCCAGTGAAACAAGCAGATAGTTGACCTAATTTTGTTCCGGCATTCATAAGAGTAGGACTATTAGGCAGGAATCTTAATGAAGTCATGAGTTCATAAAATTCCTTTTTTTCTTCATCATTTGAAGCTATACTTTTTGCTACTCTTTCAAACATCTGTTCTGGAGTTTCAATTACCTCATTTTTCTCGTTTTTTAGCAAATACCTTTTTTGTAGTACAGTTAATGCATTTTCTGATAGTTCTAGATCTGCCAATATTATCCCCTATTTTCTTCTAATAAATTTTAAAGACTTTAGTACTTAAACTAGAAAATTTTTCTTAAAGCTTACTCTACTATTCCAAACTTTTTTTCTCTTTATAAGCACCCAACTTTTTTTTTCACTTGTTTTTTTTTTACAATATATTGTAAAAATATTATTTCGTGATTAAGTGTTTCAAGCCTTTAAACACCCGACAAAATGTCATTACACAAACTATATACGACTTACTAGATAGAATAAAAAGGAATTAAAAAGTAAAATTATTTTGAAAAGTAATGCAATGAAAAATGGGTAGAATAATGAAAGAAAAAGAGAGTTGAAAAAAGATCAATAATTGTTAGTAAATAATAGAGATTAATAATTAAATCTATAATTTCGAATTACTATCGACAATATTTAATGAGTAAAAGAAAACCAATAAGGTTATATTTGTTATAGTCAAAATAAAACAAGAGAATGAAACTGAGTAAAAAGAAGGGAGTATCTCCAATAGTAGCAACAATACTTATGTTTACGCTTATTTTAGCAGCTATAGGAGTATCTTTAGTTTATATGTTTCCTAGCATTATACAATTTAAAGATAATAGCTATAACAATTCTGTTCGTTTATATTTTAGTGCTCTAGACTCAAACATCCAGAACTTGCTTGTTAACCCACCTCCTCAAGCTATTTCATTTGATTATTACCAAGAAGATGGTTCATTGTATTTCGATAATAGTAAAGTAGTTTATTTTACTTTATATGATACAGCAAGTTCTTTTAGCAAGTCAATTATTGCAGAAAACTTGACTAGACTGGTTCATAAGAGCACAAATGTTGAAGACTTTGAAGAAGGAGAGCACAGATACCTTAAAGGTCCTGAAGATCAAGATTACTTATTCATTAATGGCAGTACTAAACTATACAATGATATTACAGTAATAAATGAGACCAGGACAATATTTGATCCTGCTTATCTATATATGTCCTTGTACTATAGATATTGCATTGATATTGATTATAGAGTTGTAGGAACAGAAGAAATATTTACCATTGATATTATCCATGTATCAATTAATACCAACAGCGATTTTGGAGTCGAAAACACAACAAAATCTATTCCTTTAGAAATTGAGTTTAGTGGAACAGAGAAGATATCTTTAGAACCTATCGCTTTCAATTCTGATTTAATAGGTAAAGCTAATATTTATGGAGAACATCACTCTTTGGAAGAAGAACAGGCAGTATATGTTCCAGTAAACACAAATTACAGTTTTCATTATCTTTACGTTAATATTATTAAGATAAACATCAATATTAATATTGTAGGGTGAAAAGAAAGTTTGCCAAGCGAATATGTTATGTATTTATCTATTATTATGATTGGTTCGTTAGCTATTGCTGGAATATCAGCAACAATGGTTAGTTTAAACAATTCTTTAGAAAATAGGGCAATAGAAACAAGTCTAGAGCAAATATTACAAAAAGTAGCTAACTCAATTTTGGATCTAAAACAGATGGGGGACAAAAAAATTCAGCAAGGAGCAACAGATTTCAAGATACAACTGTCTTTGTCTCTACCCAACGATGTCCAAGAAGAAGAATATGTTATAACTTATTTATTACCAGAAAGTGCAACAGAATATCTTCTTTACGCATATTTAGTAGAAAATGAAGATGTTTCTGCAACTGTAACTTTGTACCTTGAAAATACAGATGTGACTTTTTCTGGAGAGATAGTTAGTTCATTAAAAAATCCAACAGTAACCTACCTATTTGACGGAGTAAATAAAAGAATCATTTTTTCTAGTAGTGGAGTCTAAATTTTTATATATATTTTTATAATTTATTATTAATATTTTTTCAATATCTAAAGGACAACAAACAAAGAAACCAAAAAATCACGAAAAGTTATTTAAATGGTCATTTCTAGTTACAATAAGTATGATACAAAATTTAATCATTTCAAATCAAGCAGGAATACCTCTATTTGCAAGATCTTTAATGTGTCATATTGGGGTCCACTGTATTGATTTGTCGAAAGATGCAACTATGGATGATGAATCCTTGTTAAAATCTGCTTTATTTAGTGCAAAAATCATCTATGATAGAACTCAATCATATGAATTTCATTTATTTGAAATGGAAAAGTCAATTGTTCTTAGTTATCAAACTGAAAGAATTAATGCAATATTTGCCTTGAAACCTCCAGTAAATATAGACGAGTATACAAATAGATTAAGGCTAATGGCAGAGCTCTTTGATGACAATTTCGGAGAACAAGTTGATTTCTTCAATGGAGATATTTCTGTTTTTAATGTGTTCCAAAACTTTATTGTTGAAAATGGACTACTAGAAGAAGGAGAAAAGTTCAGGAAAAATTGTATAAATTGTAAATATGATAAAGCATGTGCATTTAGAGTTTTCACTGGAGATACTTCAAGGTCATTGAGAGAGATATTTGATTCCATTAAACCTTTAAATTTTCTCAAAAAAATGTTTCTTATTATTGTAGGAATGTTTACTCCCAAATATATTTAGTAATCACTGTGCATTTAAATTCTCATACTTTCTTTTTCACTTTTTCCCTTTTTCATTAGATAAATTCAAAAAAATTATAAGTAATGAATGCTTTAACGATATAGAGATAAAATGGATGAAAATTTCGGTACAATGTCAATTGACAGTTCAGTTCCTCTTTTAGAAGAAACTTATCCTGTTAGTCCCCCTTTCAGTTATGTATTAATACAAACAAATCCTGTTACACAGAGAACTCAATATATGGTTGTTGAAATACCATTAGATAGCAAAGAAAAAGCTATCTACAACAAGATTTTAGAGATTCTCATTGAAGAACTAGATGTAGATTTTAGCGTTCTCAAGGATTTCACTAAAGCAGAAGAATATCTAAAAAAGAAAATAGTTGACGTTATCAAGAGATATCGTATAAAACTAAATGAAAACCAATTCGAGAAAATAATGTATTACTTAACAAGAGATCTCATTGGTTTTGGAAAGATACAACCTCTTATGCTTGACCCTAATATCGAAGACATATCATGTGACGGTATAGGTATTCCTATTTATGTTTGGCATCGAAAATATGAATCAATAGCTACAAATGTATCTTTTGACTCTGAGGACGAATTGAATAGTTTTATTATCAAATTAGCTCAAAGAGCAGGACGACATGTAAGTATTGCTAATCCTTTGTTAGATGCGAGTCTGGAAGATGGAAGCAGAGTGCAACTAACATATGGAAAAGAAGTTACTCAAAGAGGGTCAACATTTACTATCCGTAAGTTTAAGGCTGATCCCTTTACAATTACAGATCTAATTCTTTACAACACAATTGACATTGAAATCGCAGCTTACTATTGGTTCATCATGGAACATAATGTATCTATTCTCGTAGCTGGAGGAACAGCTGCAGGAAAAACAACTTTGCTTAACACCTTAAGTATGATGATTAAACCAGATATGAAAATTGTTACAATTGAAGATACAGCAGAATTAAATCTAGCACACGAAAACTGGATTCCAAGCGTAGTCCGTTCAGGTTTCGGAGAAGCAACAGAAACAGGTTATAGGCGGGGTCAAATATCTATGTATGAACTACTTCGAGCAGCTATGAGACAAAGGCCAGACTACATTATTGTAGGAGAAATAAGAGGACAAGAGGCCTATGCAATGTTCCAAGCAATGAGTACAGGACACAGAGGTCTAGGAACCATTCACGGTGACTCTGTAGAAGGTGTTATTCATAGACTCGAGAGTAAACCAATGAACATTCCAAGAAATATGATGAAAAGTCTGGATATTATTCATGTAGTTAGAAAAGTCCGTCATCAAGGCAAATTTGCAAGAAGAACACAAACAGTTACTGAACTAATAGGTCTAGACCCTGTTACAGAAGAAATACTCACAAACAAAGTATTTCAGTGGAATCCTAGAGAAGATTCATTTATTTACTTTGGCCGAAGTTATGTTTTAGAAAAAATAATGGAGAATACAGGAAAAACAGAGCAAGATATCCACGACGAACTTGAGAGAAGAAAAACTGTTTTAAGATGGATGGTAAAGAAAAGAATTCGTTACTTTGAAGATGTAGCTTCAATCATTCAAGAGTATAACTCTGACCCTGATAGAACAATAGAAAAAGCAAAGAAAGCACTAAGATAAATAAACAGACAGATATTGTATTCCATTTTTCTTTCTTTTTTTGTTTATATTGTTAAGTTTATATTTGTGAATTACAATAAGTCTGATTGGTGATAAAATGCCTAATAACAAAAAAAAGAAAGATAAAAAACCAGATGATGACGACTTTCCATTTCCTTTCAAAATTGATGATTTTACATTTGATGGATTTGATATAGATGAATTTATGGAACAATTTTTACCGTTCATGAAAGGTTCAAGTTTTGGAAGAATGATTGATAATATGATTAAAGAATTAATGAAGAACCTACAAAGAAATCTAGATGCAGACACAAGTTTAGAAGATTTATTAAGAAATCAATTTGTTTATGGTTTTCAAATTGGATTTGACCCTGATGGAAAACCAAGTTTTAGACAGTTTGGGAATGTAAAACCTAAAGGAACAGGGCATATAGAAACTTATGACGTTAGAGAACCATTAATCGATATTTTTAAGGAAAAAGACAAAGTTAGAGTTATTGCTGAAGTCCCAGGAATTAGTAAAGGAGATATTAAACTCACAGGATCAGAGTCAAGATTAAGTATAAAAGCACATTCCAAAGATAGAAAATACGAAAAGAAAATAGATTTACCTGTTCCTGTAAAAATTGAAACTGCTAAAGCAAAATACAACAATGGAGTATTAGAAGTTGTTATTCAACGCAAAGAAAAAGAAAAAGATGAAGGAGTGTCTATTGATATTCAATAATAAAAGAATAAAAATGAATACAAGAGTAAATTTTTACTTCTCTCATCCTTCTTTTTTTACACTTCTTTCCATAAAAGAATATTATTGTTGAAAACCACTTTTATTAATTGTCCAGTTTGGAGGTCAGCCATATAACTTCCGTCTCCAATATTTGTAACTGTAGTTGCTGGAGAGATTGTAACTTGACAATCACTTAAAGGATATTCTATACCTTGTTTAATTGAATAGCAATAGATATAATTTTCATTTCCTAACAGTTCAGATATTTCAACATAATAGCTTACGTTAATTGCTAAAGTAGTTTCAAATCTTTCATTTATTGAAATTATTGAGATTGAAACAGAACATTTGAAAGATATATAAACAGGATTTACACTCATAGAAGAGTTTGTAATACTGAAACTTGTTTCATTTACTGAGAAAGTAGCCACAAGATTACGTTCATCAAGATAATTTTCAATTATTTTAACATTATCAATAAAATTACCTCTAACAGTTGTTTCTTCAGAGCCATGAGAATACTCGTTTAGAGCCACATCAACAAGATTATAGAGTGCAGAAATAGCATTTTCTATATAATTGTTTGTCTGGTCTTGCTCGGGTGAAGGTTCAATATAAGGAATCTGAGTAACGTTATAAATTGTTGTAGACAACAACATTAGATAAAGTAGAATAACCAAAGCAAGTAAAATAAATACTTCTCCTTTTTTATTTTGAAAGAATTTTCTTATATTCATATTAAACACCTACCACCCAAACAGCTAAATAGAAACTATAAGGATCAAACGTCCCATTAACCTCTGTAACTAGATATTCTGAAGTGAAAATATTCACTTGTTCTGTATCTAAAATATTTATTATGCTTGAGGTAATTACCTCGTTTGAGGTTATATTTTTGCAATAGAAGTAAAAATCTGAATTTTCAGGTAATGATGAGTAAACTGCCAAACTTATATTATCTTGAACAATTTCGATATTAGTTGAATTTCCAGATTTAAGAGCAATAACATACTCTTCAAGTAGTCCACTTTGATCTAGAGCCTCTAGTATATTATAGGTTAATTCTGTATATCCTTGATCTTTCGGAGGAACTGTTGCTAATTGTACTTCATAAATAGCAATAACCATTATCAACATTACAGAAACAGCAATAAAAGCTTCAATAACAAACAGTTGTGCTTTTTTAGACCTTAACAATTTTCTCATTTAATTCACCCAAATTTGACATTTAACTAGTCTGTTTCTGACATAAAGTAAATCAAAAGAATAGATGTATTCTCCAGAAAGAATTCCTTCATTTCCAAAAATGCTCGAAGCAGTTTCTGTCAAAAACATAGGTATACCCATATATCCTGCTCTATAATTTAACCCATCATTCTCTTGCACAATAACAACTGCAAGCCCTTGAGTTGGGATGGGAATATTTGTCCCTAAATAGAAGTTCCCTTCTTCTAATGAAGATTGTTGAGATAGAGTTTGATTATAGAAGCTTTTTCCAACATCTCTTTTTGAAAATAAAACAGTAGCTACTGCTTCATCTGTTATTGCAGGACTAGAAAAACGAACATCAATTGCTGAAGAATGTTTTTCTTTATTCTCTAAAACCAATGGTCTAAAGTTAAAATCCACCTCTTCATATTCAAAACTATCATCTGCTTTATAGATCCTAAAAACATAGTATGATTCATAGATGTCATCGATATTAGCAAAGATTACAATTGTATAATAGTTTGAAGTAGTCAATGAAAAACTTGAGATAAAATTAACTTCATTTGAATTCTTTTTTGTTGTTGTAATATTAGTAAACACATTATTTTCTTTATCTAGTACAAAAGCAGTGATATCAACATTTTCAACAGAGGTTGAATCTTCTAGAACTTGTCCTGTCACAGTAAGTGTTCCAAATCCTGCACTAAAACTATCTATTTGAATTTTAATTGCTGAATCTACAGAAATAGCAAAATCTTTTAAAAGCCCATAAGATGTTTTTACAAATTGATAATCTATTTTCCAATAATCAGCTATATCTGAAGTTAATCTATTTATCTTAGAAAAGGATAACTGGCCATCATCACCGCTTAAACCCAGAGAAAAGTCTGTTAAAGAAGAAGTACCTATTGTTGCCCAATTAGAAGGATTACCTTTTGAATAATAAAATAGACTATACAACTTATCCAATTCTTGATATTCTGAATAATTTTCCATTTGCATTATAGAAGGAACAAGAAGATGAGTAAGAACTATTATTACTTGACTAAAAGCAATAATAAAAATAAGCATACCTAACGCGAAATCTATCCCTCTAACCTGTCCTTTTCTCATTCTTCTCAGTTTTTTTAGAATCACGGGATTGATCACCTATTTTTTATTCTTCTTCTTCTAAATCTCCGAGAATCCTTTCTTCTAATAGCGTTTTTATTTCCGCCAAAGTTGATTGTAATTCCACTAGTTCCATTCCTTTTTCAAGCAGATTATGTGCTCTTTCTTGTGTTTCTTCAGCTTTTTTGATTTTTTCAGATACTATTTCTGAGACTTGAGTTTCAAGCTTATTCATTTCTTCTTTAGTCACCATCTCTTTTCCTAGTTTTTCTATTTTATCCTCTATTGGTCCTAAATCAACAGAAACTCCAGAAGTAACAACCTTTCCTCCATCTTCTGTTGTCGATACACTAGCAATACCTTTTTCTATAGTACCCATTATTCTAACCAAATTAAAGTTCATTTGGTTCAATGTTCGTTTTAGTTCCTCAATATCTGCTTTGATATTTTTTATTTCAGTTTCTATTTTTACCATATAATCACCTTACAAATTTAATGTAATAAGTTGATTTTGAATGAGAACTTTAAATGCAAACCATCCAACAAACATTAAAATCACAGAATGCATTAATCCTGCTTTAACTTTTGTTTTAGCCATTTTTCCTGCAACAAGTCCAGTAAAGAAACCTTGAACAGCTAACATGTGAAGGAATAAAACAGAGAGTGTGTGTAAATCAATATTAAAACTAAACATCTCACTAGAAACATCTAATGTACCGAAAGGATAAAAGAATGTTTGAAATAGTATAAAGACCACTAAAACGAAAATAATGTATGCTGCATAACAAATCATTAAATAAGGTTTCATTGCTCCTTCTCTCTCCTTTTTAAGATCAAGTAATTGTTGAACATGCTTCTCAGTTGATTCAAAAATGTCTTCAAGATTTCCTCCAGAGCGTTCTGCTTCAAGAATCAGAATTGTTGCTCTCTGAGCCATTTGAGTATTTATTGCATTTTGAAAATCTGTCATAGCTTTACTGAAAGGAATACCCCAAGAGATTTTGCTTGACATTTTACGTAACTCAGGGGTTAATGGACCATAATGCCTTTTTGCTGCTTCTTTTATTGCTCGAGGAAGGCTCATACCTGTACGTTGAGCATTAGAAATTTCACGAAGAAGATAAGGCAAATTCGCATCAATACGAGCTTGTCTGCGTTCTTCTCTGTAAACTACTAAAAAGGTTGGAATTCCAAGAGAAATTATTATTGCTAGTATAACAAAATCATTGATATCTAGGATAGTAATCAAATCAGTAGAAGAAATATAATCCAAAATGCCCAACACTACCAACACTAATCCAGCGAAAATGGCTATAACCCAATAGATCATATCAACACTAATCTGAAACTCTTTTATTTTTATCTCAACTTCATCTTTAATTGCCATTTAACTCACCTTAATCCTCTGGTTGTTGCATGTCCACTAAAAGAATAATTACCAGCATTCCAACGGGTATGACTATGTAAACTGTAATTGCTAATAAGGCATTAGCTCCAGTATTTGCACTTCCACCTAACATAGCCATCATTGCAATTATAACGATAAAGAAAATAGGCGTTACAACACCTACAACCATGTACAGTTCTGCAGTTAAACCTAATGCTTCAATAAAATTCTTTTCAGTTTGAACCTTATCTCTCATTAAGTTTTCAGTAGAAACTTCTAAAAATCGTTGAAGTTCTCCTCCTGAAGTAAAAGTGGCAACAATCCCCTCTAAGTAACTTGAATACTTAGGAGATGGAGAACGTGATGATGCTTCGCTTAAAGCGTGAACAATATCATAACCAAAAACTTGAATATCTCGAGAGATCTTTTTAGCATCTTTAACAATAGCTTCACCTATACTTTCTTCCTTTGACAAAGCTAGAAAAATTTTATCTGGAGTAACACCTGCAGAAGCCATAGCAGTCATATAGCTTGCTGCAGTGGGTAAAGCAGCTTCTAATTTTCTTTTTCTTTCACCTATCAAATAACTTGGGTATACCCATGTTATTACAAACATTGTCAATAAAATTAAAACAGGCAATATGACAACTAGTATAACTGAAAAACTTGGAACAAGTATTTTCACAGCTATCAGAATAAAGAGTGAAACTATAGACAATACAATAGACCAGAATAGGCGAATGCTTAAATACATCCTTACACTTTGTTCTATTCCAGCTTTTTTCAGGGTGGTCCTTAAACCTTCGAATTCTGTTAAATAGGGCTCAATTAATCTTCCTACATAGCTATAAGCTATTGACTCTATTACTTTTGAAGACATGCTTTTATCCTCACATAACAAATCAGTATACTGACTAATCGTTATTAGAGTTTATCACTTATAACTTATTCGGAAGATTTCTTAAGTTGACAGATACAAAAAATATAAAACGTAATTATATAAAATAGTAATGAAGTCTAAAAATACTAGAGTTGTACTGTAAATGTTAGGTTCAAATAAAAATGTCACCTTTATTGTAAAGATAATTAACGTAGGAGACTACAGTGTTGGAAAAACAAGTATCGCAGTAAGATATACAAAAAACAAATTTTCTGTCAATTACCTCCCTACATTGGGTGTAGACTTTTATAGTAAGGAAGTTGATATCGATGAAGATACAAAAATAAAAATGGTACTATTTGATACAGTAGGACAAGAACGTCTAGCTTCATTAAGAAAAAGATATTATACTGGAGCTCACGGTGCAGTAGTTGTTTATGATATTACTAGAAAAGAATCATATGAAAATATTTCTTACTGGATTTCAGAAATAGAAAATAAGGTCCCAGATATTCCAATCATTATCGTTGGAAATAAAACAGACCTAGAAGAACAGAGAGCTGTTTCTTATGAGCAAGCTAAAAAAGAGTGGGAAAGCAAAGGTTATCAAGTTCTTGAAACTTCTGCTAAACTAGGAGCAGGAGTAAACGATGTTTATGTTACAATAGTTAAGCAAGTAATGGAAAAACTAAATGAAAAATAAAAATATCTAAAGAAACAAAAGAACACTAGTCAAGTTTGTTTAGTACTTTTTAAGTAAAAAAATTATTATTTTTATTTATATTAAAAATTCTAAATAATTTAAATAAAGCATGTCCAAAAATTAATTTTTATTAATGTGGGGGTTTATGTCGGAAGTATGAATTTCTTTCAGATCATAGACCCCCACAAAGCAAGAGAATTCATAATCATTAATGAACCTTTCCTTAAGAAACTGGTGAAAGAGGAACCGAGAGAAAGCAAGAGAGGGAGAAAGAGAATAGCAGAAAGATGGGTGATACTGGCTTTAGCAATCATTGCTAGAATAGAAGGGATAGCTTGGAGGAAGTTAGAGGAAAAGTTGTCTTTATGCGATTTTTTGATAGAAGAGGGGTGGATGAAGAAGATTCCTTCTAAATCTACTTTTCATGCAGTGTGGAGAGCGACAGAAAGTAAAATCTTAGAGCAGTGGATAATAGATTTAGGTAGGGAAATAGTGAGGAAAAAAGGCTTGAAAGCTATGGCAGTGGATAGTTCAGGGTTTAAAATCCGTCAAGCTTCTGTTTGGCGTTTTCTCAAATGGTCAAGAGGGACACTAAAGAAAACCTCTAAACTTTTCTGGAAGATACACCTTATAGTTGGTTTACCCTCTCGAGCTATAGTCTCTCTCGCTCATTCTGCTAGTAACACTCACGATAGTAAAGTCTTCGGTTTACTCTGGCAGAAACTTCCTTCTGCACTCTTGAGACCTTTCTTGCGATTTTATGGAGACTGTGCCTACTGGACAGAAAATATCGTTGGACTTCTTAGCCAACATTCCTTTTTTCCTGTTATTCCCCCAAAAAGTAATGCTCGTTATCCCTCTCCTCCTCCCCTCGGACCAATAGTTCAAGCTCATCGTCTCTACCCTGGTCTGTATCGTCGTAATCATCATCCCGAGTATCGTAGTAGTATTGAACACGTCTTTGGTCTCCTTAAACTCTCTCTTCCCCCAATCCTTGATCGTTTACCCTCCACCATCCTCTCTACCTTGTACAGTTCTCTTCTCTGTTACAACTACCTTTTACTCCTTCGGACCGTTTAGTAGGTGAAAAAGAATTTTTGGACATGCTTTAAATAAAAAGAACCTATTGCTCTCTCCATAGTTCTACTGCTATCACTCTACCATTTTCTATATATAATCTTGGCAAATAATCTTCTGCAACAAACCCTCCGTCTGGAAGAGAATCCATTATTGCTACTTCAGAAGTATCTTCATCAGGAGCAATATAGAGTTTATCTCCTATTATAATATAATCTCTGATCATTCCATTTATCTGTGGAAGAGCTGAAGTCTGTTTTACTACGTAATTAATATCAAGAACTTTTGGTGATAAAGCATCAAGCTTTACTGTAGGTGTAACAGAAGCCTTTATTTCCTTTGATTCTACATTTTTGGTATCTTTTTTTGGTGTTTCGTGGATTTTTTCTCTTTTATCTTCCTTTATTTGAGAAGAATAAGGAACTGGTTTTGGTCTAAAACTTGTCCCTGGTCTATCAGCACCATTTAGGGCTTCATCTATTGCTCTCAAAAAAGACTCTGTCGTATCAGCTTCCTCAAGATTTACTGCACGATATCCAAGTTCCACTCTCATTCGAGCTGTTTCTCTCGCACAAGCAAATTTTGACTGTGGTGATGCTCTAGACCCCACCCATGTATATACCTTTTTATCCATATGTGAAACAACAATTAAAACATTTTCTGATTTTAATGCGTGATCTTTATCATGACATGTAGAAAGTTCTCCTGTTTTTTCGACTATATAAATACTCATATCTCTATCCTCTACAAATTAATTTATTTCAAATCCCTTAAATATTTACTGATAAGGGAAATATCTTACAATCAATACTTTAAAGAAATTTAACTAAAAAATTTTTTTATATAAAAAAGAATTTTCATCTTAATATTTTTATAACAAACACAAAAAGTTATCCAATGAATACTTTCTCCGATTTAACGATAATTATCCCTACTCTTAACGAGGAAAAAGCTATCCAAATATTATTAGAAAAATTAGAACAATGTGCTCCAGGAGCTAAAGTAATTGTTACAGATGATGGCTCCACAGATAATACAAAATTAAATGTTATGTCATTCAAAGGAAACCTAAATGTTCAATTTCTGGACAGAAGTAAAAATCCTGTTCATGGTTTAACAGCGAGTGTTTTAGATGCGATTCTACAAACAGAAAGTACTTATTTTTTAGTAATGGACGCAGATCTTCAACATCCACCTAAAAAAATCCCTGAATTTCATGAAAAATTAAATAATGGATTTGATTTAGTGGTGGGAAAAAGAAGAAAAGTAAAGGAGAAGTGGTCTTTTCACAGAAAATTAATATCTTATTCAGCCACTATACTAGGAAAAATAGTTTTATTTTTAAGAAATAAGAATAAATGTCAAGATATTATGTCTGGCTTTTTTGCTTCAAGAACTGAAATATGGAAAGACATAATCCAAAAAAAAGAGCATAAGTTTGCTCTAGAGGGCTACAAAGTACTTTTTGATTTTCTAAAAACCTTTCCTAATAAATTAAAAATTCAAGAAGTGGAATATGACTTTGGTCATAGGGACTATGGGTCCTCAAAAATAAATAAACGAGTCATTTGGTTATATTTTAAGTCTCTTTTCAAGTAATAAAAAACCATAAAAATCAAAAAGATAAAAATAAAGAAAGTAAAATGTAACTATTTCAATTTTACAACAGGATTGCTATCTTCTCTGCCGTGAAATTCTAGTTCAACAAGACCAGCAGCTTCTAATTTTTTGACATATTGAAGAATAGCATGAGTTGAAGCACCAGCAGACATTGCTAATCTCTTAAGTTCAATAACTTTGTATTGTTCTAGTGTAGTTAACCAAGCATAAGATGGATCAGTTTCAGCAATTATCTGGAATCTTCTTAACGCTTCTTCTTTTTCTTGAAGTGATGTCTTTAATTCATCTAGTTTTGATGTTTCTTTTAGTAACTCGTTGTATTTAGATTCTACTTCCATTTTTTCATCATTTATGGAAGTTAATTGTGATTCTAGTTCAGTTTTACTTCTTTCAATTTTTGATACTCCTTCTTTTAATTGATCTATCATTTTTTGCTTTTCATCGAGTTGTTCTTTTATTGTATTTAGTTCTCTATTTTTTGAATTCAATTCTTCATCTTTTCGTAACATCTCATCCTTTAGTTTTTGTAACTCTTGGTTTAAATTCTCTTTTTCTTGCTGAGTAGAAGAAAGCTTTTCTTTTAGTTCGTTTATTTCTTCTTCTTTTTCTTCGGCTACTCCAGAGGATTGTTCTAAACTGTTCAGTTTTTCTGTTAGTTCATTATTTTTTTCTACTAAAGAAGTATTTTCTTCTTTTAACTTATTAACCTCTTCTGTTAAAGCTTGGACTTTTTCTTCCAGTTTTTTCTTTTCATTTTCTAATTCTGTAATCTTTATAGCTTCTCCTACAGATGTTCCTTCATTTTCTTCTGCCATAAATATTCACCATGCTTTGAAATGATATTTTAATCTATATCAGTCTAATAATTATAATTTTAATACTTAAAGATTTTGTAAGTCGCAATGAAAAAAAGGGATTTAATTTTTGACTAAAAAATTCATTTTAAGAACTGTCCACATCTTCTATTCCTATTTTTGTTATTCTGAAAATAGCTTCTGTTTCTGGAATACTTGGACTGTCAATCACTCTTGCAATTCTTTTATCCCCTTTACCTTTTCTTAGAAATATTCTTGTAGTACATGAATGTGCAACGATGTTTCCTCCTATAGGAGTAGTAGACTCACCAATCAGCACATCTGGTTTTGTTTGTACTTGATTTGTTACAACAATTGCTAAATCATAGACATCAGCTAAACGAAGAAGTTGATGCAAAAATTTGTTTAACTTCTGTTGTCTTTCTAAAATAGTTCCTTTGCCTGTATATTCTGCTCTAAAGTGACTAGTGAGAGAATCAATTACAATAAGTTTTACATTATTTTCAGTAATTATCTTAGGGCTTTCAAGAACAAGAAGCATTTGGTGATCTGAATTATAGGCTCTACCTACATTAATTCTATTTAAAACTTGTTCAGTGTCAACATCTTTTCCAAAACGTCCACACATATCAATAATCCTTTCAGGTCTAAAAGTTCCTTCAGTATCAATAAAGATCACGCCAGATTCTAGTCCTCCATGTTTTTTATCTAAAGCTGTATTTACACAAAGCTGAAAACATATCTGACTTTTTCCTGTTCTAAACTCACCAGATAATTCAGTAATGGATTTGGTTTCTATTCCGCCCATTAATAAAGAATCAAGTGCCTTACTTCCAGTAGGAATTTTTGAGACTTTTTCTCTTAAGTTCAAAATTTCACTTGCTTTTTTAAAACCAATACCTACCTGAGATCTTGCTGTCGAAATAATCTTATTTGCGGTTTGTTCTCCGATTTCACAAAACTCAACTAATTCCATGGGAGAAGCATGAGCTACAGAGGTAAGAGTTAAATATCCTGCAGACATCAATTTTTCTGCTACAGCAGGACCAATTCCAGGAATTGAACGTATTGGGGCATCACTAATTTTTTCTTTAGCAATCGTTTTTTCCTTTTTACTTACGATTTCATCTATCCAATTGTCATCTTTAGGTTCTTTCAGGTCTTCTTTGCTTAAAGTCTTCTTTGTTTTAGGTTCTTTTTTTGCACTTTTTGTTTCTTTAGTTTGGTTTTTTTCAGGCATTTTCTTCACTTCTTTTCTATAATTCTCTCTGTACACCAGAAGTCAATTCACTATTTAAAGTGTTTTTGAAAAAAAAATCAATCTAGTTTCTCTTTGTGAATATACTTGAAAGTTTTACTTTACTAGTTACGAAAAATACCCAACAAGTGCTTTGATGTTATTGAGAAAATATGCTAATTTAGTTAACTATAATTCTTAAGTATTACACATCTTTATACTTAACATTGTAACTTAATTACAATGACTTATCAAAAAGTTCAAGATCATTATTTGGATAATAGGTTGGAAAAAGCTCTTGCCAAAATAACTAACATTAATTATGACAACTCTCCTGTATATATTGAAGTTTGTAACTGTCCGTTAAAAGGGGGAAAACTTTTCTATAATGCAAATAAGAAGACTTATTTTACAAAAGGCACATGTTCTCCTTCAAAACTTTGCTATAGTATACAGAGAGATAGACATAATGCTAAAATTGCAAAAGACATATTGAGCTATCAAGACGAAAACTGCAATATTTGTCAAAAAGAAAAGAAACTTAATTCCTATTTCAATTAATAGATTGAAATTAGAAAAAAAATAACAATAGTTCAATTTGAAATTTGGCAACTACAATAAGAATGTGATAGTATATGATTATTCCTCCTTCTTTTATCATAAATAATGTTAGTTCTGCTGTCAATATAGAAAAACAAGTTCAAAGTGCAGGTATTGATCTTACTGTACGAAATATCTTTATTCTTGATGATGGTGGAGAACTAGATTTTGACAATTCACAGAGATTTATTCCAAACTATGTTGAACTACCAAAAAGCAATAATTCTTGGGTTCTTCAGCCAGGTGGATATGTTGTTCAATATAACGAGATAGTAAAAGTACCTCTCAACATGGCTGCAATTCTTCTTCCTCGTTCCTCACTAATGAGAATCGGAGCAACAATTTTTTCTGCTTTGTGGGACCCTGGATACAAAGGGAGAGGAATAGGTCTTTTATATACTTCAAGAACAATAAATCTTCATCAAGATGCTAGAATCGCCCAACTAGTTTTTTTTGAAATGAAAAAAAAAGTAACTGAAGGTTATAGTGGTATATATCAAAATGAAGGAGTAGAAGAAAAATAAAACATTTGATTATGTTTTAAACATATTCAACGACAGTTTATTTCTACAATTAGGACATTGAGTTTTAACTTTCAACCATTCTACTAAATGAGAATAATGCGAGGGTTTTCCACAATGAGGACATCTAACAAAACTTTCTCCTGCCTTTATCTCCCCTAAACAAACAGTACATCTCTCTTCTAAATCTACTGTAGCTATCTTTAATTTTTGAGGTTCTATTTTTTTTGTTTCTTCAACTTGGCTTGAAAAAGGTTCAATTGGTTCTGTTTCTTCTTCATTCGCCAATACTCTTAACTCTTCTCTTGCATCACTTATTGGCTCAGTATCACTAGCAAAACTGGAAATAATAGTTTCAGTTTCTGTTTCAGTACTAGACATAAAGGGCTCAGTACTGCTGAATGTGCTAATTTCTACAGATTTAGGTTCTACTATATCGTCTATACTCTTTCCTATAGTTGCTAAAACTGCTTTAGCTTCTTCAATAAGGTTATAATCATATAATACCTGTGCTGATAATTCTACTTCTCCACTATCAAAAAAGTATCTTGAAAGATTTCTTATCATTTCTTCTTCTCTTTCAGGAGCATATTGTTTAATTATTTCTAAAGCTTCTTTTACATACTCTTTTCCTTTAGAGGCAACAGATTTCGCTGCACCAAATATTCTTCCTGTCTTAAGATATTCTTCCTTTGCTCTATCATACATTCCTGCACGATAGTAATCATCTGCATTATTTGTTACTACAGGGGTTCTTCTTGGGGAATAACTGGGAGTATAAGACGGTTTAGTCTGAGGTTGATAAGTAGGAGAACTCCTTGTTGTTGGAGTAGATTGTTCACTTTGATAACTTGCTCTTCGAGAAGAATCTAGGTGTGATGGTTGATAAGGTCTGTAAGGTTGATAAGGTTGATATCTTTTACGATAAACTTTTCTCTTTTTCTTATTAGTAGAATAAACTCTTAGAGATATGTACACTGCTAATGCAATTAGTAGCAAAAAAATTAACACACCTACTTCCATGAAAATTTACACCTATATTCTTACCTACGCTCATGATATTTAAATATAATTTTATTGTTTCTTTTCTTTAAATTTTTCAATTGCTTATACAAAAGTGATAAAGGAATTCTTAACTCATATATTTAATGCCTTGTAAATAATGAAACAATAGGAAATAGTAATTGTTTTTTTGAAATTAAGATAAAATTAATAAACTCATTAGTGTTTTCTTTTTCCATGTTAGATGAAATAGAAGTAAAAATAAATGATAAAGAAGTTCCCTTAAATGAGTTTATGGAAAAATTATTTGGTAAAATGATCTTATCTCTTTTAGAACTGCTAAAACTTCCAGATAGTAGTAATGAAATCAAAACATTTGAAATCACTGGGAAGAAGAGAGAATAATTTATACATAAAAAAAGAGGTAAGATTTAAATTCATCTGTTAATGATTAGACCTTATGTCTTTAGCAAAACATTCGAAGAAGGATATTTTTCTTTCCTATATAACAATTCTTAGGTTAGTAAATGGCATAGTAGCAGGAACAGCTGCAATTTTTGCTATTATTTTATCAACTCCTGTAGGAACAAAAATTGATTATATAACCCTTTTACTCGTTCTATTATCAGGTATGCTAGTTTCCTCTCAAGCTATGATTTTTAATGATATTGCAGATAGAGAAGAGGATCTAATAAATGCTCCACACAGACCTATACCATCAAAGAAAATATCAGTAAAAACTGCAATTATTTATGGTATAATTGTCGCCTTGATCGCGTTAATTTTAGCTTTGTTAATCGATGTCAGAGAAGGTTTACCAGGAATAAGTGTTATTACTGCCTTAATATTTGGAAGTTCATTAAACTTATACAATTTCAAAGTAAAGCAGATGGGATTTTTTGGTAATGTACTTATTGGATTAAATGTTGTAGCTCTCTTTGTCTATGGATCTTTATTCAGTTATTTTGTTTATCAACAAGGTTTTACTTGGGTTCCAACAATTGTTGGTCTCGCAGCAGCTTCTGGTAATGTAGGAAGAGAAGTAATAAAAGGTTTACCAGACATCGAAGGGGATAAAAAAGCAGGAAACAAAACTATAGCTGTTCTCTTTGGTCCAAGAGTAGCAGGTATCATAGGTGCTTTTTTCCTTCTAGGTCTCGCAGGTGGAGCTATTGGTGCTATGATTATTGCTGACTTATACTTACCCTCACTTATTATTGCTATTACCTTAGCTGTACTAGTATTAGGTTTAGCTATAGCCATAATCATTACTCAAAATCCTAAATGGGCATATACTACAAAAGAGATATTATTAATTGTATTCCTAGTATTTCTGTTGGATTTTATAATAGATGCAATAATAAAATTGGTCAGAGGGTAGCATCCTTTTTTTTTCATTTCAAGAATATATAGAACTAAATTATTCTTTTATTTTTTCTCTTCTAACCTCAAAAACCACTGGATTCTTGTAATCTGGACAGGCATGTGTAGAAACATCAGCATTTTCTAACCAAGGAAACTCAGCTCCATACGCCATAGCAAAAACTTTAGGAAGAATAGAATAGAGAGCGTGAAGACATATTTTTCCTTTTATTGAATTATCATTATAATTAATCTCGATTTCATCCCCTACTTTGTGCCCTGAAGCACAATGTCCTTCTTGTTTAATTACTTTTAATTTTATCACATATGACATACGTTTCTCTACACAATCGAATTTATAAATACATTTGTTAATATTTGAATAATGGAAAGAGACATAGTTGTCGTTGGAAATAATCTCACCAGCTTAATTTTAGCCTATGAAATAATAAATGCAAATTCAAACCTAAATATATCTTATTTTTACAACGAAGAGCTTATTCGCAACAGTCTTTTTCTCCCTAGTTTTGTTTATCCAATATTTTCATACCGACCTGAAAAAATTGAACAAATATTGACTACCTCTTTAGAATTTTATAATGATTTATTTTATACTACAAAATCTTTTGATATCTCAAAAGCTTCACTATTAATTCTAAACAGTTCTCTACGTGAAACTGAAGAGATGTATAATAAATTGCAAAATTCTAATATGGATTGTAGTATTTTAAAACAAAAAGAGATTAAACAAACCCTCCCTTTATTAAATTCAGAGAAATATAACAAGGGATTAATTTCTGATTCCTCACTTGTAATAAATAATTTAGGAGGTTTAACAGCTTATATTTTAGATGAACTAAAAAAACTAAAGGTAGAATTAATAGAATATAAGAGAGAAGAAGTCAGTTACAACCAAAAGAATAAGGAATTTCTCTTTAAAAGTAAAAAGGTCGGTTTTAAAGAATTTTTGATACTGACAGATCATACTATTTTTCCTGGGAGAAATAAACTAATTAATGTTCTAGCAGCTAAAACACCTTTAGTAGAAAAATTTCCAAGAATAAATTTGATTGACAACACAACTAAATTATATATTAACATGGAGACAGAAGGGTATCTAAACCTTTTCCAGCTTACTTCAAAATCAGAAAAAGAGAATAGTTTACAACAATTAACTGAAAATTTTTCCAAACTCTTTTCAACCATTCAAGATTTCAAAATTTTAGACCATTATCTTGTACAAACAGTTGAAAAACCTTATTTTAATTTAAATGAAAAAACTTTAGAGATCTACTCTCCTTTTCACATGGAACTTAACTTACTTCCTTTACTGATAAAAGAGTTAATACCACAAATACAAAAAGGAAAAATTGAAAAAAAAGAATTTTAGTTTATCCTTCAAACAAACTTTCAAATTCTGGATTCTCACTTACAAATTTCTTTAACGCTTTTTGGTTTTGATTAATAAGATGCAAAGCCAATTGCTGTTGTTCTCTTAATTTCAATTCCTTAATAATTGAAACTAATATTTTTGGTTCAATTTTTATATTCTTTGTGAAAATTCTTTTAACCTTATTTTGCTCTAATTTAAGCAGTTCATCAACTAGCTTATGAGCACACTCAACACCTATTAAATTTATAAGTTCAATTGCTATTTTTTTACTTGATGGTTTTTGAATCTTTTCAACTATTTCTGTCGCTACTGAAGTATCTTTAATTTTAGCTCTTAATTTCAACAACTTTTCTTTCTTTTGAGAATCATTAATCCTTTCATATATTTTTAATATTTCAGGTATCGCTGTCTCGCCCATCTTTCCGATTATTCGTTCAATTTGAGAGACTCTTCTTCCATTTTCTTCTAAATATTTCTTTATCAGAATTTCTAATCCAACTACACCTATTTTTGAAACTGCATCAACTATACCATCTACGACTTTCTTATTGGAGCTACTCAATTCCTTTGTTATTTTGTTCAGTATAGGCGTACCCAATTGTGAGAGAGCGTAAACTGATGCTTCATAAATAGTTTGACTATTTCTCTTTAGGTTTGCAAGAATAATATCTACGACTCCTGGGTCTCCTAACTCTCCCAAAGCCCTTGTCGATATTTCTGATACTATAGGGTCTTTATCTGTTGCAGCGTTCATCAACGCAATCAATGCTCTTTTACTTTTTATTGTGCGTAGTGCTTCTGCTGCTTTTCTCTTAACTAAAATATTGGGGTCTGATAGAAGTTTAGTTAAATGAGGAATAGCTTTACTTTTGAAGTATTCAAGCATATCACATGAACGAATACGAATATAGGGGTCAATTTCATTCAGTGCATCAGTTAGTATCATCAATAAATTATCATTTTTCTTTGCTCTTAGATTTCCTTTATGAATAGCAAAAGAATAACCCAATTTTCTCAGTCTTTCATCAGGATGATAAATGTATAATATAATACTTAAAGTACCTACTCTATCTTCATCTGTTTCAAGTAGTCCATCGAGAGCAATTTCAATATTTCCTTCTCCAAAATGTTCAAGTATCTTTACTGCATTTTTCCTTAATTCTCGATCTTTATCATTTAGTTCATCGATCAGATATTCTATAGAAGGAGTACCTAAATTTATTAATGCTTGAGTTACTGCATCTACTAGTTCCCGATTTTTTCCTGCTAGTTCATTAGTCAGAAGTTTGATTGTTCCTTCATAACCATATTGTTCATGCATTACCAAGGTTAAACAATGAGCAATATTTTTTCTAATTTGTATATTCCGTTCTTTTTCCAAACTTGTCATCAAATATTCAAAACTTGCGCTTCCAATACGTTTCATAGCCTCTACAATGTTCGGAATATATTTGTCCTCTTTTAGAGCTTGGACTAAATAGGGCAAAACTTCTACACCCATTGACCCCAAGCTTTTAGATATAGAATAAGCTATTTGTCCCCCCTCGTCAAATAACTCTATCATTATAGGAGCTATTTTTGGATTCCCTAAATTACCAAGGGATTCAATGATAGCTAACTTTACTTTTTCCGAATCTTTTCCATATTTAAGCCTATTAGCCAAAATTTGAGCGTTCTTTTTATTATCAACATTTATTAATGCTGTAGTTGCATAAATTATGTGCTCTTCTATATCTGAATGATTAATAATATCGATTAGCTCTTTCTCTATCAATGGAGGAAGTTCAGGAAAGAAACATACTGTTTTTAATACTAGAGTTGTAATATTTTTATCATTCTCTTTAAGTCTTATAGAGAGAAGTTTTTTTACTTCTTTCTTGAAATTTTCAATATAATCATAAGATATTAGTGAATTCATACTTTCTGAAAAAGAAGGGTGACATGTTCTGATTATAAGTTCTGCCTTTTTAGCTGAAACAGGAGTAATTTCAGCTATTTCAACTAATGTAGCAAACAAGTCTTTAACTGGTATTTTTTTAATTAACTCTGAAATAAGGATACTATCTATTTTACTGTTAAAACGGTCTACTAACTCAACCAAAAAGATATTTAAATTTTCAAGTATAAAATCAGCAACATATTCGCTATTCACAGAAAGATAAAGATCAACTATTTCGCTAACTGGGATTATAGGCGCAGATAAAAGAATCTCTTGTGCATTACGTCTAACTACACGATCTTCATCATTTAGAAAAAAGATTATACTTTTCAGTTTTTTTAAATTATTGATATCAATAGATTCTTTTTTTCCAGTTTTTAGTAAATCTTTCAGTTCAATGTCAACGCTTTTCAATTTTCTTCCCTCTTCTTTCTTCTGAAATCAAGATAATTAAAAATTGCTTCTCCAAGGTTGTTGAAAGCCATCTTAACATTGTGACCAGTTTTTGCAGAAGTTTCAAAATAATTTATCGAAAAACCTTTACTTTCAAATTTTTTATTGTACTTTTTCAATATTAAATCTACTTTTTTTCTTATTTTTTCAAGTTCTTCCTTATCTAACAAATCTATTTTGTTTCCTAATATCGAAAAAGGAACAACTCCTCTTCCTGAATTCTTCTCTAATTCTGATATCCAGTTACTTAATGCATCTAAACTAGAAATGTCTGTTACATCAAAAACCATTAATGCACCCAAACTCCCTTTATAATATAAATTTCTCATACTTTCAAAGATATCTTGACCTGCTAAATCCCAAATCTGAAAATTCACTCGTTGTTCATTTATCTTCGTAGAGTAACTAGCAAAGTCTGCACCTATAGTGCTTAAATGCTGTGTTTGGAATCCCACTCCAAGATAACTTCTTCGAAGACTTGTTTTTCCTACACCTGCTTCCCCAGCTAAAACAACCTTAAAGTATAGTTTGTTATCAAGTGACATTAGTTTACCTCTTTTTGCTTATTCAGTTTTTTAAAGTTTAAATTAATTGTTTTCTTAAGAAATAATGAGAAAACATAGAATGCATACATTACACCCATTAAAATGAGCATTAAAACTATAAATCCTCCTTGGATAATTAATCCTAAATTTGGTACAATCATTAATCCTATTGCAAAATCATTTACTGTATGAAGAAAGATAGCAGCATGCAAACCAAATTTATAGTATGCATACCCAAAAATAATTCCAGCGATCCCTGCTTGAAAAATTTTCCAAACAGCCCAGCTTCCAAATTGGTAATGAACATATCCAAAGAAGAAAGAAGAAATTATTAAGAAAATAAAATCAATAACTTTTAACTTTTTCCAACGACCTGTTAAGTAAAGAAAAGGATTCTCTAAAGTTCTTTTTTTCTTATTTTCTTCTTTTACTTTTGTTTTATCTTCTCTTTTTGATTTAGAAGATCGCAAAAGTTTTACTACTAAATAATAAACCCCATGAATAAAAAATAGGGGAACACCCATAATCAAGAATCTAAAAGAAATTTCTTCAAATAGTCCCGCCCAATATAAAGATGAAAGTTGAATATAGAGAAAATCTGACAATGAATAACTTGAAAAAGAAGCTGAAGGAGCAAATAGTTGAAGGAAATAAATAAAAACCATAGCTAGACCCAAATTCAAAGCTGCAAGATTCATTACGGGAATAATGTCACTTTTTTTCATATGGGATAACAAGTGCTCAAATCGCCTATTTCTTTTTTTAATAAAACCTTTCGGAGTATAATAATCATCTTCTTCGTTAAGAAAAACAATAGAATCAATTTCTTGATCTAGAGTTGTATCACTATTTACTTTTTCTTTTTGTTTAGGAGTTTCTTTTTCTATTTTTTGAATTTGCTTTTGGTCTTCAATTTCCTCTACTTCGTGCTTTTCAATCTCATTTACTTGTTCTGTTTCTTTTTTTTGCATGGGAAGATAGTAAAGTAAAACCATCACTAAAATTAATAAGATACAAAGCAAAGATTGTATCAATTTCCAGTTAAGGAATTTGGTATAATCAAGGTTGACATAAGTAAAAAACTCTTGATGAAAACCTGTTTCGTTATTGAAGCTAAAAGA
The DNA here is from genome assembly GCA_021513715.1 of Candidatus Heimdallarchaeum endolithica. Lineage (GTDB taxonomy): Archaea > Asgardarchaeota > Heimdallarchaeia > Heimdallarchaeales > Heimdallarchaeaceae > Heimdallarchaeum > Heimdallarchaeum endolithica. Next base: position 3,018,649 of record CP084167.1, on the reverse strand, counting down.
AAAATTCGGGTATGCAATAATTAGTTTAATATCTGAATCATAATTTGCGGGGATACTTGGATAAATAATCAGAACCAAGAGATTTGCTAAAAATATAAAGAAGAGAACTATGCATAGCCCATAACTCCAATAACGTGTTATTGTTTTTACCATTGATTGCTCAATAAGAGATAGCTCTTTAGAGGGGTACTTTTGATAGTTAAAGGATTTAAAAACTTTTGAAAAAAACTGCTCAATTTGATTGTAAAGAAGAGTACCTATTAATGTGCTAAAAAATGCAATTTGAACAGTTTCATTGAATATTAAAGTAGAATAATACACCTTTAGATTAATTTGTTTTATAAGAAAAACAACTAAAGATATAAGAAAAATTGGAATATAAATTATAATAAACATTTTTATTATGTAATGTAAAATATTGTCTCCTTTATCTTGATTATTTTTAACAAATTTCCTTCGAACATACCACCCATATAATAGAAATATCAGAAAAATCACTAAATAGGAAATAAAATCTATCCAAAATAAAAATGAAGGTGTAGCTGCTCCTTTTACATAACTACTCCAATTTACAACAAAAAGACTATAAACAACTCTTAGAGCTGAGAACACAAATATACCAACAATCACAAAAATAAAATCACTTTTAGTTCGGATATTCATTGTCTATAACTGTTTAAAGTTTAGATATAATAATATTTTGAAATAGCGCAGAATTTTCACAAACTATGCTATTAAACGGAAATAAGCAGAAAAATAGTTTCAAAATAAAACAAAAAGAAAAATTATTGGAAAAATCTCTGCGTTTAACTACTCTCACAGACTATTTCTTTTTGAGAGTAATTTCAATTGTACTTACTGTTTTTGTTCCTTCTCCATTATCAGAAGGCAATTCTTCTGATGAGATTGTGACATTGTCTACAACGACTTGATCAGCAAGGAATTTGCGTCGAGTAATTTCTGCAACATCAACAGCCTTGGAAATTTGTCTTCCACGTGCTTGAATATTGCAAGTATCATTCTTATTTAGTATGGTAACAGCTACCAACACATAAGAAATAGTCGATTTTCGGCCAATAAAAATTACGCTTTCTTGATTTTCTCCTTCAGACATTTTTTTCACCTTGTAAATAAGTAACTTAGTTACGTATGAGTTCGTCTAATACTTTATTTAAATACTTTTTCCTTTGAAACCATATATTTATCTCCCAAATTTATAGATATTTTCAACTAAAATCATCAAAAAAGCAAAAAAAGAGTAAAACGTGTCTTTTGAATCTCTGATTCAAAAGTTAAAAAGCGCTAAACAGTGATTTTTAAGAACACAAGGAAAACAATAATAGGAAGAAGACAAAATAATGTAATAGTAGCAAAAGGAGAGAAAAAGTTGGATTTTATAAGAGGATCAAATCAGTTATTTTCAGAATATAAACCGAGGTACAAAGTATTTCATGAATTAATGAAAATAAGAATGAAGAATATATTAATAGTAAGTTCCATTTATGATAGTTTCCTCTTAGAAGAAGACGGAAGATTATCAGACCAAGTTTATGAAGAATTTCGCAATCTCAATTTAAGAACACTCCCGAGAATAACAAGAGTTTCTTTAGCTTCAGAGGCTTTAGAATTAATAAAAAAAGAGGATTTTGATTTAGTAATAACTATGAGTCGTGTGGGAGATATTAATCCCTTTTCTTTTGGAGAAAAAGTGAAAAATATTAAAAATATTCCTGTTGTCCTTCTTCTAAATAGTATTGTAGAGATCAAATATTTACCTGAAAAATCTAAAAGAAAATATGTTGACCGTATTTTTGTTTGGAATGGAGATTCAAAGTTATTTGTGGCAATTGTTAAACATTTAGAAGATAAATTTAATATTGACAACGATATTAAAATAGCAAATGTTAGAGTTTTTATTTTCGTTGAAGATTCTATACGTCACTACTCATTACTTCTTCCAGAACTTTATGGAGAAATAATGAAACAAACTCATAGATTAATACTAGAAGGTTCAAACGATTATCTTGACCTACTTAAAATGAGGATACGGCCTAAAATATTACTTGCAGAAACTTATGAGGAAGCAGTAGAGTATTTTTCAAAGTATAAGGATAATGTTTTAGGAGTAATTACTGATGTTGAATTTCCTAGAAATGGTGTTTTAGACAAAAACGCAGGTATTAATTTTATAAAGATGATAAAGAAAGAAACTAAAAACCTTCCAGTTATTTTACAATCTTCAAAGAAGGAATATCAAAAGATCGCAGATGAATTAGCGTGTTTTTTCATTTACAAAGGGAGTCATGAAATAATAAGCGCTCTAAACAAATGGTTACTAGAGCGTGTAGGTTTTGGTGATTTTATTTTTCGCGATGAAAAAGGCAAAGAATTAGGAAAAGCAAAAGACATTATTGATTTTTATGAACAGCTAAAAGTAATTCCATATGAATCGTTAAAATATCACGGAAAAAATGACCATTTTTCAGGATGGTTAAACGCAAGAGGAGAATTTGACGTAGCAGAAGCGCTTAAACCAAGAAAGGTTTCAGAGTTCACTAACGAAGAATTAAGAAAATTTTTATTGGATAATTTTCGAAGAATAGTTGTTGAGAAAACTAAAGGAATAGTAAATGATTTTAACAAGGATAGTTATCACCCAGAAATACTTTTTTTAAGATTACGTCCAGGATCATTAGGAGGAAAGGGGAGAGGGGTAGCATTTTTAATGTTTTTAATCCATTCTTTTAAACTTCAAGATTTGTTTCCTGATGTGACGATTACTATACCTAAAACAATTGTCATAGGAACTGATGAATTTGATAAATTCATGTCTGATAACAATTTATATGAATTTGCTCACAAACCAAATGTTACAGATAAACAAATAAAAGAAAAGTTCGTTAAAGCTAAATTATCTTCTAGTTTGAGAGAGGATTTACAGTTCTTACTTAAAGACCTTAAAAAGCCTTTAGCTATTCGTTCTTCAAGCTTGTTGGAAGATTCAGCTTATCAGCCTTTTGCTGGAATTTTTGAAACATATATGTTACCTAATAATAATCCAGATAATAAAAAACGTTTAAATCAACTATGTACAGCAATAAAATTAGTCTACGCGTCACCCTTTTTGAAACTTGCAAGAACATATGCAGAGTTAATTGATATGACTGTAGAGCAGTCTAAAATGGCTGTTGTTATACAAGAGGTCGTGGGAAAACGATACGATGGGAGATACTATCCCAATTTTAGTGGAACAGCGTCCTCCTTCAATTTTTATCCTATAGGTCATTATATGAAATCAGAGGATAGGATAGCTAGTGTGGCTTTGGGTTTAGGAAGATATGTTGTAGAAGGAGGACAATCAATCCGATTCAGTCCCAAATATCCAAAAGTGAACTATTATGCAGATATTAAAGAGCTTCTTAACCAAAGTCAAAACTCATTCTATGCTATAGATATTGAAAAAGATGAATTTGATATTGAAACTACAGACCCTTATGTGAAAAAGTATAATTTAACTCATGCAATAAAAGATGGAACACTGACTAAGATAGCAGATACATATGACTTTAATTCTGAAACATTAAGGACAGGATATTATCAAAAAGGTTCTCCTGTTATAACTTTTAATCAACAATTAAAACTAGAGATATTTCCTCTAGCTGAGATAGTTAATACAATGATGGAAATTGGAGAAAAAGCTATGGGTTCTTCAATTGAAATAGAATTTGCAGGTAATTTCAGATCTAATAAAGAAGAAAGAGATCAATTCTACATGCTTCAAATTCGACCTTTTCTATTACAAGAAGAACTAGAATTTGAGGATTATTCTATGATACAAAAAGATAAAATTATTCTTTTCTCAAACACAGTTAGTGGTAACTTAATAAGAAAAGACATCAATGATATCGTTTTTGTTAGACCAGAAACCTTTGATAAAACAAAGACACTTGAGATTGTTCAAGAAATAGATGAGTTAAATGCTATTTTAAGTGATAAAAACTTACCTTATATCTTAATTGGTTTTGGTCGATGGGGAACGGCAGATAGATTTCTAGGAATTCCTGTCAAATGGACCAATATTAACGGAGCAATAGCTATTGTCGAAGCTTCAACAGCAGATTTCAGTGTAGATTTTAGTCAAGGAAGTCACTTTTTCTCTTCTATCGTTGCAGGCAATTTAGGTTACCTATACATAAAGCACAATCTGGAAAAACATGTCATAAATTGGGGGTGGTTAAGAGAACAGAAAATTGTTGAAGAGAAAAAATATGTTGTCCATGTTCAAACAGAAGTACCTTTAATAGTAAGAGTAGATGCAAAAAGAAAAGAAGGAATGGTTTTTCTTCCTTCTTCTTCAAAAGAATAAAAAAAAGGATTAATTTACTCCTCTTCTTTTTCTCCTTCTACTCCAGTAGTTTTAACGAAAAGAGTGAGAACAAATGCTACTAAATAGAAGAAGGATGAGAAGAAGAATAAAGTTTTATATTGTAATCCTGCTGGAAGACCAAATATGTACCTAATTAAGTCGAATATTCCGCCTATTAGAACTGGTCCAATTATTGCAGCTGAAGCAGAGAAGAAGTAATACACTCCTGTTCCTGCTCCTACTCGCTCTTTCCCAGCTAAAGTCCAAACAATAACAATACTATTGATATTTACAAAAGCCCAGCCTATACCGCTGAAGAAAAAGCAACCTAGGATAATAAAAGCTGTATAAGGAACATCCATTCCCAAGAATGTTGTTCGAGCTTGTAAACTTGGGATTGCTAATACAGAAAAAATCGCAGCAACAACCAAAGCCACTAAAATTATTGCTAATCCTACTAAGATTGTTCTTTTTCTTCCAATCTTCTTTGCAATAAAACCAGCAGGTACAGAGGAGAGAATGAACATTAAAGCTAATACCCCCAAAATAGTGCTAGCATCTTCTTTCTCTATCTGAAGGATATTAACACCGTACAACGAAAAAAACGTTTCGATGATATTATAACCTAAGAACCAAGCGAAAATAGCAAATAAGATAAAAATCATGCTTTTATCTTTCTGTGAAAAAAATTCTTTCAAAGTTTGAATAATTTTCACTTCTTCTTTTTCTTCCTTGTCTTTGAGTACTTCTGGTTCAGTTATTGTAAAGAATAGGATAACTAAGCAGAAAATCATCACTAAACTTACAATAAAGTAAGCTAACAAAGGGTTTACTCGATAAACAATTGGTAAAATAAACAAAGCAACTAGTGCGCCTACTCCGCCCATTAAGTTGATTAAACCGTTTCCTCTGCTTCGATATTCTTTTGGCACTAAATCAGGCATTAATGCTACAACAGGAGAACGATACAATGCCATTGAAATATTAAATCCACCTATGGTTAGTAACAGTAGTATAAAACCTGTCATAGGATTTCCATTAAAAGTATCAGTACCAAACAACCCCAACATTGCAAAAAACAATGCTCCAAGAGGGATTCCTATAACAATAAAAGGCATTCTTCGTCCCCACTTACCAGGAGAGTATCTTTTCCATATTCGATCACTAATATGACCTATCCAAGGTTGCATAAGAACTGCAGTAATATTATCTAAAACCATTATAAAACCGATAATTGTACTAGCAAAACTCAATTCACCCCAATTTAATTTCAGGTATTCATCCAAATAGGTAGGGATATAAACATTATACATCGACCATGTAATTGCAGTGGTAAAGAAACCTAAACCAATTACAATCGTGAAAAGAAAAGAAAAACCTTCTCCTTCTTTTGCTTTATTATAATTCTCTTTTATATTAGTAAAATAGTTTCTAAATCCAGTCATGTTGAACAAAAAAAAACTAATGATATTTAATTATTTCTTAAAAATGATTAGTCATTATGAACATTAAATTGCTTTCCTCTCAAAAAAGAGAATATTGAAGCTACTATACTTATACCAAGAAATATAGTAAATAAAATATTAGTACTTTCAATTAATTTACTATTATAAATAGCAGTTCCAACTTGTTCTTTTCCAATCAGAATAGCAAAGACAATTGTGACTATACCCATTGATATTGTTTGTCCAATTGTTCTCATAGTTCCAATTAATGCTGAAGCTGTGTTATAATATTTTCTTCCCACTCCACTCATTATTGAATTGGTATTAGGAGAAGAAAAAAGACCAAAACCTATTCCACCTAACATTAGACTTAAAAGAATTAAATATATAGGAGTATTAGCATTAAGAAAAAGAAAGAATAACAAACTTAAAGCTCCCAAAATTGTTCCTATAGTTGTTAAAATTCTATGTTCAACCCTATCAGAGAGTAAACCTCCAAAAGGGGCTACAAGAGCTTGCGATAAAGGACGTGAAAGCAAAATAAAGCCTACAACTTGAGGAGATAAGTTTTTTACATTTTGCAAAAACAAATTTATTAAAAAAGCTATAGCAGAAACTGAAGCATAATAAGTTATTGATGATAAATTAGCAAATGTAAAAAATCTGTTGTTTTTAAAGATAGATAATTGGATTAAGGGATTGGCTACTTTTGATTCCCAGAAAATAAAGAATACACTAAAAAGAATTGAACTTCCTATAAGAATGTAACCCACAGTTTTTGGCAGTATTCTAAAACCATACAGAAGAGCAATAAGTGTAAGTGTATAAAATAGAGCTCCTAAAAAATCAAACCTTTCACCAGAAATTTTTTCTAGATTAATGTCAACTTTCAACAAAATTAGAATTGATGAAAGAACACCCAATAAGGAAATTACAACAAAAATCCCTCTCCAAGAAAAATAACTAACAATCAATCCTCCAACTACTGGTCCTGTTGTCAACCCAAAATAAACTGATGAAATATTTATTCCAAATATTTTTCCTTTAATTTCTGGTGAAAAAGTATTAGCTAGAATTGCTGTTCCAGTAGCATATGTTAAAGCTCCACCAAAACCTTGGAGAAAACGAAGTAAAAGCAATAAAGAAATATTTTTACAAAAAATAATTACAACACAGGACATAGAAAAAATGAATAGTCCTAATAAATAAATTAATTTTCTATCGAAGATGTCAGAAAGTTTAGCAAAAGGTATTTGAAACATAGCTGTTGCTAAAATATAGATTGTAACAAACCAACTCATTGTGGGCGAATCTGCTTGAAGATCAATTTGCATTATTGGAATAGCAAGATTCAATGATGACCCAGCGAAAGAAATTGTAAAGGAAGTTAGAGAAACAATAGCGAGAATAACAAAGTTTTCTCGAATATTACTCATAAAGAACTTTTTTTGTACAAGTATTTTAAAGTTTAGCAATAGGGAGGGAAGGAAGAAGAAAGAAAAATAATCATTATATTTGTTTATTTATTTGGCTTTCTAATTGAACTGATAATTGTCTCTACTGTCTCATCTAGTTTCCGCAGTGGAAAAGTGTCCAAGTATCTCGTCTAGCTCTGTAGAATAGTTTTTTTCTCTCTGAACTTTCAAATAACAAGATTGGTATAATCACCTTGTGCAAAAATTAAGTTGATTATTTAATGAAAAACAATTAATATTTAAAAATAACTGGGATAATTAGCAGAAATACAAAATAAATTGAGGTGATTCGTTGAAAATTGAGAAAACTTCTTTTGGACAAATTATTATTGATGGGGAAAAATATTCTAACGATGTTTATATTGTTTTAGAGAATAATGAATTAGTTATACAAAAGAGAAAAAAAGAACTATCTTACAAAATAAAAGGTCATACTTGTTTTGGCGAAAAAGAAGCTGAATTTCTACTATCGTATAAACCGGAATTATTCTTTATTGGAAAAGGGCAATTTGGTGTTTTGCCTATTCCAGCCACAACAAGGAAAATTTTAGAAAATTCTAAAGTTAAAGTCATTGAAGAAACAACTCCAAAAATAATACCAAAAGTAAATTTAGCGCTAGAAAAAAAACAACCTATTGTTGCTTTATTTCATATTACATGTTAAAATTGTAGAAAAACTAAAATAGTGAATCACTTTTAAAAAAATATGGCTCGAAAAACTAAATTAGAGAAATGGGGAAAAACTCTTTCGATCATTGGAGGAGTTTTATATATTTTGGGAGGAGTTTTCTTAATTCTACATATTTTGCTCCAATTTAATATTGGAACTCTTGAACTTGACCTTATTGCAAAAGGGTTTTTATTAAAACTCATAGGCTATGATTTTATTATTGCAGTTATAACAATAGTTCTAGGAATACTTGCTATAGCCCTACCCTCTTCTAAATTGTCAGACCTACTACTGGGGATTGTATTGATAGTACTAGGGATTATTGGTATAGGTCTCCCAGGATTAATAGTCGTAATCGCAGGAATAGTTTATATTGTAGCATCAACCAAAAAGAGATGATTTACCTTTTTATTTTTAATAAAGAATGATAGAATTCTCTCTAGCTACAAAAATCTTTATCTTTTAATCATTAATTACCTACAATATTACATATTTTTCTTTTGAAATATGTAACCACAAGATTATTTTTTATATAGTAGTAAATTTCGTCAAAAAAAAAGACAAAAAGTTAGCTTTCAGTTTCATTTCAGAATTAATTTTATAACCAAGTGCATTTGTTGAGGACTTAGAGAACGAAAGTGATTTTTATGGCACACAAGAAAACTTGGTTGATTTGTAAAGAAGAACCTTTAGCAGGAATGTCTTTCACAAACATTTTCAGGTTGTTATTGGAAAATAAATTCAGAATTCATCCAAAATATTATTTAAGATTCTGGTACGCGATGGGGCTAGCCACAATAACTGCTCCAATGAGAATAATAGAGAGAATATTGTACCATAGAAAAATAAAGAAGACTGAAATAAAAACAGACCCAGTTTTTGTGATTGGTCATTATAGAACAGGAACAACCTATTTAATGACTTTGTTAGCAATGGATAAAGATCGTGGTTATGTTTCCAATTTAGAAGGTTATGCACCCCATTTCTTTCTTTCATTTCCCAAAATTACAAAAGCTTTAATTGATATGTCACTACCTGATATTCGACCTATGGATAATGTTCCAATGGGTGCAGAAGAACCAACAGAAGAAGAATATTCAATTGGAGCCATGTCCAAATATGGTTATTACAATGGATTTATCTTTCCTAGAAATTTTGATCAGTATACTCGTTGCTTAAATTTTGAGGGATTACCAAAAGATTTAGAAAAATGGAAGAAAGTATACTATTATTTTGTTCAGAAGATGACTCTAAAATATAAAGGAAGACAAATGATTTTCAAAAACCCAACAAACAGCTATCGTATTCCTCACATACTAGAAATGTTTCCTAATGCAAAGTTTATTCATACATATAGAAACCCATATGAGGTTTATCCAAGTACTTACAAATTCTTTGATGAAGTTTTTGCTATTTATACTTTACAAACTTGGGATGATGAAAAAATGAAATTAGATATCTTGCGGAATTACAAATCACTTTATGAACATCTTGAACGAGATATCAAACTAATCCCTGAAGGAAATATTGTTCATCTAAAATATGAAGAATTTATTGAAGAACCAATGAAACATATAGACAGAATATATTCTGAACTAGGTTTAGAGCTAAAAGAAGAATATAGAGAAAATATGAGAAAATATGCAGAAACACAAAAAAGAGAATATAAACCAAATAAACATAGAATAACAGACGATGTGATAGAAAGGGTAAATAAATATTGGTCAAACTATAGAGATCATTGGGGATATGAAAAATTAGAGCCTTCTACAAAATGATCTTTTTTATATTTTTTTTAATTTAACTTATATTGTGTAGTTAAGTAAGTCTCTTTTATTTCAACTTGTCCTTTATTTGATCGCGTAGCAAATTGACCACAGTTTGTCCCTATTTTATTTTCTTCCCATTCTCCAATACTAATAAATGTTTCAAAACCTAGTTTTTTCAACTCCTCAACAAGTGGAAAATAATGTTCATTTTCCTCATTTATTGCTGATTCAAGATTATTTTCTAGTGCTTTATTGGTTGGGTTGATAGGAGTTATTTTGATAATATACTTTTCTGGATCAAAAATTCTTCTTAAAGTAACAGGGTCTATCTCATAATTTTTAACAACTGCAAAGTTCAATGTAATTTTCCTATCTCCTTCTTTAAACCAACGTTGTCCATACTCTGCGATTTCTTCTAATGTCCAAATATTTGATGTCATAATTTCTTTTCTTATTTCTTCATTTGTAGAGTGAATTGAAAATTGGAGCTGGAACTTTCCATTTGAGTATAATTGGTCTTTTATAACCAACAATCTTTCCATAAACTCTCTTGCTGTTCTCGGAGCGACTGTACTAATACAAGGCATAAGACCAGGAGCATCATAGATTGAAGGAAGTTCTCTTATTACCTCAAGTACATCATCATTTAAAGTAGGTTCTCCCATTCTAGCAAATTGAATTTTAAATTTAGGAACATCTATGTACTTTATATCTGAAAATCTACTCTTTATTAAGAAATCAATTTCCTCTAGCATTTGCTCTTTTGAAACGTTTCCATTATAATACTCTCCAGCATCACACATTAAGCATTGAATTGGACAACCAAACATTGTTGAGATTATTAAGACCCATTTTTTTTCTCTGGGAATAGGAGGTGGGGTACTTTCTACAAACTCTAGAATCTGTCCATTATCCATTTTTGCTATATATAAAATAGCTAAATCATCCTTTCCATACTTTCCCACTATTTCCATTTTATCACTCATTCTCTTCAATTATTTTCATTGCTTCCTTAAGTCCATCTCCAATTGCTATTGAAATTTGTCTAAATCGCTTATTTTTGACGTCACCAATCAGAACTAATCTTGGATTTGTGCTTTGTAAATTATCAGATGTTAATAAACCTTCTTCAATAAAAAATATATTAGGAATTCGGCCTATAGCTACCAATATCTTATCAGTGAGTAAATCCACAAATTTTTTTGGAGATCTTTTTACAGACAATACTAATTTATTGGAATAAAAACTGATTTCTGAAGGAGTAAAGTTTTTTATAATTTGTATATATTTCTTTTTTCTGACTCTATTTAACAACAAAGGTAAACATTTTGCTTTCTCTGATCTTTGTAAAATTCTAATTTGTTTAACTTGATCTGATATGTTTAAAGCATAATCATAAGCTGCGTCTCCTCCACCAACAATAATCACATCGTCGTTTTTTTCTAGATACGCTTTCGCTTCATAAACATCATAAAACAATTTTCTATTTTGATATGCCTTCTTTTCTCCTTGGATTTGTAGTTTTCTAGGAATTGTCCCTGAACCTATAATTACATAATCAGAGAAAAATTCTTCATTTGAAGTTGTTATGACAAAGTGATCTTCTATTTTCTTTACTTTTTTCACTTCATCTATAACTACAGGAACTTTGGTTTCCTTTAATTGCTCTTTCATCATAGAAACATATTCTTCTCCTCTGATTCCTTTAGAGAAACCTAGTAAATTTTCTACTAAATTAGCATTCTTTACTAGACCACCAATTTCTTTCGTAATCAATAAAATATTTTTATTACTTCTCACTAGCTGAATTGCAGCAGAGCAACAAGCAGGTCCTCCTCCAACCAGTATTACTTCTCTTCTTTTGGATTTTCTTTCCAATTAATTATCTCCTCCGAAACAATAGGTACAGAAAACCCATGAGATAATGCTCTTAATGTTCCTAAATGTAAAGTTTCATTATAGGTCGCTGTAGCATCAACTACAAAGAATGGTTCATATCCCATCATAAAGGCATCCCTTGTTGTTGTATCACAGCAAAGATGACTCATTAATCCAGTTACAACTACTTGTTTAACTTTATTTTTTCTTAAAATCGTCTCTAAATTAGTTTTCTTAAACGCACTATAGTTTCTTTTTATTAGAATAATTCCTCCACTTTTTACTTCTTCAATTAATTCTGATTCTTCTTGGTTCAGATCTATTGAATTTCTCCAAATTTTGTACAAAAGAGTTTCTTTATTCTCTGGGAAAATGTGTCTCGAAAAAATAATAGGTCGTTTATACTCATTGAATTTGGCTACTAATTTATTAATGATGGGGACAATAGTAGCACCTGAAGGTATAAAAGCGTGTGAATCTTCTCGGAGAAAAACTTTTTGCATATCAAGAACCACTAAAGCTGCTTTTTTTAAATCAAAAGCAAAAGGTTCAGTATTTTTATATTTCCTACATTCTTCTATCCATTGAGCATTCTTTTCTTTTCTATTGTCTTCTGTTAAATACAAGTCTTTTTGCATTGAATCTAAAAATAATTCGCTTGTTTTAAACTATTTCCTTGAATGAAATTATATTGTTAAACAAGATCTATAAGTAAGAACTCACAAACTTAGCTTTTCATTAATTGAAATTATTTTTTAAACCCAAAAATCTTAAAAATAAGCAAAAAGCTTTCTGTTTGATGGCGATATTTGAAACTCCAGACATTTATTTGTTTGTAATTGAAATAATTTCATTTTTAGGCTTTACAACTGCATTTTTCATGACTTCAATATTAAGCAAAAATTATCCAAAAATTCCTCGTACAAAGAGTTGGATTATTATACAAACTGGATTATTTTGCGGAATTTTACACAGCTTGTTTGATATTCTTGATACATTTGATTTTGAAACTTTAAGTGATTGGTTTGATCTTTTTGATGGTTTGTTCTTTTTCACTGCAATAGCTTTGATTGCAATTGGCTTATTATTAACATCTACTGAAGGAAAAAAACAGTGGGGTTTATGAGATGGTTTCTGTTATCCTTCACCTACCTGATAATATTTTAGCTATCCTAAAGTCAATTTTTGATGTGTTATTATTTATTACTTTCATTTTTCTAGTAACTATAATATTTATATTGCGAAAACGTTTCCCACTTTTTGAAAAAAAGAAGATATTCTACCCATTATTGAGCTTTGGAATACTTGGCACACTTAGCTCATTGATGAACGCTTATGATGAATTTTTTTGGTTTAACCCAAAATCATTTTATGATCAGATTTGGAAGCCAACAAAATTAGGTTTATTGGTAATAGCAGTTATCTTATTGGTGTTCATGTTTTTCCAGTTTTATCAGATGTCAAAAAGATTACTTGGAGAATAATTTAGCAAAAAAACCAAAAAGTAAAAAAGATGCCTAGAAAAAGTAAATCGTACATGATTAAAGCTATTTACATCTTTCACTTAACAGGATTACCAGTATTCAAATTTTCAATTGACAAAAAACAAGATATTGATGAAATCCTTTTTGCTGGAGTTTCAAGTGCGATAGACCTATTCTTAAAAGAGTTAGGACATTCTAACCTTTATGCTATACAAACAGAAGATGGAACACTTATTTATTCATCAAAACATGGGTTAATCTTTGTTGTTCATGCTTTTGAAAAAGATGATGTAAAATTAGGTCAATTTCTTGTTAAACAGATAGAAATAGAGTTTTTAAAAGATTTCTCTTATTTCTTTCAGACTCAAGATATTACCTATATTGAAAAATCAATTTTTGAAACATTTGAATTAAAAGCTCAGAAGTTATACGACCAATTGTATCACCTTTATCAAACAAACCCTGAATTTTTCAACATTTTCGACCCTAACCTTCCATTGTCCATACTACTAGAATCTGTTAAATTGGAAAAAGGTTTACTTGATGGATATCCAGAACGAACTGCAAAGTTAGCTAGAGAGTTATACTCAAAATATGATGAAAAAATAAAGAAAAATGTTTTAGAATCTATAGGAAAATATTTTGGTTATAAACTTGCTAAAAAAAGATACTCAAAGAAACTTGTCATTAGCCCCAAAGAAATTTATAACTTACTATCTGAAATTTCTGTGGTAGATTTTGATGAACAAAATAACCAATTCATCATGAAACTTTGCCCAATTTGTAGGGGATATACTTCAGAAGAACCCATGTGCAATTTTTTTACTGGTTTTATAGAAGGAGCATTAAATAACCCCAAAATTAATGTTAAGGAAACAGAATGTAGGGCAAAAGGAGACATTAATTGCAAATTCACACTTGTAGATTAATGAAAAAAAGGTTAACAGTAAATAAGAAAATTTTGACTCTGAATTAATTTTTCATTTAACATTTAATTGACAAACTACAATTGTTTCACTCAGAGCTTTATAAATACCCATCTTTGTTTCACGCAAAATGTAATGAATTTTCAATTTCTCTAGTAATTAGAAAAAAGATCTATAGAGAAGAGAGCATATGTTTGTAGTCGGAACTAGTTTTGCTAAATGGATGAAATTACTATTTGAAAATAAATTCAAAATCTCCTGGAAATACATCTCACGAGCAATAGTAATAACTTTTCTAACTTTTATTTTCAGTCCATTAATACTTATCGAAAAAATTCTTTTTGATCGTAAAATATCAAAGCACAAAATAAAGAAACAACCAATTTTTATATTAGGTCATTGGAGAACAGGAACAACATTTCTGCATGAATTGTTAGTAAGTGATCCTCAACATGAATTCATAACATTAACAGAAAGTGTTTTTCCCTACTATTTCCTAGGGTTCTCCCGTTTCTTTAATTGGCTTTTATCATTATTCTTACCAGAAAAAAGACCTCAAGATAATATGAAAATTAAAGCTGAATCTCCAAGCGAACATGATTTCGCAATAGCTAATCTTTGTACAATGTCTCCTTACACAGGAGCTTATTTTCCAACCAACCAAGACTATTATAACAGGTATGTAACTTTCAAGAATGTCTCAAAAAAAGAAAAAAGAAAACTAAAAAGAAGTATTCTTTATTTGATCAAAAAACTAGAAATTAAGAAACAAGATAAAAGACTAGTAATGAAAAGTCCTATAGATACTGCAAGGGTAGATCTACTAACTGAACTTTTCCCAGAAGCAAAGTTTATACATATTATTAGAAACCCGTACAAAGTTTTCTTTTCAACTAAAAGGATGCATGAGAAACTTATCAGTTTGCTTCAACTACAAGAAAGAGAAGAAGACCTAGATGAGTTCGTTCTATCAAACTTTGAGCAGATGTACAACAAGTTTTACCAAGATTTAGATTTAATACCTAAAGAGAACTATGTTGAAATTAGATACGAAGAATTTGTAAAGAATCCGATTAAAGTATTAGAAGGGATTTATCAAGATTTATCTTTACCAGGATTTAACGATGCTAAACCCATGTTTGACAAATATTTAGAAAAAACAAAAGATTACAAACCAAGTTCATATCGAATATCAGAAGCAGATAAATTAAAGATCTACTCTCGTTGGAAGCAATTTATTAACAAATGGGGCTATGAAAAACCCAAAGAACAAAGTGTACTTATGTTAATAGACAGCCAAAAGAAAATGTGAAAATCAATTTTTATAGTATATTCAATCCTTTTTCTATTAAACTATTTCATCAACTTAATAATTACAAAAAAATTTTGAGATTCTAATTGATAATGAGAAAAAGAACCTTCAGCGTAACTATAAATCTATAATCGTTAAAAACGTTAAATAATCAGATATTTAGTAATTTTTCAACTAAAAATACACTGTTAATCATTTTAATTATTATTAATGAAAAGAAAAAAAAAGAATATTTAAATTTTGATTAATTTTTACCATATTCTCAAACCAAAAAAGCCGAATATGAACTTTAATGAAACGTAAACAAAATACAAACCAAATATGAGCTTCAAGTAATAAGGTCTGAATTTTTTAATCACAGCAGAACCTATTTGAGCACCAATAATTGTTCCTGCTGCAAGAAGCAGAGCGGCGTCAAGAACAACATATCCTTGGAATAATTTAATCAACCCACCAGTTAAAGCTAAAGGTATCATAATAGCCAAAGAAGTACCCATTGTTATATAAACAGGTGCTCCAAACAGATATATAAATCCAGGAACAAGAGCATAACCACCTCCAAGACCAATTAAGCCAGTAGTTATTCCAATAATAAAACCAAACACACTTAACCATATAACTGATCCTTTAATTACTTGTTCTTTAGTCTCTGTTTTTATTTCCGTAGAACCTTTTTTATCTATTATCTTGCCCCTTATTCCTTCCCAAGTCATCCTAATTGCGGGCCATATAAAAACAATACCAAGAATCAAACTCAAATATTTTACTGTGTTTTCTCCAGTCAGCATAGTAAATAACCAAGAACCAAGAGCGACACCAGCAACACCCGATAATCCTAAGATAATGGATGCTCTTTTATCTACATTTTTTCGGATTAAGTGTCCATACCCACCAGATATAGCAGTAAAAATAACAGCAAATAATGTTGTACCAACTGCAAGTGGAGCAGGGAAACCCAACCAAAAGTGTAATATTGGAAGCATAACACTGCAACCACCAGTACCAATAATACCGCCTAGAAAACCTGCTGTAATACCTACGATTAACAAAATAATAATTAAAAACCATGTCAGCTCAGGAGCATCTTGTGGGCGGTTAAAATTTAAAAGAATAGAAAGAAGTTCGATTATACCAATAACAATAAGTAAAATTGCTACTGGTAAATACTTAAACAATAATTGTTTTTTAAATAGAGTTTTATCCGACATGGAATGAAAAGATACACCTATAGATTTAAATTTTTCGATATGAAGAGATAATAATATTTCTAAAAGGTAACAGTGAAGAGATAGGCAGATTTTACAAATAATTAAAAAATATCAAGAAAAGAGTATATAAAAAGAAAAAATA
Organism: Candidatus Heimdallarchaeum endolithica; assembly: GCA_021513715.1. Taxonomy (GTDB): domain Archaea; phylum Asgardarchaeota; class Heimdallarchaeia; order Heimdallarchaeales; family Heimdallarchaeaceae; genus Heimdallarchaeum; species Heimdallarchaeum endolithica. The sequence continues at coordinate 3,001,974 of CP084167.1, read as the reverse complement.
GAAACAATCTTTCAAATTGAAGATATTGAAACTAAATTTTCTAAAAAAAGGAATATAATTAATAATTTCACTAAAGAATTTAAGTGATATACGCTTCTAATAATCATTAACATAAAAACTGGTATTGATATCCAAAGAGATGAAAACAAATTTATTCTATTCCTCCTAACAAGCAAATTTTAAAAAGCGTTTAAGTTAGGGCACCTTGATAGCGATAAACAAAATATGATTTTAGAACTAAAAAGAGCTAATTGATTATTCTTAGGTAATAAAGAGTTGAGCATCAAAGTTAACAGTAGAGGTAAGAAAATAAAGAAGATAAGTGTTATTGTAATCAGAAAAGCTTTGAATTTAGCAAAATTTATTCTACTAACATAACTTCTGTTTTTTAGATTTTTTATTAAACTATTTCATAGGTTTTTAGGTATGCGGAAGGTTCTTTTTTCTCGTTATCAATTAGAATCTCAAAATTATTTTTTTCAATTATTAATTCATAATTTCTTCCTGGAGTGTTCATTTTATCAGTTACTATAAATTTGACAGATAAATCTTCTTGAAACTCTGAAATATCGAACAGATCAAGAAAACGATTCGCTTTACCTTTAAATGCAAGTTCTGGATTCAGATCTGGAATATTTGGATTATCAAAGATAAAATTAATTGTAAGGCAGTTATCAGAGAAAAAAATTGATGAACTACAAAATTCGTTTACATATTGCCTAAATTGATTAGCACGAGATATTCTTGAAAATTCTTCTATTTCATCGATTAGTATAAGTAAGGATGAAAAGTCGTTAAAGTTTTGAATACGATAACTACTAGTGTGATTGGCTACTGCTTTTAATATCTCTAACTTTGCAAAAATAGAAGGTAAATTCATAGTCATTATAGGAATATCTGCAGGATCTGAATAGCGGATATCTATATTTGCAAAGGTGCTTAATAATTTAACAAGTAAAAATGAACTCATAATACCATGTTTAAATTTTTCAAAATCATCAGAAAATCTAAGAAGGCGTGTGATTATTGTTTCAAATCTTCCATTTAGTCTATAAATTTGATTTAATAATCTCTTATGCCTGGGAGAAAGATTAGCTAATTCAGATTTCATAAACTGAATTGCTTCTTCTGCTATTTCCTGTTTAAGACTTGTTGTAAGGAGTTCATTAAGTTTATTAATAAATGGTTTTAATGGTTGCAATAGTTCATCATCATATATTTTGGGTGATTTTGGGGTTATCATTAGTTCATAACCCAATAATTCTAAAAATTTAGAAATGTAAAATTGCTGTGTTGTATCAAATTTAAAATTAAACTCTTCGACGTCAAATACTGCAAAATAAGGAAGTACTGTTCTTATAGATTTATTGATTTTTTCTACCTTTTTTAGAGGATAACCTAAATCATGCGTTAGAGCAGCAATACAGCGAATAGAATCTTCAAAATTAATAAAAGGAATAATAGCATCAAGAGTTTTTGAATAAGTTTCAAAAACCTCAGGACAATCTAAATGTTCAAGAATCTTTTTAGCTTTTAGTAAAACACGGAATGGATAGTTAAAATTCGTCCAAAGAGGTTGAAATTCCTGTGCTCTAAATAGATATTCACCAAGAAAATAAACCCAAAGACTATGTAAAGTATGATCTCTATAAAAAGAATCGGAAGCAAAAATCAACTCCTCAAAATTAACAAAAGCATCAAAGTAAGAGAAAAGATCATCATACCCTCTCTTATTTTCATCAATAAAACTCATTGCACTCTCAAAAAGTACTCTCCATAGGCTTTTTGCAGCCAAAATCTTATCGTGAAGATTATCACACTTGGTTAAGTGAAGTATTTTTTCACGGATAATTTCTTTCTGCCTTGGGCGATCAGCCAAAAAAGTAATTTTATTTTGAGACATCTGCTCGAGAAAGAATTCCATTACAACATATTCATTGACAGTCATTTAACGTCAAAACATCTAATAACAAGATATTAAATATTTTTTCCACTGGCAGTAGATTGGTTATTTATATGTTTTAACAAAAAATAGCAGACAATTGGATGATTTGGTATTATTGTTGTATAAAGTAGGCTTTAACCCAAATATCTGACTTTAATGGCTAAAAGCACTTATTTCTCTAAAAGGACTAAAACTTAGTAAAAAAGTTAAGAACATACTATGTTATTAGATTGTGCCCTATACAAGAAGATAACCTTGAGACAATATATTAAGAATTCTTGCTGTTAATCTATTATCAATTATTTTGCGAACATTCATCTTAATATCCTTGTTCTTGCTTTTGATGAGTTTTATACTATTTAAAATTGAAATTATTTTAATCTACTTTAGAATAAAAAGAAAAAATAAGAATTATAAATATTTGAACTATCTTTTGAATAATAACAAATATGATATAAAACTGACAGCAGTTGCTCCAATTACTAAGGCAACAATTCTTGCCTTCATGGGCAGTGCAGTACTTCTTCTCTTCACTTCATTCAAATATCGAGAATGATGCCATGTTCTTCCTCCATCATAACTAATTTTTTCTTCAAAATTTCCTCTTTCTGTGTATTCAAAATTTCCAGTTATGTAAAAAATGAAACCTTCTACAATTAAGAGAGAGAAGATAATAAATTGCACCTTACCTGAAGTACTGTTTATAATATGTACATCATCACTTTGGTGGAAGGCTACACTTAAATCAAAGATAAAATCTTCAGGATCAATAGTTAAACAATAGTTACCTGCTTTAAAAGTTGCTTCTACTATCATTTTTTGTCCATTTGTTATTTCATCGCTTTCATTATGGCTTAAATATATTGTTCCTCCTTCTTCATCGATCGAGTAAAAGGTGACATATAATGATGAAGAATTAACTGCTTCATCCTGGTAATAATATGATGAAAAAGGATTGAGTATGAATGAATTTACTTCAATATCAATAATAATTTTAGTTTTTTTATCGAAATTGAACTTAAACCATATTTCATCGCGTATAGATACATTCAATTGTTGATCAAAAGTTATCTTTTCTGCATTAGCCAAGTCTGGTCTTTCAAAAAACTGATAAATATGATATGAAACAAAAAATGATAAATAAGCGTCGTGATCACAAGGTTCAAACTTAAATTTCATTATAATTATATTACTTTTTTCTATTCTATCTATTTCTATTTTATTGTTTCCATATTCGTCTATATCCTCTTCATAATATGCCCTAGTCATTTTGGTGTTATTATCTATTATATAAATTACTAGTTTATAGTTTAGAAACGACAAATTTGTTTCTTTGTCAAAAAGGAGGAATAATGTGCCGTCTTCTGTTGATTCAAGAATGAAAAGAGCTGTTCTATTGTCATATGTTATTGTTTCCTCAACAGTTACATCTTCTTCATTAAATATTTTAACATTAAAATCCTCTGAGTCTTCTAATTTCATGGGGTTTAATGTACAATAAAAAACATATTGAGATATATCGCTTACATAATAATAGCTATAAACATATACCATAATATAGTAGGTTCCTGCAGAAAGAACACATGTATCGTCTACAATGTCTGTATATTTATCGAGTAGTACTCCGTTATCAAAATAAATATTCAGGCCAAAACGATTTCCTTGTATATAATAATAATCCCCATAGATAAAACTCATCTCAAGGATCGTATTTTCTGTTACTGTAAGCACGTAAATATCTACATCGTTAGGTTCAAGTAAAGAAGAATAATATTTGCCTGATTGAATTGTATTTTTATTATCTCCAATTTTGACATAATCAGTAATATCTTGAGATGATGCAATTGTAAAAGTTATATTTTCAATAACATATGTTGAAGGGGGAGAGATCGTGAGTACATATTCTCCTGGTGATAATAAAATTAGGCTTTGTATCATTCCTGATTGAGAAAAATAATAGCCATGAAGTATTTTTCCGTTTTTTTGGCTAATTCGGTAGCTAAAAGTCATATTTCTAAAGTTTGAATTGTTAATGTAGATATAATAAAAGTCCATCTCAGTAACATCAAAAGTGAAACATTCATTGTAACTCGTTAATGATGTTGGCACATTTATTTTTGCGTTTCTTAAACTATCGATAATTTCAAAATAAAATTCTATTTCTCCTGAATAATCAATATTTGAGTAATCAATTTTTATGAGGTAATCACTTGCTTCTAACTCAAGTATTAGAAAATCAAGTTGATAACGATTATAATAAAATCTTTGTGAGCTATTAAGCGAATAAATGTAAACATCAAAGTTATACTTTGGTGAGGTAAACTTAAAATAAGACTTTTCACTTATTTTTTGGTAATACCACCTCGAATTTTCGTTTTGCTTAACAAAGATATTTTTCTCACTTAATTGTTGAAACTCTTCTGTTGTAACAGAAACTGTTAAGTTATTGTCTGTTCTCGAAATAATCGAGAAATAATATGTACCTTTCGTCACATAGTGTATTATTGTTGCTTTGTAAGAATTATGATCTACGTTAGCTATTACTTGACTCTCATTTGACATGATTAAACTTATTTTTTCATCGCTTGTTGCCTCAAACTTGATTAATTGAGGAGATAAAATATTAAGAACTATTCCTTTATTAGGTGTCTCTATTGTATCACTGACAGAAATTTGAGTTGTCTCTTCATAATATAAAATAATATTGTATGACCCAGTGTTACCATAATAATCGTTATTCATTACAATAACATAGTAGACATCATTTTCTAAATAGAACCATGTTGTATTTTCTGTATTAGAATAACCTTTGTAAAATTCAAACTCTATTGTTTTAGTAAAATTAGTGTCATAAACTAGGAAAATGTATTCATCTAATGAACTGGAAATTTCAAAATGATAGAAACCACTTGTATTGATGTTTAACTCATAACCATTAAAGATATTAATTTCACTAAAACTATCTGTAAGCTCTTCATTTAAAGAAAGTTTGTTACTATCCTTTACAGATTTTTCTGTAACTTGAACATAATAGTAGCAGGGAGGTGAAGACCATAAATCGTAATAAGCTTTAATTACAGCTATTAAAAAGTAGTTTCCTGAATCAAGTGTTATTCCTTCGTTATCTTCTACTTCTTGAATCAATTTTACAGAGTTATTATAAATAAGGACAGTTGAGTAATCACTACTAATTGTCAATTTAACAAATGAAGGTGAACTTAGTTCAATCTGGTAGGCTAGATAGTTCATCTTTGAATTTGATCCAAAGTAAGTTCTTCCTTTGTTACTTATAGTATCAAATGATTGAATTTCAATTTCTGATATTATCAAACTATAACTCACAATATAGTGATTTCCAAGTCCTTCTAACATAATATAATATGTTCCTGGCGATAATAATGAGGAAAACATTTCATCGTCTACTTCTATTAAAAATCCATTATCATCATATAGCCATGATAATAGTAAATCGTTTTCCAAAGTAAAGTTCACTAGGATATACTTTGGTTCATCAATATTAAAGGAAAACCAAGATTGATTGTTTACTAATATATCTCCTTTAATTTCTTCTCCGATATTAACATTGAGTGCATTGTCTATTTTTGTATTTTGTGCGTGTTCAAGGCTTGATTTTACTGTGATCATATAACTATAGCTAGAGTTTTCTTCTTTTTCTTTTTCAACTAACACATAATATTTTCCTGCTTTCAGTTCTAATTGTATAAGTGGATTAAGATTAGCGGAGTATGAATAATCATTAAATGACAGGAGTTCAAAATTTTCTGAATAGATCTTCAACATAACTTTTGTTTCAACTTTCGATGATTCAATATTCCAACCGTAAAAATCAAGATAAAGAACAATTAAATCATCGTTTGTTAAAGAAAAGTCATACCAATTTTGTGTTTCGCTATATTTTATTGTATCATCATAAAAGCTCCCTAATTCTATAGTTGTACTAATAAACTCTGTATCATTAATTTCATTCTTGAAATTTTCTTCATTTACATCTTTTTTCATTAACATTTTTTCATCTACTGAATCTGTAAGAAATTGATTTGAGCTAACAAATTCATCTAACTGGTTGTTGTAATTATTTTTATTCTGCAAAGGAATAATAATTAGAACAACTACTATTAATAGAAATACTATTTTTTTATTAATTGAAACTTTATTTTTCATAATGAAGTCTTCCAGTTTAATTAAGTCGATTTTCCACAATTATTGTTTATTAATAAACTTTGCAGTAACTGTAACAGAATACTGTTTCACAATCAAGATAATTTGTTTTCATTCTTCTTTCTATATCGTCTTATCTTGAACAATTTGTAAAAACTGCCAAGAGAGACTGAAAAAAATTAATCAGAACTCTAATAAGAGGATGTAATATCGGTGGTGTTTTTCGTCTACTGAACTGCAACTAAAAGTTATTTGTTAAACTATTAAATTATTGATTTTATCACCAATTTTTATTTTTACTATTTTTTTAGAGAAGAAATGTGATTTGCTTAGTCAATCAAACATTTTTGCGATAACGTTTATATACTACATATCAATATAGATTATTTTACTGGAACACTATTTAAATAGAAGGGACATATTATGAAAGCTAAATTATGTAAAACTGTAACTTATTTGATATTGAGTATTCTATTAATTCAAGTAGTATTTAGTATCAATCTTATTTCAACACTTAAAAATGGGTTTCAGAATATAAATAATAGTAGCACACTGATAGATAGGGCCAATAGTGAGAATTTTCATGTGCACCGATCTCCTTTTCAACCAGAAGAATCCCTGATTGTTAATCAAGTAGAAAATGGTGAAATGGAGGAAGAAAACAATATAGGGATTCCGAAGGGTTTTTCTGCTTTTGGTTCTCCTTTTATCAGAACAATAGACAATTATACTTCTATTGTTGCTAATGGAAGTTACTCTGGATATATAAAAAGTCAAGCTACAAACATTGCTTCTGCTTCTGGTAATTTAAGGCTCTCTTTAGACCAGTCGCCTTATGCTTATGTAAGTGACATGATTACAGTTAGTTTTTATTATTACATTATTGATAATTATGGTTCTGACAATGATTTTTACTTTTCAATACGTTTTTCTAATGACAGATATCTCTATTATTTCTTATCTTATCACGGAGCTTATGGGTCAAATAATTCAAATAATGGTGTTTTTGATATCAATACAACAGAATTCCAAACTTGGAAGCTCTTTTCACGTAATGTAACTGAAGATTATTTAGCCATTTTTGGTAGTTATACAACTGAATATATTCAACACATTTATTTTCGTTGTTATGCCGCACAATACTCTTATAACCCTGTAGAAGTAGTTATTGATACTGTTAATATCACAGACTCTTCAGACAATGATTATATGAGTAATTACAATGGTAATTTTGAGAACGGAGATGGAAGTTATTGGATAGACATTGATAGTGACCCATCTTTTGTTAGCCTTACTGATGAACATTATAGCGGTAACAAGGCTGTAAATATAACTGCAAAATTTATACAAGGCTTAAATTCTCATGCTACTTTTCGCAAATATTTTGGTAACCCTCAAGGACTCTATGTTTACAAAGAAAATTCTCTTCTAATAGACTTTTACTGGAAAATAAAATTTAATCTAAGAAGTTATGATGAGTATGCTAGTTTTATAATACATTTTAGCAATAATACAGTTTCTTATTACATAGAGATAGTCCTTGGAATAGGAGACAAAGATTTCAGTCTATACTCTAATTATTCATCCAATAGTAATTATTATTATTACATTAAAGATGATGGTTTTGGTAGAGAAGACGAATGGGTACACACATCTATTGATGTTTATGAATTATATAACACGCTAAACTTAAGGAACATAACTTTAGAAAATGTTGATTTCTATATTGGAGCTTACTCACAAAATACAAGAGTAGAACTCCTAATAGACAACTTATCAATCAAAAGTTATGCTTTTATTGAACCTTCTTTTGAGCAAATTTGGGATCCATCTAGAATATTTGCTGCGTGGGAAACCTCTGCTTCTGAAAATTGCGTTAATAAAACTTCTTTTGCTCATTCAGGAGATTGGGCAATAAACATTAGTTCACATAGCAATTACGCAGTTAGTACGTATATTTCAAACATGTATTTTATCCTTAAACCAGGCATGATAAGTAACTTCTGGTACTACCTAGAGAAAATGCAAGGAGATAATGTTTATGTATCAATATCACTACTACTTGATGATACTAATTCAATTCATTATGTTATTGCGAATGGGTCAAATATTAATCTATCAAACCAAACAGATGTTGTCTACTTTTTGCTAAAAGATAGAAACATACTCAATAATTGGTTGAATTTAAAACGCAATATTTACAACGATGCTATAAGTTACTATGGTGTTAATAATTGGAATGTCACTAGAATAACCTTGAATGTTGACACTACTGGTACAGATGTTATGACTGTTATTTTTGACGATTTGAATCTCATCGAAATTGGAGAACCTGTTATAGAATCTGTAAGTCTTACTAACACTCCAAAATATTATCAAGGTGCAAATATTGTTTTTGATGCTTATGATGAACTCTCAGATATCACTGAACTAACACTTAATTATTACAATGGCTCTAGTTGGTTATCTGTCATTCCAACTAAGGTTTCTGAAAAAGGATATGAAGTCAATTTGCCCACTTTGCCAACTGGCACACACGTTCTTTTCTATATTAACGCCACTGACTTATTTGGCAATATACAGACTGATGATAATGGGGGAGTATATTACTCGTTTACTGTAATAGATGACATAGAACCTTCTATTGAACTTATTCGTCCTTACAATAATTCTCTCCTTACTGAAACAGTTTTATTAGAAGCTAACGCAGAAGACGAAGGTAGTTCCATTGCTTTTATTGAATTTTACGCAAACTTAACATTAATAACTAACATTAGTTCTTCTCCGTATGAAACTTATTGGAATACAAGAAATATCGGTAATGGTGTATACGAATTAAAAGCTATTGCATATGATAGTTCAGGCAACTACAGATCAACGAGTGATAAGCGAATTGTTACTGTTGAAAACGATTTTAATCCTCCTCTTCTCTCACACATAGAAATAAACCCTTCTAAACCAGAATATGGAGAAGAGGTTGAAGTTATTGTTGGCGTTTCTGAAGAAACTAGCGTTAAGAATTGTACATTATATTACAAATTTGACGATGGAAACTGGCAGTCAACTTCAATGACAAGTAGTGGGAGCTTATACTATGCTTATATTCCTCCTGTAAATTGGAGTACAGAGGTATTTTATTATGTTGTGGCTTTTGACGAGTTTGAACAAGTTTCTACTATGGGTTTTGCTTCAGATCCATATTCCTATATTGCAACTGATACTGTTTTACCTAATTTAGTAGTAGATGGACCACCTACATCTACAGTTCTATCGGGTGATAATATTAAGTTCAATATTAACGGCTCTGACGATGGAAGTGGCGTAGCAAAGTTAGAAGTAGAAATAAATAACACAATTTGGACTGCAAATTCAATTCCCCAAACATATTATCTTAACACTACTTCTCTTGATAATGGAGAATATACTATTTACTTTAGATTAAGCGATAGAGCTAATAATACTATTGAAATACAGCTGGTTTTCCAGATTCACAATCCAAAAGGTTTTTTCCCCAAAAGTTGGTCAGCAATAGACTCAGTGTTAAATAGCTACTATGGAATAGCTGTTGGAGCTGCAACAGTGATACTTGGAATTGGAATAAATTCTATTGTCAAAACTATAAGATCAAAAAAAAAGGGTAGAACAACCTAGTTCTCTTTAATTTCTATTCAAATAAATTTCCTTTTTTTCCATTCATACAACTAATGACCTTTTATGTTTATAAAAAACAACAACATACGAAAAGAGTGGAAGGAATAACATTAAGGGGGACAGAAGGGAAAAGCTCACCGCTTCAGTCTCTTGATTGCCAAAACTACTGTAAGTAATATTAATTATACCAGATTTAATTATAATAATCGCAGGTAATTCTTCACCCTCATTGATAGGTCTCCAGAGAGTATAATTACCATCAGGGAGATAAGTTAAATCCGTTTGATTAACATAGAATTTAAGAGAGTGATTTTCAATAGTGATACCAGGAGAATAGGTATCGTAAGTAACCATACAAGAACCCATAGTTTCTTTATTCTCCTTATATTTTCTATTTGTTGAGTTTTAATTATATCTTAGCATAGACATTTATAAATAATTTAACCGCTTTTCTGCTCCCTGTATAAGCTTTTTTTTACTCTATTTAAGCATCTAAACTATGCTTTAATGAATCTTGAATTTTAAGATTATTTTATTTACAAGAAAGCAAAATATATTAGGGTGAATTAGATAATTTTAATTTGAATGTTGTTACTAACTGAGAGATTAATAATCTTGTTAATTGATCAAAGGAGAGGAAGGATAGAAAAGAGTAGTAGTGACCTTATTTTTTATGGTTTACCTTCAGCTATAATCATCGATTTAGAGATGTTAAATTTAATAAAAATTAGAGATGATAATAAGATAGAGATTATTTCATCAGAAACTACACACCCTATTTTTAAGAGCATTATTGAAGAAATGCAGAATGAACATGAAAATGATATTAGATTTTGGATAAGATCATTAGGTATAAAATCAAATCAAATACTTGAATCTTTTATTGAAGTTATGCTTCAAGACGGAATCTTAACTAAAATAGAAAAAAGATTCTTATTTTTTAAAAGAAGAAAAATTTTCTGTACTGAAGAAAGCGTAAAAATTGAACTAATGCATCAATTACAAGAGACTATAATTAATTCGAAAAAAGCAACCATGCACACCAAACTATTACTAGCGATCTTGTATAAATGCAATAAAATAACTTTATGTTTAAACAAAGGACTTAACGAAATGTTGTTGAATGAAGTTAGAGAAGAAATAAGAGACGAGAAATTTGGAGAAATTATTACAGAATTAATTAGAGAAAGAAATGAATTAATGAATGCTATTTTCTCTACCTACTTAATAAACACCTCATTGGTTTAATTTCAACTATTCAAATTTTAAAGAACAAGCAATTATTAATATCCAACATTTAAATCTAATTCATTTCAAATAGAATAAAGTTAAAACAAAATTTAAGACTTTAAAAAAGAAAACAGCCTTTTACCGCAAAAATCTTTAAGAATTTAATGAATTATTTGTGTTGATAATAAACAAAAAACGAGTAATGTAAGAATGAAAATCATTGGTAAAGTTCAGGGATTTTTTTAGATAGAGCCATGAATCCTCTTTTTAAAAAAGAGAACAATGTTTGTAAATACGAAACTAGTGTGAGTTACAATGAAGATTCCATTGAAAGATTCTTTATACCCAAAGAAAGTACTAAATATAGATCTGAAGGACTTAGAGGATTAGTTCGTTTATCTCCAATAGTAATTTCTAATGTAATTAATTTACACAAGGCAATTGATACATTAAAGAAGAACCCTTCTAATCCTAAGAAAAAAATAACAAAAGCAGAGTTGAAAGATGTTGAAAATTATGCAAAACAGATAGGTATTGACCTCATTGGTTATGCAAAAGTAGAACCACAAAATGTTTTCAAGGAAAAATGCGTTTTACATGAAAATGCCATTGTTTTAGGAATGGAAATGAATAAGGAAAAAATGGATACAACCCCCAGCTTTAAAGCAATTAAAGAAGTAATGCACACTTATAACAAACTTGGCATCTTAACAAACAAATTAACTAAATATTTAAGAAAGCTAGGCTTTGCAGCTCATGCAAGACACCCTTTAGGAGGGATTTCACTATATCCACCTTTAGCGCAAGCTGCAGGATTAGCTTGGCTCGGTTACTCTGGATTAATGATTTCTCCTGAGTTTGGCCCTAGATTTAGAATATCAGCAATATATACAAATATTGAAAATTTACCTTTTGCGAAAGAAAATAAGCATTCTTGGATAGAAGATTACTGTAAAAAATGTAGAAAATGTATTCGTTCTTGCCCAGGCAAAGCAATTCTAGATGAACCTATTATTCACAGCTCAGGAAGAATAACTCATATTATACAGGAAAAATGTATGCCACATTTTACTAATGAATATGGTTGCAGTATATGTTTAAAGGTCTGTCCTTTTAACAATAAAGATTATTATGAAATAAAGAAAAATTTTGAATCGAAGAAAAAATGAATAAGTATAATAAACAAAGAGAATTTTAAGATCTATTGTTCATTTCTTCTTGTACTATTGAGCTAATCTGGTATTTCTCTCTTCTTGCATCATAGGTTAAGACTTTTTCAAGTAAATTATTTAGTGTGGGTTGTACTCTAACACTAGGAATAGAAACCTTTTCCTTTATTTCGCTTAATGTTAAGCCATCAGTACTCGATGCAATTACTGAAATTATTTCTGCTTCAGGAACATCCATCAACCCTGCATCCATCAAGTAAACTATAAGTTTATTATCTTCTTTCGCCTTCTTTAGTTCTTCTTCTAGTGCACCAATTTTTACTGTTAACTCTTCTATTTGTTGTTTTGAATTTGTTTGCACTTGTGAATATTGTTCAGTTAATGTTTCAAGTTCTTTTGTTTTCTCTTCTATTTGAGTATCTAAAAGAATGTTCTTATTTTTCAACTCTGAAATTTCAGAAGCAATCTTATCTTTTTCTTCTCTTTTTACATTTTCTTTTTCTTTCAACTTTTGCAATTCAGATTCATTGAGAGAGATTTCTTCTTCCGTTTTTTGTATATTGTCTACTAAATTTTGAAGTTCTTCTTTTAGTTTTTTGATTTCTTCATTTAGTTCATTTTCCTTTTTTTCTAGCTCTTCAAAGAATCCAGGAATTACATTTATTTCTTCATCAGTAGAAGAAGAAATAGAGCTGATTGTATTGATTTTATTATTAAGCTTGCTATTCAAATTATCTATTGACTCTTTAATTTTATCTAAATGAGACCTAAGTTGTTCAATTTCTTGCATTTTTACTCCTCCTAAATATCAATTTCTGTAAGCTTCTGAACCTTTCCAGATAATGTTTCATAGGTTATAATTCCTCTCTCATCAAGGTCCATTAAGATTTTTCTTACAATTTGATCAGAAACACCAGATGTTTTCCTAATATTTTCTTCAGTATCCACACCAGGTACATTTAAACTTCGAATTACATTAATCTCTGGAAGACTAATGATATTTTTCTTCAACAAATATTTTAGGGCTTTAGCTCTTGAAACAATTTTATCCTTTTCATCATTTAGTTTCCTAATTTGTTCATTTTTAGCTAATATTTCTTTTTCTGTATCTTCCCTTGTTGCTTCGATTAGGACTTGTTTCTCTTCTATTTTTCTGTTTAGTGTCTGTAGTTTTTCCTCTTTTCCAATTGTTTCAGTTTGTAATTCAGTTTTATTTTTTTCTTCTGTGAGAATAACTGAATTCAGTTTTTCTAAGTCTTGTCTTTTACTTTGTATTTCAGAGTTTAAGATATCCTTTTTAGATGTTTTTTCATTTAATTCACTAGTTTTTTCACTAATTTGACGTTGTAAATCCTTTCTTGTTGTTTCGAGGATATTTATATTTTCGCTTTTCTCTTCATTTTTTTTCAGTATACTAGATAGTGAATTTTTGCTATTTTCTACAGAATAATTAAGATCCTCCTTCAACCCAACAACTAATTGAGTTAGTTCTTCTAATTCTGATTTTATTCTTTCAATATTATTTAGAGCTATTTGAACATTTACCTTACTCATAAACTTGGTCACCAAGCATTTTATTTTAACAATTGAAATATAATACTAAGTAATATAAGAATTATGCTATAATAAAAAAAAGTTGAAAAGAAAATAGAAGTTACTCAAAAGCTTTTGGAGAATCCTCTCCACCCTCAACATTATGACAGTATACTACGTGTGTTTTGCTAAAATATTTAGCTTTAGGATCTTCAGCTCGACAAATGTCACTTACAAGAGGACATCGAGTTTGGAAACGGCAACCTGGTGGAGGGTTAATTGGTGTGGGAATATCTCCTTGTAGGAATATTTTCTTGGAACGTTTTGTTGGATCAGCAATTGGGACTGCTGAAACTAAAGCTTTAGTATAAGGATGTTTCATATCCTCAAAAATTTCATCGCTTGTTCCAGCTTCCATAAGTTTTCCAAGATACATAACATTTACTTCATCACAGAGAATACGAACCAATGCAAGATCATGAGCAATAAAGAGATAAGTCAAGCCCATTTTTTGTTGTAAATTGAGGATTAGTTGAATAATTGCTGCTCTAACAGAAACATCTAAGTTACTTACAGGTTCGTCCATAATGATGAAATCTGGTTCTAAAGCTAAAGCACGAGCTATTCCTATTCTTTGTCTCTGACCACCAGAGAATTCATGTGGATATCTGTATGCGTGATGTGGAGCTAAACCTACTTCTTTCAATAATCTGAGGACGTTTATACTTATTTCGTCTCCAGAAGCTACTCCATGAATAATATAGGGTTCAGATATAATATCAAAAGCTGTTGCTCTTGGGTTAAGACTAGCGTAAGGATCTTGAAAGACTATTTGCATATATCTTCTCATTTCTTTTAATTCATCAGAAGTTAGTCTGTTGATATCTATACCCCTGAAATAAACAGACCCTTTGGTCGGCTCGAGAAGACGCAAAATAGTTCTAGCTGCTGTACTTTTTCCACATCCACTTTCTCCTACAAGACCAACGATTTTTTGCTTTCTAATTTTAATGTTTAAACCATCGACTGCTTTTAGATAAACAAATTTTGGTCTTTTGTTGAATGGCGGTACATATGGAATAATGAAATAAGCTAGAATAATTAATCCTATAAGAATAAGTCCAATAATTTTGAAAAATGCGAATAAAACTAGTGCGCCTACAAAAGCAACTAAGAACCAAGTTGTATCCATAGGATTAGGTATTTTGAAGTATTTGGCTAAATTTTCAACTTCAAGAACTACATCTTCTTCGAGATCTTTAGTTTTAATTCTTGCATCTTTTCCTTTTTTTTCTTGTAATTTTTCTATAATAGATGGTGTTGACATTCTTTATTCACCTACTTTGCTGCATAAGATATTCTGGGGTGGTCTTTGTGAGCTTCCAGATAAGCTTTACCTTCTTCAGTGTATAAGTGGCACATTAATTGATGCCCTGGTTCAATTTCAATAAACTCAGGAATTTTCACTTCACATAATCCTTTTATCCAGTAATCACATCGGGGATGGAAACGACACCCTGATGGAGGATTAATAAGATTAGGAATGCTTCCTCTAATAATTGTTAAATCTTCTCTCTTCGCATCAGGACGAGGAATGGCTCCAAGTAGACCTTTAGTATAAGGATGCAAAGGAGACTTGAAAATAGTCATTATATCACTAACTTCAGCGATATACCCTGCATACATAACAGCCACACGGTCACACATTTCAGCGATAACACCCATATCATGTGTAATAAGAATGATACTCATGTCAAACTCTTCGCTGGTTGCCTTCAGTAGCTCAAGGATTTGAGCTTGAATAGTTACATCTAAAGCTGTTGTTGGTTCGTCAGCGATAAGAAGTTCAGGGTTACAACTTAGTGCCATAGCAATCATAACTCTCTGGCGCATACCTCCTGAGAACTCAAAAGGATAGTTATCAACACGTTCATCAGCAGAAGGAATACCAACAAGAGACATGATTTTGATAGCTTTTTCTCTAGCTTCCTTCCTAGATACTTGTTGATGAAGAATAATAGCTTCTCCGATCTGGTCTCCAACGGTGAAAACAGGGTTCAGAGAGGTCATAGGATCCTGAAATACTTGGGCAATCTGGTTTCCTCTGATTTTACGCATTTCAGCAGTGCTCAATTTACGTAAATCTTGACCATGGAAAATAACTTCACCTTCAAGGACTTTTCCCGGTGGGTCCGGTACAATTCCTAAGATACTTAGAGCAGTTACACTTTTTCCTGATCCAGATTCTCCTACTAGCCCTAATGTTTCTGATTTATAAACAACAAAATTGATTGATTCTATAGCTTTCACTACTCCTTCTTCTGTAAAGAAGTAGGTTTTCAAGCCTTTTACTTCCAGTAGAATATCTTCCGGTGTTCTTACACTCATAAAATCACTTTAAATTTTCATTTGCATAAGTTTATCTTAATGCTTTACCTTGTTATAAACGTAAAAACTACAGAACTTTATAACTTTTTTGAAAGATAGTAATCTTATTGATAATTTACTTTAATTGGAAAAAAAATTATATTAGCTTTTTTAATGAATTGCTCCACTTTATGTGTTTTTCTATGTTTAAGACTAATTTACTTTTTTGGAGAAATTACCTTATATATATTTAGAAGCAACTTATACTAGTAAAGGTAGTGTCTAGTTTTCTTCCGACAAAAATATTTGTGGGGACTCTAATAGTAAGATATGAAAATTCAAAAACTATCTACTCTTTTTAAGAGATGCAGAGTCCCCAAAAAGATAATAATAAAAGCAATTTAGGAATAGATTGGTTCAAAGAATGGGTTGAGGACAGTAGGATGGAAGAATGGTTTAACACACCAAACAATAGTGTTATGGTATTGAGTAAAGAAGTTCAGGCTCTTTAGGGAAAGTTTACATAGAGTTGTAGCAGAGAGAGGGGGAATACCAGAGATTATAGTAGTAGATGAAACAGAAATTAAGACCACTCAGGGCTCAATGTATCTGTGGTTCGCGTTAGATCCTTACAACAAGACTTTATTGGGTTTTAGTATTACTAAAGGACGGAGTAATCTTGAATGTTTACTAACTTTCCGTTATTGGCTCAAATGTTGGTATAGGGTTCTAAGCCTCGTATTGTCGTCACAGATGCAGGGGTATAGGGGTATGGTATATGGTATCCTGTCTTACGTCGTCTCGGTATTAAAATCTCCGTTATCAAAGGTGGTTTACGCTCCTATATTGAACGTTTTAATGCTACCCTTAAGAGTTATCGTTGGTTTCATTCTATTCTCCACTGCACTACACTTGTCCTATCCGTGCCGTCTATGGCTCTAGTCATCTTTCTGGTTTTCTTACTCTCTTTATGTTCCATTATAATTTCGTTCGTCTTCATCAGAGCTTGGGACATCCTCCCCTTAGTTTCTTTTTGCCTAGGAGGTGGTATAAAAACTAGACACTACCCCTCTTATAAGGGTCAAAAGGCTTTAATACTTGTTATTCTTTCTTCATTTTTCTTTTTATTTTTCTTATTATTCTTATAATTACTACTATTAGCAAAATGTAGGTTAAAACACTAGCAATAGAATTTTTCTTATTATTCTTATAATTACTACTATTAGCAAAATGTAGGTTAAAACACTAGCAATAGAAAAAGTGATAATAAATAAGGAATAAGCTTCATTAAGCTCGCTAGGTGGACCAAACCTAGCTTTTAAGATACGATGGGGGAAGAGAGAGTTTGAAAACAGACATAAAAGGCAAGAAGGAGTGTTAAAACTAAAACATAGAGAAAACGCATAGCAAAGTAATTGTTGCAGAGATCTCCAAATCTTTTTTTTTAGTAGATATTTTTATTAACATTTTAATTTTTAAGCGAAAAAAACATGCTTCTATTTTTTACGTAATTTACAGCTGTTGAGGAAGAAGGAGAGGAAAAAGAGAAGAGAGGAGAGAGAAGAAGGGGAGGGGTTTTTATAGGGAAAAAAAGTAAAATAAAAAGAGAAGAAGAAAAAATAAACAGAAAGAGGAAAAGAGGAAGGAAAAAAATGGTGGAGGACGTCGTCAAAACCTTGAAAGTGAGAATAAAGAAGGAGGTGTTGACGACGAGGAAGAAGGAAAGATTAAGGAGAATAACGGGAAGAGACACAAGAATAATAGAGAAGTATGTAAGAATTATACATCATAACAGAAGAAAAATATGTACTAAAACTAAAAAAGGGAAAATAAGAGTGCACAGAGGAAAACTAGATGAACTGACACTAACTACTTCAAAAGTTAAAGAAGAAGAGAGAAGAACAACTGTTCCTCACGATCTGAAGAAAATGTTCCCTTATTGTTCTCACAATGAATTCCAAGAGTGTAGAGATATAGCTGTTCAATTATATGAACAAGGGTATAGACCTAATAATACTCGTCCTCCAATAAAGAGAGCAAGAAGACAACTAATTAATGCAAAGAGGTTCGTTCTCGTTCATCTGCCAAAAGAGAAGAATAACACTCTCACTCGTTGGTGGGTGGGGATAAGAGACTCGTTAGATACGTGGAGAAGAAACACCCCTTATCATCAGAAACTATGGTTACCTTTAGAGATGAGTACTTTCCACCAGAAGGAGTTAAAGAAAGGAAGAATAAAAAGTCTAGAGTTAAGATATAAACGTTCTACACGTGAGTGGTGGGTGTATTTCCAACTAAAAGTTCTTCCTTCTTCTTTTTATCCTACTGAAGAAAAAAGTTCTTCTTCTCTTCCCCCAGCTGTGCTGGGAATAGATCTAGGGATAAACATTCCTGCTGCAGGAGTGTTACTGACCCCTAAAAAGAAATTAACAAACAAAGAGATAAAGTTCTGGTATACCAAACAGTGGAATAGAGTCAATCATAGATACAAACTTAAACTTTCCCGTCTTCAGAGGAAAGCAGCTTTAAACGACCAGTCGGGTAAAAAACACCAAATTTACCGTTTTCTCTGTCTTCTCCGAAGAAGATATAAAAACGTTAAACGAGCCTATATTCACCAATTTATAAACGACGTTGTGCAGATGATAGAGACCTATGCACAAGTGTATAACCTTTTCGTCGTCGTAGGTTACCCCAAAAATGTGAGAAAAGATAAAGGAAAAGGGAACAGTGCGCGTAAGTTTCGTAGAAAACTTCATCAGTGGAACTTTTTTTTAGTTCTTACTCTTCTCCGTCGGGCATTGATATTAAGAGGTTTTGAACCTCACCGAATATTAACCGTAGAGGAAAGAGGAACATCCTCTCACTGTACTCGTTGTGGAAGGAAAGTTGTCCGTCCTGTTAGAGGTTTAGTCCATTGCCCCTCTTGCGATTACACTTTCCACTCTGACCTCACAGGAGCAATGAATATCGCTCGTAAGTTCCTTGGTGCTCTTTTCCGTCCTCGAGGAAACACTATCACTAATTACCTCACTGGTTATAGATACAGTTCTACCCATTTCACTGTTTGCCTAGGGCTCAGCCATTGGTTGTAGCCCCAGTAGACAAAAAGGAAAGCACTAATTCTCTCCTCTTGTATTAGAGTTAGTTTTCTTTCTTTCTTTTTTGTCTCTCGTGGAGTGAAGAAAAGAGTTTTTAGTTCTTTTCTTCTTTATGATTCCCACGATTCGTGTATGCTGTCTGTCTCAACCCCTTCATAGCATTGTATGGCTTGGTTGAGTTCAAAAGATTAAACTTTTACTTGTTTTTTCTCTTGCAAGACAGAGTGCGAAAAACTTTACGTAAAAAAGTAAATCATGAGTTACAAAAACTAATTTCTTCTAACTAAAACTTAAGTAAAGCACCATTATGTTTACACAATATATACAAAAGTTAAGAAAGAAAAGAAAAAGATAAAGAAAGTGTATAATTAGTTCTCCACTTTGGAATTTTTTCTCATTATATCAAAAAAATTGAAGCTAAAAGGAGTCTAGAAATAATGCAAAATTGAGAAGATAACGTGTTTCTGGAGTAGAAGATGTTTCACTAGTCCCAAAGAACAAAAAGGTGAATATATTTGATTATA
The DNA here is from genome assembly GCA_021513715.1 of Candidatus Heimdallarchaeum endolithica. Lineage (GTDB taxonomy): Archaea > Asgardarchaeota > Heimdallarchaeia > Heimdallarchaeales > Heimdallarchaeaceae > Heimdallarchaeum > Heimdallarchaeum endolithica. The sequence goes on along the minus strand of CP084167.1, from coordinate 2,982,275 downwards.
AGTTCCTACACTACAACAAGTCTTAAACTAAATAGTTCTTCTACGCTTTAAACAGCTTTTGCACTTAAAAATAATTTTCAGTTTTTCAGTTATAATTGTAAACCATTATTACAAGACTTGTGGTAACAGAAAAAAAATTAATGAACAAAGTAATTTAAAAAAGGTTAAAATGTTAAAGAAACAAATAATAATGAAACTAAAAGCAGTTGTAATCCAATTACAAATAGTATGCGACTTATTATTATTCTTTGCTTAAATCTTTTATATAGAGCTTTGATTTCATCTTCAGTGACAAATTGCTGTTCTGTTTTCAAATGGCTTAATCGTGTCCTTGGTATCAGAAGAGAGAGAACACTTAACACACCGAGTAAATTTCCCAAAATCATTAGAGCTTTATGTAATATTGAAAATGTAATATTTGTAATAAGAATTATAGAACTATCTAAGAGAAAAGCAGAAAATAATAAGATAAAAATACTATAAGAAAAGTACATAAAAGCCGCATCACAAATTGCTTTATCTTGTCGTTTTAACAAATGAATAATTTTCTCCTTATGTTCAGATATATTTATTGTCATTCATTTCATCCTCTTTAAATCCATCATCTCAATCTAGCTTTTCTGAATAAATGATTGATAAGACAACCCATACTATTAATGCAATGATTCCAACAATTATAAGAACAACACCAAGAACTATAAAGACTGTATCAACAGCTATTCCAAATAGAGTCATAGATGCAAGAGTTTTCCATCCTGCAACTAGAAATGCCAATCCAGCAGTAAGACAAAAGGTGGCAAGTTTATAAAAGAAATCTACCCAGAATTCAAGTTGAGTAATTTGGTCTTTAGTTTCATCATCGTCTGTAGCTAATTTAACTTGGTTTTTATTAGGATCATCTTCTCCATCTATTTTATATTCATGAGCAATTAGATAACCATTAGATGCAGTAAATACTTTACAAGTAATTGTGTGGTATTCAGTTGTTTCTTCACTACGTTTAATTAAGCCAAAAAAATATTCTTTTTCTGTATGTATCGTAAAATATCCATTGCCAACCATAGTTACATCATAATACTTATGATGATAGAAAAACAGATGTAACATGTGTCCAGAGTATGTATTTTGCAGATTCCAATAATATTGATTGCCATCATATGTTGTATAAGCGTAGGCTTGGTTAAAATAGGTGATTTGTGAATCACTAGATCCACTACCACCATCTCCTGCATCCAATTCATATAATTCAATGGCTTTTACAGAAAATGTTGGTAAGTTAGAAATTTGGAGAAATTTTAATAAGTCGTCAAAAGCAGTATTAAGTTTAACTTTATCATTATAGACTAACCGTCCTTCTGATTTGCTGAATACTGTATTGGAATAACATGCGAGCAATGCGATAAATTTTTTATTTGCACTCATTGACTGTATAAGATTATTAGAAAGATCTCCAATATAATAATTAGCTTCTTTAAAATAACCATGCCCAATGATAATTAAATATTCAGAACTCTCAATAGTTATGCATTCTGAAAAAACTATTTTTGCATGGATACCTTTGTTTCCTAATGATCTTAATATAAACAAAGAAATATTATAAAATAACTCATACTCATCATAGCGTTTGTTTTGGATAATTGTATTTTTTTTTGAAGTATTGTTTGAGTCAAATCGATAAGTATCTTGTGTTCTTGCTAAATTGTTCTCCCAAATATTTGCGGTTATTATAGTTGTTGATAAGACTAAGATTATTATAAACAAAGAGATTATTTTTTTAGACTGAAAACCTCTCAAATTCCTATTTAATCTATTAAGTATTTCTTTTTTATTTTTCATTATTTATGACTCCGAATAAATATTCATTTTTTTTAAAAAAATAGTTGTTATTTAAATTTTGTGCATAACAACTTCAGTGGTGTCTAGTTTTCTGACAAAAAAAATTAGGGGACTTGCTAAGAGTATAATATGAAATTCAGTAAACTAAACAAATTATTTATTCGAAGCAGGATCCCCAAAAAGATAATAATAAAAGCAATTTATGAATATATTGGTTCAAAGAATGGTTTGAGGACAGTAGCTTGGAAGAATGGTTTAACACACCAAACATTATGGTATTGGGTAAAGAAGTTCAGGCTCTTTAGGGAAAGTTTACATAGAGTTGTAGCAGAGAGAAGGGGAATACCAGAGATTATAGTAGTAGATGAAACGGAGATTAAGACCACTCAGGGCTCAATGTATCTGTGGTTCGCGTTAGATCCTTACAACAAGACTTTATTGGGTTTTAGTATTACTAAGGGACGGAGTAATCTTGAATGTTTACTAACTTTCCGTTATTGGTTCAAATGCTGGTATAGGGTTCTAAGCCTCGTATTGTCGTCACAGATGCAGGGGTATAGGGGTATGGTATATGGTATCCTGTCTTACGTCGTCTCGGTATCAAAATCTCTGTTATCAAAGGTGGTTTACACTCCTATATTGAACGTTTTAATGCCACCCTTAAGAGTTATCGTTGGTTTCATTCTATTCTCTACTGCACTTGTCCTATCCGTGCCGTCTATGGCTCTAGTCATCTTTCTGGTTTCCTTACTCTCTTTATGCTCTATTATAATTTCGTTCGTCCTCATCAGAGCTTGGGACATCCTCCCCTTAGTTTCTTTTTGCCTAGGAGGTGGTATAAAAACTAGACACTACCAAAAGATCACAGACTACTCAGATATATATTCTGGGTCAATAATCAATTACGAGATCATATTAAAGCATTATAGAATTCCAATTGGTTATGAATTCATTTCCACAATATCAAAAACAAATATGGATACTTATGTTCTATTTTATATAACCTTAACTGACTTATTAGATAACTCTGTTAATAGTTCTACTTTTAGTTATTATTCAGATGGTTTAACTCTAAACATTAGTTTAATTCCGATTAACAGTCCTCTTGACTTAGAAGGAGCGCATTATATAGATGTCCAAGCAAATGTAACAGATAGAGGAGGATTACTTACAGTAGAAGTTTATAATACATTTGATGAACAAAACGATTGGAAAATACTTTCAATGGAATATGATCCCTCCACAGATTTGTACACCGTTTCAATTCTTGTCATTATTTCTTCAGGAAATTTGACATATAAGGTAAGAGCATATGACCTTGCTGGATTTTCTTCAGAATCCAATATTACCATTATAGAGTTTTCAAAAGCTTTAGCTCCAATAATTATCGTGTTAGATTCACCATTCTCTTCTCCTTTAGTCTTAGAAGAAAAAGCGATAAGAATCAGAGCTAATGTGACCGATGATGGAAATATAACAAATGTACAGTTCTCATACAAATTTACTACAGAAGAGGAATGGATGGTTGAAACAATGCGTTACGACAATGAGACAGATTGTTACTTCTTTGACATAGAATTACCCAAAAAATCAGGAACCTTAATTTTCAAGATAAGTGCAACAGATGACTCATCTTTGACTACAGAAACTGAAATATTTGAAATAAATTACAGTGTAGAAAAAGAAGTTAATCCATTAACATATATTATTCCTCTAGCTGCTGTGGGTAGCATTGGTCTTATTACAGTAGTACTGTTATTACTCAAGAAAAAAGGACTTATTTTTCGTTAAAACTAACTAAACTCCTTTTTTTCTTTTTTTCTTTTTTCTTTTTTTGTTTGCTTTTTCATTTTCTTTCACTTTCTCTCTCTTTGAGTCCGATTCTATAGGGAAAAATATTCAATTACTAGTACAAAAAAATTTAAACAAGTTCTTTTCTTTTTAAAAAAATGACTAGTTCTAGATTGGTATTAGGTGCTCATAACAAATTACTTGAAATTGATCTTACAAAGAAAACTTATACAACAGTTCATATAGGTAATGAAGAGAGAAAACTTTATCTCGGAGGAAAGGGATTAGCCATTTACTATCTATATAAAAAGATGGATCTATCTTGTGACCCTTTAGGTGAAGATAATATTATTGCCATCTTTGGGGGAGTAATGGTTGGAACTGGCGCACCCAATTCTTCTCGCTTTGCTGCTGTTACTAAATCTCCGCTCACAGGTTTAATAGTTTCTTCATCTTGTGGAGGGTCATTTGCGTTTTTCTTGAAATCTGTAGGTTATGACGGAGTAATAATAAAAGGGCGAGCAAAAGAACCAACTTATCTATCTATTACAGAAAACGGTGTTTCATTTAACAGTGCTTCTGAGATTTGGGGTAAAGATATCTTTGAGACTCAAGAATTGCTAGAAGCAAAAAATAAAGGGAATCTAGTTATTGGTCCTGCAGGAGAAAATAGGGTTCTTTATGCCAATGTAGCTTCTGGTCACAGATTTTTTGGTAGAGGAGGAATAGGAGCTGTTTTTGGAGCTAAAAACCTTAAAGCTATTATTGTTGAAAAAGGTTCTTACAGAATAAAACCAAAAAGAGAAAAGAAATACATGAAAATAAAGAAAAAAGCAATTAAGTATTTAAATAGAAACGAATATACCTCAGATTTATACAGAAATTATGGTACAAACGCTGGTTTTAGGATATGTAACGAAAAAAAGATCTTACCTGTTCGCAATTTCACAAAAGGTATGAGCGAAAAAGCTATTGAACTGTATGGGGAAAGATTAAAGTCCGAATTCTATAAGAAATACAGCTCATGTAGAAATTGTGCAATCCTTTGTGGGCATAAAGGAATGTTCAATGGTAAATTAATTCAAGCTCCAGAATATGAGACTACAAGTTTATTTGGTTCTAATCTAGAGATATATGATGTTGAAAAAATTGCTGAATGGAATGAAATATGCTCAAGATTAGGGTTAGACACTATTTCTACAGCTGTAACATTGGCATACGCCATGGAAGCTAGTGAAAAAAATCTTTTTTCTTTATCATTAAAATTTGGTTCTCCAGAAGGAATCTCTGAAATACTTTATGACATTGCATATAAAAGAGGGATAGGAGAAGAGTTAGCTCTTGGAACTAAAAGGTTAGCTGAAAAATATGGTGGAAAAGAATTTGCTATGCATATTAAAGGCTTAGAATTTTCAGGATATGACCCAAGAGGATGTTGGGGACAAGGATTGTCTTATAGTGTTGCAAATAGAGGAGCATGTCATCTTTCCGCATCATTATTCACCCTAGAAGCATTTTTCAACTTTCTTAAAGGAGAATCAAAGCGAGCAAAAGCACAGTTCGTTTATTACATGGAAAATCTCTTTTCAGCTATTAATTCCCTACAATTATGTATTTTTACTTCTTATGCATTTATGTTAGAACCACCAATAGCAAAGTATCCGCCAAAAATATTGCTGAAAATCTTTATTAGTTATTTTCCAAGAATAACGCAAAAAGTATTGGATATAAGTATGTATTCTAAATTTTTTGAAACAGTAACAGGAATAAAACAGAGTTCTCAGGATTTACTCAAAGCAGGTGAAAGAATCCATATTCTAGAAAGATATATGAACACCTTGATAGGTGTCTCAAGAATTGATGATACTCTTCCTGAACGATTCCTAAATAAAGGAAGAGAGAGCGATAAAAAGAAAAAAGTTGTCCCATTAGAACAGATGCTAGAAAAGTATTATAAGATTAGAGGTTATTCAAGAAACGGTGTCCCAACAGCAAAGGTCATGAAAAAGTTAGGAATAGAAGAAGGATTCCAACCTAAACCTAAGAGAATTAAAGAAAAAATAGTAACTTTAGTTTTTACAATTTTAGGAAGAGCAATGAAGACATTATCAACCATTGATTCCAATATTAAGCAAGAGATTAATTCTTGGCCAACAAATTTCAAGATTTTATTTAATGTAGATAACTACAAAACTAGTTTAGGGCTTGTAAAGAATAAAAAAGGAGTCTTAAAACCTCAAAAGATTCCAGAAAAACAAGCAGATCTAGTTATTACTTTTAGAACTATAGATGCTGCTTTTGAGTTAATGACTGCTCAGAAAGGCATACATCATGCTTATGCATCTAATGCGATAAAAGTTAAAGGAGATACTCAAATTGCTATGTCTCTAATACGTTGCCTAAATATCACAGAAACCTATCTTTTTCCAAGAATTATTGCAAAAAGAATAATGCGAAAAATACCTACTATTAACTTAATGAAGAGATATATTGTTAGAATATACCTATATTTATTCTCAATTCCTTTTAACATTTAATGAAGGTGAAAAAAATGAAAGAATATTTTGAGTTTCAGAATAAGACAAAAATATTAGCAGGCAAAAAAGCTTTAGAAAATTTGCCTTCGGAATTTGATAATTTCAGAGTAAAAAGACCTATCATTCTCACTGATAGAGGAGTAAACAAAGCAGGATTGGTAGATAAAGTAATTAAAGCATGTGGAGGAGCAGATGTAATATTCTCTGCTATAATAGATGACATACCTCAAGATTCTTCAACCGAGGAAGTAAATAAAATAGCAGAAATCTATAATGAAAAAAAATGTGATGGAATAATAGCAATAGGCGGAGGATCAGTAATAGATACAGCAAAAGGAGTAAATATTTTAGTTTCAGAAAAAGGAAAAGATCTAAAAGAATTTGCTGGAGCAGAAAGATTAAAACGCCCGCTCAGACCTCTTTTTGTTATTCCCACTACTGCTGGTACAGGTTCAGAAGTAACCGCAGTTGCAGTGATAAAAGATGACAAGTCTGCAACTAAACTGTTATTTACTTCACGATATCTTATGCCTGATGTAGCAGTAATAGATCCACGAATGACTATTACCCTACCAGCTTATTTAACCGCTTTAACAGCTATGGACGCACTAACTCACGCTATAGAAGCATATACTTGTTTACAAAAAAACCTCTTTAGCGACGTCTATGCATGGAAAGCTATAGAATTAATTAGTAAAAACATCGTTGAACTAGTGAAAAATGGAAAGGATAAAGAAAAAAGATTAGAAATGGCAATCGCAGCAACAATGGCAGGAGTAGCTTTTTCTAATTCCATGGTTGGTCTAGTACATAGTTTAGGACACGCTGCAGGAGCAGTAGCAAAAATTCCCCATGGAGTAGCAATGAACATATTTCTACCACATGTGCTTAAATTCAACTACGAAGAGATTAAAGAAGAGCTAAAAGAACTACTTTTACCCTTAGCGGGAGAAGAAATATACGTAAAAACTAACGAAAAAGAAAGAGCGAGAAAGTTCATAGAAAAAATAGAAGAACTTCAAGAGAAATTAAATAAATTAACAAAATTGCCAAAAACATTGAAAGAAGCAGGAGTGAAAGAAGAACAACTAGAAAAGATAGCAGAAAAAGCAATAAATGACGGTTCACTTACTTTAAATCCAAAAGATGTAACAAAAGAAGAAGCTTTAAGGATAATAATGAAGGCATATAAATAGAATATTAATTAATAAGTAAAATAATTAATAGATAAATAATTAATACCTTTTTTAAAAAGGTATTTAAGCTTAGATTACTATTATTATATGATGAGCTCAGTAATAGTAGCATTTGGAGTAATTGTTTTTGTAGGCTTTGTCGCTATTTCATCTATATTAATTTATGTAATCATAACTACATCTAGAATCAAAGCAATAAAAGGACAACCAAAAAAAGAAATAGAAGAACTAATGGATAGAGCAGCAAAAAATACAAAATTAATGGAAAATTATTTACAGTATAAGGGAAGATTATGGTTTTAACAAAAGTCAGTAAAAAAAGTAGAAGAACTTCAAGAAAGGTTAATTAACAAAATTACCAAAAACATTGAAAGAGGAGGGAGAAAAAGAAGAACAACTAGAAAAATAACAGAAAAAGCGATAAACGATGGAACACTTACCTTAAATCCAAAAGATGTTACAAAAGAAGAAGCTTTAAGGAACTAATGAAGGTATATGAACAAAAAATTAAGAGATAATTAATTACAACGTGTTTCCAAAAATATTTAACTGTGCAATACTATTATTATTCGATGAATGCAGTTATAGTAGCCTTCGGTATAATTGTTTTTGGAGGTTTTTTAGCTATTACTGCGATGTTAATTTATGTGATCATTACCACATCAAGAATTAAAGCAGAAAAAGGACAACCAAAAAAAGAAATAGAAGAATTAATGGATAGAGCGTCAAAAAAACCAAAATTAATGGAAATTTATTTAAAATCTAGGGAAAGATTAAGGTATTAACAAAAGATAGAAAAAAGAAGTGAAAGAAAAGAGAAAGGAAAAAATTTAACAAAAAATGGTAGATTTTTTTCTAAGAAACTTTTAAGCACTCTCTGACTTTTTACATCTATAAAAAACAATCATATATGAAAAGAGTGGAAAGAATAACATTAAGGGGGACAGAAGGGAAAAGTTCACCGCTTCAGTCTCTTGATTGCCAAAACTACTGTAAGTAATATTCATTATACCAGATTTAATTATAATAATCGTAGGTAATTCTTCTCCCTCATTAATAGGTCTCCAGAGAGTATAATTACCATCAGGGAGATAAGTTAAATCCGTTTGATTAATATAGAATTTAAGAAAGTGATTTTCAATAGTGATACCAGGAGAATAGGTATCGTAAGTAACCATACAAGAACCCATTGCTTCCACTACCAATTTCAATGATTGATTAAACAAGGTTGCATTAATCATAAGTTTAAGATCAGGAGAAATAACAGTTTGATTTTCATCAGCTCTATTTAAGATCTCGACTTCAGCTTCGATTTTAAAAGCAGTATAATTTTCAAATAAAGGGTTATCAGTAGATTCGGAAATTGTGATTTCAGTAATCTCAGAAATTCTAGAAAAAAGAACAGGTTGAGACCCTTTAATTGATAACACACAATGAAAAATAAGTATTGGAAGCAGTAATATTAGTATTAATAATTTTCCCAGTAATTTAGGCATGATTTTTATCTCCCTTGTTACATTTTCCACTAGTTGAGCTTAATTATTTTCTCACAGACATTTATAATAATTATGCTGCTTTTCTGCCTTCCGTATAAGCTTTTTCATATAGATGAGGTCTTTATATACGATAACATCAGTTCAAAAAAGAAAGAAATTGTTTGGAATAGAACACTCAATAAACAAGAATTATGAAAAAGAAAAAAGTAAGTAAGAAAAAAATGGATGAGAGTCTTTTTTAAAGGGGAAAGGAAAGAAAGAAGGAAAAAAGAGACTACAACAAGGAATTCAGGTAATTGAGGAGGAATGGTAAGGTGTTTTCACCGCAGCATCCTGATTACTTTGAAAGGAAACTACAGATAAACAAAAAAAACTATTCCCCTTTTATAACGAAAAACATTTGCATATACCATTTTATTCTCAAAAAAGTGTAAAACAAGTAACAGTGTTATAAATAAAATTACAAGTGATAAAAAAAAGAGTGATTTTTTCTTATTCTTCGGTATTATTTTTTTACTGCAATTTATTTGGAAATAGTTAAAAATTATAAAACTTATTTTCTCTAGATAAACGTGTCTGATGATTTCTTTTATCTGGAAAGGTTAAATAGCTTGGGTAAACTTTCTAAGCTCGAAAAATATTTTTCAACTATTGATTGGTCTTGTATATTAAATAAAATCAATAAGCAATTGTATATTTGGCCTTATTACAGTAGTTTTCTGGAATTATTATCTGAAATAGTAGATAATCGAAGATCTGATTATTTTGCTAAAGATTATAAAAAAGAGAAAGTTATTAAAATAACGTCCAAGGTCTTGTCTACAAGTGCAGATGAAGAATTAATTCTTTCTTTAGTTAAAGCTTTGCATGACCAAGATCCCGATGTTCGTGCAGCCATTGTTGAGATATTAGGTATAATAGGTGACCAACAAGCTGTTGAACCTTTAATTTTCACCTTCAAAGGTGAAGATAGTGAGATTGTTCTTCGTCAAATTGTAAATTCACTGGGAAAAATGGGTGACTCTCGTGCCATACCCATTCTAATAGAAGCTCTAAAACATAAAGATAAATTTGTTTTTAATACTTCTACAAAATATTTTCTAGAAATTGTCGATTCTGGTTCTGTTGAGCTATTAATCAAATACCTAAAAGATAAACATTGGGTTGTTCGTTGTTATGTTGCTGAAGCATTGGGTAAGATAGGTGACCCTCGTGCTATTACTCCACTATTGGAGCTCCTAAAAGATAAGGATTGGGATGTTCGCAGTAGTGCTGCTGAAGTTTTTGCTAAGATAGGAGACTCTCATGCTAATCCCTCACTAGTGAAGATCCTAGAAGATAAGGATTGGGATGTTCGTCGTTGTGTTACCGATGCTTTGGCTAAGATAGGTGGCCCTACTGCTATTGCCTCACTAGTGGAGCTCATAGAAGATTCTGACAAGGATATGCGTCGTCTTGCAAACATATCGTTGGGCAAAATAGGTGACCAAAGGGCAGTTGACAACTTAATCGAAACAGCTCTAGACGAACAGGAGACTGCTTTTAAGCGCAACAATGCTGTCTTCCTGTTAGGTGAACTTGGGGATCCTCGAGCTGTCCCTCCCTTAATAGAAATACTAGAAAATGAGGACTTTTATGACAGCAATAATTGTGAGATTCGAGCGATCGCTGCAGAATCGTTGTGTAAAATAGATGACCCCCGGGTTGTCAAACCCTTAGTTCATACTTACCTATACAAAAATAATTTTGAACTGTTTTATCATTTACTGGACATATTGACTGAATATGGTGATAAAAGATTAGTTGAACCCCTAATAGAAGGCTTGAAAGACCAATCTCCTGGTGTTCGTTCTCTTGCTGCTGAATTGTTAGGTAACCTAGGTGATTCTCGGGCTGTCAAGCCTTTAATTCCTTTATTAAAAGATGAGTTTGATCATGTTCGTCTTTATGTTGCTGAAGCTTTGGGTAAAATAGGTGACCCTCGAGCTGTAGACGCTTTAGTTCATACAACATTATATGAAAAAAATTTTAATGTATATAATAATGCTATCACTGCACTGATAAAAATAGGTGATACAAGTGCTGCTGAAAAATTAATTGAATTAGGGTTATATGACAAGGATCCGGAAGTTAGAAGTAAAGCTACTGCTGTTTTAGGGGAAATATCTAATCCTATATTTGATATTACAACCATCTATCCAGACATAGAAGAAAAATATGGAAAAGAAGGGGAAAGTGATTCATCAGATTTCGGCGTACGATGTGAAGATAGTACAGCTGAACGATTAGCAGAATTAACACTCTACGATAAGGATCCAGAAATGCGCGCAAGAGCTTTAAATTTATTGGTTCAAATATATGATTCAATTGCAATAGACAAATTTGTTGATATAGTGCTATATGATGAGGATTCAGAAATCCGTAAAAGAGCAGGAAAAGCATTAGGTAAAATAGGTAATGTAAGAGCATGTGAAAAAATAATGGAACACGTCATATCAACTGACGATAAGATAGAGATTAGAAATGCGAGAGAAGCTTTAAGAATAATTGGATTTGGAGAATTTATCGAAGAATTCGAATTTTTGTTGTTAGATAGAAATAGGTAAATTTGATAGTGTGAAAAATAAAATAGGAAACACATTGTTCGTCTATAGGTCAGAGGTTAGGAAGAATTACAGTACTAGACAAAGTTTACTATGCTTGATGCATTGAACCATGATTAATCCAAGGTGTACAAAGATAGGTAATAAACTCGCTTTATAAATTATTAAGATTTCAAATTCCGTAATATTTTAATAAACCCATCAGTTCATCAAAGTCTTCTACTGCCTTTTCCATTTTAGTCTTTAATTTCAGAAATTCTTTTATATCTTCGATTGCTTTTATGTGTCTTTTAAGACTATAAGCAATTGTATATCCATATAGTGATTATTGAATAAATATAAAAATAAACTATTCTTAAAGAGTAATGACTGTTTCTCCTTTTTCAGAGTCTATATAAGTTAACTTCATTATATATTCGAGATCTAAATCAAATAGCATATTCAAATAAGAAGGAAAATGAACTTAACATATCTGGTATTTAACTGAGTCAGCTTTTATGTAAAAAGAATCGTTTTTAAAGAAAAAAACAAATCTGTTATATTCTGATGGACAACAAAAAGAAAAAACAAAAGACGAAAAATCAAAAAAAAAGTAAGTAAAAAAAAGAAAAAGGAAAAAGAAAGAAAAAAAGTGAAAGATAAAAAAATTTTCACTCCACAAGGGAGTGAAAAGAAATAAGAAAGCTGAGGCGATGATTTTTCAAGAAAGATGGCAAAATGATTTATTAGAAAAATAAATCAAAAAAATCAAACTAGGTAAAGAAAGAATTAAAAGAAAAAAGAAAAAAACTAATCCTTCAAACGAGGATCAAGAGCATCACGAAGAGCATCACCCAAAAGATTGAAACCCAAAACAGTGAAAAAGATCATGAGTGCAGGAAACATGGGCATCCACGGATATGTCATGAGATCATTTTGCCATCTATTCAAATCATCGCCCCAGCTTACTACGTTTGGGTCTCCGAATCCGTAGAATGCTAGTGCTGCGAATGTGAATATTGTTCCTGCTATTCCTAGCGTTATTATAATTATCAGTGGTGCTAGTGAGTTTGGCAATATATGTCTGAATATTATTCTCATGTCTGCTGCTCCTAGTGCTTTTTCTGCCTCTACGAAGTCTTGTTGTTTTAGCGAGAAGAAGTTTGATCTTACTATTAGTGCTGTTCCTCCCCAGCTTATTAGTGAGAAGAATATTACTACTACTGCGTATCTTCCTCCTGGTATATTTGTATTTTCGAATAGCACTATTACGAACACTAGTAATATAAATCCTGGCATTGAGTATAGTAATTCTACTATTCTTTGTAGTAAATCATCGAATAATCCACCATAATATCCAGATAGTGATCCTAGTATTGTTCCTATTATTACTGTTGTCATTTGACCAATGAACCCTAGCGCCATTGATATTGTTGCTCCGAAGAACACTCTTGAGAACATATCTCTTCCGTTTTTATCTGTTCCGAATGGGTGTTGTAGGCTTGGAGGCAATTTTACTTGGTCTGCGAACTGCCATTCTGGGTGTTGGAACAGTATTATTGATTGTTTCATTCCTGGTAACCAGAAGTCCACGTACAGGTTTGCTAGTGAGTATGGATTATCTGGATCTCTTGTTAGTGCTACATTGTTGAACAACCACTTATCGTACATTAATAAGAACCATGACACTATTGCCATCAATATTAGGAATGTTACGATGTATAATCCTACCATTCCCATTGTATCCTTTTTCAATCTTCTCCATACAATAGACCATTGTCCTGCTCCTTTCATACTTTCTATTTCTTTTAGAGTTGTTTCATCTAGGATTGGTCCTTCCTCTTCTACTGCTTTTTTATCTTTATCAACTGTTGCCATTTTTCTTTACTCTCCTCTTTTTTTAATATTTTATTCTCGGGTCTATAAAGACGTAAGTTATATCTGTCAGCAATCTTGCTATTAGGAACAGGAATGGGAATATAGTATTAGTTGCCATCATCATCGGATAATCTCTCATGAATGCTGCTTCTAGGAATATTGTTCCTAGTCCTGGCCATCCGAACACTGACTCTACCATTACTGACCCTGATAGTAATCCTGGTAGTGAATTTCCTATAATTGTTACTATTGGTAGTAACCCGTTTCTGAACGCATGTTTGTATATTACTGCCCTTCTATCAAGTCCTTTAGATTTTGCTGTTGTAATATAATCTTGTCTTAATATTTCCAACAGTTGAGATCTTATTAGCCTTGCCATGAACACCAGTCCTCCCAGTGTGAGTGACAGTGTTGGCAATATTAGAAATTTATAGAACATCGGGTTCAGTATTAGCGGTTTATTAAATGCTGACTTATTTGCTACTCCTGTGAAGTTAAATAAATAATAAGATACTAGCATTAACAATTTTGCTAGCCAGAACAATGGCATAGAATATCCTAATAGCATTGCTACTGTTAATGTTCTATCCCAGAAGCTATTTTGTCTTGTTGCTGATACTACCCCTATTGCTGTCGACAATAGCAGTGATAAAACAAACGATAGTAAGTTTAGTACCACCGTATATACTGCATGGTCTCCAATTATTTTTGATATTGGTATTCCTTCTCCTGCTTGGGTATAAGACCAGCTTTTTCCTAGGTCGAAATGCAATAGATCATTTACGAAATCTATATATCTTTCAAACCAAGGAACAGTGTATAAATTATTATCTAGCAGTCCCATTTCTATTGCTTCTTTGTTGTACGCCGCGTTATAGCACTCCGGTGTTTCACATTTAATCAATCCTAATCTTACTAAAACAGGATCTCCAGGACTGACGTTAATCAGTGTAAAGTTCATTAGTGTGATTGCAAGCATAATTGGAACTATGTAGATTGTTCGTCTGAGTATATATCCCTTTAAACTCAAATAATTTCACCTTTTTCCTTTTGTTCACTTTGAACAATAATTTCCTTATACTAACTATAACAACGAAAACCAGACGCATTTATAAGCATTACTTTCTATTTATGAGTTGAGATTTTACTTAATTTCTTCAGGACTCTACCCAACCAGATAAAACACTATTTGTTAAGACTGGTTTAAGAGAACAAGAGACACAGTCTACTATGGTTCTCTAAAGGGTTCATCTCCTGATCCCGGCACTCATAGTTCCCAATGGGAAGCCCGGGTGTCGTAAGAATGAAACCTACGTCTTAAAGCATATAGCTCAAGACAAATAATAAATGAGAATTGAATATATAACGGCTACAAAAAAATTGTGTCATGTTTATTGTTTTGAGTCTGTGCTTTCTTTTTCATTGAATTCTTTTCATTCCTTCTGTCTATCTAACATACCATTGTCTCAAAATTTACGTAAAAAATTATTTCATGTGTCTCATCTACTCTTTTTAAGTAACATTCCTTAAAGTTTATCCTAATGTTCTTATACTCTTTTTTTCTTTTTTGTATAAAACAGTCCTTTTTTTGTGATTTTTTATTTTTAATTTCACAACTTTCACTTCAGAATTCTTTTTTTTTATTTATCTTATTCCAAGTAGAAACGATATTATTATATATCTCTATTGCTATTATTAGCTTAATAAAATCTTCATGTAAAATAAATAAATAAACAAATAAAATAAATTTGAATATTAAACAAGAAGATTGTCTTCTTAATATTCGATTTATCTTATCCATTTACTTGAAGATCGTTTCGGGGTTCAAATAGATGGGGATTAGATGTGTCACCTGATTATTCTTATTTAAAACGTGATATTTCTGTTACAGTTGCTGGACTAGAAGATTCTGGCAAAACTTACTTCATCAATCGTCTATTAGGTTATTCCCCCTCCCAAGTTTTTTCTACTATGGGAGTAAACCACGAGTTGTACAATGCTGACGGAATAATATTAGGTATTACTGATTTAGGAGGTCTCCCTTCTTTTAGGAAAACTCTGTGGAAAAGTTTTATTTCTCGCTCTGACGCTCTTATTTATGTTACTGATATTACCAAAAGAGAACAATTAACTGAATCAAAAAAATGGTTATCTCGTTCTTTAAATTGGC
The DNA here is from genome assembly GCA_021513715.1 of Candidatus Heimdallarchaeum endolithica. Taxonomy (GTDB): domain Archaea; phylum Asgardarchaeota; class Heimdallarchaeia; order Heimdallarchaeales; family Heimdallarchaeaceae; genus Heimdallarchaeum; species Heimdallarchaeum endolithica. The sequence goes on along the minus strand of CP084167.1, from coordinate 2,966,789 downwards.
TAAAGGAGGAGAATCCCGTTTTAGTTTTATTCAACATGAGAGATGAAAAATTTTCTAGTTCTGAAGTTAAGTCTATAATAAAGAGATTTTCTAATGGAATAAGAAAAAGAAACATTAATTATTTAAGTACCTCATTTAGTTCTGGAAAAAATTTTGATCAAACAGTTAATTGGTTAGCTTCAAGTATTATTCAGCAGTTAATAGTAGACAAAATCACAGTGGAAATGTTTATTTCGTACATAAAAACTAGTAATGGAGTTTATGAGATGAGACTAACTACTCCCCAATCTCATTTAAATTCTGATGTTTTATCACCTGTTATCCAATGTAAATTTTCTTCCAGTCAATTTCCAATAATTGAGATTTTGAAATATAGAGATCGCCAGTTTATAATGGCTGCTGATGATTCTGTTTCATGTTGGCTTGTCACTACCAGAATGGAACAAATAAGATCTACAAATCTATTAACAAAACTCTTGTTAGAATTTGTTAAAGATCTACAGGGCATCAATAAAACAGAAAGAAGTTTAACTGAAACTGAAATTTCAAGATATCTTTTAAACAATATAATTGATAAGCAAGTCTTCTGGTCAGTAAAATCCACTCCTCTCTTTGAAATTTCCCTAATAAGAGATTTTCAAGATGAATAGACCACTTTAATCAACATCTGTTCTTTCAATCTCCTTTTTATTGAAAATCATCAAGGAATATCTTACAGAAGCTAAATTATTTAAACTCCTCTGGAAATTGTCTTTGAAATTAAATGGATGACGGAGTACTTAAGGAGATACTAAAAGGGATTAAAGGTTTTCGAGATTACTATCCTTCAGATTTTTCTAAGGTAAATTACATTTTAGGAATCATGAGAAATGTCTCAGAGAGCTTTGGTTATGAGGAGTATGAAGGTCCTTCGTTAGAGTATGCAAAATTAATTGAAATTAAATCGGGTGAGGAGATTCTGGAAGAAACCTTTATTGTTAAAGGTAAAGATGATAGAAAACTCGTTCTTCGTCCAGAGCAAACACCTACTTTAGCCAGAATGATTGTAAATGAGCAACAACGTTATCCTAAACCTATTCGATGGTTTTCAATACCTAGAATTTTTAGGAATGAAACTCCTCAAAAAGGAAGAGTAAGAGAATTTTTTCAATTTAATGCAGATATCATTGGTGTTAATCATCCTGCAGCTGATGCAGAAATTATTGCACTAACATGTAATATTATTAAAACTAGTGGATTAAAAGATGGAGAATTTATTTGTGTAATAAACAGTAGAGAGTTAGTTCAAAATTATATTGAATACTTGGGAATCGAAAATTACCTTGATGTAATCAAAGTTTTAGATTCAAAAGAAAAATATATCCAAGATTTTATTGTTGAAGACCTTTTAGAAAAGAGGATTACTGTTTCTAAAGCTAAAGAAATAGCTACTTTTGTTAGATTAAAAAAACAGAAACAAGAAAAAGAATTCCCTAACTTATCTAATAAAGATAAGGAGTATATAGATTATTATTATGAACTTGTTCCTGAAATAGAAAAACAAAAAATCATTGATACTCTCATAAAAATAGGTTTAGATAAGGATAAAGCAGAGAAAGTATACTTTTTTTCCAAAATTAAAGGAGAACCCTCTCTTTTTCTTGAAAAAATATCAAAATTGGATTTAGGAGAAAAAGCTACTTTAGCCCTTGATAAATTGAGAGAATTAGCTACTTATTTAGACTATTTTGGAGTTATTAATAATTGTGAATACAATGCTTCAATAGCTCGAGGTTTAGATTATTATACAGGAATTGTCTACGAATTCTTTGATCGTACAGGTTCAGTAGTAAGAGCTATAGCTGGTGGAGGAAGATATGATCAACTAGTTTCAAGTTTTGGTGGAGAAAAGATACCTGCAACAGGAATAGGCATGGGAGAAACTGTATTAATGGCTATTTTAGAGGATTTAGGAAGATTACCCCCATATTTTCAGAAAGTAGATTTTTATGTTGCTCCTGTAAATAAGAAAGTTATAAAAGAAGCAACAGATATAGCTACAAGATTAAGAAAAGAGTTTAAGATTTTGTTTAATCCTTTTGGGTGGAAACTAACTAATCAGTTAGAAGACGCTGCAACTAGAAAAATTAAATACATGATAATAGTAGGAAAAAGAGAACTGGAACAAAATAAAGTAACAATACGAAACTTGGAAACAGGAGAACAAACATTGCTTTCAGTTGAAGGGATTGAGAACGAACTACGAAAAATAATGAACACTAAATAAATAGTAGGGGTAAAATATGGGCGATATAATTAAGCAAGTTGGTTCTTTAAGTGTTGATGAACTAAAAGAAATAGTAGTAGATGACAAAAAGAGAAAACAATTCTTAACAAGCCTTGAAATAAAAAAAGAGATGGACGTCAACAGTTTTGTTGATTTTCTTTTATCTGAAACTTATGAATTACTATTACAAGAAAGACGTCCACAAGCACTGATTCTTCTCAAGAGAATCAAACCATTGATTCCTCTATCTTCAAAAGAAAACTACATTAAATTTTACCTTAACCTAGCTAATTCTTTTATTTTAAACAATGAATATGAAGGCGCAAAGAAAGCTGCAGAAAAAGCAAAAAACATGGCATTCAAAATAAACGATCCTGAATTGATAATTAAAGCGCTAAATCTTTTGTTCACTATTTATAGAACTTTAGAAAAAGATAAAGCTCTTGAGTATCTCATTAAGTCAAAGCAAATCGCAGAAAAGAACAATATTATCGAGAATTTGGTATATACAGAAGTTAATATTGGCTTAATGCATATGTTTAGCAAAAAAATCAATGAAGCTGCAGATTCTTGTAAGAGAGTAATAGAATTGGTTGATAATAATTCTTATCCTTCCTCAAAACTACATATGGCTTCAGACTTTTTTCTTCACCTCTTCAGTGAAAATCAAGGATTAATCGTTGCTCCAAAGTATAAATCGATGGTTGTAGATGGAGTTAATCTAGTCCTACGTACACTCTCTGAAGTTAATAATCCCAATGAAATAGCAAAAAGACTATCTATTCTTACAATGATGAGTAAGATTTCTGATGAACAAGTAGAGCGAATTCTCCCCTTACTCTTAGATTTTGTAAAAAAGCATAAAACAACTAAAAAAGCTATTCTTTATGCAGCTATCGCAAATGGATTAAGTGATTATAAAGGGTATTCTAAAGCTCTATCTATTTTTCCAGAAGCTTTGAAGAACACTAAAAAGTTAACAGATGATGAACAACAGCGAATAAGAAAAAATTATGCTTATTTGTTAGCTAATGCTGTAAATATCTCTATGGTTTATGATCTCGCTTCATCTTCAAGTGACATTGTTAAACTAAAAAATTTAAAGATTAAAACAGACTCTGACACATTACTTGGAAAACCAGGATTTTACAAATATAGATCTGCAATTACTGACTCTGACGCAATATTTGGCTTTAAAAGAACTGACATTAAGAAGAAGATTATTGAAAATCTAAAAGATATTATCAAAATTACTCCCGCTATTAGATCAATAACACATGAAAAGAAAAATGATGAAATAATTGAAAATATTGAAATTGTATTAGTAAACGTAGTTACGTATAAAGACGAAATGTGTTCTCTTTTATTATCAGGATCAACAGTAAATGAGAAATCCTTAAACAAAAAAAAGAGAATTTTTGATGGATATCAGATAATTGGGCATATTCTACCTAATTCAGTATTAAGTCAGAAACACTTTGAAGAATTTGATATTTTACTAATATATGAGCTGATAAAGTCTCCACAAAAATTCAAAAAAGTAGAAATTGTATTAGTGAGTGAAAACGTACAGAAGAATTATCTAACAATTACAGAAAAATAGAGAAAAAAAGAAATTGTAGATTTAGCGATAAAGGTTTTTGTTGCTTAGAAGCTAATTAAAAAAAGGAAGTAAAAAATAGAACTAAAACTCAAAGGCATTAATTTCATCTAAGTGGTTATAAGTGTTTTCAACAGCTTGTCGTACTTGTTCTTCAGTTTTAGCCCCTGTACAAACAAGATTACCACTCTGGAAAAGAAGTAAGACTGTTTTTGGTTCAGCTAAACGATAAATCAAACCAGGAAATTGTTCAGGCTCATACATTGAATGATCTAACCATAAAGAAGCAAGTTCTAAGTTAATAGAACGGTTGTTAAAATGTCCGCTAGCAACAATGTTTTGAACAATAATTTCAGGCTCTTCAGTAATTTCAGTACCTACAGTTCTTAGTATTTTAATCATCTGTTGAACTCCTTTGTTTACCATATCAGTGGATTTAGCGCCAGTTAAAACAAGTTTGCCGCTAGAAAAAACTAGAGAAGAAATTTTTGGTTTTTTAATTTTTAGAATCAAACCAGGAAAAGTTTCAGGATTATAAGAAACAAAAAGTTGATCGTCATCAATAAGCATCTGATAAGCATTCACTAAATCAATAGTGCAGTACAGGTTTATACTTGCTACTACATTTTGTATTACTATACCAAAGTCTAATTTTGTCATTGGTTTTAAACACCTTTTTTTTAAATTCATGTCGATTTCTTTATAGCCTTTATAAAGCTTTTCTAATTTAATTATTTCTTTTTCTTTAGCTTGCAAAAGTTATCCATTTCCACTCTTAACTTTTTTCTTTTTTCTTTTCTTTCATAAATTTCTAGAAATAATTAGAACATGAAGATCTTTTTGGAAAATAAGTGTTTAGAATGCAAAATAATAAAATATAAACTTTTAAAAAATTAAACAAGAATAATCCAGTTTAAAATTTTTATTTTTTTCTTTTTTAACTGAATTTAATTAATTCTTTCTCAAAAAAAAACTATACTATCAAAAATTCTTTTTAGTTTTCTAGTTGGTACTATCCATGAATTTAAAAAAAGGATTATCAAATAGTACACATATGGTTGAAGCAGCTAATCCACATAAAGCTCAAGCTAACATGTATTTTAATCAAGGTAAAATCAATTTTGAAAGAGGAAATTACGAAAAATGTGTAAGAGACCTACAGTTTGCTGAAAGTCTTTTTTCTACTTTAAATTCAAAAGAATTAGCTGCAGAAAGTATGTTTATTTTGGGTCATGCATATTTAAATTTGAATCAGAAAAAGTATGCATTAAAGTCGCTCAATGAGGCTTTCATTAAATTTACTGAAATTCAAGATGTTGAAAAAGCTGCTGAATGCGCATTAAAAATGGGTTCTCTTCATAGAGAATGTAAAAATATTGAAAAAAGTAAAAAGTTTTTAGATATTTCAAAGGAACTTTTTGAAAATATAGGAAAAATAGAACATTTAGGTGATTCTTGGAAAGAGATAGGAAACACTCTTCTAAAAGATGTTAAAAACCCTGATTCTGTCCAAAACGCTAAATTAGCTTACCAGAAAGCAATACACTTATTTAAGAGAGCAAAAGCTGAAGAGAAAAAAGCGTTAGCAGAAATAGATCTAGCATTACTTTCTCTCTCGACAGAAGATGAAAAAGATGCACTGAGCTATTTCTTATCAGCTATGTCTTATTTTGAACACAAAAAACAAGATGATTTTTTGGTAACAATAGTTATGCAAATAGCTAAGATATATTTAAAATTAGAGAAGAAGAAAAAAGCACAAGAATATTATGATAAAGCTGTAGAAATAATGAAAAGGAATAATTATTCTCCAGAAAAAATTGAACAATTAAAGCACTTATTCTAAATAATTTTTCACCATACTTGCAAGACTATTGTTCATTTAATCTTTGTTAAAGCTTGATCTAAATCTTCTATTAAATCCTCGATATCTTCTATTCCTACAGACATTCTGATCATAGTATCTGGTATTCCTATTTCCTCTCTTTCTTGCTGAGATAACTGCTGGTGTGTAGTAAAAGCTGGGTGTGTTGCTAGTGTTTTTGTAGTTCCTAGATGACCTGTGTGAATAATTAGTTGAAAACTATTTAGAACATTTTTTGCATCTTCAAGCTCTCCTTTAGTTACAAAAGACAATAGTCCACTATAGCCTTTCATCTGTTTTTTTGCAAGTTCATGCTGAGGGTGACTTTTCAAACCAGGATAATTAACAGATACAATTTTTGAATGTTCTTGCAAAAATTCAGCAATAGCTAAAGCATTTTTACTATGTTTTTCCATTCTTAGGCTTAATGTTTCCATCCCTAATAATAATAGCCAACTGTTGAATGGACTAATTGATGGTCCAATATTTCTATATTCTTTTTCTCTTATTCCATTAATAAAATCTGATTTCCCAACTATAACTCCTGAAATACATGTAGAATTACCACTAAGATATTTAGTTGCTGAATGTACAACTATATCTGCTCCAAGATTCAAAGGTTGTTGCAAAGCAGGAGAGGCTACTGTGTTATCAACAATTAAAGGGATTTCATGTTCGTGAGCAAGTTTTGCAACTCTTGTTATATCTCCAATAAATAGATTAGGATTTGAAGGTGTTTCTAAATAAAGAAATTTTGTATTATCATCAATTTCATTTTCCCAGTTTTCCAATTTTTCAGGTTCATATACAAATTTAGGTTTAAATCCCATCTTTGGTAGAGTCACAGAAAAGAGTTGATTAGTTCCCCCGTATATTTTTCCTGCAGTAACAAAATTATCCCCTTGTTCTAGCAAATGAATACAAGTTAAAAACTCTGCAGACATTCCAGATGATGTTCCAATAGCTTTTTCACCCTTTTCTAACGCTGCGATTCTTTCTTCAAACATTGCATTTGTAGGATTATCCATTCGTCCATACATATAACCTTCTATTTCATATCTAAACAGCTTTGCAGCATATTCTGCAGAATAATAAGGATAAGCAACTGATTGGTAAATTGGAGGTGCAATCGTTCCAGTTTTTTCTACTTTTTCTCCAGCATGAACAGATAGAGTATCAAATTTGTACTTTTTCTCTTGCATAAGTTTTTTCTTTTTCTCACTCTCTTAAATATTTGCCTAAAAGCCGTTTTTATTCTACTTTTTCATTTTTTACAAAAACTGTTTAAAGTTAAATTTTAACGAAAGAGTTTATAAATAAAAGAATTAATTTTACATCATGTCTTTGCATGAAGTATCTAATCTTATTTATCAAAATAAAGAAAAGTCTCTTGAAATATTATTTGAATTTTTAAGAATCCCAACAGTTGCAGCAAAAAATTTAGGTGCACAAGAAGCAATTGATTTTTTAAAAAAGAACTTCAAAGAAGCAGGTTTTGAATGTTTTATTGCAGAAACACCAGGGAATCCTGTTTTTTGTGCTGAACTAAATTCAGGAGCAGAAGAAACAATTACATTTTATGATCACTACGATGTACAACCAGAAGACCCAATAGAATTGTGGGATAGTCCGCCATTTGAACCTAACATCAGAGAAGGAAAGATTTTTGCAAGAGGAGTTGCAGATAATAAAGGAGAAATAATCTGCAGATTACAAGCAATAAAAGCTTATAAAGAGATTTTTGGAGAATTACCAGTCAATATTAAATTTATAATAGAGGGGGAAGAAGAAGTAGGAAGTCCCAATCTTGGCTATTTTGTGGAAAAAAACAAAGAATTTGCTTTAAATACAAATGGTATTATTTGGGAATTTGGAGGAAAAGACAAAGATGGAATCCAACAAGTGAATTTAGGAGTTAAAGGTATTTTATACTTACATTTCCATACAAAAACTATAGGGAGAGATATTCATTCAGGATACACGCAGTTTGTTGATAATGCTGCTTATGAACTTGTTTGGGCTTTAAGTTCTCTTAAAGATAGAAACGATAGAATACTTGTTCCTGGTTTTTATGAGGATATAATACCGCCCTCAGAGAAGGAAATGGAAGCAATAAAAGACTTCAAAATCAAAGAAAAATATCTAAAAGAATCATTTGGTATTGAAAAATTCAGATTGAATCTATCAGGAATGGAACTAAAGAAAAAATACTTTCTTGAACCTACACTTAACATCTGTGGAATATGGAGTGGGTATCAAGGACAAGGAAGCAAAACTGTTACTCCAAATGAAGCATTTGCCAAAGTAGATTGCAGATTGGTTCCAGGGCAAAATCCAGAGGATCTAGTTACAAAAATCAGAACTTATTTAGATGAACAAAACTTTTCGCACATTGAAATTAGTTCATGGGATGGATATCCTGCAGCTGTCACTCCTATTGAAAACGAATTTGCTCAAAAAGTGATTTCTGTAATAAAAACCGTTTATAATCATGATCCAATCTGTTGGCCAATTGTTGGAGGATCTGGCCCAATGTATTTGTTTAAAGATATCCCCTGTGTATCAATAGGAACTGGACATTCAGACTCTAAAGCTCATGCTCCAAATGAGAATATATTTGTAGATGATTGGATTAAAGGAATGGAACTTATTGCTTCTCTTATTGACAGATATAAATAAGTTTTCACAATCTTTTTATTTTTTCAATACTTATTTCTAATAATGTGTGACACAATAGTAGCTGTTGGAAATGCAACAAAAGATGGGAGCGTTATATTTGGAAAAAATTCCGATAGAGAACCAAATGAAGTTCATGCTATAGAGTACTATAGTAGAAAGAAAAATGAGGAAGAAACTGTCAGAACAACTTACATTACCATTCCTCAGGTAAAAGAAACATATGAAGTATTACTTCTCAAACCTTTCTGGATGTGGGGTTGTGAAATGGGAAGTAATGAATTTGGACTAACTATAGGCAATGAAGCTGTTTGGACAAAAATGCCTTATAGAAAAATAGGTCTGTTAGGAATGGATTTGATGCGTTTGGCTTTAGAGCGAACAAAAACTGCTTCTGAAGCTTTGACTTTAATCACTGAATTTTTAGAAAAATATGGTCAAGGAGGACCAGGAGGTTATACTGATAAGAAACTTTTTTATCACAATTCTTTCATCATAGCAGACAAAAAAGAAGCATGGGTTCTGGAAACAGCTGATAAATTTTGGATTGCTGAAAAAGTTAAAGGAGTTAGGACAATTTCAAATAGCATTACAATAAGAAAAGACTATGACCTTATCCATCCTGAATTGATTGATTATGCTATAAAAAAGGGCTATTGTAAATCAGAGGACGATTTTGATTTTGCTAAGTGTTTTATTCAAAAACTAAACATTAATCAGATTGGAGCGATGGGTAAAAAAAGGAAAAAAAGAACACAGTGTCTTCTTGAGCAACACATGGGAGAAATCACTCCAGAGATAGTAATGAGTGTCCTACGAGATCATAATATTCCTCCAAAAAAAGAAGAAAAATGGTCACCACACAAGAGTTCAATGAAAAGTCCATGTTTACATGCAACATCAATTACAACACCTAGTCAAAGTACAGGATCTATGGTTTCACATCTAAAAGAGAATCTACAAATTCATTGGGTTACTGGGACTTCAGCTCCATGTACAAGTATCTTCAAGCCTATTTTTCTTCCAGGTATTGGAAAAGAAAATGAGAAAAAAGCTATTAGTCCTACCTATGATCCTGATAACCTCTGGTGGTTGCATGAAAAATTACATAGACTAGTTTTAATGGACTATACTAATCGAATGAATATATACAAACATGAACGTGATGAATTAGAAAAACAATTTATTCACGAAACATATGAAAAAGTGAATAAAATTACAAGAAAAATATCAAAAAGAGACCAAGAAGAGTTGAGAAAAATCACAAAAAAAGCTTTCACATTAAGTGAAGAAAAAACAAAATCTTGGATAGAAAAAATTAGCAAAACCAACCCTATAAAGAATTCAGGGTTTCTTTATAAACAATATTGGAAAAAACAAAATAAAGCAGCCAAACTTGTTCTCTGACTTTTTTTATTTTTTTTCCTTTTTATTTAAAAAAGAAAAGCGTGATCAGCGTGCCAGTTTAATTCATTGGTTTTCCTCATACGGTAAAACCATCATCATCTCAACGCTTTTATTAAATTTAAAATTATTTTTGGTTTATTAAATCTTTTTTTGAAAAACATTTATATCTAATTTGAAAGATGTTTCTGATATGCATAAAGCTATACTTCAATTTTTTGAAAATGAATTTCAAAACATTGTACGGACACACAAAATTGATTCTCATTTTAACAGGTATGACTCTCTACCTCTTTTTAAATCCATAATCAATGAATATCAAAAGAAGTATACGTTAGTTAAAGAACTCATAAGTTCTGCTCTTTATACTTCAGATTATATTATTATGTCTTCAGAAGTTAAACAAGAGCTGGATGATGAAAATAGGAGAAAAGAGATAATTGAATATTGGTTATGTTTACCTTATCACAATATTGAAAACTGGATAGATTTTACTCATTTAGTGGCTTTTGTTTATCACATATCGTCCATTTTAAGAAAGAGATATTATTTTCAATTGGATAAAGGAATACCCAAAAAGATAGCTTCTTTCAGGCTTGCTAGTTACTTTATTCGCTATTTATTCGAGTTTCTAAGTTCGAAGAATCCTGTAATTCCCATTTTCTGGTGGGCAACATTAATAGAGACAGCTCTCTATCAATCCATATTTTCTAAAACTCTTTCTCAAGTCCCAGAGAGTTTAAAACTACTAGATAAAGAAGACATAGATTACGTGAGCTATTTGATTGTTTTGAAAGCAGAGAATGAGTTAATAGGACAAAGAAATGAAACTGTACCAGTTCCTTATGTAAATGAAACAGATATTTTTCACTATTATGAACTCACGGTTGATGGAAAGAAAAAGAAATTCTTTAATTCTAACATTAATGATAAGGAAAAAGTAGAAGAGATAAAAAAAGCGTTCATAGAGAGTGCAGCAGAACTTAAAGTATCAGAAGATCACCCTCATATGCTTAAATATTGTAGAATGGAATGTAAACTCCAACAATCATCACCTCTAAATTTCATAATTGTTAGTTCAAACAAGGAAGATTCATATGGATGGATAGGAATAAGTAGTACTATTGATGATATAAATTTAACAAAATTAGAAGTAATGATTAAGAATAAAATTTCTACACTTCTTTCATTGTACAAAAATAAAGATTCTATATTAGACCCTCTTGAAACAAAAGTAACACCTAAAAAACAATCCAAAGGATTTTTTGCTAAAATAAAAGCTTTATTTGTAAAATCTGCAATTATAAGTAAAGATTTTGAAAAATGGAAGAATTTGTTTCTTGAAGAGATGCTATATAACAGCGTATCAGGTATAGAACCAGGAATAGAAGTCTATGACTCTTATCGAGAGGATAATTTTGTAATTACAGCGCTTATTCAATCTCAAGAAAAAGAAGAAAATCCTACACATTCATTTCTGAAGAAAATGTTAGTTATCCAACAGAACTATTGGATCCAATAATTACTCTTACAAAATTCAATTATCTATTCCTTGAGAAAATCAAAGATCAATCTATTCAATCAATTATTCCTGAAGAAGCATTTTACTTGGACATTAATAGTACTATACCAAGATTATTAGAATTTGTTACAGATGGAAAAATAGTTGTAGGGATCTTAGCTGATAAATATCAAAAATCACATCAATTAAGTTCAAAAGAAGAGCAAATATACAAACGAAGGACAATATCAAGAAAAGCTAGAGAATTACTAAGCATTATCAACTCAAGAAATGTAACCACTTTAGAAGATGCAGGGAAGAGAATTATTTCACAAGACATGGATTGGAACAAGGTTTCCACTAACTATGAACAAGAAAAACTATTTTTTTCAGAAGTCTAAAATTATTCTATAATTTTACTGTTAAACATTTTTTCTTATTTTTTGATTATATAAGAAGACATTTTACATATATTGAAAAACTATTAAGATACATTTATTATTTGACCGACAAAATTGACTATGTCATATGTCAGCTCGGTGAATACAAATTATGAAAGAAAAAGATGAAGCAATAAAATTTCTTAAACTAGGCAAGCAAGAGTATAAAAAGAGAAAATATATTGCTTGCATCAGAAGCTTAACATATGCAGAACAACTATTTGCTGCCTTAAACGATAAAGAGTTAGAAGGAGAATGTTTAATTTATATTGCAAATGCATATATTAAATTGGGACAATTAGATAAAGGAATTAAAGCTTACGAAGAAGCTATTTTCAAATTTGAAGATAAGAGCACTTCCAAAAAAGGAACTTGTGAATATTTACTAGGTTTAATATTCAGAGATAATAAAAATAATATTACAAAAGCTAAAGAATATTTAGCTAGAGCAATAAATTCTTTTGAATTAGACAACAATGTAGAAAAACAAGCTGATACTTTAAGAGCTTTAGCTCTTGCAAGAGTAAAAAACCCAAGAAAGTTTGTTGAAAAAAAAGAAGAAATAATAGAGAATTTTTCTGATGCATTAAAACTTTTTCAATCTATTAATGCTAAAGAAAAAACAGCTGTAACTTCTTTAGAGCTGGGAGAATTTTTAATATCTTTAGAAAAGTATGGTGATGCTTTAAAGTATCTTGAACAAGCATATAATTATTATAAGAGTGGAAAATCAGAAAAGATATTATTTACTTTGAGAATAGACTTAATTCAATCACATCTGTTAGTTGGAAATAAAAACACAGCACTGAAATATTACAAAGAGGCTATTGAACAATCTAGAAATGGATATTATTCAGAAAAACTTGAAAAATTTAGTAGGTTTTTTTAGATTTAAAAATAAAAGAAAACAAAGAAAGTTAAACTCTGCAGTTGCAAGTTAGGCTTTCAACATCAGAAAAAACAGCATTTTCAATAATTTTTCTTACAACTTGTGTTTTTTCATTAAACAACTCAATAACCTCTTCATGTGTCACCTTTTTCTGCATACCTGCACCATAATTAGTTACTAAACATATTGTAGCATAACACATGTTCGCTTCCCGAGCAAGAACAACTTCAGGAACTGTTGTCATTCCAGCAATTGTACCCCCAAAACGGCGATACATTTCAACTTCTGCTGGTGTTTCAAAACGTGGTCCTTCTGAACAAACGTAAACACCTGAATAATGAACCTTTTCTCCAAATTTTTCTGTTATCTCTCCTAAAAGATTTCTGAGGCGGGGACAATAAGGTTCAGTATAATCTAAATGAACAACCCCTTCTCGAATAGTTCCATCACTTAACTTTATCTTAGGTTCCCAACCATTAATTTTTTCTCCACTAAAAAATGTAAGAACACGATTACGAGTGTTATCAATAAATTGATCAGGAAGAACGAATTCACCAGGTTTAACTTCAGGAATAATAGAACCAACAGCATTAGTAGCTATTATCTCTGTAACTCCAAGAGAATAAAGTGCATAAATATTTCCTAAATAGTCAATTTTGTGAGGAGGAACACTATGATCTTTACCATGTCGAGGTAGAAAAAAGACTTCTTTTCCATTTCTTTCGAGTTTATAGAGTGTAACTTTACGACCAAAAGCATTTACGTTAAGAGGTTCAGATTCTTCAAATATTTCATAGACACCTGAACCACCAATTATAGCACGTTTAATTTTCATATTTTAGAGTTATGGAAAAAGCTAAAGAAGTTTTCTATAATAAGATAAAAAGCATACAAAACAAAAGTAGAATGATAAAGAAAAAGAAAGAAGAACTAATCGAAGTCTTCTCCACCTGGACCAGGTGGATTTGGACCGCCACTGAGTTCTTTTGCAGCAATGACATCATCAATTCTGAGTATCATCATTGCAGCTTCAGAAGCACTATTAATAGCTTGTTGCTTAACTGAAATAGGTTCAACAACATTAAGTTTTTTCATATCAGCAACAGAGCCACTGAAGGGATCAACACCAAAAGTTGTACCATTCTTAGAATGTTTACTATACAAATCGCTGAGAATATCAATTGGGTCTAATCCTGCATTTTCAGCGAGGGTTCTAGGGATAATTTCCATAGCTTTAGCAAATTGTTCAACAGCCTTTTGTATTTTACTTGGTTGTCCTTTAGCAAATTCAGCTAACCGATAAGCAATTTCAATTTCAGGAGCTCCACCACCAGCAACAGCTTTTTCATCGTGAATGATCTGTCGGACTACGCATAAAGCATCATGAATAGCTCGTTCAGCCTCATTAACAACCATTTCTGTTCCACCACGAATGAGAATCGAAACAGCTTTTGGATCTTTGCAGTCTGTAATTTTAATCATATGGTCGTCTCCAATAGCAACTTCTTCGACTAAACCAGCAGTTCCAAGATAATTGGATAAATCTTCTAGGCTGGTTGTAATCTTAGCTCCAGTAGCTCGTGCTAGTTTCTTCATGTCAGATTTCTTAATTCGTCGAACTGCAGATATACCAGCTTTTGCAAGATAATGCTGAATAATATCATCAATTCCTTTCTGACAGAGTACAACATTAGCTCCAGAAGCGATTATCTTTTCTGCCATTTCTTTGAGCATTTGATGTTCATTGTCTAGAAATGCTTGTACTTGATCAGGAGTGCTAATTTGTAATTTAGCATCAATTTCTGTCTTTGAAAGCTCTAGTCCTTTGTCTAAAAGAAGAATCTTCGCATCAGTTACCTTTTTGGGCATATCTGGATGAACAAATTCTTTGTCAATCAATAATCCTTTGATTAGTTCTGTATCTCTTATGCTTCCTCCACGTTTCTTTTGTATCAATATATTATCAATATCTGCAATTTTTTTACCATCACGATCCTCTGTAACTGATCTAACGGCTTCAACAACAATATCAGACATAAATTCTTTCTCACTAGCGATAATTTTACTGCTCATGGAAGTCATAGAAATATTCTTCATCATTTCAGCATCATCAAATGGAACAGGAATAGCTATTTTTTCAAGAATGTTCCTTACTTCTTCCATTGCAAGTTTGTAACCTTCAATAATTAAACTTGGATGAATATTAATATCTAAAAGCTCTTCAGCTTGTTTAAGAAGCTCTCCAGCAATAACTACAACAGAAGTGGTACCGTCTCCAGTCTCTTGGTCTTGAGTCTTAGCTAGATCGATAACAAATTTTGCAGCAGGATGCTGAACTTCGATCTCTTTAAGAATGGTTACTCCATCGTTTGTTACAGTTGCATCACTAAATCCATCTACAAGCATTTTGTCCATTCCTTTTGGTCCAAGAGCTGTTCTTACTGCTTCTGCTACTGCTTTAGCAGCTGAAATATTATTTCTTTGTGCATCTTTTCCTGTTGTTCTTTCTGTTCCTTCTTTCAAAATATATATTGGTTGTCCGTACATTTCATTCACCTTTTTTTATTTTATTTCTCATTAATCTTGGTTTTTTATATTCAATCGTTATTTGTTGCTTCCTATTTACCAAGTGATTTTAACTATCTTTTTTATTTGTCTTTTTTAGCATGAGAAACAATTTCCGTAAAAATTCGACTTAGACTGATATATAAAATTTACTGTCAGTCAACTTTTGATAAAAAAATAGTTTTAAGTCTGTAAAAAGAATAAAACTATAAAATTAATCTTCCAATTTAAATCTATTTTTGTATCAATTATGAAGTATTTTTTAGCTATAATGTTTAAGTTTTCTTATTCTTTTTGCTAATTCTTTTCTTTTTTCTTCAGAAATATAATTAGCAAATTTTTCTTCTATTTTAACCCATTTATAACAAGCATCTTCTATAACAGCAGTATTTTTACTTTGCATATCGTAAAGTATCGCTTTTAGTTCATTTTCGATTTTTTTTGGCGTTACGTAATCTTTTTTTATATCGTAACTCATTTTTCTCAGAAGCGTATTACATTCTTTATATATAAACATTTTTTAATATATTTATTTAATGTTTACTCAATAGACTTGGGTTACACTTTTGGGTACTAGAGAAACATAGGGGTGATTCATAAATCTTTCTCCTGGGGTGAGGAAGTTAAGAGATTGGTGAGGACGACTAAAATTGTAGTAAGAGCGATAGTAGGAGAGGTCGGGGTTGCAGTATTTTAGACCTAATCTTTCCATCTCACGGATGATTGTCCCATGTAGTCTTTCTACTTTTCCACATGTTTCAGGGTGAAAAACTCTAGCTCTGATGTGCTTTATTCCTTCTGTTTGACACCAACGGGAGAAGGTACTTGTTCCTCCTCTAACGGAAGAGAAGAGTGCTCCATTGTCAGTAAGTATAGACTCGGGGTAACCGTACTCTTTTATTGCTTCCTCTAGCAAACTTATTATCTGCTCTTTTTTTGGTGCAAAAGGGTGGAATTCAGCTCCCAGACAGAATCGTGAGTGGTCGTCTATCAAGGTTATGAGGTGGAGATGTTGTCCCTGTTCTTCTACCCAGAATGGTCCTTTCACATCTATTTGCCAGAGTTCGTTAGGTTTTTGACGTTCAAAACTCTTGTATCGAGGTCTTTTCCTCTTTTTTCTATTAACCCATAAAGGAAGACCTAACTCTTTTATTACTTTCGTCACTGTCGTCTGAGAGAGTGCTTTTCCTTCTCTCTTCAACAAATAAGCTATCTTCTCCACATTCATTCCTTGTTTTATTCTTAACTCCCTTATCCTCTCTTTTAACTCCTCATCTACTTTCCTGTGTATAGTTTTTGGTCTGGAAGATCTATCTTTCCACCATACTCCTTCAGGGTTCTCTCTGAACCTCTTCAACCACTTATACACAAACTTCCTACTCACCATATACTTGTGAGCTACCTCTTTTATCTTCTCTCCTTCCAAAGCTTTTTTAACCACAATCTTTCTTAGTTTCTCCAGGTTACGTTCGTTTTTGTTCATAATATATCACTTACCCACGTAACCCACTTCTATTTATTTGTTACCAATGTGAGTTGAGTATACATAATATATTTATTTAAGAATATTTTTTAAAATTGATATTTTCCTTTCTTTGAGTAGAATTATTATTTTTTAGCAGAAAGTCATTATTTTGAAATGGTGGGAGAATTGTTTAAAATAACTAAATCTTAAATTGAAACATTGTGAAGTGCTAATTATAAAAAATTACAATAACCTTTTACAATTAATTATTTATACAAGTACATTTTTTTCCATCAAATGGATAATATTCATCATGATTCTGAAATTGACCACCAAGATGGCCATTCCCCTACTTTAGGTAAATCTGCTTATAGGTGGATCATACTTGTTGTCTTTTCTCTGATGACTTTAGATACTCAAATACTTTGGCTTACTTTTACACCTATTACATTTGAAGTAGCTACTATTTATGAAGTCAGTACTAATTGGATTCTCATGTTATCTATGGTGTTCATGATTGCCTACATTCCTTTTAATTTTGTTGCCACTAGTAGCATAGAAAAGTTAGGACTCAGATTTGGAACAGGTATAGGTGTAGCACTTACTGGGTTATTTGCTTTTTTAAGAGGTTTTTTTGTAACTAATTTTATTTGGATTATGATTACTCAAACTCTTATTGCTATTGGACAACCTTTTGTTTTGAATTCTTTTACTAAGTTATCAGTCAACTGGTTTCCTGAGGAAGAAAAGACTTTAGCTACAGGACTAAACACAATGACACTGTTGCTTGGTGCAATATTGGCTTTTATGTTAACCCCTGTTCTATATACTACTATTTCACTAGAAGGGCTCTTACTTACTTATGGTGTTCTTTCATTGGTTTTAGCTGTTTTATATTTTGTTACTATAAGAGAAAAACCTAATCTCCCTCCTAATCTATATAGTATTAAAGATGAGAAAATCACAGTTTCCAAAAAAGAGAGTTTCAAGAACAGAGATCTAATAATGCTTTTTGGTTTAGTTTTAATAGGCTTAGGAATATTCAATGCAATCAGTACTGAGATTGACATACTATTCAATGACCCTACAAACATTTCTGCTGCAGGAAATATTGGAGGAGCAATGATTATTGGAGGGATTATTGGAGCTGTAATATTAAGTACACTTTCAGACAAATTTCACAAGAGAAAAATCTTTTTGATTATTGCAATGTTTGTTGGTACCATACTTATTTTATTCATGTACTTCTTTGACAGTTATGTAGAAAGGTTGATAGAAGCAACAATTTTAGGTTTCTTTCTTGTTGCTGCTTTACCTGTAGCTTTGACTTTTGCTGCTGAGATTACTTATCCACTTCCAGAGGAAGTTTCAAATGGATGGATGATGTGGGCTGGACAAATAAGTGGAATTGCATTGATACTTTGTGTAATGTTTATTCCCTCCCTATTTGTTAATTATATAATTATTGCATCATTGTTTGCTATTGGTTTTGTTATTTCGCTTCTGATTAATGATGTTGATAAATATAAGCTAAATGAAAAAAACGATTAAGTCATTATCAAAAAGACAATAGAGGAATTTAGAATTGATAACACACTTGTGTAGTATCAGTTCTATTATACTTTTTCCTTTTTTTTGGTAATAGTTTTATATATTTAAATGTTCATTGTTGAACAGACAACTATGATTCAACTTGAAGGAATTGAGAAAGAACTATTAAAAAAATTGGAACAAAAAGATTATTCTTTGGGACAATTATCTCTTATGAGTGAAAAAGAACTTGCTGAAGATTTAGAAATAGAAGAAGAACTCGCAGCTTTAATTATACAAAAAGCACAAGAACAGTTAGGTATTCATCCTTATACTGCAGCAGAGTTTTTGGAAATTGAACGTAGGAGAGGACGAATTACTACAGGTTCAGAAGAATTTGACAGTATGCTTAATGGTGGTATTTGGACAGGAGAAATAACAGAATTAGTTGGTTCTTTCAGCAGTGGTAAAACTCAACTTTGCTTTCAATTATGTATTAATGTACAGCTACCCAAAGATCTTGGTGGACTGGAGGGAAAAGCATTCTTTATAGATACAGAGAGAACTTTTTCTCCTCAAAGAATAGAAGAAATTGCTTCTTTCAGGATAAAGAATACAAAAAAAGTTTTAGACAACATACTAGTAGCACCTACGTCTAACACCGATATAATGCTTGCGTACATTAATCAACTAGAAAAAATTATACCAGAAGAAAATATTAAACTGGTAATCATAGACTCTCTAGCAGCACATTTTCGCGCAGAGTTCATTGGGAAAAATAGGCTAGTGGAAAGACAACAAAAAATCATGAATTTAGCTGAAAAACTTGTAGAAATAGCTGTAGATCATGACGTTGCTATTGTTGTTACTAATCAAATTATTGCAGCAATTGATCAATTTCTCTATGGTAGCGGAGAAGAACCTGCTTTAGGTTTTGCTTGGGCTCATCGCCCACAACAAAGGATTTTTCTTAGAAAAAGTAGAGGAAGTGCAAGAATAGCTAGATTATTCGATAGTTCTCGTTTTCCAGATCGAGAAATTCTCTTTTATGTCACAGAGCAAGGGATATCTGACACATCACCAGCTAGTCTTGAATTTTATTAATAAATTATTTTTTAAAATTCTAAAAAATAGCATTAAATGATAAAAATAGTTAAAAATAGACTTATTACTATTGCTTTGCTTGATAAACTTTTGTACGTTTATTGCTTGCAACACATTCCACAATACCA
Source organism: Candidatus Heimdallarchaeum endolithica (assembly GCA_021513715.1). Taxonomy (GTDB): domain Archaea; phylum Asgardarchaeota; class Heimdallarchaeia; order Heimdallarchaeales; family Heimdallarchaeaceae; genus Heimdallarchaeum; species Heimdallarchaeum endolithica. The sequence goes on along the minus strand of CP084167.1, from coordinate 2,947,357 downwards.
TTTTCTTCTGCTTTTTTGAGCATTTTTTTGATTGTACTAATTCGTACATTATATTTTTCTGCAAGAAATTGAGGAGTAAGCCCATTTGCTCTTTTTATTTCTCCTTGTATTTTTTCTTTTACTTCGTCATCAGGAAATAGATCTCTAACTACTGGTACAAACTCAAGGACTAGACCAAATTTCTTCTTCTTTCTAACTACTCTTTTTTCTGAGGACATTATCTATCTCACTTATTTCTCGAGTTTGATGTTAATTTAAAAACTATTCGCTTGAAGTGTTATTCTATTGTCTATAACAAAATCAAGGATTTCCGATAAAAAAGTTCTTGTATAAAAATAACTTTTATGTACAATTGATAATAATGAATCAAGATGAAAAACTAGACTTTTATAAAAAACAAATAGATCTCGAGGAACAAATAATAAAAAAAGCAAAGGAATCTGTAGAAGAAATAGAAAATAGTTTAGTAAAAGAACTTATTTTATCAATTGCAATAGATTCTCAGAAACATAAAAGTATGCTAAATGCTTTAATTACATTAGTTAGTGAAACATCTCCTTTTATTGGAGAGAAACAATCTGATATTATTGGTAAAGTAATTCAGGAACACATCGATCTTGAATCATCTGCCATTGAAACTTACAAAGAACTACTTGAGAAACTTGAAAGTGAAAAAGAGAGATTTGTAATTAGAGCAATTTTTCAAGATGAAATCAGACATCATGCTCTTCTGAAAAGACTTATGCGGGTTATAATTGAGAAAAAAACTTTGTACACCTCTGAAATGTGGGACTTTCTTTGGGAAGATGCCACTCCAGAGTACTAGTAAATGTTAGTTATGCTCCATTTTTATTTTTATCTTATTTCTATATGCTTAAACCAAAAAAAATAGAAATAATTAACTCAAGAGATTGTATAAGATGTGGAGCTTGTATTGTTCAATGTCCCTTCGATGCATTATCTTTTATAACTCCAACTGGCAAAATTATTCAACCCAAAACAGTTCGAACCTATAAATTAAATCTTTCTGGAAAAAGAACTTAATTCTTATATTTCTAAAAAATGAAAAGAAAAGAAAAGAATGGATATTTACTTTAGAATATTCAATCCAGGATATAATGGAAACTGTTTGGTAAGTTCTAAAATATCTTGTTTCACTTTAGCACTAACCTCTGGGTCTCCTTTAGCTTTTATGACTTTAGCTAAACCTTCTGCAATAACTTTCATCTCTGATTCTTTCATTCCTCTTGTTGTTATTGCTGGAGTTCCTAATCTTATTCCTGATGGATTGAATGGTGTAGAAGGTTCATAGGGGACTGTGTTCTTGTTCACTGTTATACCTGCTGCATCAAGTGCGTTTTGAATAAGTTTACCTTTACCAGTTAATCCTTCTGGACGGAGATCAATTAAAATCAAATGATTGTCTGTTCCATTTGTAACTAACTTAATTCCAAGTGACATTAGCTCATCAGCTAAAGCTTTAGCATTTTTAACAATTTGCAGAGCATAATCCTTAAACTCTGGTTTGAGTGCTTCTCCTAAAGCTACTGCTTTTGCTGCTGTTGTATTGTCATGAGGACCTCCTTGGAGACCAGGAAAAACAGCAGAATCGATCAGTTGAGCAAGGTTTTTCTTCGTATTTGGGTGATATTTGTCATGTAACCTATCTTCAATTTTTGTCATTATAATAGCTCCTCTAGGACCTCTTAAGCTTTTATGAGTTGTTGTTGTTACTACATCAGCATGTGGAACAGGACTTGGATGAACCCCTCCAGCTACTAATCCTGCAATATGAGAGATATCTGCAAAGTGATAAGCGTCTACTTCTTCAGCAATCTCCTGAAAAGCTTTAAAATCAATTTCTCGTGGATAAGCAGTTAATCCAGAAATGATCATTTTGGGTTTCTCTTCTATTGCTAATTTTCTAATTGAGTCCATATCTAACATTTCTGTTTCTTTATCGACATCATAGCTCACGCAAGTATAGTTTTTACCAGAGAAATTCACATGGCTTCCGTGAGTAAGGTGTCCTCCAGATGTGAGATTTAAGCCTAAAAACTTATCACCCAACTCTAAAAGAGCAAAAAATACTGCTTGATTTGCCGGAGAACCAGAATAAGGTTGTACATTAACATGCTCACAACCAAATAGCTCTTTTGCTCTGTCAATGGCTATCTGCTCAACTTCATCCACAATTTCATTTCCACCATAGTATCTCTTTTTAGGGTAACCTTCAGAGTATTTATTAGTAAATACGCTTCCAACTGCTTGCAACACAGCTCGTGATGTATAATTCTCAGAAGGAATAAGTTCAATTCCTTCCTCTTGGCGCTTTAGTTCTTTTAAAATTGCATCAGCTACTATAGAGTCAGAATCATTAATGTCATTCATTATATTCATTTTTCTTTCCTCTTATTCAAAGACAATCTAATTTCTTTAAATATATTTCTTTAAGACTTTATAACATAAATAGAAAAATTAGAAATATTTTTCAATGTTTTAGCTTTAGTTGATAATTCAGAAATTAAATCAGATTTTTTTAGATATAACATTTCTAATAGTGTCAGTCACAACATATTTCCTGTTTATTTTCCATTTCCAACTATTATAATCAAAATTAGGTTCATAAAAGGAATATCTTACACCATGCGCACCTACTGTATCAATATTATAACTCTCAAAATCCGTATTATCTGCAATAAAGTAGAATAGCTGTGCTTCATGATTTTGAGGAAGTGAAATATAAATTTGAAAGATTTTTTTTGTAGAATTTTTTTCTTTTAATATTTCTATTCTATATCGAAAAGGAGGGCGCAGTTGTTCGTCAGAAAGAAGAGAAAAATATTGCCAGAGTTCCAACTCATCTTCAAACCTTAAGAAAATGATTTTATTGCTTGTGATGTTAAATTTTTGACGATTAATTTTGGAACGATATCCAGATATAATATTCTCTTCAAGAAACTTGAATCTCCTCCAAACTTCAGTTCTATCTCTTTTTAACATCCGACTTATCTCTCTCTGAGAATAATCTGCATTAACGGTAAGAATGCTTAAGATCTTAAAATCAAGTTCTTTCATAGATTTAAGCATATTTCGGGGAGGAACAGGAATAACAGCTTTTTCTGTTTTGTCTAAGGATTCTTTTAAGGTATTCCAATCATATTCCCAACTAAGAGTATCTAAACTAACTTTATTGAGATTTAATGGTAACGTTTTCTCAATATGGGTTGATTCAAAAATGGTGAAAGAGTCAATCACCTTTTCATTTTTTAGATTGTCAAAAAACTCTTCTAAAAAACTTGTATTCTCCATTGGAAAATTAAATTCAGAGTAGATACCTAGTTTAGGCGAATAAATCCTTGATCTGTGAATTGTATAAGGGTGTTCTCGTAGAGCTTTTTCAAGCATTAAAATTTGCTTAATACTCTTAACAAAAGAAACCACTATAAATTTATTCAGCCCTAAAGCTGTAGGATAAAATTGTGCATACTTACCAGAATATAACCCTTTATTTCTTAATTCAACAATTTTTCTTTTTGCAGTTGCTGAACTTATATTAAAAATGCGTGCAATATCAGAATAGCTAATTGTAGGCTTAGATTGCAATAAGATTAGTAATTGGTAGTCTGTTTTTGTAATCAATCCAATAGGCACCCTCTAGCAACTGCTTTCAGAATTTTTTAAAATATATTCTTTAAATTATAATTATACTGTGGAGTAAGTTATAAATGGTTCATCATCAGGAATTTCTTCACTTGGTGGATCAAAAACTATCTCTGTTTCATCATAGTAGAAACCAGATGTAAATAAATTTATTTCCACTTTGATTCTATAATCTCCAGAAACATATGCATGATTCATGAAAACGATTCTGAGTGTTATGCTATCATATTTCATAGATACTAAAATACTATATTCATAACTATCTCCATTAGGCAGATAAATTGATATATCACAGATAAAATTTTTCCTGTTCAAGTCATCTGAAATCATGATATCAAGAAAACATTCAACATCATCCATTCTTCCATCATCATCAAAATCGTTATAAGAAGCATCATAAAGTGATAGTCTCAACAAATTATCTGTAGAGTTAGTTGAAACTGAATCATCTTGAGGAAGCGCTCTCACTAAAGAACTAAATATTACGAAACCAATAATTAATAATAACAATTTCTTTTTCAATTGCATGTTACTCAGAGACATATTTCAAATTAATATTTATATTTTTATCCCTTTGTCTCAACCAACTTTTTTGCAGTTATCAAAAAACAACTGTCACCCCGTAATTAAACTCCTTTTTTCAGAAACTTGTAAGGCAAACAATTTGTTAAACTAAGGCAAGTAAGTGCGCCGTATTTTCATATTTGCACGCCATAATAAAAATTTGACACAATATTTTTATAAGATAATATGAACTTTCTTTTGGTTGAACACAACCATATAAAAAAGTGATAAAAATGAAAAGCATAAAAAGTATATTACTAGCAACCCTAATACTAGGTCTAATCGCTGTACCCATTTCAAGTTACGCTAAACAATCCTTCGCACTTGCTGGTCCTCCTGATTGGCTATTTGGAGGAGGAGATGATACAACTTATGATTGGCAAGATGATGATCCAGAGACTCCGTGGGGTATCGAACGAGTTTTTAATGGTGCTTATTATGGTGACCAATATACAACTGCAGTTCAAGTAGCTATTCTGGATTCGGGTATCGATTTAGATCATCCAGACTTAATGCCAAATATTGCTTGGGCTGTTGACGCTACAGGAGGAGGAGATCCTGATGATAAAAATGGTCATGGAACTCACGTAGCTGGAACAATAGGAGCTATTCGAGACAACAATGGAGTAGTAGGTATGTATGCTAATGTCCAAATCTATGCCATAAAGGTTCTAGGAGCTGGCGGTCGTGGAGATTGGGATGATTTAATCACAGGAATATATCTTGCAATGGAAGGACCTGATGGTGTTGTTGGTACAGAAGACGATGCTGATGTTATTAGCATGTCACTTGGTGCTTCTGGAGACCCTGGTGAAGATGTTCACAATGCAATTATAGATGCCTATAATTCAGGAATTACTATTGTAGCAGCTGCAGGAAATGAGGGTGATGGTGATGGAACAACTGATGAATACAGTTGGCCAGCAGCATACGATGAAGTTATAGCTGTTGGAGCAACAGACAAAGACGATACAATTGCCAGTTTCTCAAACTCTGGTCCATTTCTAGATTTTGCTGCTCCTGGAGTCAGTATTTATTCCACCTACAAAAACGGAGGTTATGATACGCTCTCTGGTACATCCATGGCTTGCCCACATGTAAGTGGTTTAGTTGCTCTCTATTTAGCAATGGGTGGACAAAGAGATCCTGCAACAGTTAAAGATTGGTTAATCAACAATGCATTAGATCTTGGAGAACCTGGTTGGGATCCAGAATTTGGTTATGGTCTAATTCAAGCCCCATAACTCTTTTTTTTTAAAAAAAAAATAAAATATTATTTTCGTTGCTTCAAATTTGGATTCAAATGATCTTTTATCATAACAGTTCTTTTACCTTGTAAACCATCTTTTTTACTTTTATGCATTACTAGTTAATAAAGATTTGAAATAATTTTAACATAGTATTTAAATAATAGTTTAAATAATTTCAATCAACCAAGTTTATTTGGTGAAAAAAATGAAAAAAAAGATAACAGTATTTACAGTTTTGGTGATCGTAGCTTTTTTTACTACTATGATACCATTACAAACTCAGGCTAATGTGAGAGCAAAACCTCCTGCTCCACCAGGTCGAAATAAAGCTCCTACAGTGTCCATTGATTCTCCATCTAATGGAGATACAGTTAGTGGAGTTGTTACTATTTTAGTCACAGCCACAGATAAGGAAGATGGGGATCTCATTGCAGACATCTATATAGATGATGTATTCATTGTACATGCAAATCAATATGACTGGGACACAACAACTTATACTGATGCCTCTCACACAATTGAAGCTATTGCCACTGATAGTGGTGGAAAAACTGGTTCTGACACCATCTCTGTAACAGTTGCAAATAATGCACCTCCACCTCCACCTACTGGAGTAGAACACTGGGCAGTTTTAGTTGGTATTAGTGACTATAAAGCAATAAGTGATCTTTCTTACTGTGATGAGGATGCAACAGATTGGTATAACTATTTACATGGAATTGGATACGAACACATTGTTGTTCTCGGTGATGGGCATTCAAATAACTATCCAAAATATGATGGGTTAGCTACAGAGTACAATGTAAAGCAAGCCTTACAAGACATGGTTGCATCAGCAGATAGTGATGATGTAATTGCATTTATCAGTAGTGGGCATGGATCTGGGGATGGAAGAGGTTCTTCATTCCTCTGCATGTGGGACGAAAATGCGGGTGAAAATGGAGAAGATGGAAGTCTATATGACACAGAACTAGCAGCAATTTTAGACAATGCTGTTGCAGATAGAATTTTCGTTTTCTTAGACCATTGCTACTCTGGAGGGTTTGGAGATGATTTGATGAACATGCCAAATAGTGAACATGTTTATCTTACTACTACTTGCACACAAAGAGGATACGGATATGATGACTCAGAGCACCAAAATGGAATGTGGACATACTATTTCCTTGAATTTAGTCTAATAGGACACTATAATGGAGACACAGCAACTCCAATGGAAGACGTCTTTGATTACGCTTTTGCAAACTACCCAAAAAACCATGGTGGAGATGCACCTCAAGAATTTGATGGTAATACAGCATTATTCTATATCTGGTAACCTCAAATTCATTTCTTTTTTTTTCTACAATATGGTTTTTATTAAAAGCCAGTTTATTTTTTAAGGTTGATATAAAAAACATACTATCTCCAATAGATTTTTTCTTTGTTTCTTATATCTTCACCACCACAAAAACAATAGACTTTTCCTCTTTCCATCAAAGACCAATTTTTTCCCTCCTTTGGTGATAAAGAAATGAGAATTAAGTTTTTCAGATTTTTAGTATGTAAATTTAGTTTATACATGTCAAGAGAAACAGAAATACTAGAGAAAAGAGGTTTTCTACTTGGTTATAGTATAGAGCAGGAACGGATCTATATGCAAACATAGAATTTCTATCAGAGAGCAAGAAACATATTTTTCCATAAGGTTCAATCCAACTAAGTATTTCTTTAAGTTTAAGAGCTATTTTTTCTTCATCAACTTAATTTTTGTACAATATTTTTGTACGCCAATCTTGCTCTCGGAAAGATCTGTCTAGGAGGGAGATCTAAACACTCATTGAGCCAGAGGAGAAGGTTGAGCACTCCTCCACCGTGGAAACTGGATGAATAAATCCTCTCACACGGGAAAGTTAAGTCGTATTCAACTTTTCTTTGATTTCTTTCTTTATGCGCATGTTTTTTTTATCCTGACACGTTGTGCCAGCTTAGAGAGTAAGTATTTTTCTTAACATCTATCTTTTTTTTCACTCTCTACATTAATAATGTCTTTTCACTATTTAAACACCAATTTTTTAATTTGACAAAAATGTAAAAAAAGCTCTTCATGATATCCTAAAACTAGTTGACTTTTACTTTCTTTGATTCTTTCTTTTCTTTTCAAGGATATTTCGATTGAAGGTAAAAAGTTTATACCTAGCAATTCCAATTGTTTCCCTCTTTGTTAATTTTATACTTTTCTCTTTATCATTATTAAAGATTAAGATACACTTCGTATCAACATATTTTATAGTTTAAAGGAATAGTAATACTGAGCTACTCGCATCTTATAAAGATTAATTACTATTCTTTCAATAAAGAACCAAGTTTGTTAAGAAATTTAGATAAAAATTTAACTACACAAATTTATTATGTTGTTAATACTTTTTCACTTCTTCACGTAATTGATTAATTGATATTGGTTTTCTTAGAAAAGTAGTAAATGGATTGTTTTCCAAATGTTCAGTTTCTATTTCACTATAAGCTGAAATTCCAATGATTTTCTGATTTTTGTTAATATTTTTAATTTTTATTGCTGCTTCAATACCACTCATTTTAGGCATACGAATATCCATTAATATTAAATCAGGATTCCAAGATATCGAAATTTCAAAAGCTTCTAAACCATTAGTTGCTGTTTTAATACAATAATCTTGTAACACTTTAGAAAAAATAAATCGAATATTTTCATCATCGTCTACGATTAAAATTTTCATTTATTATCGATTAATACTATTAATACTAAAAAAATAAATATTATCATATGACAAATTTTGTTTTTAAGTGATAATATAGTTGGCATAAAATAGGATTACATAAAAAGTTTAATTGCAAATTATGAAAAATAAAGTTATTAACCGAGTTCGTTGTTAGAGCAGTAACTATTACAGCAGTAACTAATATAATGTATTAGTAATAAATTTATATTTCTTTAGTAAAGGAATCAATTTCATATATTTCGATTTCCAAATATTTTTTGCCTTAATTTAATTTCACAAATACTTTAAATCATTTTAGTAAAGAACTTTTTTATATAGTATTTCCGAATTATCTCAAAAAGTATGAATTGAGAACACGCCAATGATAGTATGAACGCCTATAATTTTAACCTATAGAAATCGGTCAACTTATTGCGGAAGTACTATTTTAAAGTTCAAAAATTGACACAGCATAATTTTTATTAAGATGAACAACTATATTATAACATAATAATATATTCTAATCGTGTTTTAGGAATGAATCTATCCAAAAAGAAACCTTTTATTTTTTTTCTTATTGTTTGTCTCTTTATATATCCTATAGGTTACAATAATGTATCCTCAATCAACTTTGATGTCAATCAAACAGAAGTCTCTATAGGTATTTACAATTATCCTCCCTTTTCATTTAAAGAAGATGATTCAATAAAAGGGATTTTTATTGATCTGATCGAATATATTGGTTTAAAAGTAAATTGGAAAATCAATTATTATTTTGGAAATTTTTCAGATATATATAATAAAACAATTTGTAATGAGATTGATATTATTCCAGCAGTAGACTACTCTTTTGATACAGATAATAATCTAGAATTTAACAATGAAACTGTTATATCAACTATGGGAGTAGTAGTAACAACTAGTTCTGAAATAAACTCAATTTTTGATCTTCATCATAAAAGAATAGGAGTTGTAGTTGATGATCCTCTCTATAAAAGTAAAAATGGAATTAAGGACTTGCTCAATGAATACAAAATAGAAAGTTCTTTTATAGAGTATCAAGACTATGATGACTTAGTTGCAGATTTAGAAGATAAGAACAAGTTAGATGCAGGAGTTGTAAATAATTTATTTTATGATGATAAATTGAGAAATTCAAAAATTCGAGAGTTAGATATAATTTTTAACCCTCTTAGTTTGAGATTTTCTTCAGGAAAAGATAATTTAAATAAGTATTATTTACTTGGAACAATAGATCAGTATCTCTCTGAACTTAAACAAGATAAAGATTCAGCCTATTACGATATTCTAAGAAACTATTTCGAGACTGAAGAAAACCACTTAATTCTATTCTTAAAAATTTTTTTGGGATTTGCAGCTATAATAATTTCATATTTCACCTTTAGAATATTCAATATTAAGATTAAGTTAAAATCTAGAAATAAGGAAATAAAAGTTGAAAAAGATAAAACTAACAAAATGTTTTCTTTTCTAGAGAATAGTTATGATTATTTAGAAATTCTTATTGATGGACTACGGAATCCTATTCAAGTATTAGTTTTTGAAACTGAATTAAATATGTCTGACAATTCCTTAATGAAAATTAACTTAGAAAAAATTCTAACAATACTAAATAAAATAGATACAATCTTCTATTCCTATGTTGAAAAGAAAAAGGATAAATAGAAAGAATTGAATAAATACTTATAGGTTTAACAACAAGAACTTTCAAATCGTTGATTAATAAGTTGTGAAAACTTAAATTTAAAAACAATTTTCTTATTTATGGAATAATGGCTGATTTCAAAAAAATTTATGCTAGATACAGAACATTCTATTCTTCTTCAAATCTCAGTAAAACAGTTCTTTACCTTATTACAGGCTTTGGAACAGCTGCTAGTTTTATTGCTAGGCTTTTTATTGAACTCTTTGCTGTTATAATTGGTTCTTCTCCAGCTACTATATCTTTGATTACTTCAAGCAGAAACCTTATTCAGCAAATTTTTCAATCAACTTTTGGAAGAATATCTGACAGAATCGGTAGAAGGGTAATGCTAATTTTTGGTTTTCTATTTTCTGGACTAGCTCTTTTTTTCTTTCCTTTAATTTCAAAAGGTTGGGTTCTTCTAATTGCTGTAATTATTTTTTCATTTGGATATGCCATTTACTATCCTGCTTTTACTGCCTTACAAGGTGATTTGACAAATAGAGATAATAGAGCAGGGCTAATCAGTATGATTACTATAGTTGGAGCGATAGCCACACTTTCTTCTCTCTTGGTTGTTGGGCAAATAGGAAGTTTAGGAGATACTACATTTAAACAATATTCTATTATTTTACGTGTTACTGCTTTACTATTTATATTAAGCGTTTGTGTAACTCTATTCATTTTTGATCCTCCAGTAAAAAAACTTCAAGAAAAAACTGTTTTTTCACTAGCTCCAATTAAGAAAAATAGAGAATTTAGAAGATTCGTTTTTATAAACTCAATTATGTTTTTCTTTATGTCTGCTGGGTGGCCTATTTTTGGTTTTGTTAGAGCAGAATATGCCACCGCACAAGAAAATACATTTATTTGGGCAGCCTTTAGTATAGCGCAAATTTTGACATTACTTATTGTAAACAAAATAATAAACATAATTCCCAGAAAAACTTTACTCTTCTTTGGTAGAGTTTTCATGTTTTACATTCCTCTAAATCTTGCTTTTACCGTCCTCTGGTGGTCTTATTGGTGGGTTATAGCTATTGGTTCAGCTGTTTCAGGAATGAGTAACGCTATCTTTATTGTAGGACAAAATAGTTTTATTCTTGATTGTGCTACTACTGAAGAAAAAGGAACTTATACTGGAATATATAACCTTTTTCTTGGAATATCTATGTTCTTTGGTTCTTTGATTTTTGGTTTAATTGCAGAAATAATGTTCACATCACTAGGAAAATGGAAAGCTATTACATATCTTCTAATTGTAATTACAATAGGAAGATTTCTCAGCTCACTCGGTTATCTAACTATAAGAAAACCAAAATAAATAGATAAAAAAAGAAAGAAGCAAAATAAGAACTAAACCCATGCTTCAGAATTATAGGTATCTACTGCCTTAGCTTGGAATTTTGGAGCTATTTTCTCAAAGAAGTTTATCACACCAAAAATTACAGCTTGAAATTCAGATACAAAGTTTTCATAATTAGAGGTGTGGGGTATATCATTTTCTGAAAAAATGTTACCTTGCTCGTCAACAGAATATGTAACTTCGAACAAGTTCCAATTTTCTTGAAGTAGAGCTAAATACATTTCTTCTGTAACTTTTTCTGCTCTCAATATTAGTGCACCTATTTTTATCCATTTTTCAGGAAAGACTAGGATAATCACCATAAATTTCACATTGTTAATGTCATAGGGAAGAACAAAAGTTCTCTTTTCTTCATTTTTCTGATATTTTAATTCCATCTTATCTAACCATTCACCAACAGTATCAAACATATTTTATCACCTTTAAATTACAAAATGAGGATAAAAATTATACTCAACAGTGTAACAATATAAGATTATCTTTATTTGATATAAATGTTGCTGATAAAAAACTTAATCGTAATAAACTACGTTTTAGGCATAGAATGGACGGAATGAAAAAAAAAGAAAAAGTAGAATAGGTCAAAACCAAGGACTTATTCTTTGAAGAAAATCAATAAGCACATTGCGAATTTCATTATCTATACCAACAGAATTACCTGTCTTTCTTCTATGTTCAACAAAACAATTTAATTTTTTAATATCATCAGGGTATAGGTTTTCTTCGTTTAATTTTAATAAATTATTATAGTAGTTCATAAGTGTATTATAATCATTTAAAATTAAATTTATAAAACTTAAAATAATATAAAGTTGGATTTGTACTATTTTTATCTCTTTCTCCTTAACAACTTTTAAAGTACGAATTGATATTTTATTTACTTGTTCAATATCCTCAATTGCTGCATAGATATAGAGAGCTAAGATTGATGCTTGGATAAAAGCAGGAATAATGTTAAACTCTAATGAAATATCAAGAACTTTGTCAATCTGCTTTAAGGCACTTTTATCTTGATCTTTTTCGAATTTCACCATTGTTTCTAAGCAAATACTCCAAACTAAGAATAGAGTACTTTTTTGTTCTTCAGCAATTTTCTCAATAGTATCTATAATAGTTTCAACTCTTTCATATTCACCAAGTAGAAAAAATATGAAGCCTAGCCTTACTAACACTTCAGGAAGAATATCTTTAACATTAATCTGTTCAAGTATGGATTTTGCTTTTTCTAAATGTTGTTGGGCTTTTAACACCTTCTTTTCTTTAAGCAAAACCAAACCTTTAGCTGAATGAGCTCCTGCTAGCTCTCTCATGAACAATTTTTCTTCTGCAAATTTTATTGCAACATCTATATTTTCATTAGCTCTTTGAAAATCACCATAGTAGCTACATATTGAACCTAAGTTAACTTTGGCAATTGTCCATCCTTGAAAATCATTCATTCTTTCTTTTTCTTTGATGACTTCTTCTAATAATTTTATAGCCTTTGCATAATTACCCAATTGAATGTATGTTAGAGCAAGGCTATTTTTTATTTTATCCTGGCGAAGATTTCGTTCTTTTGCTACAGTTAAAGCCTTTATATATTGACTATTTGCATCAATTATTTTACCTTGATAGAAAAAAGTGTGCCCATAATTAATAATAATATTTGTATAAAAAGGAAATTCCTTTATTTCAGGATATTTCGTGAAAATTTCTTCGAAATTTTTCTGTGCTTCAACCAACTGTCCTGTAATAGTACAGCAATTAGCTTCTAACACTTTACTTTTTACAAGTAATTCAATATTATGATCTAATGCCCATTTTTCTATTTGAGAGATAATCTTTTTCGCTTCTTCAAAATTCCTAAGAATAAAATTAGCTCTGGCTTTAATGTATAAAATACTGTAGAATTCAAAATCTGTTAATTTATCTTTTTGTCTATCTATAGAACTTTCAACAATTTCAACAATTTTTTGTTCTATTTCCATTTCTTCAAATTTATGTAGTAGCTTATGTTGTTCGTTTTTCATTTATTTTCCCCATGTATTCTAAACCCCATATCAATAATATTCAAAGATATTCCTTTTATAAATATTTTTCATAAGTATCTGTAATTGTAAAAAAATTTTACAAAAAACGAAAAAATAAGAAGAATATAGGAGAATCTTTTATCTTTTAACTGCAACACTTGCAAGTTTTTCTTCTGAAACTTCTTTAAAAATAAATCTACCTTTTGTACATATTTTCTTTTTCTCATTTAAAATTACACTAGATACATAGATAATACCTTCTTCAATTTTTTCAATTTTTGCTGTAGCCGTTAGGCTTTCATTAACATATAAAGGTCTTAAAAATTCAACACTTGCTTTTATCGTCAAACTAAATCTTTTAGTGAGAAGAATAATCGTCCAAGCCGAAATTTCATCTAGAATCACAGTTTGTAATCCTCCGTGAACTATTTCCCCCCAACCACTCCATTCTTGTGGCGGAGTAAAACTTGTTTCTACTTGATTTTCAGATTTAATACTAAACTCTAATTTGGGTCCAATAGGGTTGTTTTTTCCACATGCAAAACAATTTTCATTTAACCTTGATATATTTTCCATATTCTTTTCCTTGCACTCCAACTTAAATTCTTTTCTTTATTTTCTAGTACTTCCGAATTATCGCAAAAGTTATGGGTTAAAAGCCCGACAATAATAGTATGAAAACTTGTAACTTCAACCTATTAAAATCAATCAAAAGTTTTTTTGAAAAACACTTTCAACCCACAAGAAAATATAGTAAAACAAGTATAAAAGTTTGTCACTTGATTAAAAAGATGGATTGCCCTCATAAAGGACAGAAGAAAAAAGTAGAAATAAAAGCGGAAGTTAAAAAGACCGTTCTGGAGGCTGTTGTTCTGTTGACCAAACATCTATTGAACAGTCAGCTGAACAGTTTTCGACCAAAGACGGAGATACAATTCGTCACCACCTGAACAAACTGAATAGAAATATTTCAAGGTTTTTCAACCCTTATTTCAGCAGTGTGCAGAACTACTAAAAAGCAAGAAGATAATAAAGAGTCCATTGATATTGGCAGTAGACACAATGGGCATACGATATTATGGGAAAAAAAGAGATGAGTATATCCACCAGTATAAAAAAAATGAATGGTTTTATCGATATATCACGGTGTCAACAGTCAAATCCCCTATGGTTTTCTTCCTTTGGGTGCATTTCCAGTTTCAACATTTAATTCTAGAAAGGGGCTCTTGGGATACTTTTTCGACAAGTTTAGCCTTAAAAACAAGAGCATAAAGGTGTTGTATGCAGATAGAGGTTTCTATTCTGTTGAAGTAGTGAAACTATTACAGGCCTACACTATTCCTTTTGTCATTGGAGCGCGGAAAGAAAAACAAGAAGATTAAGTCTTATCTGGTAACTTTTCCTAAAACAGGTAAAATAATTTCTGTTCCTTACACGATGAGAAGTGGACAAGGTGAAACTAACTACGGAAGTCATGTTACATGCTTATTGGCTCCCAAAGCAAAAAGATTGGTTTGTTTGTATCAGTTGGATGATCACCTCTGACCAGCATATCTACGAGTATTGTCATAGGTGGAGTATAGAGACTTCTTACCGCCTTCTCAAGAGTATTAGTTTTTCTACAACCACCAATCATCCCTCCGTCAGGTTCTTGTACCTTTGTTTTCCCTTCTCGTCCTCATTTTATATGTCTATTTTCGTGCTTCTGTTATTCCTTCTTTTTTCACTCCCCCGTCTAACAAACCTTTTTTTAAACGCTCAAAACCTGTTACGCTCTATTTCACCTTATGGTTCTTACATTCGAGTTTCTATGAAGATGAGGTGGTTTAGGTCTTATTGCGGAAGTACTAATTTTCTCAATAAATCAAATTTTCTCACATCACAGTTTGATTTGAAAAAAAACATTTTTTAATCAATGAGATTACTAGTTGATTAATAACATAGGATATGTATAAAATACCCGTATCTTATTACCAATAAATGAGTAGAAAGTATATTTTAGGAATAAAGTTTATTAATATTAAAATATACTTACACATAGAACTAATATTGGTGATGAAAGAATGGCAACAGCTTTTATTTTAATAAATAGCGAAATAGGGGAGGAAAATAACGTAATGGAACAGTTATTGGAACTTCCTAATGTGAAAGAAGCTCACGTAGTATACGGAGTATATGATCTAATTGCAAAAATCGAAGCAGAAGACACAGAATCTTTGAAAAAGATTGTTACTGAAAATCTTCGCGCATTAGATAACGTTCGTTCAACGATGACAATGATATGTGTTGAGCAATAAATTTAAAATTTTTGATTAATTTATTTTGTTTATTTTTCCAATTTTCTTTCAAATTGTTTAAAAGCAATTTTTACTTTTTAAAAGCCTTTAAAGCATAAATTGTCCATTACGAAATATCTCTTCTCCATCTACTTCGAGGTATACATTTGGAGATGGAAAATGCCCAGAGAAGACTTTAGTATTTAAGCTATCTAGTTCCCTTAATCCCCTATTGTTAATTTTTATTGATACTAATCCACACATCTTTATCATTTCAATTATTAGGAAAGGGTTGTTTGCTTGATAATTATGCCCAACAGAGATAAATGTAATTTCATTTGGGTATTTTACCAAAAAGTAGTTACTTTTTAGCCAAGTGTCGTCTCCTTGTTGGCAAATTTTTGTTACCTCACTATTTTTGATTTCAATAACAAGATTTGATTTAAGTCCCTCAATCCAGCCTGCAGGAACTACATAAACCCCTCTTATTTTTGGATTTAGAATAAGCACTTCTCCTGCAGGAAGATTGGATTTTTTTCCAGGATAATTAACAATTCCAGATTCATACATATAATTATAGTTATTTCCTGTTAATTCTATTTCCAAATTTGTTCCCATGTGATTCCAAATTTTTACATGCTTTCCTTTATTGATTTTTGCATATGTTTTCATTACATCTCTTTCAAGTTTACTACTGTTTATATCCAAAGGCCCATAAGGACGAAAAATAGTTTCATCGCATCCTGGTGAAAATGCGACTCTAGTCTGTTTCAACAATCTTGCTTCCGGAGAACTAAAAATAGTCCAAATTGAAAATTCGGATAGAACATAACACACATCGTAATCATTGACAATATTACGAAACTCTTCTAGATTTTCAGGATAATGTATCCAAGGACATGGATATGTAATAAAATCTGTTTTTACACCAGGAAATTTATCCTTTGCAATTTTTTCTATAAACCGAGCTAGAAAATTCCTTGCAAACATCCTTTGGAGAATTTCTGGCTCCTTGTATTTCAAATCTAAGGTAGATGGATAGTCTGTAGCAATTAGGAATTTTTCACCGTCTTGTAATGCAAGATTGATTTTAAGTACTTCAATTATAACTTTTTGAATGTTTAAATCAATTTCGAACATTTCTTCACCAAAGTATAGAGACAACCTCTTTAGTGGAATATAGTGAAAAAACTAAAAAAATATTTTGTTTAGATTATTCTTCCTCTTCTTCTTTCTCAGGAGCAGCTATCTTATAGGCTTGATATCCCCCTGCAACAAGCAATGATATTCCTCCAAAAGCTATTGGAAACAGAAATAACAACCAATAAATCAGAAGTGTTCCTTTAGGTGCATTTGGAAATAAGTCATTATAGAAGATATGATAAATCTTATCCCAAAGAAGCCATATAACCAGTAAAATTATTAAAACTAGAGCTCCAACAACTGCTCTTCCTACTTCTTTAGCAAAACTTTTTTCTGTTTTTGTACTCATTATATTTCATATTTGCAAAAAAAAGAGTGCTTTAAAATCTTTTGCTAATATATAGTACTTCCGAATTATCTCAAAAAGTATGAATTGAGAACACGCCAATGATAGTATGAACGCCTATAATTTTAACCTATAGAAATCGGTCAACTTATTGCGGAAGTACTAAATATATTAAAAATGCTATTGCTTTAATAAAAGAAAGTAAACTATAATAAGCCCTTATATTAGTAGTTGTTGTTGAACCTAATGTCAAATTCAAAAATTAATCAAAGGAAAAAATATGATTTAAACGAGTTCTTGTTTTACACTTATATGCCTGATTCTAATGTTTTACGCAATGATCACGGCTACTTCTTGAAGAATAATACGATAGACACATATAGTTATGTAACTCCAACACAAATAGGTTCTTCTGAATTTAACCTTTTCCTTGAACAATGTTTTTCTTTTTTTGATGAAGGAAAAAAGTACTTTATTGTCAAGATCCCACATGATTCAAATTACAATTACAACTCAAAAGTTCTAAGAACAAAAAGATTTCTTAGATCGTTAACTGATGTAAATGTTATGTTTCTTTCAAACTTTGATAAGATTAGATATTTTAGAAATAGAGCCTTACAAATTAATGAATTGACAGAAAAAGATTACGTAAGATGGCTAAATGTTTTCTTTGATGCATTTCAATATCCAAGAAATTTAAAAAAATATATCTCAGAAATGGTTCTCCTCCAAATGAAAAATAATATTCATTTCTATGTAGGAAATGTTTCAGGAAAAGATGTTTCATGTTTCTGTAGTATGAAAACAGAACAACTCATTGGTGTTTATGGAGTTGGTACTAAAAGACGTTTTCAAAGGAGAGGATATGCTAAAGCTATGCTATCAAACTTTATTTCTGAAAAAATGTTCAAGGATAAAAAAACAGAATTCTGTCTTCAAACTGTTTTAAACAGTAAAGCGGAGCATTTATATCGTAGTATAGGATTTGAACAAGTTTATATTCAAAGAAGGTTTGAGTGGAATCCAACTTTGTGAAATCTATACTCCTGGCCAATCTTTTTCTGCTTCTTGAAAGTCTTTAGTAGTATCAATACTTCTCCAATAATATTTAGGTTCTATTTTAAACACAGAAAGTTCTTTTTTCTTTGCAAGTTCTACAAAGATACTGTCTTCCATCTGACCTTTTTCAGGAAAAGAAAGTAAAACCTTTTTTTGGAAAATATCAATACCGGAGTGAATCCAATGATTAAGTAAAGGCTTTTCTTTAAATTCTGATATCATTAAATTATCATCAAATTCTACTATCCCATAGGGGCTACGCATCATTGAAACGCCTATTGTACCTGTTAAATTCTTTTTTAAATGTGCGCTGATCATCTCTTTAAGATTATAGTTTGTTAAAACATCTCCATTCATAATAATAACATGTTCATCTGAAACATGTCTTTCAGCAAATCGAACAGCTCCACCTGAACCAAGTTTTTTTGGTTCTCTACTATAAGTAATTTTTACTTTATCTATTTCAGTCTGATAACTATCCCCAAGTTTTTTTTGTATGTAATCTGCTAAATGTCTTACTGCTAGAATAACATGAACAATTCCATGCTTGTTTAACCACTCTATCTCCCATTCTAAAATCGTTTTACCTTTAATTTTCACCATTGCTTTAGGAATAGAATCTTGGGTAATAGTTCTAATTCTTGTTCCTAGTCCCCCACAAAGAATTATTGCTTCCATTGAAAATTTTGAAAAAGTTATCATTTAAAAATTCTTTGTAGAATGAAAAACTTAAATATACTAGTTTTTTCAACTTAAAATCAAGAAAAAAAATAATTAAAAGTAAAAGTTTATTTTGTTTTCTTAACATTTTATTATTGCAACAAACGCTAAAGCAAACATTTTGTAAGATTCAAACTATAGGGACATTCTGAACAAAAAGGTTCATTTCCCCAACAATCACTTTGTCCTTCTGTAACATAAAAACAATTATTAGTTGAAAAACTACAGTTCCCACAGTATGGGACATTTTTATTCATATTTCTAAGTTTACTTCTAAAAGAAGTAAAATCAGTTCCATTCCAAATCTCTGAAAAAGAATTATTTTTCACATTTCCAAAAGAATAAAATGAAGACTCTCTACTGTGATAATCCAAATATGAAGGATGGTCATAAAGATATTTAAAACAAGGAACAACTTCCCCATCTGACCTTATAATCACAGCATTATTTGATTGATAAGGGCATTCTCTGTTTTTAAAAGAAGGAATAATATCAGGAAGAATAACTTTTACTCCTGATTTTTTTGATATTTGAACTATTTTTTTGAAAATTGTCTCAAGTTCTCTTAAAAGTTCTAATTTTTCTTTTTCTTTCAAATATAATGAAGTGTTTAAAAGAACATTTTTCTTTTTTGCTTTAGACAATAATTCATTGTATCTTTCTGAATATGGTCTCTCCTTTTTCACCAACTTGTCTTTGTATTTGTATAACTCTCTATATTGTAACTGCATAGATTCAGCAAATTTTTCTCGTGTTACACCTAGTATAAGTTCGTCCCATTTTTCTCCTGACTCTTCAAAAATAGTTAATGCTTCATTTGTAAGCATTGTATACATCATTTCATCTTGAACATGTTCTTTATATGGGTATATATGACTAATTGTAATAAAATCCACTTTCTTATTGCAGAACATTTGTATTGATTTTTCAAGGGATTTGTAATTTTTCTTCATTACAACAATTTCGATTCCTACTTTGATACTACAACGTTTTTTATGTTTCAGGAGATAATCTAGATTTCTTCTTACTGTTGTTACAGCCATAGAATGACCTAATGACTCTTGTCCTTCAAAAGTATCACACGAGAATACAATTTCATCTACAAGATTGTTTTCAAGAACTTCATTGATCATATTTTCATTAAACAATGAACCATTTGTAGTAAATGCAATTTTTCCTTCAGCTTGCAAATATTTTCTTGCTATTCTCAGTAAATCAAGAAATTTCTTATGTGTTAGAGGTTCTCCCATTCCATACAACACTAATCGAGAGATATGAGGAAATGTTTCCTTTGCAATTTTCTCAAAAAGTGATAGGGAAATAGAATTTCTTTTCTTATTTTTCCATAAAGATAACAAGCACATAGAGCAAGAGAAATTGCATGAATTTGTTGGTTCAATTTGTATTATTTTTGGGAAATCAGACAAGTATATCATATATTTTTTAACAGTCCTATTTAAAAAAGTTCGTAAATTTCAAAAAATTTTTTATATGTGAAAGAGTTTACTTGAGTAGTTCACATGAGGTGAACAAGATGAATTATGGATATATGGGAAAATGGTTAAAAGTTAATTTAAGTTCAAAAGAAATGTCTGATTTTGATTTTCCAGAGGATTTACTACGTAAATTTATTGGAGGAAAAGGTTTAGCTGTTTATTATCTTTGGAATTATGCGAAAGAATTAGAAAAAAAAGGTGTAAATATAAAAGAAATGGATGCTTTATCACCAGATAACATTTTATTCTTTTCTACAGGACCTGTTACAGGAACACGTTCTCCAAATAGCGGTAGACATCACGTAATGGCTTTGAAATCACCTCTCACAGGATCTATTGGTTCTGGAAACACAGGTGGTACTTGGGGTGCAAAACTCAAATTTGCAGGATATGATGGGATTGTATTTGAAGGAAAGAGTGACACTCCTGTTTATTTGTCCATAATAGATGGAAAACCTGAACTACACGATGCTAGTGAAATATGGGGAAAAAATACTATGGACACTACAAAGTGGTTACAAGAAAAGCATGAAAGGAAGAGAGCTGGAGTTAGTTGTATTGGCCCAGCTGGAGAAAATCTTGTTCCTTGTGCAGTAATTATGAATGAAATACATCGAGCAGCAGGTAGAACAGGTTTAGGAGCGATAATGGGATCAAAGAATCTTAAAGCTATTATTGTTGACGGAAACGCTAAACCACAAATTGCTAAACAAGAAGAATTTGAAACAAAAGTCAAAGAACATGTTGAAAAACTAAAAGAAAATGGAGTTACAGGAGAAGGTTTACCTACTTATGGAACTGCAGTATTGGTTAACATAATCAATCAAAATGGTCTTTTCCCGACTAAAAATTGGCAAACAGGAGTAGATAAAGAGGCAGAAAATATTTCAGGAGAAACTTTAACAGAGAAATACTTGATTTCTAAACACCCATGTTGGGGCTGTGTTGTTGCTTGTGGAAGGAAGACAAAGGTTGAACTTGGTCCTTACAAGATTTCCTTTACTGAAGGTCCTGAATATGAAGCAATTTGGGCATTAGGAGGTTCAACAAACGTCAATAATATGGGGGCTGTTATTCGAGCTAATCACTATTGTGACATTTTTGGTATGGACCCCATATCTATTGGTTCAACTATTGCTGCAGCTATGGAACTAAATGAAAAAGGACTAATACCAGAAGAAGATTTACAAGGATTAAAAGTTGAATTTGGTAACCCTGATGCTATTGTAGAACTTACATGGATGGCTGCTTTTAGACAAGGTTTGGGTTATTGGATTGGAGAAGGATCACGCAAGATGTGTGAACATTATGGAGCTCCAGAAATATCAATGTCAGTGAAAGGTTTAGAAATGCCAGCATATGATCCACGAGGAGCAAAAGGTATTGGATTAAACTATGCTACAGCTAATCGAGGAGGATGCCATGTTACAGGATATACTATTGCAGCAGAAGTTTTAGGTGATGTAGATAGATTCACAATTGAAGGAAAAGCTGAACTAACCAAAACATTCCAAGACTTTACCAGTATAGTAAACTCATGTGTTAATTGTTTATTCTTAACTTTTGCTCTTGGTCTAGACGAGTACGTAGAAATGATTGGCCCAATAACAGGATGGGATATAACAGCAGATGAACTTCTCAAAACTGGTGAGAGAATAACTAATTTAGAAAGGATGATATTAAATAAGCTCGGAATAACAGGGAAAGATGATACATTACCCAAGCGACTACTTGAAGAAAAAATGCCAGAAGGTGCATCAGAAGGACAAATAGTTGAATTAGAACCAATGAAACAAGAATATTATAAGTTACGAGGATGGGAAGACGGTGTGCCTACACCAGAAAAAATTAAAGAATTAGAACTTGAAATATAACTCTTTTATTTTTTTATTATTTATTTTACAAGGTGAATTAATAGTTGAAAATTTATATTAAAGTATTTGCTCATTTAAGAAAAAAATATCCGAATGTCAATGATTTAAATCCCTTAGAATTGGAAGTTAATAAGAATACAACTGTTGAAGAAGTAATAGATAAATTAAATTTTAAACTTGAAGAGATTCATCTTATTCTCTTAAACGGGAAAAAAGTTTCAAAAAACCAACTAGTAGAAGAAAATTGCACTATTTCATTATTTCCTCCTATTGGTGGAGGATAATAGTTTTCGAAATATTTCTTTTTTTTTTTGGAAATTACGAAAAATTTATCTTAAAATATTTTTTCTTTTTTTTATGAATGGTACAGTTTTAGCTGTAAACATTAGTCCTAAAAGAGAATTACCAAAAAAGAATGTTCATACAGCAGAAATTACTAATTTGGGTTTAAAGGGAGATTCTCACTCAGGAAATTGGGATAAACAAGTTTCTTTATTAAGTATAAAAAGCATCCATAAACTTATGAAAAACCCAGATAAATTAAATTATGGAGATCTTTTTGAGAATTTAACAATAGATGGAATTGAACTCCATAACAGACCAATAGGAACTAAAATAAAAATAAATGAAACTATTTTAGAAATCGTTCAGATAGGAAAACCAAAAGAACAATTCAGTCATGAAGAATATTATGAAAAAAGAGCTATGGTTGAAGAAGGAATCTTTGCTAAAGTTATTCAACCAGGAACTGTATCTGTGGGAGATAAAATAGAAATCCTCTCATCAAATCTTTAATAATGATTAGTCAACAATTTTACAAAACAAATAAATAATATAAATATTATAGTTAAAGTATTATGTCAAACTCAGATTCAAACACTTTGAAGGAATTTAAAGACCTTTATTTTTCAATTAAAGACAATTTCGAGCAATTACCTGTCCTTCTACTTGGTTTAATTGAATATACAGAAAATTTAGAAAAAGAACAAGAGAAATATATTAAAAAATTAAAAGATAAGGAAGCTGAAATTGAAAAATTATCTACTGAAACAAAAGAAAAACTTGAGAAAGTCAACGAGTTAGAGCAAAAAAATAAAGAATATGAAGAAAAATTAAACAATCTCGAAGAATCTATGTCAAAATTTAGAACAATGTATGAAGAGATAGCTGCTGAAAAAGCAAAAGAAATGGATATTGAAGAGTTGCTTGCTATTTATTCCATTCTTTTTGAAAATGTTTTTGCAGCGAATCCCCACACTAAAATTATATTGCTATTGCAAGGTACAGACAAAGAAGAATGGACAAGAGAGGAAATAGTAAAAACAACAGGGATAACTCCTGCTGCAGTTATGAAAGCTCTTTACGATTTAAGAAATAATGGGATAGTTGATATTGCAGAAGATAATAAAACAGTAAGATTGGTTCAAAGATTAGTTTAGCTTTCCTTTCATCTATTTTCTTTTCTTGTTTCCTCAATATCTTCTTTTTCTTTTTGAGGTTCATTTTCTTCTAAAGTTTCTTCTTTTTCTTTTTGGCTATCTCTTTCCACTACAGCTGCTTTAACGTATGCTAAATCTATGAGAAAAGCTTTCAACGGAATCACGATCAATACAGCAAAGATTAAGATCATGGCAATAATTCCAAAAATTGTGGCAAACAAAGTATTCATTGCTAGCAAAGGTATTAAAATTAGCGAAATAAACGAAAAGAAAATTATACTAAAGAGATAGTTCCACAATATAGTCATATCACTTACAGGTTTTTTAATTTTAAATGCCTTATATAACCACTTTGAAGAAACAAAATACATACCAAAAAATGGAGCTGAAAGAATTAATGTTCCTCCCCATAATAAACCTATTATTGGCAAAATTAAAGTTTTGAAAAGGAGAAAACCTATACTTATAATCAGTACTCCAGTGGCTATAAGAGCTAGACCATAGGCAAATGCTTCAACTACAGAAGTAAAAACTTTTGATGTTGAAATTGGTCCTCTTAAGAATCCTAGTATTCCTACTTTTGAATATGGATAAACAATCTTAGGTTTAAATTGCTCTTGATTATCTCTTGTCCCAAACAATTGCTCTTCAGGTGTTTGATAAGGTCTATATTTTGGTTGTGTTGGAAAAAATTGACCTGGAGGAGGCCAAATAATTATTTTTTCACTTCCAGTTTGGCTAACATGTGAAGGAGAGATTGGAGGTTCTAGATTTCTACTTTGTACAGTGATTTCCCTAATATCCTTTCCACAAGAACTACAAAAAAGACTTTCAGCTTTATTTGGAGAATTACAACTTGGACAATGTTTTATTGCGGAGCCACAATATTTACAAAAATTTACCCCTTTCTTAATTTCTCTAAAACAATAAGGACAAGGTTCTGTTTCACTCATGTTAAACAACTATATGCTCAGATAGAACTATAAATTCTTTGCTATTTGAAAAAAAAATAAAAAAAGAAGATTAAATTTGTTGATAAATTATTAAAAGAAAACAAAGCAAATGTAGAGTTTAATCCAGAAAAAACAAAAGTACTCTATCATACGTCATGTCACTTGAAAGCACAAAGAGATATTACAACTGTTTCCTTTGATCTACTCAATAAAATACCAGAACTTGAAGTTGAAAAGGGGACTAATACATGTTGTGGTGTTTCTGGGAGTTGGGGTATGAAAAAAGAAAATTATGAAACTTCAATGAAAATTGGGCATTGGCTTTTTAATGCAGTAAAGAAGGAAGATATTGATGTTGCTGTTACAGATTGCCCGACATGTAAAATGCAAATCGAACATACGATACTTTTTTACGTAAAAAACTAAATTTTTAGTTTGTGGAGTTATTAGACCAATAACAACCTGAAACACATTTGCATAAATAAAAAATACAAAATATTGGGGAGTATAACAACTTTTCAGCTATCTTTATATATTTAATTCTCATTTGTCTAGTGTCTTGAGCTATATGCTTAAAGACGTAGGTTTCATTCCTACGACACCCGGTCTTCCCTTTGGGAGTTATGAGTGCCCGGGATAAGGAGATGAACCCCTTAGAGAACTTAATTAAGACTGTGTCTTTCATGTTCTCTTAAGCCAGTCTTCACAACTTTCGCTAAGTTTGTTGGTTGGTTGGGGAGAGTCCTGAAGAAATTAAGTAAAATTTCAACTCATAGGCTATAAATTCAACCACCAGATCTTTACATACAGTTTCTAGTTCTATGACATACTTTGCTAGATGCTCTGGAGGAACAACTACGTCTTCAATAAGTGCAATTATTTTTCTATCGCCTTTAATTTTATACAAAAGTGGTACTGCTGACTTTCTAGCCGCCCATAAATTTGCTTGTTCTTCTGGATCTTCTGCAGAGAGAAATTCAAAAGCTAGTTTCTCAGTTTGAGTGACTTTCTTTTTTGTAATTTCAGTTTGCTTTTTGCATTCTTCAAGGTCATCCTCTTCAAATTCGACTAACAGCATTGTATCTAATTCTTTAAGTAGTTTCTTATTTAGAGAAGGGTATCTTTCTCTTGCCATACTTAGTAGTTTTTCACCTAATAATTCAATGGCTGCTGGTTCTTGCTCCAAGATATATTGAATTGCTTTTCCTGCTTTTACTAAATCACTAAAATAGACTGTTGAAAGAACTTTGTATTTTGGTTTGGTCTCTATTCTCATTTTTGCTTTTGTTATAACTCCGAATGTACCTTCAGAACCTACAAACAACCTTATAAGATTTATTTTTCCATCATAAATAAATTTTCTAAGCTCATATCCTGTTACGTTATGCAGTACAGGTGGATATGCATTCTTTATTTTTTCTTCATTCTTTTTCCAAAGTTCTAACAAGTTTTTGTATATGCTTGATTCTAATGTTCCCTTTTCTAATACTTTATTAAACTCTTCACTCTCAATATCGTACTCTTTTGTATAAATTACGTTCCCATCTGCAAGAACAACCTCTAATTCTTCAACCCATTTATCGTAATCACCATATTTAACAGAATGAGAACCAGAAGCATTGTTTGAAATCATTCCACCTAAAGTAGCATAATCCTGACTACTTGGATCTGGAGGTATGTATTTATTATATTCTCCTAAACTTTTTTGTAAGGGAGCTCCCTTTATTCCTACCTCAGTCCAAACATAGTCTTCTTCAGGATTAATTTCTATAATATTTCGCATAAATCTAGCAAAATCTATTACCACACCTTCTCCCAAAGCTTGTCCTCCCAACCCAGTCCCTGCACCTCGAGGGTGAATAGAGAGTTTGTATTTATTACAAAATTTTACTATTTCTTGGACACCTTCTGTACATGTAGGTTGAGCAACAATTAAGGGCATAAGTTTATAGATACTAGCATCAGTAGAATACAAGTATCTAGAAACTTTGTCCCAAACTACTTTTCCTTTAATTCTCCTTTGGAGTTTTTTACCTACTTTTTTTGGATTTAAATAGTCATTAATCAAAAAAATATATTTAATTAATAAGGTTTATTACGGTCACAACTAAAAAATTAGTTGGAAAAAACTAATTTCATGTTTCTTATTTGCTCTTCTTGAATTAATACCTCTTTTCTGGAATCCCTAGCACGTTCAAAAATATCCCAAAATCTCTCAATAAAATCAGGGTGCAACCCTGTTATTACTCCACGTATTAAAAGAATAGGCTCTTCTAATGATGTTAATGAAACCTTAATTGATCCTTTTTCAAATCTTTTTACAATTTTTTTTGTTTCAAACGTTGTTTGATAGGAATGAGGAGCAATAATGGATAGAAAACCCAGTCTTGCCTTTGTGATATCCGCAGTCAAACTGGATGTTAGTTCTAATTCTTTAAAGAATATATCAGAAAACCTAATATTTTGAGCTTTTTCTAAAGATTCAAAAGTTTTATCTACAGAAATAATGACCCCTATTCCTTTTGCTTCAGAGCTAAAAGATTTGAAAAAATCATTTAAACCCGCATTAAATTCTTCATGAGAAGATTCTTGTAGAGCTGCTAAAATAGTAGTAGAGAGTGTATTAGCCAAATAGTTATTACAGTATTCTAGTGCATCCTTAATATTTAATGTTTTATCAACTGAGATTAGTTTCTCATTATCAAATAGGATAGTAGGACAATTAGGTCCTAGACTATCAAATCCCAGATAGAACAAAGCTGTAGCTGTATTATATTGAACAACTGAAGGTTCATGTTTTTCAGGAACAATGAAGATTATTGTCGGAGATTCACCTGTTATATCTTTAATTATTTTACTTACTATCATTGAACCTGCTGAACCAGTTCCTCCTCCACTAGCTATTATAAGATGTAAAGCAAGTTTTTCTTCTCGTTTTTTGTCATCTATGCGATAAAAAACAACATTTTTTAATTTATCAGTTAGAGCTTCTTTTCTTTCTTCAAAAAGTTTTTTTGCCAATTCTAAATCACGATTTGTAGAAGAATATTGTTCAGCAAACCAAAACTTGTCACTATAAGGGTCAGAAATTTTGGACTCAAAATTGTTTTTTGTATTTATTGCTAAAGACTTCACGTTAATCTTATTTTCTTTTAAATTTTGAATAAATTTAGCTCCTATTGTACAGGCTGCATCACCAACAGCGATTACTGCAATATCTATTGATTTTTTTCTAAGTTTCTTTAAGAACGACATTTTTCCTCACTCAACCAAATGCTTTTATTATTTTTCTTACATTTACGAACCATACTGCAACAGCTGTTAAACTTTTAATAATCTTCGCCGCAGAAATTGGAATAGTTCTCATACCAGAGATATACTCTCTGAGAGCAAATATAGTTACTGTTTCTTGTTTTGCAAGCTCAGAATAACGTTGTTCAAATTCCATCACATTCGCAAAAATGTAATTGTCCAGTTCTATCAGCGCTTTAACTTTAAATTTCTTCATTTTACTACTAAAGATGTACAATGGAAGAATAACGATTAACACCATCACAATTGCAATAACTAGAGAGATTGTTGCAATTATTGCATTGAGACTCATTTGTGAATTAATTATATTCACTGTTGGCATAACTCCTTTTACTAGTCCAAGAACTGCTTGGTTAATAGTCCCTATTAACATGGCAATTGTTACTATTAATGCAGAGATTACTCCAGCTATAGGTATATTCTCAAGTTGTCGTATTGATCTTCCAGGAGTGTCTCCTAAAGCCCAAATGATCTCATAATTTTCACTGTTCAGCAAAGTTCCATACTCGTTGAGATAGAGATTTATTCTATTTTTTATAGTGTTTAATACCTTTGAATAAATTTTAGTGTTTAATATAGTATATTGTAAAGACAAATAGAAAACATAAAAGACTAGCAGATTGCAAATCATTCCAATAATTCCAAATATAATTGCAGATTGTAAACCTTGGCTAGAAGCATAAATTAATACAGGAATTCCAACACCTAATGAGGTCAAGACGCTCAAAGTGACTAAAACAACGTTTAAACTAAATTTTTTATCATAATATTTATCATAGTATTCTTTTACAGGTTTTTCCAACCACTCAACTTTCTTCTCTATAATTAGTCCAAAGAAACCATCATGTGTAAATTTAAGGTACCAAAGGGCAACTAGAGAGGAAACTAATATAGGTATGATAACTGAAAAAGTAATATCACCTAAAATTTTATTGCTTTTGAATGTTAAATACATAGAGATAGAATTTGGAATAGAAGCAATAAGGATGTATAACCACAAAGACATGTAATTCCAAAATTTCATTGAGAGAATAGTATTAAATTTGACCTTGAAAATAGCAATAGGGACAAGATAGAAAGATTTCAGAGGGTTCATTAGGGCTTTTGCATATTTTGGATTTTCAATCAATGCTGCAGTTCGTGGAAATCGTTTATAGTGTTCAACTATCATATTTTCAAAATTAAAAACTGGTTTTATTTTAGATTCAGGATATACTAAACTTGCCTTTATCCCACTAACAGGAACTTTTGAACTTTCTTCCATTTCAATGAAAAGAGTAAATTCACATTTTTAAACTTTCGCAAGAAGAACAATAACTAATAAGGAATTCCTGTAAAACTTATTTGTTCTTTAGCTAAAAAAACATAATGTAGAACTATTGATTAAAATTGAAAGAGTTTTCTTCAATTCCAAAAACACATAATCTTTTAAGTAGAAAAACGAATACTTAGACGATTAACATTGAGAATGACTAAAATTGTTTGTACTATTGGTCCATCATCTGATTCTGTGGAAATGCTGAAAAAAATGGAAAAAACAGGAATGAATATTGCTAGATTGAACTTTTCCCATGGAACACATCAAGAGCATGAAACAGTTTTTAACAGAATTAGAGAAAATTGCCCTAATATTGCAATAGCTATTGACATAGCAGGTCCTAAGATACGTATTGGAAAGTTCAAAGAGTCAGTTTCACTAGAAATTGGTGAAAAGGTGACAATAACAAACGACGAATCGATAATTAGTACAAAAAACTACTTTTCAGTTAATTATAAAGATCTATACAAAGAAGTAAAAATAGGTTCACCTATTTTTATTAATGATGGATTAGTAAAACTAGAAGTTTTGGAGATAGATGGAAATTTAATTAAATGTGTTGTTAGAGATGGAGGGATAATATCAACAAGGAAAGGAGTCAACGTTCCAGATTCAAATTTAACTTTACATGTTCCAACTAAAAAAGACATAATAGACATTGAAAAGGCTTGTGAACTAGAAGCAGATTATCTATTCATAAGTTTCGTAAGAGATGTTGAAGACATCAAAAAGATAAAGGAGATAATAAAGTCATCAACATCACAATATATCCCAATAATTGCAAAGATTGAGCATATTGATGCTGTAAAAAACATTAAATCCATCATGGAAAATTGTGATGGACTAATGGTTGCTAGAGGTGATTTAGGAATTGAAATTGGTCCTGAAAAAGTACCTGTTTTACAAAAGCAATACATTCAAATGGGAATGCAACTTGGTAAACCTGTAATTGTTGCTACACAGATGTTGGAATCAATGACAATTGAACCTATTCCAACTCGTGCTGAAGCTAGTGACGTTGCTCACGCTGTTTTTGATGGAGCTGACGCTGTAATGTTGTCTGCAGAAACAGCCACAGGTATCCATCCTGTTAATGTAATTAGAGTAATGGACCAAATAATTCGAGAAGCAGAAAAAAGCGAACTTATTTTTATTCCAAAATGTAAAGCAAAAAATATAGAAGAGTCAATTGGAAAAGCTGCTGTTGATATTGCTCAAAACCTCTCTGCAAAAGCTATAATTGCACTTACACGCACAGGGTATAGTTCTCAGATGGTTTCAAAATATAGATTGCGTTTACCTATATTTGCCTCTACACCAGAAAAAAGGACATTGAGGAGAGTGCAACTTTATTGGGGAGTGAAACCTATTTTTCATACATATGAAACTGATTACGACCAACTTGTTTACACTTGTATTTCAAGTCTAATTAACGAAGGACATTTGAAGGATGATGATATAGTTGTATTAGTAGGGGGAAGTTATTTAGGTATTCCAAGAAAAACTAACACAATTCAAGTATTTAATACAAATGAAGTACTTGCAGGAAAACATTAACATTGCATTTCGATAGAAATAAAAAGCAATAAATAAAATATAAAATGAAGTTTCGTTAAGTGTTGCAAAATGAGTTTGAAAAAAATATTCAAAAGAAAAAAATCAAGTTTAGGGACAAGAAAACAAAAGTTCAACCCATTGTACAAATTTGAATTTCAAAGAATTATTGTAGATAACAAAAATGATGAAAATCCTTTTTTTGGTTCTGAACTATCTGATACTCTATTTTTTGAAGGGGAAGAGAAACTAAAAAATTATGCATTTTTGTTTTTGGGAGAAGGTTGTGAATTCTATTCTTTTCTTGTTAAGAGAATAAAAAAAAGCAATTCCTTATTATTTGCTAATGAAGAAACATTGAATAAATATGAAAACAAGAATCATTTTATCCGTTTACCTAACAGAGATATTATAAATTCTACTTTTCTTTTGGGTAAAAAGTGGTTTGATGAAAATCAATCTAGTATTTCACAGAAGATCGTAAATACTGTAGAAGATGCTTCAATTGTTTTTATTTTCACTGGAAATGATAGTTTTCTATTAGGAATGTTAATGGAACTCCTACCTATTATTAAAGAAAAAGGGAAAACTCCAATAGTTGTCCTTGAAAAACCAATAGAAGGGCAAAATTTAAGCGAGAAAATTTCTTTATTAGGTTTTATTTCTTATTTGATAAATTTAGAAAATGTCTTAATTCCTTTCATCTTATTAGACCATAATAAATTAGTTGAAAATAATCCGTCTAGTGGTTATCTTGAATTGAAAACAAAACTTAGAGATAGAGTAATGAATGTAATAGTTGATATTATGATATCTTCTATCTCAAAGAATGACTTTTATACCTACGACTTATCAGATTTTCAACATGTTTTTCAAGATGCAAAAGGTCTTTGTTCTCTAGTCTCCTACGACATCTACGAACAAATTAATGATTTTTCAAATCTATTAAAAGTTGAGAATTTAGCAACAAACATTCCAATTGATAAACCACCTTTAAGAGGTTTTATCTGTATCCAAACAACTAACGATGGTTTATCTGTATCAAACTACAAGATTTTTAGACAAAAATACTCAAATAAAGATGTTTTTTTTGCTATAAATAGCAATAGAAGAAGGGGAACAGTCATTAGAGGAATATTTTCTTTCATTACTATTCCCCAAGAAATTCTTGATTCATTCAAAATATTAAACAAAGCAATTATAAAAGAGTATGATTCTAATGGAGAACTTGTTAGTACCTCCTTTTTATCGTCATATGACACTCTGTTTGAGAAGGAACATTATCTAATAGAAGAGAATGTTACAATAGAAAATGAAGACGAAGTAAAAGAAGAATAATATTTGCTTAATTTCTCTTTCTTTTCTCTTTCTTAAAAATTTAAATTTTTTCGCATATTATATTGTAAATTCTTTTAAATATATGATTCCTTAAAAAAAAACACATACACAAAATATATAATTGTTTATTTCTCCGTTGCACTGATAATGTCTCTAGTCCAATATGTCTAGTGAATATGTCATTACATTTAAATAGACATAAGAGACGGAAGCATAAACAGATATTGTTGCGAGGAAAATGACTATGCAGAAAAAATTCCGTATAATGTTAGGAATATTTATTTTAATTTTAACTTCTGGATCAGCTATCGCAGTTGGCGTAATGTTACCAATTCAAACTATCAGAATCAATAATCAAATAGAAGAGAAACTAAGTAACTATGGTATGATTACAGAAGACGACCTTGATCCTTACGAAGGAGGAAGCGACAATTACTCTGATTGGATGTATGTTGGTAAATACTCTGATGATAGTAATTATTACGCTCATACCTATATAGAATTTTACAACATAAGTGACAGAAATGCATACCTGTACAAAAATACGCCAGTTACTTACATAGGAATTCCAGGAAAACTAGTATTTGACTTAGAAATGAAGAAATTTATAGTTGATTA
Organism: Candidatus Heimdallarchaeum endolithica; assembly: GCA_021513715.1. Taxonomy (GTDB): domain Archaea; phylum Asgardarchaeota; class Heimdallarchaeia; order Heimdallarchaeales; family Heimdallarchaeaceae; genus Heimdallarchaeum; species Heimdallarchaeum endolithica. The sequence continues at coordinate 2,914,634 of CP084167.1, read as the reverse complement.
TAGTGAAGAAAATGATTATGTTGTTTACACTGAACGGAAGCAATACACTTTAAACAAAACGCTTTCAACATTAACAGGTAATGAGAAAATTGTTAATTATAACTACCTCTGGCCATATTATGTAAAGAATTTCGGTAATGGTTCAGAGTATGGTTTACAAGCTTATGTTGCAAGTTTTATGATTCGAAGTGAATTAGAAGAATTAGGATACAATAACAGCGAAATTGCTAAAATTGTACTAAATAAAGATTATGCACAAGATAATGACCTAATTTACAGCATTAAGTATAGCCCTCACATGTGGATTAATTCACGTCCTGATCACACAGATCTTAATTTTGATAGTGAGACAGCCTACAAAATTCTCTTTAATGCATTAACTGCAGATGGTCATGACTATTCTCTATTCACTGGAGAAGCTGGGTCTATGAAATACTTCCTTGATTTAGTTCAAGGTTTAAGCTATGACTCCTCAATTCTCACTGTTAACGTTACACAAAAGTTAGCAGAAATTTATGATATTGATACACCAGAAGAACTAAAACAAGCTCAATCTTTCGCTTCATACATTAGATATCTTACAGGTACTCCTGCATTAACTTGGTTATACGACAGAAAAATATCTTATATTTGCGAAAGAACAGCAACAGAGTGGGTTACAGGGATTGAAGATCCTCTCCTTGGAGGAAGAAAATATCCTTTCTTGGTTAATCAATCATTCGAAACCTTTGATCCTTCTACAGACTTATTATACGCTGTAAAAACAGGCAGAGAAAATATTACAAGAGTAGATGAAATAATTGCAATTGGCAATATCCCCACCTTTGAAAAATCACAAAGTTACAAGGTTGAGATGAATGGAGATTTCGCTTATGTGATCGAAGGAAACAGAGGTTTCAGAATAGTAAATACTTCCAGCCCCTTATTTTTAGGAATTGGAGGATACAGATTACAAGGTTACTCTTTCAAGGATATTGCTTTTGAAACTAGTTTATATGGCGATTTTGGATATGTAGCAGCTGGTGAAAAAGGATTAGTTTCATTAAATTTAGCTGATCTTTCAGAGATAGAACAAATTAATGTTTGGACTAACGGAGGAAATGTAAACGCTTTAGATCTTGAATATAATCCTACAAAATCCTCATTATTCGTTGCTATGGGACAATATGGATTAGCTAAACTAACAACAAATGGTGGAGATATTTCCTTGAATACCCTTAAAGAAACTGATTCGCCTGTTATTGCAATTAATACTGATGGAACAAAAGTTTATGCTGTTGAACAAGGTCGAGGAATAGAAGTTTTTGATGCTTCAACATTAGATTCATTAGTAAACGTCTCTCTTCCTGGAGCAACACAATTACTGTTGGATGGTTCAACATTATATGTTCTTGATGCTACTTTAGGACTTGTAGTCTATTCAATTAGTGGAAACACTTTAACACAAATTGAAACATATGACTTTGGTACTTCTGATGGTTTCTTTAATATATACGAAGACAATGATTTATTATACCTAACTGCAGGAGAAAATGGGTTAATTGTAGTAGATGCTTCTAACGTCAATTCCTTATCCAGTTTAGCAACTTACGACAGCGATGGAGAAGCATTTGATGTTTACGCTTCTGGCAATAACATTTACTTAGCTGATGGTTCTAAAGGTTTAATACATGTAACTTACTCTTCAGGTTCATTTAGTGATGTGCTACATAGAGATGAATTAAGAACATTTGTTGAAGTTTGGGATAAAGCTTCTTTCGTCCAATTAAATAATTGGCCAATGAAAACAGTGGAATTTGATCCATTCAGTGAGACTTATGCATTAAATGCTTTACCTCCAAATACAGTAAGAGGATTTACACAAAGATGGGTTGAATACTTCTTCCGTCCCTTTATCTTTGATTCTGCTAGAGATAAAACAATCATGTATGGAAGAGATGCATACATTTACTATGCAGACACACAACAACCTTATCTACAAGTAGATCAATATGACTTATATTGGCAAGAGTATGCAGATTATCTAAATGAAAGTTTTGTTCATGTAGGAAGATGGAACGAAATTTATGGTACAGATTGGAAGAATGATGATATTTATATTACTCACACATTTCCTGGTTCTATACGTGATGAATTCCACTTCCAACAAATTTTCACTGACCCAACAACTGGTACAATTCTCGAACGAAGAGATAGAGTACAATATAATACCTATGCAGGTCAATACGTAGAATATTATCCATTTTTAGATGAGGATGCAGTAGAAAACACTGAAGATGTTCAGTATAAGTATAGAACATGGCATCAAACTTATCCTAAACTTACTGCAGATATGGCAAACTTATTCTGGCTTGAAGATATGCTCTATTCTACAGAAAACCTTGCCAAACATATCGAGAATGATTTCCTCTCAATAATAGGAAGAGCAGATTCTTATAGAACCGGAGGAGCTTTTGCTGCCTTATTCATTCTAACACTAGGTATAATTGTATCTTCTCTAACAATTAATGCAGAACCAGTTAAGCAACAATTGTTCCGTAAGGAAAATTAATCTTTTTTTTCTATTTTTTATTCTATTATTGCATTTTTTTTAATTTAATCCTAAAGCGCTAAATTATTAAAACAATTAGTTTATCTTTAAATAATGGAAAAAAAATGTATGAGTATACATTAATTCGGAATATAAGGAGTGAATTTTGTGACTGAAGAAAATAAAACACGAAAAATGAGTGCAGCTGCTTTTTTTAATGAAAATAAGGCTATTGCAGGTTTTGGTAATTCAATGCGAGCTGTTTTCACATCAGTTAGAGAGTTAGTTGAAAATGGTTTAGATGCAGCTGAAAAACTAGGTGTAAATCCAGAAATATATGTTGAATTAAGAAAACTAACTAGTTCTGAAATTAATGAATTATTAGATATTACTAGATATAAACAATTAGAAAAACATCTTGATTTTCTTCAGTTAACATGCAGAGATAATGGTGTAGGTGTTCCAGGTCACGAGATTCCGAACCTTTTTGGTCGAGTATTAACAGGGACAAAATATGGAGTGATTCAAACTAGAGGAAGATTTGGTTTAGGAGCCAAGATGTGTTTAATTCACTCTATGTCTTCAGTTGATCTTCCTGCAAGAATAAAAAGCAGATACTTCATGGAAGAAATGACAAATGAAGTTCATTTAATGATTAATTTAGAAAAAAATGAACCAGTCATCATGGAGCAGCATGAATATTATCCTGATGACCAAGGATATTTACATACTAGTGGAACTGAGATAAGTATAACTTTCACTGGAGCTTGGAATCTAGCAAAAAACAGCATTAAAGAATACTTTAAGCAATTAGCAATAATTACCCCTTATGCTAGTTTCACTGTAGTACTACCTGGAGATGAAGAAGGAACAAGTGAAAAACTAGTTTTTCAAAAAGTAGTAGATGACATGCCAGATCCTCCAAAAGTAATTCAACTACACCCATTTGGTTGTGATATTACTCAATTCAAAGCAAAAATAGCTGCAACCTCTGCAAATGATCTAATCGAATTTTTATCAAAAGACTTCATGGGAGTGAGAAAGGAAGTTGCTGAGGAATTCTTTCAAATTTTGGAAATTGATCCTAACAAAAAACCAAGCGAACTTACTTCAAAAGAAATTAGAAGAATAGTTCATGAAGGATTCATTAAAGCATACCAAGAAGCTAAAGAAATAAAAAGAAAGAGGGATAGGATCTTTAGATTCGACGCTCCACAAGGTGATGCTCTTTCTCCTTTAGGAGCAGCAAGACTAAGAAAAGGTTTAGAAAAAGAACTTGAACCAGAATTTGTTGAAGCAATTTCTCGTCCTCCAAAAGCTTACTCTGGCCACCCTTTTATTGTAGAAGCTGCAATAGGTTATGGAGGTGGAGTATCTAAATATGCCCAACAAAAAGGAAGCACATCAGTTGATAATAAAATAATTTACAGATATGCAAATAGAATTCCTCTAATTTTTGGTGCGGGAAATGATGTTATTACAAAAGTAGTTTCTTCTTTAAATTGGAGCGAATATGGACTTACAAGACAATCAGACCCGCTAGCTATTGCTGTGTCAATAGTAAGTACAAAAATTCCTTTTCCTGAAACTAGTAAAGAGTATATTTCAACTGTTCCTGAGATTGAAGAAGAGATAAGATTAGCTTTGCAACAACTTGGTAGAAGACTAAAAACTTTCCTAAGTAGAGCAAAAAGAAGAAAAAGAGAACATGCAAGATTATCTCGTTTTGTAAGATCAGCCCCTGTTGTAATCGATAATCTCGCTAGAATATTGGAGAATGAAAAAATAGTTTATACAAATATAAATAAAGAGAAATATAAGGTTGCAGCAGCTCTTGCCCATGGAGCAAAAAAGAAAATTAGGAATTTTGTTCCTTTAGGAACACCGATTTTTGAACTTAATGTGTGGTGTCCAGACAAATATAAAAACAATTGTGCTAAAAATAATATTTTAACAATAGGAAAGTTTCTCTCTATACCAATTTCAGAATTGTCCACAATTCTAAATCTTTCAAAAAAAGAAGTTTCAAGAATAAAGCAAAGGACAATTTATGAATTAGACAGGTCCAAGTTGAGCCCTGAACTTCCTCTGAAAGCATTAACAAACAAAACAATTGATAAAAGGTTTGCAAGAGGAACAAGTAGTAGTTTCAATGAAGCTTTATATCAAAGATGGATTCAAAATAGTTATCACTATTTAGCAACAGAAGCTACACAATTACGTTTTGTTGAAGGATTAGTAGAGCGTTTAATAGAGGGAAACAAATTTAAGTTAATTAGTGAAATTACGAAATCTCAAAACTCAGAAGAAACAGTCGATTTATCAAGTTTTATTCAAGAATTTAAGTTCAATTTGGATACCATGTCTGCTTATTCAGAATTAAAAGAAGAATTTCTATATCCTGACTTCAACTATGTAAAAACAACCTATCCCAACTTTTCAAATAAGTTTAGAGGACTAGAAGATTTTATTTTCAAGTTTAATGAGCCCTTTTCTTATAAATATGAAAATGATTTAACAGAAATCTTGATTGATTATATTAAGAAAGTATTTTCGCATATTTCACAGAAGTTTCCTGAATTTCTAAAAACTAATATAACAAAAATGAAACCTGACTGGATAGACGGTTATACTAAAAATGCTTTCCATAGACGAAAGATAGAGACAATAAAAAATTTTCTTGAAAAACCAACTAAGGACCTTCTAGAGATCAAAGAATTAGAGCGTTCAATTTACACAAGATTCTTTACTATTCTGGCTAACACTGAAAAATCAATTCCTCTAAGCAAACTAAAACTAATATCTACTATAGATGATAGCACAAAAAAGAGCATATTAGACATTTTTAAGTCTGTGAACATAGATACTCTAGCCCAATATGCAAATGCAAAGTTAAGAACTTTAATGAAAAAGGAATTAGCTATTTTTGTGGATAGTTTATTGGAAGAATCGAAACTTCGCATACTTACTCATCTCAATGAAACAAATAGAGATCTTGATTTATCTCACCTCAAAGTAATTAATGAAAAGGCAGAAGAAAGATTATTGGAAAATAAAATATTTACTTCTACATCATTCTTGATTACTCCTTCAAAAAGATTACGCGAAATGGGGTTATTAAAAAGTGAGATTGCAAGAATAAAGAAAAAAATAGGTACACCCATTCCCAATTTTCTATCTTTGAAAAGCAAAGCAAACAAGTATGAAATATATACAGTAGAGGATTTAATATACTCTAACCCAGAAGATTTCGGATTTGAAGATGAACAAACTAAGAATCAATACATTTCAGATTATTTATTATTACGAACACCTTTAATTTTTGCTTTTCCTGAATTAAATGAGAAAATTAACGTATTAAATGAGGTAGGAGTAAATTGTATAGGGAGGTTTCTTATATGGAGTAATAAAGAACTCTCTCTAATACTAAACCTTAACGAGGAAGAGATCATTCGTTTAAAACAAAGCATATCTGCTGACAAGGTTAAGAAAAACAAACAATTGTACAAAGGAAATTTAAAAATTATAAAAAAGCACTTCCCGAGATTGGTCAAACAATTCAATGAACAACAAACAACAATACAAGAGTTGTTTTACTTTTATATTGAAGAAGAACTCCCACCTATCTCTGAGTTTCTATCAAAAATGAATAACTTTCAAGAATTCATGAATGAAGATATACTCTTTTTAACAAAATTAGCTCCAACAAAAGCTAAAGCAAAATCTTTGAATGATGCAATTCTTAAGCTTAAAACGAAGGATGTAAATACAATAAGAGATTTTCTTCAACTAACACCTGCATTCATTGAAACAGAAATTTCTAAAAATAAAGACAGGAAAGTCTTACTAGAATTCTACGATAACATAAATAGTAAAAATCTTAAAGTTTCAGATGATTTTTCTGAAAAAGTTTTGCTATCTCAAGAAATAATTGACTTCTATCAGTTTTTGCAACTCCCAATCACTCGTATAAAAGGTTTGAAACTTAAAGATTATGAGGTTTTAGCATCAAAAAAAATATACTCCTTACATCAATTTTTTAATTACAGTTTTGATGAATTAAGAACACTCCTTAATTTTTCAAAGAAGAGTTTTGATGAACTAATAAACAATTTTGATTTAAATAGAGATGGACAACCATTTTATGAAAAAGTAGCTAGTGGAAAATATGTATCTACAATTTCTTTTGATTTCGAAAATTCAGAACGTTTTTCACCAGAAGAAATACTGTCCTTACTTGTTATAGGATACAATTCTATTGACAAACTCTTTTACTTGACACACCCTTATACTTTTGGTGCAACTATTATAAAATGGGGAGTAATTGAGAAATTCAAAAAGCTATTGCGTTCTCCCTTGACTCTTGTCACTTGGGAAAAAACAGTAAAGAAGAAAATATTAAACGAGGAAACGAAACAAGAAAAAGAAGTAGACGAAGTTGAAATAACAAGTTTATCTCATGAACAGCTGAATGCTTTAAGAAAAACTGGGATTAGACGAATTATAGACTTTTTCCTTGTTAGTGATGAGAAAATTGCTTCAATCTTGAAAATTGATCTAGAAGAAGCTAAAAAATACAAGAAAAACATTCGAATTAGTGAAACAGGTACTGACATTTCTGAACTCGACATCTTTAGACCCTCTATAGTAGAAACTCTAGAAACAAACAATATTTTTACCATTGAAGACCTATACTTTTCTACTCAACAAGAGAAATGGGCAATTAACACAATTCCTTGGGAAATAATACAGAACTTAAAAAACGTGTTAAATCTACGCTTTAAGCATTTGTCAGATATGTTAGATCCAGATATAATTACTCTTCTAAAGAAAAATAAAATAAACACCTTACTAGGTTTTCTACTTACATCATCCAAAGTCTTAATGGAGAGAACAGGAGTTCCTGATGAACGATTTGACAATATTAAAAGGAGTCTAGATCTTGGAGAAATATTCTACTTTTTCAGTTTACCGGTATATTTCTTACCAAAACTTTCTTTTTCACAAACAGAAGAACTTAGAAAAGCTGATATATTAACAATTGTTGATTTTGTTTCTACTTCATCTGTTAAACTCAGTAGCATCTTAAACATTTCAACAAAAGAAATTAAAGAAATAATAGACATTTTAACTTCTCAAAGAATAAGAGAAGAATATGAAACAAGGGCAATCTATGCATATGAAACTAAACTTTTTGATAAAAATGAACAAAGAACATTAAGTAGAGAAACAATTTATAGTTATGAAGGATTTCAATCTATTCAAGAGCTTTTCTACTGCCCTGATGAAGTTTTCATTGATAGAAAATCATCTATCTGGCGAAAAGTTTTCACACTAAAGAAGATATTATCACTTCCTTTACGAATTTTTCAGGAAATATCAGATTATTCTTTAACTATTTTCAATCAAAACAAAATTTCACATCTCTACCATTTAATTTTCATATTAGATAACGATTTAACAGACAGAACATTGTTTAGGACAGTTTCAGATTATTCATCCAAATTAATTGACATGAGAGCTTATCATTACTTTGATTTTATTTCTGCAACAGCATACAATAAAGACTTCTTTTCTTCTATTTTAGATGACATAGAAGAGTCATCACTACTTGATGTGATATCCAGTACGGATTTGATTAAAACTCTCAGTGAGTTTGAAAGACAACTAGCTTTTGAAAAATGTAATATTACACTTATTCGTTCAGTCTTTGAACTTCCTCTTGGAATAACCCCTTTTCTTAACTTTTTGAATGAAGAAACAAGGAACGATTTCTCTACTGTAACTTTAGGTATCTTGTTTGAACTTGAATTTGAAGAGAGCTCTCCTCTTTTAGAAATAAAAAACAAATTAAGAGAGGAAAATAGTTTAGATAAACTTATAGGCGATTTATCTATCCCTATTTCGTCTCTAAACCTTGATGCTAATCTCGCTCTCCCTCTCAGTCGATCTTCAATTACAACATTAATAGACTTTTATTCTACCCCTACCAAGAAACTTTCTGAAATATCCAATGAAACACAAAAAAGAATTAATGAAATAAAGGAAAATCTTTCCTACGGTGAAATCGTCGAATTACATAGAACTAGATCTCACCCCATTATGCCCTCATCTCTTATCACTGAATCAGAAATTTCTAAGTTACAAGAAATAGGGATATCAGATATAGAAACTTTATACTATGCAGGAGTAAGAATGGGAGCTTCCAGTATTCTAAAAAAAGAAAAATATAAGGAATTCAAAGAGCTATTATCTGGTTCAATAACTTTCCTCAGTTTCTTGTCTTTTGAAGAAATAAAGAAGTTAGAACTACACGACATTCACTCTGTAATTGATTTGTCTCTTTTTGAAAAAGGACAATTGTCTCAAATCCTAAACAATCCAATTTATAATGAATTCCACATATTTGACTTGCTTTCATTAGACGAACTAAAAGAGAAAAGACTTAGTTTTGCTATTCCTTTAGAAAATTGTCCCTCTATTACAGATGAATATGTTGAAAAGTTACATGAACTTGGGATTTATTCAATCCAAGACTTCATTTCTAGAATGTCTGAAATCAGAAAATCATATCCCTATTTAGTGAATATGAATGTATTCAAAGAAGCAAAATTGTATCTCTCATCAGTATTCTTCTTAGATTTAGAACTAGAGCAAATGCTCAAGCTTGTATATTCTGGAGTTGGAGATATACTTACTTTCTTAACAGAAGATATCACCACAATATCATTAATCTTAGACATACCAGAGGCAGAAATTATAAAAATAAAGGAAAATGTTTCAGTTAAAAAAATCCAGAAAGAAGTAGCAGAAAAAGGAGTAAAACTTGAATCTCTAACCTTACTATCAAAGAGAAATCTTATGACTTTACAAAAACTAAATAAAGAAACAGTTCAAGATCTTTATAGTTTAAGCTATCAAATAAAATCATTTTCAGATGAATTTGAAGAAAATATCGACGTTTTTCTATCTCTTTGTAACTCCTCTATTTTCAGAATTTCAAACCTTTCGCGATTTATTAAACGTACTCTTGCAAAGAATCGCATTCTACGAGTTATTGATCTTTTCACAGTTAGAGAAAAAGATCTTAAGAGTATCCTTAATTTTATCCCTGAAGAACTAAAGGAGAAAAGAAAAGGAAATATAAGTCTTAGTTCAGGCATTCCAATTCTTGAGGAAGATAAAGAGTTAATGAGTGCACTCACAAACTTTAAGTTTAACCTTTCAAAGGCATCATTTGAAGATATCTTTGGGTTGGTACCAGAATATCTTCTTATATTCTCTGAAAGTGAAAAAATAGAAAAAGCAAGTAGCATCGCTAAACTTGAAGAATTTATCTATGGTTTAAGCCTAAACATTTTTTCTATACCTGAAATATCTTTAGATGTCAAGCTTGATTTGTGGAAAAACGAAGTAAAAAACATCATTGAACTTCTTACACTCAGTTCTGAAGAAAAAAGATCAATTCCTTCAAATGCTAGAACAGAGATTATCCGTTTTGTAAAAGAGTTTTCCAAAGAAAAATTGGTTAATCTGATCCCTAAAGACCATTTGGATATTCTATCAAACAAGAATGATAAACTAAATATTAAGACCTCTCTCGACGTTATTAATTTACTCGATTTACTTCCTCAACCATTTGTTATTGGTTCTCAAATCCTCTTTAATAACTCTGAATCCCTCACAAACAAGGTTAAATATCCAATTATTTGGTTGGACAAATTTTCTCAAATAGAACAACTCGAGTTCTTAAGAAAATTGATAAAAGAAAATAAAAAACTCATTCTTGATTTATTACTTCTTCCCCCAGAAAAGATTAATACAGAAATGGCAGAATATTTAGTAAGTTCCTTATCTGATTTTCAAATACCTAAATGGGCCATCAAACTACATGATGTAAAGTTTTTGACGAAGGAACAGAAGCTAGCTTTAAAAAAGATTAAAATTGATTATTTAGATCAACTTCTTTGTTTACAAGATTACAGCTTAGAAGATAAAAATCTAGCTACAATAAAAAAGACTCTCTCTTTGTTTGGTTCAACTCCAACTTCCTTCTTAAATTCTCTCTCATTACAGCAAAATTCTATTCTTTTGAACAACAAAATTAACACAATTCTTGAATTCTTAACCATTCCTTCAGCTTCCTTAAGCCAATTGTTTGGAATAGAGTTTAAAGAAATAAAAACTATTAAATCACAAATAAACAAACAAGATATTATTTCAGAACTTAAAATCTATGGTATTGACTTAAACCTTTTACCATCTTTAACTGAAGAAGAGATCACAGGAGAGGGTAAACTCCCACTCATCAAAAAGCGTGAGGCAAAGGAAGGTACTAGTCTAAAAACAATTGAAAAACCAGAAATTTCTACGATTAAACATCTTAATGAAAATGAAATTTACTCTTTGATTCAGCTATTTTATCAAGACGTTAATCAAATAGAAATAAGCAAAGAAGAAAAAGAAAAACTGATAGTCAATTTTCCTGTTCTCTTTACACCAATAAAAACAATTGAACGAATATTTGGCATTTCAATAATAAATGTTGAATCTTCATTGAAAAATAAAAACACCTATTATGACTATCTTCATATTCCAATTTATTTGTGGGAAAGCTATCTTCCAGAATTAAATAAGATGATAAAAGAGAACAATTCTCTCTTCATTAGAAACCTATCTTCTCTTCAATTCTCTACTCTTGATATAGCTAATTTGAAGTTAAATAAATCATTAGTTCAAAAATTATATAATTTAGGAGTTTTCTCTATTGAATACTTATATTACTTCCCTGAAGAATTTTTCTCAAATTTGCCTGATTCATATCTTGAAGAAATTAGAAACATTAGAATGAAATTATGTAGAAATATAAATAATCTACCTATACTAACACTCTCTACAATAGAATATTGCTATAGCAAAAATATAATTCATATTATTGATGTTATTTCCTCTATTCAAAATCTGAAAGATGAAATGGTTGATGAAATTTTATCAAGTCTATCAACATTAAAGAATCTACAACTTGAACAATTTAGCCCTCCTTTAACTTCATATGAAGAAAAAATAATGAAACTAGGATACTTGTCTTATCAAGAATTACTTGGAGATATTAACCTAAAAGATAAAAACATATTTGCAGAAATTAGTCCCTATTTACTAGCTAATATTCGATACTTAGGATTAGAAGAGAAATTAGAAACTAATCTTAAAAAAGGTGGAATATATACTATTGCAGATTTACTTCTTATCCCATATAAAACACTTGCACACAAATCAAGGATTAAACTTGATCAAATATTAAAACTTCGTTCATCAATTAAGATAGAAAACATAAAAAATGCAATTGAACATGATAAACCCAATCATTTAGTAGATTTGCCATTTCTTAGTGAAAAAGAAAAGGACATATTGTCTTCTTATGGGTTCTATAGTTTTTCAGATTTAGAAGAGAATTCAATATACAGCTGGCTTTACGATATAAAAAAGATAAATAAAATAAAAACAAAAATAAAACAAATATTAGATACTTCAATCCTATTTTTAGGTGCTATTAATTCCTTAGAATTTGAAGAAATTGAAACAAAATATTTTGACAACAATCTTTTCACTGTCAAGGATCTTATCAAAAACGATAAACTAATCAACTTAGGTGGTTATAGCACAATAATTAGTAATCTGATTAAAGATAAAAAGAAAACATTATCTCTTACATTAAAAACAGGAGATTTTCTTGGTACTATTAATTCAAAAGACTTATTCAGTAAAAACATTGAAATTCCAGATATCTCAAATATAATCGATCTTATTTCTGTATTGTACATGAACAAACAGACTCTTACTAAAAAAGGGTTAGAAATTTTAAATCTTCTCAACAGTTCCATCTCTATAGTAACAGATTTTACAGAAAAAGAAATAGAAAAACTAAATGAACATAAAATCGAAACACTGAAAGATTTACTAATTAAGCCAATTTCATATTCTTCATTCTTAACAGAAAAACAACTTGAGAAAGTTAATCGCGTTCTCTCAACTTTGAATCTTAACACAATTAGAAAATTGAGAGATAAAAGAGTTCAACTTTCTAATATTATGCTATTTGATAGTGAAACAAAGAAAGAATTATTGAAATATTATACAGTTGTTGATGATTTGATTTATGATTTATCAAAGAAACACAGTAGACTGAGAAGTAAATTACGAAATAATGTTCTAAAAATATTAAACAAGTCTATTTATCTAATTTCTTTTCCACAACTTCCTCTTGAAAATTGGTTGAAACTTTTGTCCAAAGTAAGTACTATACAAGAAATGCTTTTGTTATCTAAATCAGATCTTGCAAAAATTATAGACACAAAGAATAGTGAAGTTGACACTTTTCTTAGTAAAATTACTATTTCTAGGATAAGCAATCCTCCTGCTCTAAAAACAAATATTGTTCTACAAGATTTTGATATTGCTGAATTAAGAGAAAATAGTATTAAAAATTATCTTGATCTTTTTGAAAACACCGATGTTTTTTCCAACCTTTCACCTTCATTAAGAACAAAAATTGAACTTTTACAAAAACTCTCTTCACGATATTTTGATGAAAAACTTCCCAACTTAAGTTTTCAACAATTAGTTTTCTTTAATATGCATCATGACTCTCTAAAAGTAGACTCTCAAGTGTCAAAAAGGCTACTTGATATTTACTCATTTATTTTCTCAAAACCAACCAAACTCGAAGAAAAGTTGAATCTCCCTGAAGAAGATGAACAAAAAATCCAACATACCCTTGAATCTTTACTTCTTTTGGAGAAATATGATAAAAAGAAATTTGACAATATTACAAGCTCTTTTCCTGAGAACATAACTTTACACTTTAATGAATACTTACAATTTCTAAATAGGCACATTATTTTGCTAGTAGGTGAAAGTTTTGAGAATAAAAAGAAATACAAACAATATGGCAACTTAACAATTGGAGATTTAATTTTAAAACCTAAATACCAGTTAAATCAGATAATCGATGATAATAAACTAATACGTCAGATTCGAAATCTATCATTAGAAACTTTACGTACTCTTGCATCGAAGTTAACCCCCATTCCAGAAACAATTTTGGATAAAACTGAATTAGATGTTTTAAGTCAAGGTCACATTTTCTCCATAGAAGAGGCTTATATCTTTAATCTTGTTTCAAAGTCAAAAACTTCAAAGAGATGGAAGATTACAGAAAAACTCCGTTTAAGAATAGAACAAAAAATTTACTCTCTTCCACTTGTCTTTGAAAGTAAGGAAACATTTAAGCTTCTACTAAAAAATAACATAAAAACAGTCTATGATTTACTATTATTAAATAAATCCACAGACATAACTGTTCTTAAAAACTTTTTATCTCAAATTCCATTCCATAATCTAGATTCATTAACAGCTCAAAGTAATTCTAAACTTATAGAATTTGTAAATGATAAAGAAATAATTAACGAGCTAAATAAAAATGATATAAATTCATTAGGTGAACTAATTGCTTTGTTTGAAGAAAAAAATATAAGCGATTTATCGATGAAAGTAAAAGACGTTCTTTCTTGTTTTAGAGCATCATTAGCATTATTTATACGTCAAAAGAACATACTTTCCCAACTATCAAAAAGAGGTTATGAACAAATTTATGATCTTTTCTTTTTACAAAATATAGATGATTTACATATTAAATTTACAGAAAAACAACATGCAGAATTTACTGAACTTCTTCATTCTCTTAATATGACTAAAGTGAAGGAACAATTAGAACTAAATAGTTACAGAATCAAAGATTTAGGTCTATTTTCGGATACTGAAAAATCTATCTTAGAAAACGGAGGCTTTTCCCACATTATACATTTATCAGTTTCTGATAAAAGGATTAAAGAGCAAACAGAGTTAACAATTAAACAGATATCCACATTAAAAGAACTTCTTTCATACCCAATTTACTCATTCTATGCACTAATGCAGGATAAGCCAAACAGTATTTTTAAATTATACCATAAACAGAAGTATTCTCTCTGGGACGTTTTTAATACAAGAATTAATGAACTAACTGAAATTACTAATATAACAGAAAGACAGTTGAAAAACTATTTTGCTACTTTAACTCCTCAATCTCTAAAAATAGCAAAAAAAGGTAAAACGCAAATAGTAAAAAATACACCATTTATGAGTAGTGAGACAATATTAAAACTGAAGGAAATAGGAATATATTCTTTTGAAGAGTTGATCTTTGCTGATAATCGGGTGAAGAAAAAAGACACTTTCAAAAACGAAAATGTACAAAAGTTACAAAAGCTAATAGAAGAACCAATAGAAAAGTTGGATGTTAAGCAGGGAATACGAAATAAGCTAAAATCACTCGGAATTAATACAATCGGAGAATTTATTGTTTATCCAACATCACAGCTCGAAGGAAAACTAGAGATGACTTATAATGATATAAAGAAAATTAAACAATCAATTCCTTTTGTAAAAAACAAAACAAGTACAACAGCAAAGAAAACAACAACAGCAAAGAAAACAACAACAAAGAAAACAACAGCAACAGCAAAAAAACCAAGTACAACAGCAAAGAAAACAACAGCAACAGCAAAAAAACCAAGTACAACAGCAAAGAAAACAACAGCAACAGCAAAGAAAACAACAACAAAGAAAACAACAACAGCAAAGAAAACAACAGCAACAGCAAAAAAACCAAGTACAACAGCAAAGAAAACAACAGCAGCAAAGAAAACAACAACAGCAAAAAAACCAAGTACAACAGCAAAGAAAAAACCAAGTACAACAGCAAAGAAAACAACAACAGCAAAGAAAACAACAACAAAGAAAACAACAACAGCAAAGAAAACAACAACAAAGAAAACAACAGCAACAGCAAAGAAAACAACAACAAAGAAAACAACAGCAACAGCAAAGAAAACAACAACAAAGAAAACAACAGCAACAGCAAAAAAACCAAGTACAACAGCAAAGAAAACAACAGCAAAAAGGACAAAACAAACAACTTTAGATGAAATTACTGCAGATAAAAAGATTGAAAGTAAAAAAAGGAGTACAAAATAAGGTGTAAAAAATGGTAAGATATAATTTTTTAGTAAAAAATGCAACAATTTTGCCTTCAACTGAAGTAAAGATGAGTTTTGATAATAGCATTCAAATAAACGAATTATACCAGATATTACAGGACGAATTTGAACTTAGAAAAGGTTCTTTTGTACTCTTTTTGAGAAGTGGAAAGAAGTGGTATTCCTTAGATAAAGGTAAAGTCCTTAGTAATTATTCTCTTAAAAAGGAATTAATGAGAATTGAAATCAAAAGAAAAGTTTCAGTTGATAAAATAAGAAAACTTAGGAATGAACTTACTTTATTACAAGACTACGAGTTACCTTATGGTGTAACTAATGTAGAAACAATGTCTTCAGAAAAAGCTAAAAACAAAATTGTTGAAGCAGCGCTATTATTTTTGAATGAAGCACTTAACAATCCTGATGAAGCTGGTTTTAAAATCCCTTCAAGAGGAAAAAGAAATATTGGCTTTGATGAAGAACAAGAGCTAGTACTTATTGGAAGGCAGATGATAGAACGCCAATTTAGAAGTTTATCTTCTGTAAGTACAATTGAACAAATGTCTATACTAATGAGGCTTCTTCATGATATACTCTCCCGAGATATCCACAGTACAAAAAGAGATATTTTTTACATGAATGTTAATGCATTTAAGAAACAAGCAGTTTCTGATTCTCTTATTGAAGATTTAGGAGCGATGATTCAAGCTACTAGAACATCATTAAATGTTAGTGCTTCTTCTAAAGGAATTGTTGTTGGTAAGTTGCAATTCAAGGAAAAGGGAGATCTCATTGACTGCAGAGCTATTGGTTCAGGAAAGGCTATTTCTCCAAATATAGATGATATTGAAGATTTGGAAAGTGATGCTGAATTTTGTTTAGTTATAGAAAAAGATGCTATTTTTAACAGGTTAGCAGAAGATCATTTTTACGATTATGTCCCAAGTATTTTAGTTACAGCTAAAGGTCAGCCTGATATGGCAACAAGGCAATTTTTAAAGAAAATAAACGATGATTTACAACTACCTATTCTTGCTATTATGGATGCTGACCCTTACGGTTTCGAAATCATGAGAGTATATAGTGTTGGGAGTAAGGCTCTTAGTTTCGAATCTACTCATCTTGCAGTTCCAAATATTAAATGGTTAGGTTTGCTTCCAAGTGATCTAAAACCTGAAAGTGGATTTGATATACCTAGAGAAGCACTAATTAAAATGACTCAAAAAGACATAAGACGATCTAAACTAATGTTAGAGGAAGAGTTCGTAAAAAGAAAACCAAAGTGGCAAGAACAACTTGAAATACTAATAAACACAGGATACAAAGCGGAAATTCAGGCACTAAACGCACGTGATCCACAATTTATTACAAACTTTTACCTCCCACAGAAAATAGAAACAGGAGATTTTATTTAATTACTCTTTTTTATTTATACTAAAAAATATTTTTGGAATTTAATTTTTGGAATTTAAAAAAAGAAAAGAAAAGAAAAGAAAATAAGTAGTTTTACCAATGTCCTTGGGCAATCATAGCTTCAGCTACTTTCTTGAAACCAGCTATGTTTGCACCCATGACGTAGTTTCCTGGATGTCCATATTCTTCAGCAGCTTGGTATGCAGCCTTGTGAATATTTATCATAATTT
This sequence comes from Candidatus Heimdallarchaeum endolithica, assembly GCA_021513715.1. Lineage (GTDB taxonomy): Archaea > Asgardarchaeota > Heimdallarchaeia > Heimdallarchaeales > Heimdallarchaeaceae > Heimdallarchaeum > Heimdallarchaeum endolithica. The sequence continues at coordinate 2,897,385 of CP084167.1, read as the reverse complement.
GGTGTAGTTTTTGATCAACAGTTTGACTATCCCATGCAGTGAAACTGAAGTTTTGTGCCATTTCTAATCCAGAAACAGCTACTCCACCAGCATTAGCTGCTTTACCAGGTCCAAAGAGGACTTTATTTTCTAGGAATATTTCAGTTGCTTCTAATGTAGAAGGCATGTTTGCTCCTTCAGATATAGCGATTAATCCTCCATCAACGAGAGCTTTAGCTTCCTCTGCATTAAGTTCGTTTTGTGTAGCACATGGCATAGCGATTTTAACTCCATGTTCAGCAGCAACTTTCCATGGTCTTTCTCCAGCATAATATTCTACACCAAATTCTTCTGCATATTCCTTTATTCTTCCTCTTCTTACTTGTTTAAGTTCAATGAAGAATTCATATTTCTTTCCAGTTACACCATCAGGATCAAAGATAAATCCGCTTGAATCAGAAAGTGTTACTACTTTTCCACCCAATTGGTTAACTTTTTCTGTAGCATGTTGAGCAACGTTTCCTGAACCAGAGATTGCTACTAGTTTATCTTTAAAATCTTCATTTCTTGTTTTTAACATTTCTAGTGCAAAGTAAGTAGCCCCATATCCTGTAGCTTCAGGTCTAATTAGAGACCCACCATATTCTAAACTTTTACCAGTTAATACAGGTTCAAATCTTTTAGTAATCTTCTTCCATTGACCGTAAAGGTAACCGATTTCTCGTCCACCTACACCGATGTCTCCAGCAGGAACATCTACTCTTCCTCCGATGTGACGATATAATTCAGTCATGAAAGATTGACAGAAGCGCATAACTTCATTGTCAGATTTACCCTTTGGATCGAAGTCAGAACCTCCTTTTCCTCCACCCATTGATAATCCAGTCAAAGAGTTTTTGAAGATCTGTTCAAAACCGAGGAATTTGATAATACCTAGGTTAACGCTTGGATGGAATCTTAGACCTCCCTTATATGGACCTATAGCAGAGTTGAATTGAACTCTCATTCCTCTGTTGACTTGTATCTCTCCATTGTCATCAACCCAAGGTACTCTAAACATAATTACTCTTTCAGGTTCAGTAATTCTTTCCAAGACTTTTTGCTTTTCATATCCTGGATTTCGTTCAAAAACGGGTGTCAAGCTTTCTAATACTTCTTTTACAGCTTGATGAAATTCAGGTTGAGCAGGATTTTTCTCAACCACATGTTTGTATACTCTTTCTACATATTCAGACATTATTTCCACCAGTAGAATGGTCTGTATAACCTTTTAAAGTGCCCTTAAAAAGCTTACACTATAAACCTAATTAAAAAAAAGCATTATTTTATTATTAGAGAGAGTAAAAAAGAGCAAATAAGAAGATATTAATGGTTTAAATAATTGTAGTAGTTAAACCAAAAGAATAAAATATTTAGCAATAAAATCTGGATAATTTAAAAGTTAAAAGGTAATACAGCTAATATATTTTTTAGTTAACAGTAAGTTTGATTTTTAATTAACTGAAAAATAATCAAATTTCAAAAAACCAATAAAAATCAAAATATTCGAAAAAGATATAATGCTGCAATCAAATTTTTTTTGATAATTATGATTTCTATTCACAGAATAAAATTAGGTTATGTTAATAGTTATCTCATAAAAGAGAATAGCAATTACATCTTAGTTGATACAGGGATGTTAAAAAGTCATAAAAAAATAATTAATTTTCTACGAAAACTCTCTATCGAGCCAAAAAACATTAAACTAATTGTTATTACTCACGGACACATTGACCATATTGGATCAGTGAAAGAGATGAAAGAAATTACAGGAGCAGAGGTTTTAATGCATGAAACAGAAGCTAATATGGTTGAAAAAGGGAATACACCAGAAGCTGTTTTAACGAATAAATTACTGAAAATGATATTTCCTTCGATAAAGCGTGAGATTGCTCCCTTTTCTGTAGAAATCAAAGTAAGTAATGAATTATCACTTAGTGATTATGGATTTGACGCTAAAATAATCCATACACCAGGACATACTGATGGTTCAATTTCTTTAATTTTCAAACAAAAACATGCTTTTATAGGAGATATTGTAATGAAGTTTCCATTGCTTTCAGGAAAAAGCTATTTTCCTATAGTTGCAAATGAAAAAGAAAAGATATACGAAAGTTGGAAAAAATTAATAGATGAAGGAGTAGAGTGGCTATATCCTTCTCATGGAAAAATATTTTCAATAAAAGAAATAGAAAGAGAGATGAAAAAAAAGAAAATAGTTACTAGAGACTAGATTCAAATAGTTGAATTAAACGATCTCTAACTGCTTCACTACGATATTCTGGAAGAATGACAGGTGAAAAACGTTTTTTCTTGAGATTTAGAGTATCTATTTGCTCAATTGCTTTCTTTACATGAGACAGAGTAAGCTTACCTGGTTTTTTACCTCGTTTATATTCTTTAGCAGCAGATATACCTGCTCTTCTGCCGAAAACGTTGACCTCAAGAAGAGAATTACCCATGAGACGATTCTTTCCATGAACACCACCACTTATCTCACCTGCACCTAGCAATCCAGGTACAGAAGTATAACCATGCTCATCAAGTTCTACTCCTCCGTTCTGATAATGTAGAGTTGGATGAACTAGTATAGGATCTTCAGTCATATCAATATCGAATCTTGAGAACATCCTTTTCATAGCAGCAAGATTCTTATCGATAGTACCTTTTCCTCTAATTTCTTCAATCAATGGGCTGTCTAGCCAAACTCCTCTCATTCCCGTAGGAGTTTCAACATAATTATCTGTACTTTTTGTTACTTTTATTATTGAAGCAGCTTCAACATCTCTTGGTTCTAATGGATAGCATATTTGTTCACCATTCTTTCCTAAAACTTGTGCTCCTAAGCTTCTTAATTTTTCAGTAATCAGTAATCCTACTATTTGCTCTGGAAAAGCTGCTCCTGTTGGGTGGAACTGTGTTGAATCTAAGTCTCTTAGTTTAGCTCCAGCTCTGTAAGCCATAACTATTCCGTCTCCTGTTGCTCCATAATGATTTGTTGTCGCAAACCCTGCGATGTGCAACCTTCCGAATCCACCTGTGGTTAAAATGGTTGTTTTTGCTCTCACGACAGAATATTCTTTCGTTTCTAGATTATACAATAACGCTCCTGCTACTCTTCCATTTTCATCTTTTAATAGCTCTACAGCAGGAGAAAATTCTAACAAAGGTATCTCATTGTTAATTACTTCATCTTTTAAATTTCTGAAAATTTCCATTCCTGTATAGTCTTTAGCGCAGTGCATTCTGTTTCTGGATGTTCCTCCACCAGCATTTTCTACAAAACTTCCATCTTCGTTTTGATCATACATTAAACCTAGTTCTTTATGCCACTTGATTATTTTTGGTCCATCAGAAACAAGTGCTTTTACTAACTCAGGTTTGTTTTTGAAGTGTCCTCCACCCATAGCATCCAAATAATGAATCAAAGGTGAATCTTCTGGTCTATCGGCTGCTTGGATTCCTCCTTGCGCCATAACAGTATTACAATCTCCTAACCTAAGTTTGGTTGCCAGCAGAATCTTATCTTTTGGCACTCCAGAATAAACAGTCCATAATGCTGCTGCTGTTCCAGCTCCTCCTGCACCAATAATCAACACGCCAACATCATAGTCTATTTGGCTTAAATCGATTTCATCTGGATCATAAATTGGATATGATTCCAGTATATCTGCTACTTCATTAGGAACATTATCTCCCTTATTTTGTCCCCAACCAATATCTCTTTTGTATGCCGGATTATAGTCTGGGTGAAACTCGTGCAATACTTTCTCACGCTCTTCAAGAGTCAAATCTTTCATAATTTGGTCGATTCTCTTATCTCTTGTTTTATTGACTTTGTCAATACTTTTTCTCATACTTTCTGGATATCCTCTAATCATTTTACTCACGCCTTTTTCTGATCAATAAAGTCTCTTGCAACGTATCGTTTCTTTAATTCTTCTTCAGATAGAGACATCAACTCTTCAAATCCTTTTTCGTATTTTCCTTCTTCTATTTCCTTTACTCTTTGTTCTAGAGTGTCAGGAGCAATCATATGATATCTACCATGTAATCTTCGTGCCAATGTTGCCACATGATATTGAGGAATCTCTGCTGGGCAACGAATTGCGCAAAGACCGCATTGAATACAATCAAAAGCTAGTTCAGCTGCTTTATCTATTTGCCCTTGCAAACTGTATTGAACATAATCCATTACTTGTATATCTTGTGGGCACACTCTTGAACAAGCATTACAACTTAAGCATCTTGCTATTTCTGGATAGAAACGGAGCATTGTTGAAGCTGAAGGTTTAATCTCATCAAGATTGTATTCTGCTTTATTTGCAGGAACAAAAGGTAATTGTGTGAGATACATCCCGTCTTCAACTTTAGTTTGACATGCCAAGTTAGCATATATTTTGTAATCGCCTAATTTTCTATAAACGGTTGCACATGCTCCACAAAAACCTGCACGACACCCGACTCCTCTTTTAAGTTTAAAACCAGCATATTCCATTGCTTTCATTATGGTTAAAGAAGAAGGAACTTTGTATCCTTGACCCATAATATATATGGTTACTGTGTCAAGTTCTTCTTTTTTTTCTCTCATTGATATTGCTTTTGCCATTTTTTATTCCTCTTTTTTTTTAAATTAATCCTAGACTTTTTAGTAAAGGTTTAGGATCTACATGATGATCTTCAAAATTTTTCAATTTTATCCCTAGAGCTATTGCCATAAGTTGAGTAAAGTAGAAGACAGGTATGGTTTCTTTAATTACTCCTTTTTTCTGTAAAAATACTTGTTGACTATCTAGATTATAAGCGCACAAAGGACAAGCAGTAATTATAGCATTAGCTCCTCTTTTTTTTGCACCCTCCGTTATTTTCAAAACTTGATTGTTTACGATATCTTCTTTATCTACAACATGATAAGAACCGCAACAAGTTTTAAAATAAGGCCAATCAACTACTTCTCCTCCAAGTGCAAGAGTAAGGCTTTCCATTACTGTAGGTGTTTCACTATCATCTATTTTAGCTTTGTCTGGGTGCAACAACATACAACCATAATAGGAAGCAATTTTCATTCCTTTAAGTTGTTTTTTAACCTTTTTAATGATTTCTTCAAAACCAACTTCATCTCTAAGTATTTCTAAATAATGTTTGACTTCTGAATGGCCAGAATATTTTAGATTATCTCTTTCAAGTTGCCAATTTATTTTTTGTAGCATTTCTTCGTCTTCTTTTACTTCTTCATTCACTACTTTTAGTGTTGAACTACACATCGAGCAAAGAGTTACAACGGTATTTTTTGTATCTTCTAACTCTTTCTGATGTTCTTCAGATCTTGAAAGAATACGTACAGGAGCCACTCTTCTCATAGTATTATCTGAAACCATACTATGAACTGTCCCACAACAATTAAACACTGGCATTTCTACGAGCTCAGCGTCCAATATTTTTGAAACTTCTACAGCTGTATGTTCATATTCCTTTGCATTTGTTTTGAGATTGCATCCTGGAAAATATGAATATTTCATTTAATTCACCTATTATAATTCAGTATTTTTCCTAAAACTACCTACAAGGGCTATATTAGGAAGCTTTTTAGCTTTTTCTTCTGTAACTTTCATTCTTTCTATCCTCTCTGGTTCATAACGTAGAATGTATTCTCTTACTGACTCCATTATCGCAGCTACGTCAATATCTCGTGGGCATCTTACTGTACAAGTCAGACAACTTGCACAAACCCAAGGACTCTTTGCACTCAGCACTTTTTCTTTTTGTCCAAGTTGTAATCTATGAATAACTTGGTTTACTGTAAGATCCATTTGATTACTAAAAGAACATCCAGCGGTACATTTTCCACATTGATAACATGCATATAGATTCTGTCCGCTGATATCTTCTATTTTACTTATGAATTCTTTTTCTTCTTTTCCTATTTTTATATACTCAAAGGACATTGCGTATAATCTCCTTTTCTTGATTTATTTCGTTTTCAATAAACTGATAAACATCGTTTACTATTTCATTAAACTTTGACTTTATTTCTGGAGATAGCTGTTCGCTAAATACAGTGATATAATTAATTTCAATTCCGAGGATAACAATTTGTTCGTTTGATGGTAGATCATCATAAATTTCTTTTCCAAATTCGTAAGCAGTAAAGAAATCCATATTATGATAATCAGAAACATGTAGCGCACTTACAAATTGGTCTGGGTTGAGTCTTAAAACTGTCCCAGGCTCAAATTGATTAGATTGCATTGAGTCTATTATTATTACTTTATCATATCCTCTGAATAATTCAACTAAACCTATCCCAGAAAGGCTTACATCGACCATAATGTCTACAAAGTAAGGAAGAATCTTGTTTTCTTTTATATAATCTAAGACTCTTATTCCTACAGCATCATCCCCCACAATAGGGTTTCCTAGGCCGATAATCGCTATTTTCATAGTTTACGTGTCAACTCTCTTATCTTATTTTTCTTAGAATCATATATTTCCACTTTTAGTGGCATCTGTCCAACCATAGCGTGAGTTGCACAAGCTAAACAAGGGTCATAGGCTCTAAAAGCCATCTCAATTTTATTTAGTCCATCATCATTATATTGACCTTTTTTGATCATTTCTTGAGCAGCTTTTTTGACACTCAAGCATATTGCAGCATTATTATTTGTTGTAGCTACTATGATATTAGCTTTGGTTACTTTTCCTTCTTTATCAGTCTTATAGTGGTGATACAAAGTTCCTCTTGGTGCTTCTATTGCCCCTACTCCTTCACCAGTAATCATGTCTTTACTTAACTGTTCCCTGAATTTTGGACCATAGAAGTCAGGATCCTGAGCTAATTCAACCATTTTTTCACCACAATAAAGGATTTCAACTAGTCTAGCCCAATTAAAACCGAGAGTATGATGAGCAGGCTTTCCGCCAAGAACATCGTACATATTTTCCATTGCTTCTTGAGCTAGAGGGGTTTCTATCTTATCTACAACATTCAATCGAGCTAAGGCATTAACCCTAAATACACCACTATTTGGTCCATCCACAAGTCCTTTCCAACCTATCTGTTTAAGGTAGGGGAACTTTAGATATGACCAAGGTTCTACATGTTCATCTATGTAGTCTAAATACTTATCAGACTCAAATTTTGCAAACTCTTTTCCTTTACTGTCAATTACCCTGACTGTTTGACTATTATAGAAATCAAGCGTATTTTTTGGCCCTACAATTGACATATAATAGGTATCCATTTTATATGCATCACTATTAATAAGAGCCATCTGATCCTTATTTTTAACTACTAAATCTTCAAAGACTTTAAGACCCAATTTACCGAATTCTACGATATTATTACTCATTTCTAACATTTTTTCTGTATCTTCCTTTGTTACTCCCTTACTTATTCCTCCTGGGATGACTGTAACAGGATGAGTAGCTTTTGCACCAATCATCGCTTGAATTTTTTGAGCATCTCCTCTTGCTTTAATAGCTGCTTTGGCAACATCTGGAAATGTCTTAGCTAAACCAATTATATTATGCGTACCTGCTTCCTTCTTTTCCCCTAATACAAAATCAGGAAGAGCAAAAGCATAGAAATGTAAAATGTGACTATGAACAATATGGCCTAAAGCCATCATTTCTCTTAATAGTTTTGCAGTTTTTGGAGGGTCAACACCATATATTCTATCTGCAGCTATTGCAGGTGCAAGATGATGAGGAATAGGACACACACCACAGATTCTTGGCGTAATTCTCAAAACTTCTTCAATTGGTCTTCCTTGAACAAAGCGTTCAAACCCTCTGAGCTCTACTACTTGGTAAAAAGCATCTTTTACATTTCCTTCATCATTAAGAAGTACAGTTATTTTTGCTAATCCTTCTAATCTTGTGACTGGTTCAATAGTCACTATATTTGGATTTAATTTTTGATTCATTTTTATTCCTCCTTATCTGGATGTAATTTAGAGATCATGGATACTCCATAAGTAAATCGATAAAATGTCCCTAATGGGTCAGGTATTTTTTCTAATAATTTATCGAAATCTTCCTCTGTATATTCTTCTTCATGTTCAACTTCCAAAAGTGAAGTTAGAGCAGATATCATTTTCAGACCATGATCATCGACTTTGTCTGTTGGTCCTAAACATCCTCTACAACCAACATTCATTTTTGTACATAAGGCTCCACAACCAGAACGTGTTGCTGGCCCTAAACAGAGAATTCCTTGCGAGAGTAGACAAAGGTCAGGATCAATTTCTTTTACTTCTTGTGGAGACACAAATTCTTTGTAAGAAATAGTTTCTGGTTTAGTTCGTCCACACTCTTTACACAAGGTATCTTGCCCAGCAATAACTGCTCCTTTAGGAGGTAAAGTGCCTTTTTCAACAAACACTCTTAAGACATCAACTACTTGTTCAATCAAAGGAACCATAGGAGGACAACCTGGGACATAATAATCGACATCAATAACACTGTTTAAAGAATCTGCTCTTTTTCTAATTCCTGGTAAAGTCAACTTTGTTCCTTCTATCTCTGTTTCTTTTTGTGGTAGAGTCCCTTCTGGGTTTGAAGTAGATGGACTTTCTTTATAAACCACATCAAACATCTTTGATTCATAAGGCATATTTGTTAAACTTGGTATCCCACCAAAATTAGCGCAAGCTCCAAAAGCTACAACTATTTTTGATTTCTTTCTTAATATTTTAGCTATTTCTTCATCTTCTTCTGTCCCTATAGCCCCATGGTACAAACCTACATCAACTTCACCATCTTTTAGTGCTTTTAGATCATCCAGTTTAAAGTCCATTGCTGTAGGCCAAAAAACAAAATCTACTATTTCTATTACATCTAGTATTTTTTCATTTAAATCTAGGATAGCTACGTCACAACCAGCGCAAGTTGCTCCAAGAGCTACTGCGACCTTTAATTTATTCATCACTATCACCTCCATTTTCATTACTCCAGTAAGGAGGAAGTTTCTTCAAATCTTCTACCATTTCAGTAGTCACTTTCACAAATTTTGTCGCTTCTGTTGCTGATATCCAAGTCAATCTAAATCTTTTGGGATTAACTCCGACTTGTTTCAATAATTTTGCAACTAGTGAGAGACGTCTATATGCTTTGTAATTGCCAGTCTTGTAATGGCAATCACCAAAGTGACAACCTGTAACTAGAACCCCATCAGCTCCATCTAGAAAAGCTTCTACTATAAATCTAGGATCAATTCTCGATGTACAATTGACCATTATTGGCAGAACATTAGGGGGATAGTTTAATCTTGATGTTCCTGCTAAATCTGCTCCTTTTCCAGAACACCAACGGCATAAGAAAAGGACTATCTTCGGGTTTGGGTTTTTTATACCTGATTCTTGTTCTTGTTTTGATGTACTCATAATTCTCACCCTTGTAACAATGCTTTAATCTGCGCTCTAATTCCTTCAGAAGTAGAGTTTTTTAATTCAATGCTACCAGAAGGACAAGCAGCTGCACAACTTCCACATCCTTCACATAGTGCTTCTCGAACAGTTATTCTTCTCACACCTTCATCTAAATAGATCGCTCCATAGGGACAAACATTAATACAAGTATGACACAGACCGCAAGTTGTTGGATCTACCTGTGCGATTTGAGGCTCTCTTTCAAGGAATTCAGAAGCCAGAATTGTTGCAGCTTTTGCTGCTGCCCCAGAAGCTTGAGAAACTGTCTCTGGAATGTCTTTTGGACCAGAAGCAGTTCCTGCAATAAAAATACCAGATAGAGCTGATTCTACAGGTTTTAATTTTGGATGTGCTTCTTTGAGAAATCCTTTACTATCGCAAGATAATTTCAAAAGATGTGAAATTTCTTGTGTTCCTTTACTTGGAACTAATCCTGTAGCTAAAACAACTAGATCAGCATGAACTTCTACTGCTTCTCCCAATAATGTATCCACACCTTTTACTAGAAGCTGATCTCCGTCTTCTATTATTTCAGAGACCTTTCCTCTTACATAAATCACCTTTTCTTCTTCTGCAGCACGTTTATAGAATTCTTCATAATCTTTTCCTGCTGTTCTTACATCAATATAAAAGTTAATCGCAGTTCCATCATGAACAAGATGTTTATACTGCAAAGCATGTTTTGTAGAGTACATACAGCATATTTTAGAACAATAAGGTAAATGTTTAGCAGGATCTCTAGAACCAGCACAATGAACAAACACTACAGTTTTTGGGACTTTTCCATCTGAAGGTCTTCTTATAACACCTTGTGTTGGTCCATTTGCAGATAATAATCTTTCAAAGTCTAGTCCTGAAATAATATCTGGATGAGCACCATAACCATACTCACCTATATTTTCTATTGGATAGGTATCATATCCAGTGGCAACAATTATGGCACCAAATTCTTCTTCAATTATTTCTGGTTGCATATCGAAATTTATTGCTTCAACTAAACAGACATCTTTACATTTTGAACAGATCAGAGGATCAATTCCCAAACAAGTTTCCTCGTCAATAACATACGATGCAGGTACAGCTTGAGGAAATGGGATATAAATAGCTTTTCTTGGGGATAAACTTTGATTATATTCATCATGAACCACTACAGGACATACAGCTGTACAATCATCACAGAGATTACATTTATCAACATCTACATATCTCGGATTCTTTCTTATTTGCACTTTAAAGTTTCCAACATACCCATCAACACTTACAACTTCACTGGTTGTCAGCAAGTTAATTTTTGGATGTCGACTTACAGCAACCATTTTTGGTGTTAAAATACATTGACTACAATCCAAAGTCGGAAATGTTTCAGCTAATTGTGCCATGTGTCCTCCAATAGTAGGAGATTTTTCAACCAAAGTTACTTCATATCCTGCATCAGCAATATCAAGAGCAGCTTGTATTCCTGCAATTCCTCCTCCAATAACTAATGCTCTTTGAACAACAGGTATTTTAAGAGGTTCTAAAGGTTCATCTCTTATTACTTTTTCAATTGTTGAACCTATTATCTTTGAAGCTTTTTCTGTTGCTTTTTCTTTGTCATCATGAACCCAACTAACTTGTTCTCTAATATTAGCAATTTCAACTAAATAAGGATTTAAACCAGCTTCTTGAGCTGCACTTCTGAATGTTGGCTCATGCATATCTCTAGAACAAGCAGCAACAATAACTCGATTTAAATTCTTTGCTTGAATTGACTCTTTTAACAAATTTTGTCCTGGATCAGAACACATATACATATTATCTTCTACAAGCTCAACATCATACTTTTCTCTGACTTTTTCCATTAGTTTTTCTATATCAACAGTTTGAGCGATATTTCTTCCACAATGACAAACAAATACTCCAACTTTCTTTTTCTCATCCATTTTTTTCATCCCTTATAGTTTTTCCCCTTTTCGAAAGCAATAAGATTATTCTTTACAAAACGTGCTTTCACTTTTTCTCTTATCACCTTCTTTAGCGCATCTTCAGATACTATATCAGTATTTGCACAGAAAAAACCCAACATTGCAATATTTGCATATAAACTACTTCCTATTTCTTCAGCTATTTTAGTTGCAGGAATTTTCAAGATTTTTCCAGCTTTTTTAGCATGATCATCGAGGATTACTAGATTCTCTTCTACAAATAATGTTCCCCCTTCTTTCAAATTCGGGATGTATTTATGATAGGCTTCCTCTGACATAACAACTAAATAATCATAATGAGTTGCTTTAGGGTAGGCAATTTCTCCTTCATCAATCACAACATCAGAACTACTGGCTCCTCCTCTACTTTCAGGTCCATAGCTCTGAGTCATTATAGCATTTTTTTCTTCCATATACAAAGCAATTGCTTCACCCATTAATCTTCCTAGAAGACCGATTCCTTGTCCTCCAAAACCAGCAAAACGTATTTCTACTCTTGGCATTTTATAACCCCCTTGATTTTGTTGCTTTTGCTATTCTTTGAACTTTAAGCAAGTTATCTGTTAAGGTTGATTTATCTTTTATTTCAACAAATTTTCCAACAATTATAGGTCCATCTTTGGAGATTTCAGTTTTTGTTGGGTCAGCTCCATGTTGCAATACTGTCCTCTTTCTGAAATTTTCTAAAATTTCTAAACCTTCTCTTAATTGATTTCTTCTACCATAAGTTGTAGGACATGAGCCCAAAATTTCTACAAAAGAGAATCCTTTATGTAGAATCGCTTCAATAATTGTTTCTTTCATTCTTCTAACATCAAGAGCTGTCCACCTTGCTACAAAAGTTGCCCCACATGAATAAGCTAAACCTGGTAGGTCAAATGGATGCTCAACATTTCCATATGGGGCAGTAGTCTGAAATTGTCCCTCGTAGGAAGTAGGGCCTACTTGCCCACCAGTCATTCCATATTGAAAGTTATTTACACAAATAACTGTAATGTCTGCATTTCTTCTAGCTCCATGAATCAGATGATTACCTCCTATAGAAGCTAAATCTCCATCTCCTGAAATAACAATAACTTTTCTCTCAGGGTCAGTTACGCTTAATCCTATAGCAAAAGGTATAGCTCTACCATGAGTTGTGTGAAAAGAATCAAAATTCAGATAGCCTGCAGCTCTTCCTGTGCAACCAATACCAGAAATTATAGCTATCTTTTTAGAATCAATTCCACTTTGTTTTATTGCTTGTATAATCACATTCGTTACTGAACCTAAACTGCACCCAGGACACCAGATATGAGGTATTCTACCGGGTCTTAGAAATACATCTGAAGGATGTTCTTCAGCTTTTAATAATTCACTAGTCATTTTACTCTCCTCTCTATCTCAGATAAGATTTCTTCTGGTGTATGAATGGTACCTCCATGCTTAAGCACTCCATGTACGTTAGCTTTACCCTTTACAGCTCTCTGAACCTCTCTTGTAACTTGTCCAGAATTAATTTCAACAACCAAGATGTTATCAACTTTTTCTGCAAGTTTTTCTATATGTTCATCAGCAAATGGCCAGATGGTAATAAGTCTTAAAAGACCAACCTTTATCCCCTTTTTTCTTGCAAGTTCAATTGCTCCTTTCGAAGCACGTGCACTTATACCAAAGGAGATAATTATTAGCTCAGCATCTTTAAGTTTATATTCCTCAAGTAAAATTATATCATCTTTATTCTTTTTTATTTTATTAATTAATCTTCGCAGAAGTTTTTCTTGGGTTTCTGCATCTAAAACAGGATATCCTCTTTCATCATGTGTTAATCCTGTGGTTATAACACGATATCCTTCTCCAGCTGTAGCCATTGGTGGTACTAGATCTTCATCTGCTTTATAGGGAAGATGACTGGAAGGATCATCTTTGGGCTTCTTTCTATTAATAATCTTGATATCATCTTTTTTTGGTATAATCAACTTTTCACTCATATGACCAAGTGTTTCATCCATTAGCAAAGTTACAGGTAATCTATATTTTTCAGCATAATTAAAAGCAACAATTACTAAATCAAAGCATTCTTGAACACTATTTGGTGCTAAAGCTATTACTTCATAATCTCCATGTGACCCCCATCTTGTCTGTTGGATATCTTGCTGACCTACTAGTGTTGGTAGACCAGTAGATGGTCCTCCTCGTTGCACATTTATTATAACACAAGGAGTTTCAGTCATTATACCTAGACCAATATTTTCCAACATCAATGAGTAACCTGGCCCAGAAGTTGCAGTCATAGATTTCCATCCTCCCCAACTTGCTCCAAGAATTGATACGATAGAAGCAATTTCATCTTCGAATTGAAGGAAATGCCCTCCAACTTGGGGAAGACGATAAGACATGTGTTCTGCGATCTCTGAACTAGGAGTAATAGGATAACCACCAAAAAACTTACATCCAGCAGCCAAAGCTCCTTCTGCAGCAGCAAGGTTTCCTGTTGTAAAGTATTCACCAGTTAAAACAGTTCGATCTTCTTCTTTCTGAATTGTTTTACTCATCTTGTTTCTCCTCCTCTTCTTGTTTTTCCGGAACCTTCACAAAAATAGCGAATTCAGGACAAATTAATTCGCAAAAATGACACTCTGCACAGTTAGAAAAATCCTTACCCTCTTTAAGTTTGGGAAGATGATAACCCTTTTGGTTGATATCTGAAGAAAATTCAAGTATCTGTTCAGGGCAGTAATTTATGCAGAAACTACAAGCTTTGCAACGTTCTGGGATTAAATATATTACGGGGTGTTCTTGTTTCCATTCACTTATATTTATGAAAGCGGGCCACTCCGCTTTTTTCTTTTTTTTATCATAATCGACAGTATAATTCATATACTATTCACATATCAACTTAATTTTTAATAATCTACAAGAACACCAACAGTCTCCTTATAAACCTTTCTCAAGTTTTGGAAGTTCTAAAAAACAATGCTAGATGCGCTAAAAACGCACATTAGAATTGCGCTTTTTTTGCGTGAAAAATAGAAAAATTTAGAAAAAATAGATAATATTTTTTAGAAATATTAAATTTAAAGAAAATTTAAAACCTATTTTTAATTTTTTTAATTATTAGTATCATAATTTTTAGAAATAGCGCTTATCAGCCTTTTATTAAATTTAAAGCGATAATTCCAATTATCCTAATTTCAACACCTATTAGATTGAATTTTGATTTTTTGACTAAAGTGTATACTTAATCTTTACAAAAGATTGATATACTGAATAAACTAACTATTCAGTTGAATAACAATGTTAACTCGTGAATTATCAATCACAATTTTAGGTGCAACAGGAGTAGGTAAAACTACTCTAATTAAAAGAATCAAGGGAGAAGATATCGAAGATATAAGTCCTACAACACAAATTGAAGTGCACTCTAAACGTATAAAACTCAAAAGTCAACAATACAAATCAGCTTTAAGCTTAGAAAAATATAGGACATACAAGGTTATGGCAGTAGATTGCCCTGGAGATATGTCTTTGTGGCCTTATTGGAAGAAAGCAATGCAGGACTACAAGACTAACGGTATAATTTTCATGATTGACCCCACTCAAGATACTAAAGTTCAAATTGATGCTTTAACTCAAGTTAGCAATTATTTTCTTATGACTCTAGATAATGATATTGTCAAAGCTGAGCGTAAAGCAAGAAAAGCAAAAGCCATCTTTTTCTTAGTAGTGAATAAAATCGACTTACTTGATTTTAGCAAAGCAAAAGCAGATGAGTACTTGAGAGAAAACTTTAAAGCTGCTTGGGAACACTTGAAAGAACGTTATCCAAGGTCATTTCACGGATGGGAAGCAATCTCAGCTTTGAAAGGCGGAGAAGAAATGTACGATAGAATAGATGGAATCTTTGAGACTATTAAACGAGAGTTGTACGGTTAGACTCTTATTTTATTTTTTATTTTTATAATATTATATTATATACCGAAAAATTTTATTTTCTTTTATTTGTCTTAATATTTGGTGATACAATGATTGAAAATGAAGAGAATGTAGATGTCACTGAAGAGAGAAGAGAACAAGAAGAAAAACAAGAAGTTAAAAAAGAAGAGCAACAAGAAAAGGAACAAAATAAAGAAAACAAAGAAAAAATAGAAAAACAAACAAAGAAAAGTGAAAAAGAAGAAGAACAAGGAAAACAAGAATCAAAAGAAAAAAGACCTCAAAGATTTGTTTTTAATTGTATAAAGGGTTGTGGTAAGTGTTGTGAACGTTGGGATGAAGTTCCAGTCTATATTTCTGACATTCAGAGATGGATCAACGATGGTTCTCTTAATTACGTATTACCCTTTCTTCAAATAAAAGAAGTAAACCAATTTAGTGTTCAGTTAGTTTTGAAGCGGAATAAGAAAGAAAATGATTCTAATCCTTCTGGATGTCCCCTCTACGATCATGAGAACAAAATTTGTAACCTTTACTATAGCATGCCTATTCACTGTAGTGCTTATCCTTTAGCTTTTAATGGACAAAAATACTTTTTAGCAGATAAGGAAGAATGTCCTGGATTAGGAAACGGAAAAATGACTAAAGAATGGTTGAATACATGTAAATCTAGAGCACAAGAACATTATAATTCTCAAGGCTCAACAATGGGCGTTTTATCGATACTATATGGACTTATTCTAGGACATATTATGAAAAAGAGTCAAGAGGCCATGGAGCAGCTATCAGAAGAAGATAGGAAAAAAATAGACAAGTTGCTAGCAAAATCAAAAAAAGAAAAAGAAGAAAACACATCTTCTGAAAAAGATGAATAGACTTGACCTATTTTCCTCATTTTTATTTTTCAATATTTTATTGTAAAATTGTTAAATTGATTTAAATTTTCAGTCCACTTTACATCAATATTATACACCCGAGCAGATGGTGGACCTCTTTTTGCAAATTTAATTAATTCCCAAAGTTTTTCTTCTTCACCTTCAGCTACTATTTCCACTGAACCATCAACTAGATTTCTCACGTATCCATTTACACCTATTCTTTTTGCAAAATCTCTGGTATAAGCTCTAAAGCATACTCCTTGGACTATTCCTGTAACCTTTACTTCTATTCTTTTTTTCATTTTACCCACTTTTACTTTTCTCTATTTTTCTTATTAACTCTTCTACAAACAGAGGTAAGTTTTCTTCGCACTTTCCAAATACTGAGAAATCACAAATTGGTGTAAGTGGAGTAGATTCGATATTAAATTCTATAATTTTAGCTCCATTTTCTTTGGCAAAAGAAGGAAATGAAGCAACAGGATAAACAACCCCACTTGTTCCAATTACTAAAACAAGATTACAATGTGATAACCAATCAAGTGCAATTTCACTTTTTGAAGGATCTAAAGGTTCTCCAAACCAAACAACATCAGGTCTTAGCAAACTTTTTTCACAATTAGGACAATAAAGAAGAGAATCACGCTCGTTTACTATTTCATCCTTATCCCATCTTTGTACATGTTTGCAACTTGTACAACGGGCATATCTAATTCTGCCATGTATTTCAATAATTTTTTTACTCCCTGCTAATTCGTGTAAACCATCAACATTTTGAGTTATAATACCTAAACTTAAACCTGCTTTTTCTAATTTTGTGAGGGCAAAATGTGCATCGTTTGGTTTTGCTTTAAGCAAAATTCTCATTCTTGCTTTGTACCAATTCCACACTAGTTGAGGATCTTTTGCAAATGCTTGAGGAGTAGCTAGTTCCATAGCACTGTAGTTATTCCACATTCCATCTTCTCCCCTGAAGGTTGGCATACCTGAAGCTTTTGATATCCCAGCACCAACGATAGAAACTATTCTTGGTTCTTCTACAGCTATTTTTTCAACTATCTCAAGTATTTTCATATTTCAAGAGTAAATTTTAAAGATTTAAAATTTATTCAAAGATAACACAAAAACACATGAGTTTTTGTTTATAACTTGGATAATAACCCATAAAATAAAAAAAATAAAAAGTAATTATTTTTGTTAAACAGTGAATTTTCTTTTCTTTCCAGTCAATTCCTGGTATAACTTGTCGATTTTTTGAGCATATTCAGGATATCTAGATAAAGCAATTGTAAAAGCCATGTCGATTTCGCTATCAGTAAGATTAGCAAATTGTTGTTTTGGATTTGTTGTTAGCGCATAATATTGGCTAATAATTGATGAACCAGAATATCTAAGAATCTTACTTACTTCTTCTTCCATTTTTCTTATTGCAACATCAATTATTTCCTTATGATTATAGTTCTCAGCTTCTGCATCTTGTTGAAGCTTGTTAAGTAATTCTTTACAGAATAGACAGTTTTGACCATTTTTAGCTACACCTGTTGTTAAATCTACAATAAGTGTGTCAGGATAAGAAGACAACAGATCAGGAGTTGCAAAAAGGACATCAAATTGATCTGGAGGAACATATTCTGCAGGATAGAGCGAAACGAGCAATTCTCTTCTGGGTTGGAATGACTGTAATGAAGATAAAAACGGTTTCACCATCTCTTTTGAACATATAACTACAATTGGGCGACCTAACATTAATTCTCTTACAACTGACTCTTGTCCCTTATTCACAAGCCTCATGAAGAAGTAAGGCGTTGCTGCTGATCTTAATATATCAATTGTTTGAACTCCACCCATTTGATCTTGTTTAGCTTCCATAATAGATTTTAGATTTTCAGCCCACTTGAATACTCTCTGTTTAAGTGATTCATCTAAATTGTAACTAGGTTCATATAAAATAAGACCAGCTATTTGTTTGGCTACTGTACTAGAATGATAATTAAAAACTGGTACCTTCGTATAAAGTTTAGATTGAAGATCTTCTGGTATTATAAACGTTAAACAAGCCATTGTGACAGGAGACCTTTTTGACTTACAAGGGATACCAAAGAAAAATGAATATGCTACATCGCTCATGTCATGAAGGGGTAAAACTGCTGAACTTTCTTTTAGCATATCAGTAGCTGCTGCACCCATCAACATTCTTACTGAAACTTTTTGAGCTTCTTCTTCAGACACATTTTGTGATAGAAGAACTCTTGAACCCACTGTATCGTCAAATACTGAAAAGACAATTTTTACTTTTTCCATTTTCTTCTATCTTATTAAATCATATGTCTATTTAAAATTTGTTTCATAGGAAGGTGAGTAATTAACTAAACCAAAATATGTTATAGAATAAACCACAGTAATATAGACAAACAGACATATAAATAGCGATTAATTGTATTTTATAGCAACACATAAAACAAAAAAAAGAGAGAAAATCTTTTAATGCTCAACTCTCGTTCTGAATTAATGTCTAACACTAGTGATGTTGTTATTGTTGGCGCAGGTCCTGCAGGTGTTTCAGCAGCCATTAGTGCTGCCAATAGAAAATTAAGTGTAATATTAATCGATACTAAACCTAAAGAGAAAATTGGAGATAAAGTTTGTGGGGAAGCATTATCTAAAAAAACTTCTTTGAAAATTTCAAAAATGTTAGAAATTGAACCTCCGAAGGAAGAAGAAATAAATGCAAAAATAGGAACAATGGTAGTTAGAACAAGAAAACCAGAAATAAATATACAGTTACCAGCCATTGGCTTTATGATAAATCGTCATATTTATGGCCAACGATTGCTTAAGGAAGCCCTTTCAAGAAAAGTTCAATTAGTTGATAATTGCAAAGTAATAAAACCCTTAGTTGAGAATAATAAAGTAGTGGGAGTTATAGCAAAAACTAAAAATAATGAAGAAAGAGAATTTAGAGCAAAAATAACCATAGATGCTAGTGGATGTCGTGCTGTTATAAGAACAAATTTACCAGAAGACTTTTCTCCATCCTTGTACAAAAAACTCACAAAAAACGACTATGCTTCATGTTTTCGAGAGATAATAAAGTTAAAGGAAGATCATGATTTACACCAAAAAATTGTATTACAATATGAGAGAAATATCCCAGAACCTGGATATATTTGGTTTTTTGGAGATGGAAAACAAAAATTAAATTGTGGGACAGGTTTTCAAAAAGTTGGTCAAAATGAGCAGCTTAGTGTTAAACAAGTTTATTTTAACGCTATAAGAAAATATTATCCTGAATATGAAGTTATTGATGGAAGAGGAGACGTAGTTCCTGTACAACCACCTTTGTGGAATGCTGTTGCTCCAGGTCTTATTATTGCAGGAGATGCTGCTTTTCATGCAGACCCTCTTACAGCAGAAGGACATGGTCCTGCTTTACTTGCTGGTACAATAGCTGGAAAAGTAGCTAAACTAGCCATTGAAAAAGGAGAATATGATGTTGATAACTTGTGGCAGTATAATGTTGAAGTTATAAAGGAATTTGGAAGTGATAATTCGCTCTATAAGATACTAGTTATTGTTTTAAAAAGGATTGGGGCAGAGGATTTAGAGTTTTTAATTAGAAGAGGAGTAATCAAGCAATCTGACTTATCTGTTCAAGGTCTAAGCAAGAAAGAAAGCATCTTTTCTCTTTTAGCTAGAGTTATACGTTGCTTTCCTAAATTTTACTTGCTAATTTTAATGAAAAAAGCTCTGAGCGCTACAAAACAAATAAAGAAACTCTGTTCGCAGTTTCCTGAAACTTATAAAGAATATGAAAATTGGAAAAGAAAAATTGAATTAATTTATAAAAGATTCATCTAATTTTTCAATATTTACTATTAGAAAAGAGTAGAAATTACAATAAATAAGATTAAATAAAAAAATCTGGAGAGTGTATACTCAACTCACATTGGTAACAAATAAATAGAAGTGGGTTACGTGGGTAAGTGATATATTATGAACAAAAACGAACGTAACCTGGAGAAACTAAGAAAGATTGTGGTTAAAAAAGCTTTGGAAGGAGAGAAGATAAAAGAAGTAGCTCACAAGTATATGGTGAGTAGGAAGTTTGTGTATAAGTGGTTGAAGAGGTTCAGAGAGAACCCTGAAGGAGTATGGTGGAAAGATAGATCTTCCAGACCAAAAACTATACACAGGAAAGTAGATGAGGAGTTAAAAGAGAGGATAAGGGAGTTAAGAATAAAACAAGGAATGAATGTGGAGAAGATAGCTTATTTGTTGAAGAGAGAAGGAAAAGCACTCTCTCAGACGACAGTGACGAAAGTAATAAAAGAGTTAGGTCTTCCTTTATGGGTTAATAGAAAAAAGAGGAAAAGACCTCGATACAAGAGTTTTGAACGTCAAAAACCTAACGAACTCTGGCAAATAGATGTGAAAGGACCATTCTGGGTAGAAGAACAGGGACAACATCTCCACCTCATAACCTTGATAGACGACCACTCACGATTCTGTCTGGGAGCTGAATTCCACCCTTTTGCACCAAAAAAAGAGCAGATAATAAGTTTGCTAGAGGAAGCAATAAAAGAGTACGGTTACCCCGAGTCTATACTTACTGACAATGGAGCACTCTTCTCTTCCGTTAGAGGAGGAACAAGTACCTTCTCCCGTTGGTGTCAAACAGAAGGAATAAAGCACATCAGAGCTAGAGTTTTTCACCCCGAAACATGTGGAAAAGTAGAAAGACTACATGGGACAATCATCCGTGAGATGGAAAGATTAGGTCTAAAATACTGCAACGCAGATCTCTCCTACTACCGCTCTTACTACAATTTTAGTCGTCCTCACCAATCTCTTAACTTCCTCACCCCAGGAGAAAGATTTATGAATCACCCCTATGTTTCTCTAGTACCCAAAAGTGTAACCCAAGTCTATTGAG
Source organism: Candidatus Heimdallarchaeum endolithica (assembly GCA_021513715.1). Lineage (GTDB taxonomy): Archaea > Asgardarchaeota > Heimdallarchaeia > Heimdallarchaeales > Heimdallarchaeaceae > Heimdallarchaeum > Heimdallarchaeum endolithica. Next base: position 2,876,249 of record CP084167.1, on the reverse strand, counting down.
TAAACAAAAAAAATCTGGAGAGAGTAACAATTATATAGTTAATTAAACAAACTTAGGTGAAGAAAGAGTGGCTATTATGAGCAAAGGTTCGATTCAAGAAATTATCAGAGAAGTAAAAGAATTATTTAATGAAGACAAAATAAATGAAGTATTAAAAACCATTACCAAAAAAACTTTAGAATTAGAAAAAAATGAGAAATATCTAGAATCAACCATTTTATGGAATTTTCTCGCTGATATTTCAAAAAACGATTATGAGGACTTATATGCTTTTGCTTTAGCCAAATTGATAACTAGATATCTATATCTAAATGAGTTAGAAAAAGCAAAAGAGATTTATAACTTAGCTGAAAGCGAAGAAATTATTAATTTTTATTTACAAACAGCTAAAAGACTCTATAAAGAGAAATTTGGAAAAAAAGAAAATAGAGAAGTTATAGAAATTTTGAGAAGAGATGTTTTTGGGGATTATGTTCCTGTTTTAAGTTCGCCTTCAGTTTTATTTAATTCCCTCACCCAAATTAAAAAATATGTTTCTGAATCATTAGAGGAAGGTACGTATAAGTTAAGTGTTTACAATTATAGTTCTGATACAATAGAAGAAATCGAGGTTTCAACAGAAAAAACAGTTGAATATCAAGTTATTTCTATAAATGAGCGTATTGTTATTGGAGTGGTGAAATAATGACAACAGGAAAACTTCTTTGGGGCTCTACTCGATATTTTATAAACATTGAACCAAACACAAATTTATTTTCTACTGCTTTGGGTGGAACAGTTTCCTTTCATGATAAGTCAGGATTAATAAATGAGCGATTATGCAAAAATTTACATGAAGTAGTAAAAACAGTCTTTGAGTTTTGGGCTACAATTTTAGCTCCTCACGAAACCCGTGTAGCTCGATGGATTGAAGAGTTTTTACAAGAAATGGGAATAAATGCAGATTATAAGCTTATTCTTCGACTATTAAAGACAGATACAATATTAGAAAAACCCATAGAAGATTTAATTGTAGACACAAAAACACTTGATACAAGGAAACAAGAAGAAAGTTGGGATATTGAAGAAGACACACGTGTGATAGGAAAAGAGAACACTCTCTCTGAACTTCCTGACGATGAATACGCCAAAAAGGAGTTAATATTCAAGATAATAGAAGACAATAAATATAATTATCCTGAAAAAGTTAAAAGTACAAATAGCTTTAGAGCTCCAGATGGAAAACTAATAACAGCAGAAAAAGACAATAGTATATTTGTTGGAGAGGGGATAGGAGACTTTGTTATTAAATCAGAATTGGAAAATGAATATGATGCTCCAATAAAAGACATAAAAATTATAGATCAAATTCCTTATTGTTTTAAAATCAATAAAATTGACATTCATGGTGCAGAAGTAGATCCATTAAAGAATAAGAACGATGAATTTTTGGAAATTATTTGGAACATACCTGAACTTGCTCCTAAACAGAAATTTCAAGCAAAATATAACTTTAGAAGAAGAATTAATAGAACAATTTTAGAAATATTGGATAAAAAAATAATTAACACATTAAATGTATTTGAAACAATTAAAACAGAAGGGTTGCAGTTTGTATCAAAAACAAAATATTTGAACGTTCACAATCGGATTATTAATGAACTGTATATCACAGACGACATTCCTCCAGAATTTGAAATTCAGAGGAGCAATCCAGATGTGATTCCTCCTTCTGGAACAATTGAAAAAGCTAAAATGAAAGGAACTACAATTCGCTGGCTCCATAAAAATGTCAACATGGGACAAGTCTTAACTAAAACCTACCAACTTGACTATTATCCTTACCTTTTCAGAGCAAAGAAAGTTGTTGAGAATGAAAGTGGCGAGATAATTATTAAAAGTGCTAAATTCATTTATTTAAAGAGCACAGAGTCAGGTTATACTATTCTTTATGTTATTAAGTCTACCAAAAACTTAGATGGAGTAGTTTCTATAGAAGATAAAATTCCCCTAATGCATGTTATTACAAGAAAAAACCCAGAAGATATTCAAATAATAGAAGAAAACAAGGACAATTACAAAAAAATGACATTGATTTTGGATGTACCTAAAGAGAATGAAGAACAAAGAGTATATCTAAAGATCAGTGGAGATACTTCTCCGATGCTAGAGACATTTTCTATTTTCCTAAACAGTCAAGGAGAAAAGGAAGTTTTAGAGAGAAAATCAGAAGTTTTTAGGGACTTAATACGTTTACCAGAATAAACAATACTTACTTTTCTATCTTTATTCTTATTTTTCGTGCTGTTTTAACCAATTATAAGAGCTTTATTGAGCAATTTTAGACAACAAGAGGTCCTCAATAATTTTTTCGAGACTTCTGAATCTTTTAAGATCTCCTTCCCAATCCTTTATTGCTTCAGTAAATTCGCTTTCAAATCGAGTCATTAAATTATCAATAAAGCTTTTTACTTGTTCATTGACTACATTAACGATACATATTATTGAAGCAAAACGTCCTCTTTTAATAAACAACTTAACATTTCCAGCATCAATATTAAAAAAATTTTCAGTTTCTAATGCCTCACTTAGTAGCATTTGTATTGCTGATAATACTCCAGCAAAAATAAAATCTTTTTCAAAACCTGTTTTATCACTAGGAGAATATGAATACATTAATCTTCCATCTTCATATATAAACAAAAGTTGTTTCAATATTATTTGTTCTGGCTTTGAGAGAACAGTTAATTGTTTGTGTATGGTTTCTGTAAGATGCTCTTTTTTCAGTATAGAAGTGATTCTTAAAAGTTCTTCAAACTTTAAGATTAATTTTTGTTCATAATTTTTAAACGATTCATCAAAATATAATCTGTTCTTGAAAGAAGATAATATGCCTTTTATTTCTCGACTGACTTCACTTAGGTATGGAGTTGAAATCTCCAATAAAATTTTAGCAAATAATGAAATTGATTTTCGAAGAAAAAAAACTGCTTGTTCGTATTTTTCCTCATTCAAACTCATCATCACAGCAGCAAGATAGTTCTTTGCTTGTATAAGTTTGACTTTTTCAATATTTGATTGCACAGTGTTCTTAATTTGTTTTTCCCCTAAATAGTCAAAAATAGAACTAGCAATGGAAAAAGAAAAAATCGCCTTTTCAAAATCGTTTATTGTACTCATAATATTACCAATCCCTAAATAAGCAAATGCCAAATGTTGCATAACATCTGAAATACTAGTAGATAGGGAAATTGCAGTTGAATATTGAAGGTAGCTTTCTTTAAACATTTTTTCTTGTTCAAATATTTGGCCTTTTAATGTGTGAAAAATAACTCTTGTACTTGGAGATAATTTTAACATAAAGCTCTCATCTACTTCTGTAACCAATGTTTTTGCGAAACTTGAGTCTATAGATATTAAGTTATATGCGAATAAACAACGTGTAAGTTGATTAATATAATAAAGGGGAGTATTTAACAGTGATTCTAGTAATTTAAGCCCTAATTCTTGCATATTGATCTTTATTAACAATAAAGCAAAATTATATTGAAGACGAATCTTTTCTTCCATATTTATTTCTATTAGTTCCTCAAAATGTATATTGATAACAGGATGTTTATTTAGCAAAACAGAGTTAAAAATTTTCAATATAGGATGGTTAACACTAAAAAGTGGTAGATTTGGCTCAACAAGTTTACTTTTGCCCAATTGATTTTCAGCTAAAAAAAAGATAGGATTTATTGAGAGCGGTAAATAGTCGAGAAAACTCGTAGGAAAAACTTTTGATTCTTTTTGTTCAAAGAGTAATAAAAGATCTATAACTGCATCTTCTGTTATTGCTTCTAAATCGTCTAAATAATTACTTAATAGGCTTGTTATTTCATTTCTTAATTCAGGAATATTTAACAAAGGATTTAAAATAAGTACAAATTTTATATCAGCAGCATCTTCATTATCATCTTTACGATAAATTAAAATGCTACCTTCTTTACCAAAAGTTAATTGAAGTATGTGAACTTCTTTGCCATGCTGTTTCCGCACAGTTTTAAAGATTCTAGTTACAGAAGTAATTATAATTTCAATATCTTCATTATTATTGGAAACACTTATTTGGTTTTGTTTAAAATACCCTTCAATTAAAGTAGTAGTATCACGTGAAAAAATAATAGTCATTGGTCAACTATAATTTTACTGCATAACTTAATTATTTTTCCTTTAATAAAATCCCATTTATTATTCCATCTAGTTCAGGTTTATAGTGGTTTAGTGGAAGATGGTTTGTTTTTAGCTCATGTGCTATTTCTATAGCTACATTTATGAAGAACTGTTGAGGTAAATTTTCTTTTGTTCCAAGAATAATACTAAATTGAGAATCAGCATAAAAAAACAGTTTATACTCTTCAACATTTAAAAATGAAATTTTTTTATTGTTTTTTCTAAGTTGAGATACTTGTTTTAATAACAATTTTTCCAAGATCTTCATTTTCTCAGAATTAACATATATTAACTTAAAATCACTGTTATGTACAAAAATGAAAGAAAGATTTGTCTGCTTTCTAACTTGCTCTGATAATTTTTCAAACAGCCATTTGATTGCGATGTCCACATTTTTTCCAGTTTTTGCAGAAATTTCAAAAATTCTAAAACTTTGTTCTGGATAGAGAGAAAATCTTTCCAAATTGAAACTTTTTATTATATCATCAAGTGACATAAAATCTTGTTTTTCTTCTTTTAGGTCTATTTTGTTCGCTAAAAAGAGAAATACAGCTTTTTCTGTTACCCATGTTTGGATTTCATCAAACCATTTTTTAGCTTCACTTAACTTTCTTTTATCAAATATATCAAAGATATAAATTACACCACTAGCAAGTTTTGTATATTGGGGCCACAATGTATCTCTAAATACTCTTTGTCCTCCTACATCAATTGCTTGAAATTTGTATCCATTATAATTTATGAGATCCACATTAATTCCAATTGTTGTTCTTGTTTCTCTAAATTTTTCTCCTTTTAATGTATTTAGGAGAGTTGTTTTTCCTGCATTTTCCAATCCAAGAAGAACAATATTAAGTATTTCACTCATTACAAAAAAAAAACAAAAACGAACTATGTATATGTTTCGTTATCGACAACTAAATTAAAAACAAGATAAAGCTTTTTTCATCATTGCTATTACACGTTCCTTTCCTATTGCTTCAATAAGCGTCCCTGCTCTTGGCCCAAAAGTTTTACCTAAAATTATTAGATATAAAACTTTGAAAAAGTCTTTAGGTTTAATTTCATTTGCTTTAGCTTTCTCATATAAGAATTGTGTAATATCATCACCATGTATATCTTCAGGCAGATTTTCTATCGCTTTACTTAGAGACAAAATAATTTCAGTAGTACTTTTTTGAACCTGAGAACAGTCTGGAACATCTAGTATTTTAAATCGAATTCTGTCATCAGCATAATTTTCTAACCAATATTTAGCTCTCTCAAATCGTTTCTTAAAAAGATCATACTCATAATCTGTTAATTTTCTTGGAATATAATTTGTTTCATATAATCTTTGTAAGGTTACTTCTTGATCAAAGAGACATACTTGCATAATTGTAGAAAGATGCCCATAATCAATTCTAATAACTGGTTTGGACGTAGGTTTGTCAATAAGCGCCAACTCATATGCTTTAATTATCTTTTTGGAAGCTTTATCTTTTTCTATTGTTTCCTTGCTAAAATATAGTTTCTCAGCTTGATCGAATTCTGCTGCAACTTTAGGTACATCTATACTTACATTAAAATCAAAATCTGTTCTTAGATTTTGTCTATAGATTTTATACAAAAAAACTGTTGGGTCAAGAATTTTTGGAAATTCAGTAACAGGCATACCACTGCCAGAACTACCACTTAATTTTTTTCCTCCAAAAGTAAGAAAACCGTGTTGAATTAAGAGAGGGAGTTTTTCTTTTTGGAATATATCTTTATGTATTGCTAAAGAAGTATCAATTGAACCCCCAGCTACACCATGATCTTTTCCTGAAGATTCAACAGTAACGCCCAAGAAATCTTGTCTAGAAGCCCAATCTAAACGCCATTTAAGTTTCCAAGTTGTTTCACCCAATTGAATTGAACTTTTTTCACCACAGCCTTTTTTTTCTTTCCTACATTCAATGTCAACAAATATTTTTTCATCTTCAATACTGAAGCCTGTCATCTTAGGAGCTGCAAGGTTACCACACTTTGGACACTGGATAAGCATAAATTCTTCCATTCTAGAACCAGTAATTTGTTCTGTTAATTGATATACTTGTTCTCTTTTTTCTAAGAATAACTTTGCATATTTGTCATATTCTCCTTTCTTGTAAAGTTCTGCTGTGCTAAGATTTTCAGGTGTTACATCAAATGATTCCATAATACTTAAAGCATTGGCGATGAAGTGCTCTGCATATGAATTATGACAACCTAATGGATCAGGTACTTGATTAATCGGAAAACCTATATATTTGTGAAGCCCTTTTCCATAATCCTTTTTGAAAAAAGAAGGTACTTTATCAAAAGGGTCAACATCATCAATATTTAGAATAAAGCGTGTTTTTGCACCTAGATTTTTCAATTCATTGTAAATAGCACGGCAAGTTACAGCTTCTTTAAAATTGCCTATGTGATAATATCCGCTAGGAGCCCAACCAGTTGCTACAACTTGATTATTACCAAACAATTGGATTGCTTGTTCACTTACAACTGTTGCCCAATGTTTATACTCACGTTCTTCGATTTCATAAGGATTATTCATTTCAGCTCAACATTTATCGCTATTATTTTAAGACTTATTATCTTTGGGAAACATTCCTTTAATTTAATCAAATTAGAAATTTCAAGCAATAGATAAAGTTAAAAAACTTCTCCAGAATTTTGTATTGAAATGAGCTTTGATGGAGAAATAAAAGAAAATTGCGCTTTTCATATTCACAATGAATCTACTGAGAAGTGTGCTGAGTGCAAATTAGCAATTTGTGATTTAGATCAAGATTATAATATGAAACAAGAACGAATTTGTCCTATTTGTGCTAACAGATATAATGCAAAAAAGACTTTAAGGCTTTTCAATTATGGTTTATATGCAATAATCATTGTTGCGAGTGTAGTTTTACTTGCTTTAAGATTTCCAATATCTTATCTATTCATTCCTTTATTACTTTTAATGGTTGCCCCTTATGTTTTCAGGCCATATTTGTTAAAACTTTACTTTAAAGGATTAGAACCCCAACAAGTTGTTATACCTTTATTAAAATACTTTGAAATTTCAGGAAACCCACAATATTACAGTTTGTTCCTCAAAAATGTAAGAGATATACCTGAAGAAGAATTGACAAAACATAAAGAAATTATTATGAAGCACACCATTCCAGCAATAGCTTTTAATTTTTCCAAATTAGATGATAAATGGGAAAACGAGCTATCAGAGGTTTTAAGAATAGACAAAAACGAATTTAGAAAAGATTTAACTACTAAATATAGAAAAATTCTCATTCAGACTGCAGTACATGGTTCCCAACCTAACATTTCCAAATTTATGTTCTTTGTAGCTGAAGAAACGAAAGACGATGATTTTCTTAAAGAATATATTCAAGAAATTTGCTCTGATGAAATAGCAAAGTTGAGCGATAAAGAGCTAAATACAATATACAAGGATTTACTTGAAGAGTTGTATTTGTTCGAAGAACAATTCTATGAAATTTGTGACCGACTTAATTTATCTAAAGAAAAAGAGAAAATACAGAATCTAGTAAAAAGATTTGTACCTCCTCCAGTACCTAAAAACCAGATAGAAGCTCTTTTACCACCAGAACAATTAGAGCAAAAAAGGCAAATGGAAGAGAAACAAATAGATATGATAGAAGAAGAAGAGGTTCAAATAGAAGAAGTCCCATTTGAAGAAGAAAAAGAAGAATAAGAAAAATTATAATTACATAATTAAATTGCTCTTGAGAATAATAGAGATGAAGAAGAATTACAACCGCTGAACAGTGATGAACCTAGCTCACCCTGATCTTTTATTCTCAATATGACTTTTCAAAATATTTAATAAACTCGATAAATATCCGAATTAAAAAGCGATGTACGGGATTGAATGAAACCTAGTAAGAAATGGGTAATTATTGGAACTTTACTCTACTTTTTCACATTATCATCATTAATTCTAGGTTGTTTTTATCTTATATGGTCAATTTACTTAAATGTCTATCCTCTTTTCGTTTCAAAACTAACTACAAAATTAATTCTTCAAATTCTACTAAACTTTATTTCTCTATTCTTCGAAACTTTTGGTATCTTTTATACAACACTACTATTTTATCATATGGCAAATAGTTGTTTTCATCCTCAATTAAATACTCTTGAAACTCAAGAATATGAAAAAAAAGAACTACCAGAAGTTACAGTTGTTGTTCCTGTCCATAATCCGATAATAGATGTGTTAAAAGAAACACTAGTTGCACTTAAGAAAATGGACTATCCAAAATCAAAAGTAAAAGTAATAATAGGGGATGACACATTAAATGAAGAATTAGCATTTAAGACTAAGAGTTTAGCTGATGAATATAATGCGATATATTTTTTCTCTCCTTTGAACAAACATTTCAAAGCAGGAATGTTAAACGAGATTTTGCAAACTGTAGAGACAGAATACATTTTTTTCTTAGATTACGACCATACAATTTTTCCAACTGTGCTTGAAAAATGTGTACTAATGCTAGAAAAAGATGATAGGATTGCATATGTCCAAACAAAAGTCAATTTTAGAGAAGTAAAATCCAAATTGCAATTATGGGAGTCTGTAATGTATGCTCAATTTTTCGAGATATTTGGTAGATCAAAAAGTATTAGAAAAACTACTATTTTTAATGGTTCATCCGCTTGCTTTCGAACTAAAATTCTTAAAGAGATAGGTGGCATCCCAAGATATTCTTTTACTGAAGACGTTGCTACTACAGTTGAAATCTTAGAAAAAAGGTATAAGGGAGTTCTTTTAGACGAATATGGTAGTTTAGGACTAGTTCCTGCTAAGTTTGATGTCCTTATTTCACAAATTATCAGATGGGCTAAAGGTCAATTTACTGTCCTTAGTAAGAAATGGAGAGAAATTTTACGTTCTGACTTATCATTTTTCGATAAAATAGATCTATTATTTAGCATCTCACTTTTTTTAGTTGCTTCAGTTCTATATTTTTCTGGTTTTATATACATAACAATGTTTTTCTCCAATATATCATTAATCCGCCCTCCGATTCAGGATTTTCTGCCTTTATTAATAATACCAGTATCTTTTAGTTTATCATATTACCTTTCTGGTATTCTTTCAATAAGTTTTGCAAATAGGAGCAATATGAATTACAAATATAGAGATTTAATTTTCTTTTACATATTCGCTCTTGTATTCAATCCATTTACAATTTATGCAACTTTTAAATCTCTAATTTCTAATAAAGAACCCATAAGGGGAAAAGACAAGTGGAACGAAAGAGTTCCTATTTATTCTTATCTTGTTTTTGTCACAATTGTTGGAGGCATTATGGTTGCTTGTTCAGTACTAGACTTTATCAATAACTCTTTTGGAGGATCTTTTTGGTTAGGGTTAGGCATATTAGGTTCCTCAATGTTAGTAACTACTCCTTTGACAATTTATTTTATGGGCAAAACTAAAAAAAATAATATCTATGAAATTAATTAAAGTAAGTTGGAATTAAGTGTGTTAAATGTCTAAAGCAAAAATATTCTGGTATATATTATTTTATTTACTATTTGGTTTTCTATTGTATTATATTATTTCAAGTTCAATTCTTATTATTCAATTTGCAAAAGTTAATAGTGGAACAAAAAATATTCTTATAGTTATTGAAAACTTTGTAATACTTTTTGTAGAACTATTCAGTGCTTTTTATTCAATTTTTGTTTACTACTATATTGGTTCTTCTTCTGATTACAAAATTCCTAGTAATAGAAACTTTTTTATTTCTGAAAAAGAGAATTTCCCTTCTGTTTCTATAATTATTCCAACATATAAAGAGCCTTTAGCTGTTTTATCTCAAACTATAGAAGGTGCACTAAATGTTGATTACCCTAAAGAATCCTTTGAAGTAATAATTGCAGATGACACACCAGAAGGTGAAAATAAGGAATTAAAAGATTTTTGCAAAAAAAAGAATGTAAAATATATACACAGAAAGAATAGAAAAGGGTTCAAGGCAGGAGCTATAAATAATGCTTTAAAACAAATCTCAACTGATTATGTTGCTTTATTAGATTCTGACCACATTCCAACAGAGAATTTTCTAAAAACATGTTTATCTGGTTTTACTAACGAAAAAATTATTTTTGTTCAAGGAAAACCCATGTTTGTTAATCAAGATAATTACATGCAGAGGAGTAGTGCCTTCATTCACAGTCAATTTTTTCATATAATGCAAAAAAGTCGAGCAACTCGTTTCGGAGTAGTTTTCGCAGGAACTACAGGTGTATTTAAAACTAAGCTAGTTAAAGAAGCTGGTGGATTTTTAGAGGATACTCTTGCAGAAGATACAGACACTTCATTCGTTCTTATAGCAAAAGGTTACAAATCTGATTATATTCATGAAATATGCAGTAATGGTTTAGTACCCTGGACACCCATCGGAATGATAAATCAAGTTTGGAGATGGACTTATGGGATTTCACAGATTTTTGTAAAAAGAACTTTCTTTGTTCTACGAGGTAAAGGTTCATTTTTAAACAAAATAGATATGGCTGTAACCTCTGTTCTTCCAGCTATTGGAGTTAGTATGTGGTTTGTTAATTTTCTTATTCTTTCATGTAACTACTTTTTGAAGATTCCATTCATTAGACCAAATATCGCAGAAGTTGTCCCTCTGCTTATCTTAGCACCTATTCTTATCGCTTTTGCAAATTTAGTTATGGGGGTTATTACTTGGATAAGAGAAGAAAAAGAAGATAGGATGATTCGGTTAAGAGGATTTTGGGGTGGAGTTTGGACTATCACTGCCTTTTATATTTTGATGTTAACAGCTCAATCCTTTCTTTTATGGGCTGTAATTAGTGCTTTTTTGGGAATAAAAAAAGAGTTTAGAAGAACAATTAAGAAAAAGCCTAAATCTTTAGGCAAGATGAGTGAAAAAATCAAATATTCTATCTGGTCTTTCGTTCTACTAATACTATCTAGTCCTTTTTATTATGCTATTGTTCAATCTTTCTTGTCATTTCCCCCTGATCCATTAGTTGGATGGTTTATTATGTCAGCAATATCTTTATCAGTACCAGCAATAATAACTGTCACATACTTTAAGGAATTAGAATTCCTTAAAAAGGCTAAATCTACAAAAAGTGCAGCAGATGTTATGAGAGAGTATGAAGGAGAGAAAAAATGACATTTATGCTTGACATTAGAGTTATTTTACCAGTTATTTCCATTATCTCATTTGGTTCTATAGAAGTGTTAATTATCAAAAAACTACTAAAAAGTGAAAAAAAACAGACTTTTTTTGAAATTATTCTTGACTCAACAGTATTAGGAACGATCTCACTTGTTGGGCCGATGATTTTCTTTGGTCTTTTAGCATACAATTATCCTAACCAATTAACAAAACAATTAATGAGTAACTTTGTTTATACTTTTTTAACAATAAGCATAGCTATTTTCCTTTATTATTTGTTTCATTTCCTAATAAAAATTCTTCCTAAAACCGTTTTAAAGGGACAATATAAATATGAAAAGAGCATTAGTAAAATTCTAGTTGTAGTTATTTTTTTAATTCTTTGTGCATACACTTTCCAAGCTCTTGTTTCTCCTATTAGAGGTTGGGATGCACTACATTTTTATCTCCCAAACGCTTTTAGAATTTTTGCCACAGGTGAACTAGGAAAAATCAACGAATTAAATTTTCTACCAATGTTTAAACCTCCGCTTAATGTGATGCTTTATGCTTTTACTTTCTTCATAACACTATCTGAAATGATACAATTAGTCCCTATGTTATTTTTCAGCTTAACTGTTTATTTGTGTTATAAGATTGCAAGAATAGAAGGATTAAGTGAAAAATACTCAAATATGTCAACAATCGCCTTTCTGGTAACACCTTTTGTATATTTTCTTATTTATGAATATCAATATTACCAAGAAATTTACATTATGTTCTTCACAACTGCATCTTACTACTATTATAAGAAATTCATACAAAGTACATCAAACAAAGATCAAATTTTTTATACTCTTTTAACCTCTGCATCATTTGCTGGCTGTGTTTTAAGTAAGATAAGCGGGTTTATAATTCCTCTTATTATTTTTGCTGCAATGGATTCAGATAAAGTAGGAAAAGTGTTAAGAATCTTACTTGTTTTTGGTTTTGTAGCTCAAATAGCAAGAAAATCTTTATTTGATATTTACATCGGTACATCAATTTTTATTGTATTAGCAGCTATTTATTGTGCAATAATAATCATTCAATCTGAAACACTAAATTTTTCGTATAAGAGGTGGTTTTTCACTGTCATAATTTTTTCTTTTCCTATCTTTGTAGGTTATTTCTGGGCACAACATATGTTAAGAATAACTGGTGTTGAAGAAATGCTTAGAAATACTTACTGGGACCCTAGAAATGCTACTTTCAATCTTAGTTGGAAAGGTATAAGCCTTCCTTTTGTTGAGACTTACCTTGAAAACGCTCATACAGCAACCTTTGTAACCTCTACTTTTGCAATTCTAATTGCAACAATGTTTGCACCTTCATGGCTATTTGTAAAACTTACAGGACTATTCTGTGCACACAAAAAGAATAAACATGGATTAATCATCTGGTTAGTATTTTTCTATATCTTCTGGCAAGGATTTTTTGCCTTAGGTTCAATTCGTTATCTTTCCCCAATTGTTGTCCCGCTAACAATAATTGTAATTTTTGGGTTCAAAGGAATTGTAAACTTCTTTAATGAAAAATTTAATTTAGAAAATGATGGCTTTTTTGCTTTTATTTTCCTTGCTTTAACAGCCTTTTTATCTCTTTATCCAGTCTTTCCTTTTGAAGTTGGAGTTATAGTCAATTTTCATGAACGTTGGTATAAAGCTCATACACATGTTGGAAGCATTATTGGATTCTCATTTTTTCTAACTTTGATTGTGTTTCTATTCATTTGGAAAGAAAAAAGTTGGAATCTTAGTTTTACTAAGATCTACAGCAAAAAAAAGAGTATTCAGAAGATATCAACAACCTTTATGCTTTTCGTATTAATATTTGTTCCAATGGCAGCTCAAGCTGCTCTCATTACTTATTGTAAATTCAATATTAATGAATATCAACATCGCTATAGTTATTACACTAGAACCAATTATGAAGAATTAAAAAATGCTATTAATAGACTTGGAGCTTCAGATTGGGAAACAATACTATCTATTAATACTCCTGGAATAGAGTACTATGTCTCTCAACCTACTATAGATGTATATATGTTTGGATCTATACAAAGCTCAGGAATTAAGGAAGGTATATTTCCTTTAGATAGAGAGAATGTAACAAGACTCTTTAATTTCTTCAATAAGTATAATGTCTCAATTTTTGTTTCTCAAAATCAAAAGAATGATTGGTACAAAGCTTTCATAGAGAAATATTATTGGAAATATTACATCTTTCGAATACTGGCAAATAGAAAATTATTCACTTTGAATTTTTATAATGAAGAATACTTGCTATATACATTCAACAATTATGATTTTAGCAAGCCATATATCGGTCCTGTTGAATTTCTTCTAAAGAATGAAAATAGTAAAACAAACTTATTTAGTAATAATTTCCACAAAACAACTATAAATGGCAGTAAAGCCCAAATAGATCTTATTCAAGACTTTACAGCAATACCCACAAAACAGCCATTTAATCTCACAATTTCTACAGAATATTCAAGTTTTAGAGAACATACAAGAAGAACATCAGTTTTAAACTACACAATTAAAAAACCAGAAGTAGAAAGCTTTAACCAATTTACACTTTTAACATTAGAACAGAGTTCATACACAATATTCTCAATTGATATTTTAATATCTTATTACCATTCAAACACAAATGAAATTGAGACACAGAGTTATCATGTTTCAACTCTATCAACAAGTGGTTTGAATATTTATTATTATAATAACAGCTGGTTTACTTATGGTATTAATGGATTTACTATTAAGTAGAAGTTTATTTCAACGGAATTTTACTTTCTCTCCTTTTTTTCTCCCTTTTCTTATGTGAAACTACTAAAAATAATGATGTCATACTTACAATTATCAATATCAAGAAATAGCATATAATAAAAATAAATACATTACCTTTTGGAATAAATGTATGACCAAAGAATACTGTTTTGTTCATCTTAGCTAATAATTTAAGAATTTCAGTCCCCACAAAATACCCAATAAAATAGGAGAAAGAGGATAAAATAACCAATCTGGAAAAAATAGAAAACATAATATGAGGATAAGTAGCACCTATCATCTCAGTAATTCTTATTTCTTTTCTACTTTCTGTGTTTATATTTCTCAAAATAGCGTATAAGTTAGCGCCTACAATCAATACAATCAGAATAATTTCAGCATAAGCCAAAGTATATGTAAAAAGCAAAGAACCCTTTAGATAATGTTCCATATACTCTGAAGATAAACTTATAAGTATGTCAAAAGAACCGCCTATATTCTGAAATGGCAATTCTTGATAAGTAGAACTCTTTTCACTAGGAATAACGATTTTAAGAGAGGAAATACCTGGTTCGATATATCGAGTTAAAGATATTAATCTTCTTCCTGAAGGTGAAAAAACATGTATAACTATTTTTTGATAAGGTAGCAACAAAACGTATTCTCCGTTAATATCTGTATAAAAACTAATATTTCCAAAAAACTCAGTTTCAACAATTATTGGCAAGTTTTTAGCCTGAGTGTTATTGCTAAATATAAAAGTTAAACTAATTGATTCAGGCTGTGAAAGTACATAAAAAGTATAAGATTGCGTTCCCTCAAAAACATAAATATAAAAAGAATAAATATTATCAAGCACTTCATATTCCACAAAATAAATGCCTGTGTCCAAAGACACTTCTGTTTCTCCTGTAATATTTGTTTTTAGTCTTTTTATTAGTAATCCTGTAATATCGTAAATATTGAAGTACTGGTTTGATATTGGCAGATTCGCATAGACATCAATAAACGATAATGTCAAATTTGTTTTTCCAAGAAATATAGTTTTTTCAATATTACTTATTGCATTGATTGTAAATACAAATGTTGTATTATCATAAGTGATGTACAAATAAAACTGTCCTTTCAAAATTTTAAATAGTGAAGTTCCATTGTTATTTGATTGTAGAGAAATTAAAGTTTTATTCCAAATAGAACGAACTTTAAATTCATAATTTGGGGCTAGAGTAACATTTCCTATTTCAGAATAAACAAAAGTTAAATTAACAAGAGAATATTCGATTCCTATAGAAAAAGTATATGTAAGTTCCTTCTTATTCTTCAAACTATCATACAAAGTTAAATATAATTTGTGTTCTCCTATTGATAAATTAGATATAACTACAGGAGAGTAATATTTACTAAGTGTTGTTAAAGAATCAATTTTGTAAAAAACTTCTACAGCTTCTGTTTTTAAATCCAACCATATATTTGCAAGATCAGACCCTTTGTCTGGTGATAGTATAGAAACACTAGGTGGTTGTGTATCAACAAACAAATATGAAAATAAGTTGTAAGTAGAATTGTAAGACGAAATAATTGAAGACCATATATTATCTGTAATAAATATTGTTGATGATTCATCTAATTTATATGAAACATCGAATTCTGGGAAGTAGACCACAACATCTTCTAAATCATTATTTTGTGTTAAATCAGAGTACGAAATGAATGATTTGTTGTATCCATTCATTACATAAAAAGACCAATTTCTGTAACCTACAATTTGGGAGCTGTTGAAGAGTTTAATTGTTAAATTATATTTCCCGGAATAAAGATAAAATAGTAGTTTTTCCGAGTAATTTCCTGAAATATTTAGCATTCCTTCTAATTCATAGGTTATTGTTGAAACATCAGGTGGAGAATAAATTTCGAGTTCAACAAATGTTTGATTAATCAGCCCTGAATACTCGTTTAACAAAAAGAAATCATAAAGATTAACATTTGTTTGATTAACAATAGTGAAATTGTAAAATAAATTAAATCTATTACCCACTAAATCATAACCAACCAAACTTAAAGTATGTGTACCGTTTGTATAAGGAGTTGGGATTTTGTTATCATAAGATAATGAATATTTTTGATTATCCCATGAAAACGCAAGATCATAAATTGTTTCATTTGAAAAAACGGTCAAAAATTCTCCTGAACTTAGAATAGAATTATTTGTAGCTGAAAGAGAGATATTTGGAATACCAGTATCAATAATTACATTGTAACTTCTATTGTTCCATAGCCCATCTTTTTGGAATCCAATAGTTAATGAATGACTACCTTCTGATAAACTTGTTGTTAAAATATATTCGTGTTCAAATAAATTATTTGAACTACGATTATCCCAACTATAGAAGAGTGGCTCTGTTAGATTATTAAACCAAACCTTAAAAATTGAATTTGGTTTTATTTTTTTATGATACGATAAGTTATACAATCCAAAATTGTAATTGTTTTCTGAAATAGAGAAATAATAGAAATAGGTCTTTTGCTTAGTATTCGTTTTAAGTTTAATTTCTAACTTATGCAATCCTATTGTTGCTTCTGCAACGATCTGATTATCATCCATACTTATCCATTCTTTATCGTCCCAGCTATAGGAAGGGGCATAATAAGAATAGTTAAATGGTAAGTTTACTTTCAATACTTGATTGGGCTCTAAATTAGACATATCTGAAACATTTTCAAATTCTAAAGTTTCAGGTGGGTCAATTATAGTGAAATAAATAATTGTTGAATTAAAATATTCTGACACGTTTCCTGAATAATAAGAATTTTTTGTATAAACTGTAAGCGTGTGTTCTCCTGCTTCTCCTGAAAATTTGTGTAAAAGGAATTCAGGGGATAGTAGACCAGAATACTCACTATAATAAGTATAAGTGTTGGATCCATCGCCATCAAAGTAATAATATATTGAATAACCAGGAGAACTAACAAAAGAGAGATTAAGTGTTGTACCATGTATTATAGAGTTGTTTTTTGGAAAATTCACTTGTAAGTCTGGATGTTTCTTTATCAATGTTATCGTAAATTCATTATTTTCCTGAGTTACAAAATTGAATTTGTTATTGAATCTTTTATAAGAGATGACAGCAGAATACGTACCATTACTGAGAGTGACAACTGCTTTTCCTTTAGAATTTGAATACAATACTATTTCATCAGTATAAGAATAAACATCAGAATCTTTGCGAGTTAAGCTTATTTTTGCGTTTTCTATTGGTTCTTTTTCTTCTGTTAAAACAGTAAAATTCACAACTCTTTCTAAATAAGGAATAAGAATGTTGACCTCTAAGTCTATTCCAGGTAATATTTGTGTTTTATTTGACTTAAAATCTCCTATCTGTGCATAAATTTCATACATTCTAAATGGGAGTTCAAATACCATAGAGTTTAAGTTTACAATTTCAGTTGTGTTAATTTTTTGTCCGCGCAAATCTTGAACAAAAACAGTAGCATTAAGCTCTTGTGTTTCATTAAAGGTTCGTACTCCAACTTTAATTTTATAACTATTCGATACTATACTTTTCACTTTTTCTTTTGTAGTTTTTGATAAATCAATCCTTGCTCTAACATGAGTAATATAGTTAAACGAATCAAAAGTTAAAAATTGTCCAATTGCTAATGGAGCTACTAGTTCATCATCTAGAAGTGTACCAGTGTAAATAATAGATTTGACTCTTAATTCAATAGCTGAAGTTGTTTTTGTAGAATAAATAGTTATGAAATCTCCAACCTCTAATTTATGCTCTTCTGCAAAGTTTAATCCAATCGTAACATTAAAGGTATCTTTGTCATCTAATAATACCCCATCAATTAAAGTATAAGGAGTAAAATTCCAAAAGCTATATGTATCTACTCCCCTAAAATAAATAGCCTTATTTTTATATACCGCTGCAGTTAAAACCTCGGGACACACTTCAACTACTCCAGGTACAAATTTCACTGCTTCAACAAAGTCTAGAGGTAATTGGCTTGTATAGGGAGTTGTAGAACCTTCTTTCGTTATTATAAGGACATCATCACTCTCACCGAGATAAGTTGTAGTAGAAGAAACAATACTATACATTAATATTGATCCACCAGAGATAACTACTGAACTAATGAAAAAACCAATAAAAGCTATTAGTAATCTCTTTTTTGGTAAAATGTTATATAGGAAAGTATGTCTAAGATTAAACAATATTTTCATCCTCCTTAAGTAATCTTATTTTTGACGCAAGGAAAGAAGGAATTATTCCTGATAATATTGACAAACCTATTGAAAAACCAAAAATAATTACAATTAACTTTGAATATATTGTGACAGAAATATAAGGAAGATAAGAAAAAGCTGTTACTGCCGAAACAATGGAAACAATTAATAAAAATCCACCAATTAAAGCCAAGAATGCTGAAATTAGTCCTATATATAATGATTGGAGAAGAAAAAGGCTAATAATATTTAAATTGGTGGCCCCTATAGAACGGAGAATAAAAATTTCTTTTTCACTTTCTTTTACTAAAGTATAAATGCTATACGTAATTGAAACAAGCATTAAAATAAAAAATAAGGATTGCAATAGATTAAGAGTTTGTATGATATCATTTGTACCATAAATGATAAATTCTTGTGTTTGCTTTTCACTTATTACATCAAGTTCAGGATACTTTTCTTTAATATCCTCTTGAATAGCAGAAATAGTTGAAGGTTCTTTAATTTTTATTTCAATAAAAGAGAAATAATCAAAGTGTGAGTTCAAAATGCTGCTAAAGCTCGCAATTATTTCGAGTTCAAATTCATCGCTGTTTGTTATTACATTAGAAATTACAAGAGATGTGTTAAAATTGATAGTTGGAAGACAAACGTCAACTATTGAGTTTTTATCAGCAGATAACAAAGAAGCTAAGTATCTTCCTAAAATAAGCTCATCAGAACCCGGATTTTCAAACGAATAAACATACTCCCAAGGATAATACGAATTAAAATAAGTAAAATTCAATAAACGAAGATAAGTTTCCTTAATTCTACCATTTTCTCCTTTTACAATTATTGGTGCATATTTGTATGCGACTATTGCTTTTATATTTGGAGTTTTTTCTGCATAATCATAAAGAAAATCAATAGTTTGATTTTCAATTCTACTTTCAGATAGTGACTTTTCCTTTTCTATTATAATATATTCATCTGATGGAGTAATAATGTTAGCCATTCCTGAAAGATTTGAAGAATAACCTCTCACCAAGAGAGTAGTTGAAATATAGATTACTAAGGAAAGAGAGAGTACTAATATTGCTTGGTAAGTTCTTTTTCTATTATGGAAAAAGAAGAGAACACTAAATGAGAGCATTGTAACTTCATCTACCTTCTATCTTATGAATTTAAAAATTCTTTGTAGAAAGAGAAAAGAGAGAGATCAATTTCCAGCCCATAGATCAGAGAATAGTCGTTGAATAATAAGTGTTAGGTAAATTGATACCCAAATAGCAAGAAGAGAAGAAACCTTAGTTTTAGGAGGAGTAACTCTGTTTATCCCTACACCCAAAAATAGAAGAAAACCGTAAAAGAAAATGTTTAATGGAAAACGGGCAACAAATTGGTATAAAAGCGATGAAACATCATCTGCAAAAAGAACAGGATTTGTAGGATGAAAACCTACAGCTTGCAGGTAAATTACTCCTCCTACAACTAAACAACCTAGTAATGCAGTTATTGCAATTGAGGCAATAAAAATACTATTTCTAAGTAATTTCCACTTTTCCTTTTCTCCCAAGATTAATGAATAAATAAGTGGACATAGGAAAACCCAGCTAAACCAAGTAAATGAACCTACTAATACTTGATCGCCAATGTCTGAGCTGCTCATATTATAAAAAGAAAAGGGTTGTGAATAATCAGAACCTAGTAGTGCTCCAGGATACATTGGAAAAGCTGTAATTTCAGAGAAGTAAGCTTTACTAAACACCATAAAACTAAAGTAAAGTACATAAGAAATAACAATACTTAACAAAAAGTAGTTAGGTAATAGCTCTGCGTAGCTTGCTCTTGTTGGCCTAGTTAGGTAATCTTTTGAGAATCTGAATATATCCTTAATATTAGAAAACTTTAGAATAAAATACAACGCTAATCCTGGTAAAGAAAAAGAAGCCATTAAAATTAGAAGATAGAGAACAAAATCTACTGGTTGAGCTAATTTTTTCAGCAAAGGAGTCCAAACAAAACTTGGAATATTGAATATTAAATAAATATACCAACCCAATATTACTGAAGTAACAATTAAAGCTAAGTAGTCAAAAAACTTGAATTTTCTTTTAGAAGTTTCGAGATACCATAATTTGTTATTTATTATTTCTGTCACATCTTCTTCAAAATCGCTTAAAATAAGCCCATCTACCCGAAGTTCTCCATATTTCTCAAAAAACCTTTTGGAAATCATATCCAGCAAATCTTCGACATCTTTTTCATCCATTCGTTTATCGACAGTAAGAACAAACAATAGATCATTTTCTTCTTCTCTAAATTTAATTCTAGAAGTCATCATTTCAAACTCAGTGATATTTTCTCTTTGAGTTTCAGTAGCCATAGAGTATATCGCAGACATTAACCCTCCAGTTAAAGCGACATCCACTGTTTCTTCCGTTCCAAATTCTTGGCTATAAAATATTTGCCCATATGTTGTTAGGATAAGTAGATGCTTTATCAATTCTATACCTCTTCCTATATATTGAGATACTTATTTCTAGTCTAAAAATCTTCCGTCGATTTGTCTCTGATTTTATGTTCCTTCAAAGAAAGCGTCTCTATATTGCTTCTGTTCTTCTGTTAATTCATCAATTTCATAACCCATTAACTTCAATTTCAAACTAGCCACCCTCTTATCTTGCTCTTCTGAGACATCATACACTTTCTTCTTTAAGTTTCCTCCATTTTCTTTAAGATAAATCAAACTTAATAATTGGTTTGCAAAAGACATATCCATAACTTCTGATGGGTGTCCTTCTGCAGAAGCAAGATTAACAAGTCTTCCTTTAGCAAGCAAATATAATCTTCTTCCATCTTTTAATTTATATTCTTCATTATTTATCCTTAATTCTCTTTTCTCAACAGCTAACTCCTCTAAATGATTAATGTTAATTTCAACATCATAGTGACCAGTGTTACAGATTATTGCCCCATCTTTCATTTTTTCAAAGTGTTCCTTAGTTATTACATCTTTCATTCCTGTTGCAGTTACAAAAATATCACCTATCTCAGCAGCGTCAACCATTTTCATTACTCTAAAGCCTTCTAATGTGGCTTTTAATGCTTCAACAGGGTCTACTTCTGTAACTATAACATTTGCACCTAAACCTGATGCTCTTTTAGCTACTCCTCTTCCACAATGGCCATAACCTGCTACAACAAAAGTTTTACCTGCAATAAGAATGTTTGTTGCTCTTAATATTCCATCGATAGTTGACTGTCCTGTTCCATATACATTATCAAATTGCCATTTAGTTGGAGTATCATTGACTGCAATTATAGGGTATAATAGCTTATTTGCTTTTTCCATTGCCCTTAGTCTGTGAACACCAGTAGTTGTTTCTTCAGTCCCACCGATAATATTTTCTGCTAAATGGGGAAACTCTGAATGTATTCTAAATATTAAATCTGCTCCATCATCAAGAGTCAATGTAGGTTTAAATTCAAGAGTTTTATCTATAGCCCAATAAAATTCTTCAGTTGTCATTCCATGCCAAGCAAAAATTGAGATATCATTTGCTGCTAAAGCAGCTGCTATATCATCTTTTGTAGACAACGGATTACACCCACTCCAAGAAACCTCTGCTCCAGCAAGAACAAGTGTTTCAACTAACACAGCAGTCTCTTTTGTTACATGTAAACATCCAGCTATTCTCATTCCCTCTAAAGGCTTAGTTTTAGAAAATTCTTCTCTCAACTTCATCATTACAGGCATCCTGCTTTCTGCCCACTCTATTTTTTTTCTTCCTTCTTCAGCTAGATTTATATTTTTAATTTTATAAGTCATTTCTTTCTCAAAGAACTTTTTTTTCAACGTTTTTAAGTGTGTTTCTTTATAATTGAAAAAGGGGAAAAGCATTTATTTGAATGAAAATTTAGAAAAACTAATGATAAATAATCCACTTATTATTGCACATAGAGGAGCTTCAGATGAAGCTTATGAAAATAGTTTTTCAGCTTTTAATTTAGCTGTTGAACAAGGGGCAGATATGATCGAATTAGATACTCATTTAACTAAAGATGGCTTTTTTGTTGTACACCATGATCCCAAAATAAAATATAAAAACCAATCCTACATAATTGAAGAAACTTCTCTTAAAGAATTAAATCAAATTGTATTACCCAACAATGAAAATATACCATTACTTGAAGACGTTTTAAACCAATTTATTCCTTCAATTAGTATTAATGTAGAAGTAAAATGTAAAATAAAAAAAGAACAATTTTATGATTTCCTTAAAGGAATTAATATTGATTATTCCAAAATAATGGTTAGTTCATTCTATAAGGAAGTCGTTGAAGAATTAAAAGAAAAGAAATTGGGTTTTTCTCTTGCTTTTCTTTTTCTATATCCCAGTAAGAAAGTAAAAGAGTTCATTAAAAATGAATATATTGATAGCGTAAATCCATATTACCTTTTTCTTAACAGAACAAACATTCAATACTTCAGAAAGCTAAACAAAAAGGTTGTTACTTGGACAGTAGATAGAAAGAGGGCTATAAAAAAATGTTTAAAGCTAGATGTAGATGGAATAATTACAAATAAACCAAGCAATACGAGAAAAATATTAAAAAAGTTAAAAAATTAGCTTAGATATGAGATTAAGGTAATTGAAAACTCTTGCCAATCAGTAACTTCATTAATTTTTTCAAATAACTCATCAGTATTTCTTTCTTCTAAATCAAAAATCACGCTAACTATTTCAGGACTGAAACCTTGTTCTAAAATATTTTTGTAATCTGAAGGTTCTTCTATCAATTCTAATTGATATGTCCCTTCTTTTGAAACTAGTAATTCAACTAATTGGGGTTTAATATATTTTTCAATACCAGTATAGATCTTTACGAATTCAGTCTTTCTCTCAAGTTCCTTACTTACTCTTAAAGAAGTAAGCTCGTACTTGTTGCTTTCTAAAAATATTGAAATAATATTAAAAGATTGGCTTGGAACAGATATTTCTATTAAATTACAGCCTTTACTTCTTGCATTTTCTTCAATTATTGAAACTAATTCCCCTTTAACCTTTAAATTTTCGAATGAAGGAATACATACCAAATCTTCAATCGTAAAAATAGATTGCAGCACTTTATTTTCCTCTTCATCTATTTCTTCATCTTTTGCCCACAGAAAATAACCATAGACGACATTTTCATGTTTAATTAATGAAATTGTCTCATCTCTAGATGTCTTTATAGAATCAACAAACTCTTTAACAGATATCTCCTTGCTATATAAGACATGTATTAGCTCTTCTAATTCTGTAGAACTTAGTGGTTTGGAAACGTCTTCTACAATCATTGAAAAGTCTTATAAATCTCTTATAAATAAGCCTTATTGTCCATCTTTTTTCATAACTGGATTTAATTAAGAACAAGAGGTAAAATAAAAAAGCAATAGTAAGTGTATCTATTGTTTTGCACCACAAAAAGGGCAAAAGTAAGAGGAAGATGGAATTTTATAACCACAACGAACACAGTAGTATACTTTGCTTATATTTTTTTCTCCTTTTCTTTGTAAATCTAATAATTCAAATGAACGTTGTACAATATCAATTATTGCAATAAAAGAATTAATTGCAAAGTCTTGATACTGAAGGTTACTTAATTCTTTTTGTTTTAAAACACTTCTAGAGATAGCAAATGATTGTGTTGGAATTTTATCAAAGTCAACCCCTATTTCATCGAAAACTTTCTGAAAATAGCAATATTTAGAACCTACAAGAATTTTCTGAAATAATCCCTCTACTTTTATAAGATCATCATAACAAGCTGAAATAGAAGGATCTTGCTCTAGTAGGATTTTAACTTCTTTTGAATTTGAAGAACATGTAATTTTCTTTTTTTGATAAGAGAATAGTGCACAATTTTTAATTATAAAATCATGAGAATTAACTAACCATAATAGATCAATGAAAATATCCTTTTTATTCTCTGTAATTCTTATAATTAATCTATCAGGAATAATAGAATCGTTTAAACGTATCCCATAATAATAAGTGGGTTTATTTAAAGATTTAAAACAGATTTGAGATTGAAGCGCGCTACTACTAATTGTTGAATCGTATATAGAGCTAATAGATTGAAATAACAACTTTGCAGCGCTTTCCATTACTCTCGTATAAGTGTAAACTTAATAGGTTATAAATATAAGCAAATTTCTAAAAACAAAATAAATAAATAAAAAATAAGAAAAAGAAAAACTGTTTTATGCTGTTACAGATACTGTTTCAGTGAAAGAACTATCTCCTGATGTAAAAGTAAAAGTAAATGTATATTCTGTATTATCAGTAAATGCTCCCCAAACTTGTACTGTTTGAGTAGATTCTGCACTTA
The DNA here is from genome assembly GCA_021513715.1 of Candidatus Heimdallarchaeum endolithica. Classification (GTDB taxonomy): domain Archaea; phylum Asgardarchaeota; class Heimdallarchaeia; order Heimdallarchaeales; family Heimdallarchaeaceae; genus Heimdallarchaeum; species Heimdallarchaeum endolithica. Next base: position 2,851,482 of record CP084167.1, on the reverse strand, counting down.
TTGTTATAGCAGTAAAACTAACTGTTACTGTTGGAGACACAGTTACATCAGTGACTGTAATATCTCCTCCTGTCGCTTTAATCTGGAAATTAAAAGTCATAGTGCCATTTCCATTATCAATAGCTCCATTTGGAGTAGTAATCAATGCTTGTGCACCAGGATTCTGAACCATTGGTAAAACTACCAAAAATACAATAGCTGCAGCAGCTGTTACTAGAGCTATAAGCAATACTGTTGCAATTACTGGAGAAACACCTCTTTTTTTCATCATATTAATCACTTTTATGAGTTTCTAAAAATATTACGAATTTATAATTTAAAAAAGTAGCGATAGTCTTATTATATTTCTTATCTAAAAAGTGAACAAAAGAGACAGTCTAATTAAAATAAATTAAAGAAATATTAAAAGTTAAAATGTGCCTTTTGAGTGATATAAAATTTCAGATTTTTCAATTAAAATCAAACTGTCAGTCTGTTCTGCAAGTTGTCTTGCATTTGAAGAGAACTTATTAGTGATAATAAATCCACCACTAAGGTTTGATCTTTGGATTAAACGTTCAATATGTATAATTTTATCTGTCCCCACATTCCTTTTCCAATCCAGAATCCAAACACCTAGAAAGTGATTCTTTACCTTAACTAGAAATTTTATTGCACTTCTTTTTAGTCCTTCTATTTCTGAAAGATCATCTATTATTTTTCCATATCTTTTCAAGTATTCTCTTGATAATAAATAGAGAGAATCTTTTGTATCAGTACCCATACAATAACCGACAAAAAAGACATAATTAAACTTTTGTGTAACAGAAGAAAATATTTTTTGATGAATAAAAAAAAATACTATCAAAAAACTAAATTACAGGTTTAAATATCGATGATTTCTTCTTTATCGTTACAAATAACTTGCCAAGTACCTTTAGATGAAATAGAAAACTCTATTTTTTTAGTAAAAGGAACTAAAGCTTGAGTGGCAATATTTTTTTTTCTTCTTGATAAAAGGGAAATAGAAATCTTTTTTTCGTGTTCAGAAATTTTAACTTTTGGTTCGATTAAAGTGTATCCAGCACTTCTTAGGAAACCTGTAATCTCTATAAAAAGAATTTTATTTTTATATTCCCACCTTATTTTATCAATATCTGCTGCGATCTGCTTAAACATTATAGTTGTCAATTAGAATCTGTGCTTAAGTTTTTTCCGATAAAAAAGTAAATATTTAAAAATGGAAATCACTTCCATCAATCAATGTCTCAGTCAATTTCTGAATATTTATCTAAAATTAAGTGGAAAGATGTTTTCTCATTTATCATCATAGCATCAATCATGTTTGTCATCCTTAAAATGCTAACAGGAGGAATACTAGGAACATCACTTGTTGTTATCGAAAATGGACCTCATTCAAGTATGTGGCCAACCTATGATCAAGGGGACATGTTTCTTATTGTTAAGTCAAAACCTGATAATATTCACATGGGGGATGTAATAGTTTATCGCAGCAATCTCAACCCCAGTATTCCTGATTCAAAGAAATTACTTATAATTCATAGAGTAATTAATATAACCAAAGTTTCGACGAATGAAGGAATAGAATATTATTATCGAGTAAGTGGAGATAACCCAGATAGTAATAATTATGTTGATTCTTACAATATTTCATCAACATTAATTCCTTATGATGCAATTTTAGGAAAAACAGTGTTTTTAATACCAAAAATAGGTTATTTGAGATTATGGTTAAGCGCCTATCCTTTTATTCAATATCTAGTCATAGGATTTCTAATTATTGTCTTAATTTACTTAATATTAAGCCCAGAAGAAGAGAAAGAAAAAAAAGAAGAGAAAGAAGAAAAATGCAAAGAAGAAAATACAAAAAAAGAAAAAGTTAGTGTTAAAGATAAGATTTTCAGATATTTTCAACAATTGCCAAAAAGAATCAAAAACAAAGTTGTTAACACTTTTAGAGATAAAAAATCTAGAAATAAGGTTATTATATCAGTTGTATTTATTATTTCTTTAATAATTTTTATTCCAATATTAGATACTATTGTAAGTAACAGGAACTTAGAAACAGGAATTAAAGACATCAGCCTTGTTCAAATTCAACAATATGATGATGGAGAAATTTACTTTATTGCTTATAAGATCTATTTTTCACACGATGGAACATGGAATAAAGTATTGAAAAACTTCAATATTACTCTAATACAAAATGATAAAGAGTTAGCTTACATGTACTGGTACTCTTTCTATCAAAAAGAAGGGGATTTAACTATTGGAGGTTCAATTATAGTTCCTACTTCAGATTTTAATATTTCACAATCTTTTACTATTTCAATTTCCTATTCTATACACCTACGTTTTGGACATGATACCCCCTACAATTTCGAAAAAACTTTCAATACATAAAAAAGAGATTAAAAGAGAGGTTAACTACTCTTTTCTTTAATTTTTTCGGGTATTTCTTGAGGTGTACGAACCGTGACTACTCCTGCTTTTGAAAGAATTTCCATTTTTGCTTTAGCAGTCCCTGATTCACCTTGGACAATAGCTCCTGCGTGTCCCATTTGTTTTCCAGGTTTAACCCAGCTTCCATTTCCAGCAATAAAAGCATAAACAGGTTTAGTGATTTTTTCTTTTATTAACTCTGCAGCTTCTTGTTCTCCTGTACCACCTATTTCTCCTACCAAGATAATATGTTCAGTTTGCTCATCATTTTCAAACATTTCAAGAGCTTCAGTAAAATCTATACCATGAACTGGATCTCCTCCTAAACCAACACAAGTACTCTGGCCTAACCCATTAAGAGTAAGGTTTTGAATGATTTCATATGTTAGGGTTCCGCTTCTGCTAACAATTCCTACATTACCAGGCATACAAATTTGTCCAGGAATAATTCCTATCTTACTCTTCCCAGGAGTAATTAATCCAGGACAGTTGGGCCCTATAAGTTGAACATTTGTTTCTTTGCATTTCTTACGTATTTTGGCTGAATCTTTTACTGGTACTCCTTCTGTAATTATTACTAGAAGTTTTATTCCTGCGTCTATAGCTTCCATTGCTGCAGAATAAACAAAGGGTGCTGGAACAAAAATAACTGAAGCTTCTGCATTTGTTGCATCAACAGCTTCCTTTACGCTATCAAACACAGGCACCCCATGTACTTCCTCTCCTCCTTTTCCTGGAGTGACACCAGCTACAACTTTTGTTCCATAGTCTAACATTGATTTAGCGTGAAAACGTCCTTGTTTTCCTGTTATACCTTGAACAATTACTTTTGTATTTTCATCTAATAAAATTGCCATCTTAATTTCCTCCTTTAACAAGTTCAACTATTTTCTTTGCTGCAGGTTTCATTTCACCAAAAGCATGAAAACCATTTTCTTCTAATATTTTTATTCCCTCTTTGTCATTCGTTCCTATTAGTCGAATAACCATTGGAATTTTTATATTCAATTCTTCTTTTGCGCTGATAATTCCACGAGCAACTTCATCACAGCGGGTTATACCACCAAAAACGTTGATAAATATACCTTTTATTTTTTCTCTAGATAAAATGTCTAAAGCTTTATGGACTTTCTCCCTATCTGCTCCACCGCCAACATCAAGGAAATTTGCAGGAGAACTACCATAATACTCCAAAAGGTCACAAGTTGCCATTGATAATCCAGCACCACAAGCAATTATACCTATTTCTCCCTCAAGTTCAACGTAGGATATCCCTGCTTCAGTTGCTTCGAGTTCAAGTTCTGTATATTGATCGACTTGGGACTTCAATTGTGCTAGATCCTTGTTTCTATAATATGCGTTTTTATCTACAACGACTTTAGCATCTGCTGCGATAAGTTTGTTATCTTCTGTTAGAATAAGTGGATTAATTTCGACTAAAGTTAAATCTTCACTAATTGCCATTGAAAACATTTTTACCATAATACTGGTAAATTGATTCAAAACTCGACCTTGAAAACCTAATTTTTTCCCTAAATCCACAAATTGATAAGGTAAGGGTTCAAAATCGATAGGTAAATCTTGTCTAAAAATCGCTTCAGGATGCTCTTTTGCAACTGACTCGATGTCAACACCACCCATACTTGAAGAAAGAACGTGGTAGTTTCCTGTTGCATTGTTAATCATAATTGCGAGATAATATTCTTTTGCAATTGTCATAGGTTCTTCTAACATTACTTGCTGAACTGGTTTCCCTTTATGATCTCTACCAATTATACTCTTAATGTAATTTTCAGCTTCTTCAGCAGTAACTTTCTTTATTAATCCTGCCTTTCCTCTTCCTCCAGCAAGAGCTTGACCTTTTGCCATAAATGTTTCTTGATTAATTTCTTTTACAAAATCATCAATACTTTCTTTATTTTTATATAATTTATTAGCGGGAGTTGGAATCCCGTGTTTTCTAAACAATTCCTTAGCTTCATACTCGTAAAGCATACCCATTTTTTTACCTCCTCTGTTTCCAGAAGATTCTCTGTTTTGTTGCGGTCTACAATATTAATAATAAGTATTACTAAATGATTGTTTATATTTTTAGAAAATCAAAACTATAGTAAAATAAAAAATGGCTTAAAAATAAGAGAATAATTAAAGAATAGAAATTATACTTTAACAAATTCTGTTCTTTTAGTTCGAGGATAGCTCAAAACCCAAACTTTCTTGCACTCAGGACAAGTAAGTCGAAGGTCTACTTTTTTAGAGGTTTTAGATGCCATTTTTGTTTGGGTTACTGCCCTTTTACTATATTTACCTAGATTTCCATATCCACGTCTTCGTATCTTTTCTTTTCTAGCAGTAGCTCCAAATCCTCCTCCTCTTCTAGCTGACTTCTCTTGTTTAACTTTCATTTCTACATGTTTCTTACAATTAGGGCAATATTTAGACATTTTTGTGGGTATTTTTACCATAATTATCCTCTCTTGTGTGCTTGCTTTAATATAGCTTTTTATTTGTTTTGATTAGTTCTAATTCGAAACTAGAGTTCACGTATTGCTTGAATATCCCTCAGTTTTTGAATAGGGATAATTTGATACGTTTTATTTGGAAATTCTCTACGAATACTTATTGGAAGTATTTTAGCTCTTAACTCTAATTCAGCAATTACAATTGGAGATTTTGTATCAGCATTTTCTAAATTTAAAAGAACTGGAGCGCCCATGCTTAATTGTAAGGCCCTTGCGCCGATTATCCTTGCACGTTCAAAACGAGTTAATCTATCAGGTCCTACAACGATTTTATCAGAGATAATCTCTAAATCATCTTGTTTGTCATTTAGTTCATTCGTCATGATAAAAACTCCAAATGCTTAAATTAGATTACAATTTTCATCATTTTTAATCTCTTAAAAATGTTTAGATAAATGGGTTTAAAACTACAGCTATATTTTGTGGAAAACAATTGACAAAAATCATTTTATTGGAAACTCATGAAGAGCTTTTTTGTACATTTTTGTCAAATTAAAAAATTGGTGTTTAAATAGTGAAAAGACATTATTAATGTAGAGAGTGAAAAAAAAAGATAGATGTTAAGAAAAATACTTACTCTCTAAGCTGGCACGGCGTGTCAGGATAAAAAAAAACATGCACATAAAGAAAGAAATCAAAGAAAAGTTGAATACGACTTAACTTTCCCGTGTGAGAGGATTTATTCATCCAGTTTCCACGGTGGAGGAGTGCTCAACCTTCTCCTCTGGCTCAATGAGTGTTTAGATCTCCCTCCTAGACAGATCTTTCCGAGAGCAAGATTGGCGTACAAAAATATTGTACAAAAATTAAGTTGATGAAAATACTACTTGAAACCCAGAGCAAATAATTATTTATACTAGTTTTAGTGGAAAATTTTTATATCTATTGATAGAAATCAATTTAATGTCATCAACACTTCTAATAAGGCAAGCAGAAATATCCGACATTAAACAAATAATGGAAATAAATAAACTCTGTTTACCTGAAAACTATTCGTTTGATTTCTTTTATCATATTTTATCTAATTATGGGGAAGATTGTGCCGTAGCCATTGAAGAAGAGGAAATTATAGGTTATGTTCTTTCCAGAATAGAAAAAACCTTTGTTTCACTTATTGGAATACCAAATTTCAAAGGGCATATTATCTCTATCGCTGTTTTGCCTGAATTTAGAAGAAAAAATGTAGGATATAAACTAATGAAATTTGTAATGGAAAGGATGATAAATAAAGGAATTAACACTATATATTTAGAAGTCAGAAAATCAAATTATCCAGCCATTGAACTATACAAGAAACTAAATTACAATTTTAAAAGGCAAATAGAGAACTATTATCGTGATGGAGAAGCGGCTTTAATAATGGAATGGAAGAAACAGACAGCAAATTAAAGGTACATATAATACCCTCTCTTATTTTATAAGAATTTAAAAAAAGTAAAATTGTTGAAAAAGTAAGTTAATACTTTTTAGACTCCAGTTCATTTATAAGCCAAATGAAAGCTTCTTTTACACCTTTACCGTGTAATACACTACAATCAAAAACTGCAAATGTTCGATCTTTCAAATCTAAATGTAATCCCAACATTTGTATGAGTAAAGGTGCTTCTACTGCCCCAGGGAGATCTTGTTTATTCGCTAAAATCAAAATGGGGACAGATTCCATATATGGATTGTTCATAACATGAGTCTTTAAAACATCACGAGCTTCTGGTAATCTTTCAATATCTGCTGAATCAATTACAAAAATTACTGCTTCTGTACCAGGATAATGAGCTTCCCATAAAAACCTAAAATGAGCTTGACCTGCTACATCAATAGTTGTAAGTGTCCATCCTTCAAATTCAAAAGACTCAATATTTTGGCCTATCGTGGGTGCCATATTTTCATTGAATTTACCAAAACGCATATACCTTGTTAAAGTAGTTTTACCAGCTGCATCTAGACCTAAAATTAAAATTTTAGCCTTATGCTCTTTTTTTAATCTAGAACGCAACCATGTTGAGAAAGAACCAATCATGCTCATACTTTTTCCTTTCCGCTATTTTGTGGTAATTTTTTCCTTTTATAATTTTTTTGCTTATCACAGTTTTTTATCATATCTATTTCTATTTTATATTTCAAGCTATTAACATTTCCAACTATTATTAATTTATTTTCTCATTTGTAGTTTTAAAATTTTGTTGTAAAGGAAAGGAGAAAATAATACAAACTTAAACCATAATAAAACAGTCATACTTAATTTTCTCTAAAGTAAAAATGATTAAAAAGAGACCTAATAGATGTCCAAAATAGCAAAATGAGCGAAGAAAAAACTGAACTGGAAAAAGAGATTAGTCTAATTTCTAAAAAATATCATTACAAAACAAGTTTAATCAAACATTGGATTGAAGATTTTGGTAAAGAAAAAACTGAAGAATTTCTGCAATTTTCTAAATCTCCTTATTCTTCGCTCTGGGTTCAAGTTAATACAAGTAAAATAGATATTGATTCCTTATTTGATATTTTTGAAGAATTAGAATTTGAAGTTATCAAAAATCCCCTCTTTGATGACATTTTAGAAGTAAAAGTTAATCAATTTGATCTTAGCGACTATAATAAGAAGTACCCTGTTATAAAGGTTGATAGAGAGTCTGCACAAAGCATAGCTATGGGGCGTGAAGTTTTTTCTTATGGAGTAACAGGATACGAATTTCTTGAAAAAGGCGAAAATGTTGAAATTAGAGACGCTGCAAACAATTTAATCGCTATTGGAAAATCTGAAGTAAGTAGTAAGGAAATTCCCTCTTTAAAATTAAACATTGTTGCAAAAGTGATTAAATCTTGGGGTTTTGAACCACCCATTACAGAATTAAGTTATTATAGAAAGGGTTTTTACAATATTCTTACTCCAACTCAAATTTTTGGAGTAAAATCTATGTATTTCGAAAACAATGATAATATTTTGGTTTTATCTGTAGACAAGGGAGATACAGCTCTATATATTGCAGAGAGGACTAATCACAAGATTCCAATCACAGTAGTAGCTCAAAATAGAAACCACCTTCGAGCAATTCAGCGGCAAATAAGAAGAGTAAAAACAAAAGCTATAAGAGTTATTAGTGCCCCATTTCTAAGTTTTATTCAAGATGTTCATACAATTAAGTATACCTCTGTTTATCTTGAATTACAAAATTCAAGAACAGCAGTTTTACCTACTTTTTCATCCAACCTCAATTTCCCTACCTTAAGGAAAATGGTCTCAAAACAAAAAAAAGTAACTGATTTATTGTATAAATGTTTAGTCCCAAATGCTTCTATTTCGTTAATAACACATTCTATTGATACTTTAGAAAATGAATTGTTGTTTAACCATATTAAGTCAAAATCATATCATGAACCACAAGCATTTCCACCTGAAATAAGAGAGTTACAAAAAAATGGTAAAATAGGTTACAGAGATTATTTAGATAAAAGAATAATTGATGATTCTTTTGCACACAAAAGTTCGACTGCGTTCATTGATCCCATTGACATAAAGAACACAGGTGGATATTTAATGAAATACAAATTCGCTTTAAAAAAGAAATACATCTAAATCTCAACTTCACAGATAGAAAGATGTTTTTATATTATTTTCTTTAGTTGAAATTAAGATAATGATAACTTATTTGCTTGAACCTTCTTCTCCAGAACACATTTTTTCTTTTTTAGATGAAATTGTAAAAGAATGGTTTTCCACCCGATTCCCTTTAGGATTCACTCCCCCTCAACTCTATGCCATTCCATCTATTCATGATAAGCAAAACACTTTAATTTTCAGTTCTACAGGTTCTGGAAAAACCTTTGCTGCTTTTTTAGCTTCTATTAACGAACTATTTCTACTAGCTAAACAAGGAGAATTGAAGGAACAAATTTATGTTTTATATATTAGTCCTCTTAAAGCTTTAAGTAATGATATAAAGAAGAATTTAGAAGAGCCACTTCAAGGGATTCAAGACTTAGCAGCTTCGAAGGGGATAAGTACTCCTAAAATAAGAGTGGAAGTTCGAACAGGAGATACATCTCAATCTGCAAGAAATCAGATGAGAAAAAAGCCTCCTCATATTTTAATTACAACCCCAGAGAGTTTAGGCTTAATCTTAACTTCTCCTAAATTTTCTGAACACCTTAAAAATATTCGTTGGTTTATTCTTGATGAAATACACGAACTTGCCAATAATAAGAGAGGAGTACTTCTTTCATTATTTGTTGAGTATCTAACAAATGAATTAGCAAAAAATGATTTTACAAGAATAGGTTTAAGTGCCACTCAAGCACCTATCGAAGAAATAGCAAGATTTCTAATTGGCGTAGATCCAGAAGGAAAAGAACGTGATTGTGCAATTGCAAATTTACCTTCTTCTCGTAAATTTGACTTGAAAACTATTAGTCCAGTAAAAGATCTTCTGCACACACCATATGTAGAAATCCAACAGAGTATGTATGCTGTTCTTTCTGATTTAATTTTAGAACATGAAACATCAATTATTTTTACTAATACAAGAAGAGGTGCAGAGAACGTAGCTTTTAAACTTAAAGAATATTTAGGGCCTGACTATAGTTCAAGAATAGCTGTCCATCATTCTAGTATTTCACGTGAAAGCAGACTTGATGTAGAAGACAAGTTAAAAAATAACGAACTATTAGCAGCAGTTTCTTCTACTTCTTTAGAGCTTGGAATAGATATAGGTAGTGTCGATTTAGTTTCCCAGATAGGTTCTCCAAAATCTGTTGCCAAATATCTGCAAAGAGTTGGAAGAAGTGGGCATTCTTTAGATCGAGTTGCAAAAGGAAGATTAATCGTAACAGACAGAGATGATGCAATTGAATGTGCAGTTCTTAACAAGTCAGCTTATGCAAATGACATTGACAAAGTTCAGATTCCAGAAAACTGTTTAGATGTTCTAGCACAGTTCATTGTTGGTATCTCTATTATCAAAAGATGGAATATTGATGAAGCTTTCAAAATGATAAAATGCTCTTACAACTTCCGAAATTTGAGTTTTCAAGAGTATTTAGATGTAATAAAGTATTTAGGCGGGCATTACTTTGATTTAGAAGAAAGGAAGGTCTATAGAAAGATTTGGTATGATGAAAAAGAAAAAGCATTTAGCAAGAAGAAAAATACAAGAATAGTTTTTTATTTAAATCTAGGGACGATTCCTGAGAATGCAGACTATTTTGTTGAATTAGAAACATATAGAACCCGTTTAGGAGTTTTATCAGAAAAGTTTGTGGAGAGACTAAACCCAGGAGATATTTTTATTTTAGGCAGCCACACTTATCAATTCAAGCGAACAGTGGGATCGAGGGTAATTGTAGCTGATGCCTTTGGAAAGAGACCTACAGTCCCTTCATGGGTTGGTGAAGAGCTTCCTCGTTCATTTGAGCTTTCTCAACAAATTGGACGTTTCATAAAAGTTCTTGCGGATAAAATAAAAAATAACGATAAAGATACTACAGAGTGGATATTACGCTCATTTAATGTAGATGAAGTTATTGCAGAAACTATAGTTGAATACATCAAAGAACAACTGGATTTTCTGAATCTTGTTCCTACACACGACACTATATTAATTGAATCATATGTTGACCCTAAAAGTAGATTAAACATTATATTTCATTCTTATGCTGGTAGAAGAGTGAATGACGCTCTTTCTAAAGCTTTTGCTTTCGCATTAGGGAAAAAAATAACTGCAGACATAGCTTCAGCTGTAAATGATAATGGTTTTCTTCTTACTCTTCCAGCAGGAAAAATGATTGATATAAATGAAATAACTGAATTAGTTAATTCAGAGAATCTTACTTATTTAGTTAAAAAAGCAGTTGTAAACTCTGAATTATTTCAATTAAGGTTTAGACATGTGGCAAATAGAGCATTCATGATATTAAGACATTCTGGGACTAGATCTGTACCAGTTTCTCGACAAACTCTTTATGCAAAAAGGATACTCTCAACAATCAAAGAAAAAGAAGACTTCTGTGTAATTAAGGAAACATATAGAGAAATACTAAAGGATTATATGGACTTAACAAATGCTTTGAGAGTTTTAAGAAAAATCGAAGCTGGAGAGATGAATTTTATTGTTACTCCTCTTTCTGATATTCCAAGCCCTTTTGCTCATGGAATAGTTCTTCTGGGTTCTGCAGATATTGTTCAAATTTCAGATAGAACAGCTTTATTAAGAGAATTACATAGTTTAGTCTTATCTAAGGTTTTTGATAAAGAGTCTATAAAAGAGACATTATTTAAAAAAGAACTTGTTGAACAGATATTTAATACTCGAAGCTATAAAGATAGAAACCTTCCTATTTCCTCGATCCATCATTTAGAAAGAGCAATTAAAAACCTTGCACCAATCAACACATTAACTGAAGAGAATCCAAGTATTTATCATTTATCAATTTCAGATGTATCGCAAGTCCGTTCATGGGTATTTGAATTAATAGAAAAAAAACATGTGGTTGTTATTCCTCTAGGAGCAGGAATGTATAGAACAGTCCATATTTCTGATTTTCCCCTGTTCTGGAATATTTATGTGGTTTCTGCCGATTTAACTGAAAAAGATAAAGCACTGCTTTCTTTACTTGAGACAGATGGACCTCTATCTGAAAGTGAATTAAAAGAAAAATTAAATTTAAAAGATGAAGAGCTAAAAATTAATTTAGGAAGACTTGAACGCTCTTTTCAAATAATGAGAGTAAACATTCATTATTATAGAGGAAAATTAAGACATAAATATGATATAAGTGAACGAGTTGTTTCAAAATTCTTATTAAAACAAGCTTCCTTGTTAGACCCCGAAGAATGCTTAAAGAAAGTAATATTGAGATTCTTAAAAAATCATGGTCCTTCAACAATTTCACTTATTGCTAATTATTTGCAATTAAGCAATGAAAAAATAAGAAGAAGTTTAACTGAACTAGAGCAACAGAACCTTGTTTTAAGCGGAAAAATAACAGAGCACTTTTTAGGAGAACAATACATCCGGGTTGAAGATAGAGAGCTTTTAAGAAACTTAAGCACTAGAGAAGATGCCTTATTTTTCACACCTGAAGAGTTAAATGCTTTACACTACTATTTTCTGATCCATAATTTTAGAAATGTTCAACTATCAACAATTGATACAAAAGAAAAAATTCTGGATTTAATTGATTTTTTTGGTTATATTGAAGATATAAATTCTCTCGTTATTAGAATAAACAATTTTAGCAAGGAAGACTTTGAACAATTAGCTCAAGAAAATAAAATCATTCAAGGAAGATTTAGCTACAACAGAGTGGCATATGTCACTAGTCGCTTGTTTAAATATTATTATGTTGCTTATCACCAAGAGTTCAAATTATCCCATGTTGAAGAGTTAATATTAGATACAATCACTAAATTTGGACCATTAAGCAAATCAGATATCGTTGAATACACAGGGTTAGATGAAGGACTTGTAAGAGAGAGTATTGCAATATTGGATAAAACACTGTATTTATGTAGGAAACCACTAATACCTAGCAGTTATGAAAACACCTATTTTCAAGCGAATATTTATGACATTTCATCAAGATATCTAAAAATGAATGAGCTCCCTTCCTATGAAGAAAGTTTAGAGTTTATATTACACCAAATCATTAGGTCAACTGGACCAATAGACTTGCTTCGTTTGACACAAATTTCAGCTTTTAAGTATTCAGAGGTTGAGAAAACAATCAAGAAACTTCTTGAAAAAAGAAAAATAGTAGAAAAACCTCTAAGCGAAAGAAAAACTATGTTTTACAGTTCTGATGAAAGAAGTCCATTATTACCTGAACTTAAAAAGAAACTAATTTACTCAACTCTATTTCCAATTGATGAAATAGTCTTTATTCCTCGTGATGATCCTTTCACAAAACTAGGATTAAGATTGCATCTTAGAGATACATATGGAGAAGGAAAGGTTGACCCTATTTTGTTCAACGGGAATCCAGTTGGTTCAGTTGAATATAGACTTTTTAAAGGAAGATATCTTCAGATTTATGATCTTAAAATAGGAAACGAAATAATGTTTGACTTTATTGCTCTTCAAAAAATTGCAATAGAACTAGTTAACTATACTCGTAGTATCCATCGTGTTCTTACAGTTCAAATCGAAGATATCAATGGTAAACCAATACTATCCAAACAAAATGAGCTGATAAAGGATGTATTTTTAAAAGCAGGATATCAGTTAGTTAAAGGGATTCTAATAGGAGGAGAAACTACAACCAGAAGATTTAGTCAAGAAGTTATCAAAAAATACCTTCTTAAGAAACTATCTCTATCTTCTCCTTCTACTCCTCTAGATTATAACTCTTTAGTAAAACTAGTTACAAAATTTGGAGAAATATCATTCAATGAAATATTATCTCGTTTTCCAGATAGTAGTCCTTCAATAATCAGCTTCATGCTCAATAAATTGTTGGAAGAAGATACTATTTTCATGCTAAATGGGTTTTTTTACTCTGAAGAGTTTATCAAATACAAAAAAGCAGGTTTGAGAAAAAGAAAGAAAATAACAGAAAAACATAAGCAAGTACATAAACTAATTATGAAAGGTTATCAAACACTCTCAGACTTAATGGGACAAATGCAGGTTACTGCACAGAATCTTCGATCAATTTTAACATCATTAATGGAAAATTGTTTTATTTCTGCAAAAACAATAGATTCAAGCGGTCAAACAATTTCATATAAGGATTTATCATTAGAAATTAACGAGGAAAAGAAAGAAAGAATGACGATTATTACGGAGTATATCTGCTCTGTAGTTGAATCTTTAGGCTTAATTAATGAAGAGCAAGTAATTAATTTAATTGAGATTCCAGGGGTTCTAACCAAAGCAAGAATAAAAGATGCACTCACCAGACTCGTTTCTAGTGAGAAAATAATTTCTGGTCGATTTATCGAAGATAATCTTCAACTATATTACATGACAAAGTCAAACCATGAACGATTAATAAATTTCGAACAAGAATATCGAAAACAACCAATTTTACAATCTGATACAAAGTCAACTCTTTTTATATTACCTCCTAAAGATAAAGGGCAATTTGTTTTATCAAACTTCTTTCCCAGCCAATTTGACAAGAGCAGCAACAATTTTATTATTTTATTATCTAATAATATAGCAGCTCAGATAGTTGGTGAAAAAATAAAGAAGAAAAAACTTATTCTATCAAATGTTATTTTAGCCCCTTGGATAAACGATATCAAGAATTATAACTATATAATCAACGCGCTTGAAACAATACACGCTTTTGGCTTTAAGGATGCTGAAGGGTTAGTTATTGAACGGGTAAATGATTACAATTTAACTGCATTAGTGATTTAAATGGATATAACAGGCTTAAATATCTTTGAACTTGCAAGTTATTTAGCTCAGAAACAGAGTCTAATAACAGAATATAAGGGCATTAATTATAGTCATGCAATAGCAATCACTAAGAGTGTGCTTTATTTTCAAGAACCAGAATCACTACATGCTAGAATGAGATCTTATTCAAGTAGTTTACTTGATTCTCTACTACAGAAAAATATTCTTCTTCAAGCTCCTTTTATTTCTGACAAATTAACTTTTATTAATGAAGAATTTGTGCCACTGTTTCTTAAAATTCAAAAACAGAAGGAAATAAATTATAAAAATCCTAGAACAAGAGAGGTACTATCTTTTATCCAAGCAGAAAAGGAGACAACAAGAGATCAAATTATACGAAATTTTATCCTTAAAAGAGAGGAAGTAATGGAAATACTTAATGAATTAAGGTCTAGTTTTCATATTTTGATGCATTACAATGGTGAACAGTGGAAAATATTTGATGTACAAACATATTTAGAAAAATCTTCCCTTAGTAGAAGTTCATCTATACAAAAACTCATCTTTGAAACAATTAGATATTTTGGGCCTATTACAGTCCCTCAAATTATGAATATTTTAGAGATACCAGGAGCAAAAGTTGCAACAAGTTTAATAGAATTGCTTGAAACTAAAAAAATAATTAAAGGACAATTTATTGAAAATTCAAGTTATGAATCGTTCATTGTTACTGAAGAATTAGAATTTTTTAAGAAGTTCAAAAAATCAAAAAGTATAACACAAAAAAAAGAATATTCCATACTTCCTTTAAGCGACCCTTATCTTAAATATTGGAAGTTTTCAGATTTCTGTCCTCTAGAAGAGATTAGAAAAGTGTCTATTTTCTTATCAGGTTTTCCAGTACTATCCTTTGATTATCAACTAATAGGAGCAGAACTTATAGTAAAAAACGTCAGAATTTCTGATTCTCATGAAGAATTACAAGAAGAACTATTTATCCAAATTCGAGAATATGCAGAAAATAGAGGAAAAAAAGCTATCTTACCTGAATTGTATTCTGATAAAGTAAAAGAGCAGTCAAGTAATTTTGCAAAAATACTCTTAGAAAGAGGTTATATTAAAACAAATTATGGCTTTATCCATTCTTTAAATATCTCTAAAAGTCAAGTAAACGAATATAGTTCACAATATCCTTTAAGCAGTTTATTCCCTCTTCTTTTTGATCTCCAATCTCAGAGTTTAGAAAAGCAGTTCAAAAACAAGCAAGAAATACTTACAGAGGTAAAAAAATTAGGATTACCACTCCCCAGAATTTCTTTACTTAATCGGACTGATAGAAGTAAAACAGATTTAATTAACCAATTGATCATTGACAAAGAATTAACAATAGGAAAGTTTGGATATTTCTACAGAGGAATAATAAAGACATCTGATTTTGGTCTATTTTCAAAAATAAGAGGAAAAACACAATTGGGTATAGTTGAACAACGAATATTAAGAACAATTAAACAGAAGAGACGTATCTCTACAGAGAATATAAAAAATCAACTTAATCTCACAGAACCTTTAATTCAAACGAGTCTATTAAACCTTGAAAAAGCCAATGAAATAATTCAAACACTATCAACAAATAATAAACCTATATGGATGGATGCTGAAGCATATTTTAAGAACAAAAATATTATTCAAGTAGCTTCAATAAGAGACGCTTGGATAGAAATTTTGTGGAGAATCTTAAATACAAACTTACCATTAACCATAACTCAACTTGCAAATCTTACAGGCTTATCAAACACTCAAGTTACGATTTATATCAAAGACTTGATTGCTTCGAGAGGACTAAGGTCTGGACGATGGATAGAAGAAATAAAAGAAACACAATTCACAACTCCTGAAATAGAAGAACTAATCTATGCTTTTCACCAGCAGGAAGACACTAGTTTTAATGAAAAAAGAAAATTTGAAACTATATACATTCCTAGGACCGATCCAATAGTAATATTGTATAGGAATGAACTTCTTAAGAGATTTCAATCTCGAAATGCAATTACTAGACCAACTGTTTCAGAGTATGGTGACATAATCTTTCAAAATGGGAAACCTGTTGCTTTAATAATTTACAGAAGAAAACAGAGAATTGAATATATTCATAACATTGAAACCCTTCCTGAATTTAAGGATTCAAATATGTTAATGCATATAATTTCATCAATTCATGATTTCAGATATAAAGTGAAACCAAAAGGAAAAACTCCAATCTATGTTAAACACGTAAACAACATTCCTTTATCTTCTCCTGCAGGAAAAGAGATTAAAAACTTGATTCACACTATGCAACTAGATGTTATACCTATTTGATTTTCTTCATTTACTAACTTTGACTTCTTTGTTGTTGGAATATTTAACAAAATGAAGAGCAATATTTTTTAATAAAAAAACAGTAGTTTCATTATCAACTTAATTTTTGTACAAAATTTTTTGTACGCCAATCTTGCTCTCAAGGACGAGGGGTAGAAGAACCAGGTCCAGTCATTGAGCCATTGGAGAAGGTTGAGCGCTCCTCGACCACGGAAACCGGAAAAAGAAAGTTTTTCCTCTCACGCGGAAAAGAAGAAGAAAAGGAAGAAGAGAAAGAGGAGAAAGAGGAAGACCAAGAACTATAGAAAGATAAACCGAGAGAAGACAAACCTTTCCAGGAGATATTACGAGAAGCGTTACGGTCACTGTTGACTTCAAAACCGCAAGAAACACAACGATAAAGACCACGAGTAACACGAGATTTTTTGGAGATATGACCGCATCGGGAGCAAGTCTGACTGGTGTAACGAGGATCAATAGTAATAACAGGGATACGATTTTGTTGAGCTAGAGAAGTCAAAAAAGAGAGAAAATAACTGTAAGACCAGCTGTTTAACTCTCGACGAATAGAATGTAACTTCTTGACTTTTTTAGTTGGTTTTCTTTTGCTTCCATAAGAGTGCCTTTTTCTCCACTTTTTCTTTATTCCTTTAATATTTTCTATAACTATAGCAGAACGAGTAGTTACTGCTAAATCTACTATCTCGTGAGCTATTTGCTCACAACGAGTTTGGTTATAATTTTTTTCTTTCATTTTTAATCTTTTTAATGCACGCCGTGCCTTTTTACTTCCTTTATCTTTATAAGATTGCAGTTTTCTTCTTCTTTTGGCAAACTGATACTGTTTCCATACAATATCTTTGCCTAAATAACGTTCTATTAGTGGAAAAGAAGGGTGGTTGAGTGTTATTGCAGCAGCTACTTTTCTTCCTACATCTACACCTATTGTTCCTTCTATTTCTTGTGATGGAGGAGGAAGTTTTTTTCTAATATTTAGATGTACCACCCATTTTTTCTTTCTTCGGTGATAGAACACTCTACAACTATGTTCTTCCCACCCTCTATGTTCATACTCTTTTAGTTTTCTCCATCCCCCATCTTGTAAAATAGGAATAGCTATCCTTTCCTTTAAAGGAGAAAGGGAAAGAACAGGGTTCCCTCTTTCTGTCTGGGCTAGTTTTCCACTTCGAGGAAAGTTAAATTCTAAAGGAAATTGAGTAAATCTTCTTACTTTCTTTGTGGCATAGACTCTTCTTTGAATATTTTCTTGCAATTGACTGTGAAAACCTAAATATTTAAACCTATAATAAACCAGGTGATGGAATTCTTTGCCTGTTTTTACTCTTCTTTTGAATGGAATAAGGGTATTGGCAAACTCTCTTACTTTTTCTTGTGCATCTCTCAGGTCTTTCCTCTTTTTTCTACTCGGGAGTAAGGTCAATCTTATCGTTTTTTCCATCCATTCCTTCCTTATTTTCACTCCCATTCTTCTTTCCCCTTACTTCTTCCTTCATTTATTCCCTTTACTCTTTCCTTTACTTATTTACTTTTTTTCCTTATTTACTATTACTCTTTTTCCTATAAAAACCTACATTCATTCATCCATTCATCCCTCGTTATTTTTTCTCCGTCTTTCTCTTTTTTTTTCTCCCTCTTCCCTAACATTTAAAAATTTTGTAAAAAAAAGTTATTCATGACAAAAAGAACAGCAGCAGTAGCTGGAATGTTCTATCCATCTAGAAAAGATGAGTTAGTCAGTCTTATAGAAAAAAGCTTTAGTAGTCCTGTCGGCCCTCAAACTTTTCCAATTAAAGAGAATAGAGAAAAAAGACAATTAGAGTATTATGTCGCTCCTCATGCAGGATATATTTATTCTGGCCCTATTGCAGCTTGGACATATTTTGAACTTAGTAAAATCGAACTCCCAGAAACGGTAATAATTCTCGGTCCAAATCATTATGGAGTTGGTCCAGATATTGCTACTGTTGAACGAATTACAGAATGGGAAACCCCGTTGGGTATAGTCTCTATTGACAAGGAAGTAAAACAAGAGTTAGTTAATGAAAATGAAAATATTGGGGAAAGTGATTTAGCTCATCATCGAGAACACTCAATAGAAGTTCAATTGCCTTTTCTTCAATATATATTTGGAGAAAAAAAGTTCAAATTTGTTCCTATAGCCATGACTTATCAGAGCATAGAATCTAGTATTAAACTTGGGCAGAGCATAGCAAAAGTTTGTAAAAACAAAGAAGTTATTATAATAGCTAGTTCTGATTTAACACACCAAGAACCATATGAAAGAGCGAAAGAAAAAGATTTAGCAGTTCTTAATGCCATTGAACAGATGGATGTTTATGAGATGTATAATATTAAACAATCCAAAAATGTAACAATGTGTGGGGCTGGACCCATTGCAGCTACAATAACTGCAGCTTTAGAAACAGGTAGAACAAAGAGTAAAATATTAAAGTATGCTTCTTCTGGCGATACAGCAGGAGATAAAATACGTGTTGTAGGATACTCTTCTGTAAAATTCTACTCTTAAAAAGAAGAAAACTATTAATAGAATTAACAAATAGAGTTACAAGACAGGGATAAACGAAATGAAAGACAAGAAAGTTACAAAAAAGATTGTTTTAATTGGTGATGCAGGAGTTGGAAAAACCTCTATTGTTAGAAGATTTGTAACAGGACTCTTTAATCCTGCATACATCATTACTTTAGGAACAACAATAATGAAAAAAGAAATAGAATACATAGATACAATCGTTAATTTAGCTATATGGGACATCGGAGGTCAATCAGTCTTTAAAGCAGTGAGAAGTAAATACTATTTTGCTTCAGAAGGAGCTCTAGCAATTTGTGATCGTTGCAATAGAAAAACAATTGAGAATTTACCCAGTTGGATAGATTCCTTTAGAGAAGTAGTAGGAGACAAACCAGTTATTATTGTTGGAAACAAAAGTGATTTACCCAATTTAGAAGTTTCTGAAGATGAAATAAAAGAACTCGCTGATAAGTATAAACATGCTGAATATATTTTAACCTCTGCAAAAGATGGTACTAATGTTGAAAAAACTTTTTTGAATCTTACACGATTAATGTTCAGTAATGAAGAAATATTTCCCTAATCACTTTTTTCAATTTCTTTTCTTATCAAATACAAACTTAATGTTAATTCTCCTATTAAGCTCAGTTCATTTAGACCTTCAAAATATACAGGTGTACCTAACTCCAGATCCTTTTTGGATAAACCAGGTTTAGAACCTCCAAATACTAACAATATTGTTTTTCCTTGTTTATAAGATTCAGTTATTTTTTCTGAAGAAAAATCCTCTTTAGAAAAAGGTTTTCTTATAAATAAATATACTTCATCAGGTTTTAATAGTTCAATTGTATCTGTTATATCTTGAAAAACGAAAAAGTTTACCTTTCTATTAATAGCCTCTTTTTGACCCATAGGTATTCCTGTAGATGCTCCTCTACCTGAAGCTTGTGAAAAAACTATTTCTTTAGCCCCTATTGCAGAAGCTGTTTGAATAAAGTCAGTACAGATGTTTATCGAACTAAAATTATGAAGTTGAACAATGATTTTACCTTTAGACATTACTTTGCTCTGGATTTAACTAAAAAAATACTTTTCGCTAGTAGAGAAAAAACTAAAGAAAAACTAATAAAGAAGAAAAAAGAAAAGGGAAATAAGTAAGTAAAAGGTTAAAGAAATGTCATACAAATATACATTCAAAATTCTTCTACTAGGCGATGGGGCAGTAGGAAAAACGTCCTTAGTCCAAAGATTTATACACGGTAAATTCCAAAGTGGGTATTTAATGACGATTGGAATGGAACCTTACTCTCGTTTTGAAACCATTGATGGTACTAGAGTAGTACTTCAATTATGGGATATTGCAGGACAGGAACGATTTCAATCAATGAGAACGATTTTCTTCAAAGGATCTTTGGGAGCATTAATTACTTATGACATTACAAGAAGAAAAACATTTGATAACTTAAAAACATGGATCAATGAAGCTAAAACTGAATCACCTAGAATAATGCTGATATTAGTAGGAAATAAGAATGATTTAGAAGACATGAGAGAAGTTTCTTACGAAGAAGGATTAGAGTTCGCAAAGAAAAATGGTTGCATAGGATTCATTGAAACTTCTGCAAAAACAGGTGAGAATGTAGCTGAAGCATTTTTACAAATGGGTAAGAGTATTTTAAAAAGCGTTGAACGTTAATAGACTCTTATTAGCATCATTTTTTCCGTCTTTTTTGAGCTGAGAGTATAATTGTTTTCTTATTCTACGAGAACTAATAATTAACCCTTGTTCATCATAAACAAAAGGAATAACAAGTATGAGAAGTTGATCTAATCCCTTTATAGCTCTTAACTTATTTATTTCTACAGCGGTAGGATAAGTCTCTTCTGTCACTACTATTCCTTCTGTACTTTCTGAATTTAAAGCAGGACCATAACGATCATTTATAACTAAAATTTCATAATTAGTACATCCTCGAGATTCTAAAAACTTCCTTACACTTGCCTTTCTTTCCTCTAAAGGTTGTAACAAGGAAATATACTTATCTGTCTTTCTCATTCTACGAGCAAACGCATCTGTAGTCACACCTACTCTTACAAATTTGCCAAAGCTAATTGCAGATTCTAGTAGAGCTCGATGTCCATCATGCAGATGATCAAAAGTTCCTCCAAGTAAAACTTCCTCTAACCACGGCACTAGTTACACCTTTATTTTCTTCCCTTTTAACAGTGTGTAATAGCTTAACTTTAAAGTTTTCTTAAGACTAAAAGCGCAGATTAGTAATTGAAAGTAAGATTTTTAAACGGGGAAAAAAAAAGCCTATTGCTCATAAAAACAATAACTCTAATGGCAGCAGAAAGGATCTGGATGTGTTCCAGAAACTCGGGAAAGTTAAGCCTGCCAGCGTGTGGTCCTGTACTAAGTTGCGAGAGCACTTGGGAACGGCCATTCGCTGCGATTCGTCGCGGCCATAGCGGCAGGGCAACACTCAGACTCATTCCGAACCTGAAATTGCCATTAGAAGAACGTATTTTCTTTTAAGATTTTTAATTTAAAGTAATGAAATTAAAACTGTAAACCTTATATTCAATTAATTTAAAGTTAATGAAGAAAAATCTTATAAACTGAAGAAAAAAAAAAAGACATACTCATTGCCCCGTTAGTTTAGCGGCTAGAATTGTGGTCTGTGGGGCCATAAGTGCAGAAAACCATAGAGGCAGGTTCAAATCCTGCACGGGGCACCATTTATTAAATTCTTTCCTTTTAATTTAGTTTTAGTATTATATTTTTCTTATCTTAATTTATTATACTTAAATAAAACTTTTTAACTCTACGTTTTTTTTTCAATCAGTCAATATGATAGACCCAGATTCTTTAACTGATGATGATTTTAGGAAATTAGGTTTCCATGCTGGACTTGAAGTCCACCATCAACTTCAATCAAGAAGGAAGTTATTCTGTAATTGTGAACCTGTTCTTGAAGAAGACCCTCATAATTTCGATTATAGCTTTTATCGCTATTTTCGACCTGTTTTAGGTGAAATGGGAGATTTTGACGAAGGAATGTTAATTGAGTATGAAAAGGGGTACAAGGTTATTTATTATGCTAACGAACGTAACACTTGTACATATGAGATGGATGAAACTCCTCCTTTTATGCCAGACATGGAAACAATCACAAAAGGGTTTATTCTTGCTTTTTATTTTGATTGTAAGGCTTTTGCTGAAGAGGTAGTTGTTAATAGAAAACAATATCTTGATGGCAGTATCACTACGGGTTTTCAAAGAACATTTATTATTGCAAGAGATGGTTATGTTCCTTTGCAGAATGGAAAAAAAGTTAGAATAAGCAATTTACATGTTGAAGAAGATGCAGCTAGAAGAGTCAATTGGTTTGACACTTCAGAGAGAACTGTTTATTACAACCTTGATCGACTAGGTGTTCCTCTTGCAGAAATTATTACTGACCATTTAGATGTTGATACACCTTCTGAGCTTATTGAAACTGCCTTACAAATTGGTCGAGTGCTCCGAATAAGTAAGATTGGTAGAAGAGGAATTGGAGCAGTAAGACAGGATGTAAACATTAGCATTACAGGTGGAGACAGAGTCGAATTGAAAGGTGTGCAAGACATCCATATGTTTGATCAATACTGTAGAAGAGAAGTAGTTAGACAGCATTCATTGATTGAAATACAAAAAGAGATGCAAGAGAGAGGATTAAAGAAAGAGGATTTTGAACACACATATGTAGACATTTCACACCTTTTTGCTCTCCCACCAAAGAAAAAGGTTTTTGCAACAATCTTTCCTAAAATGAAGGACTTATTTGGAAAAGAGATACAACCGGGTAAGGATTTTGGAATTGATATTTTTGAGAAAAGCATGTTAATCACTGGAATTCCTACAGATTATCATTTCCACAGTGACGAATTTGAGGAAAATTCTGTTAGAAAACGCAACAACAGGTTTAGTAGAATACCTATAAATGAAGAATTATATCAAAAAATTCAAACATTATTAAATACAAAAGATACAGATGCTTTTATTGTTGTTCAAGGAACAGAGAAAGCTTGTATGCACGCTTTGAAAAAGATAATAGAGAGAGTAAAAATAGCGCTTGATGGTGTCCCTCAAGAAACAAGAAGAGTAACTCCTGATGGAAATAGTGAATTTTTAAGAGTAATCCACGGTAAAGACAGGATTTATCCTGACACTGATACTCCACCAATTTTAATTGAACTTGAAAAACTCAAAGAATGGAAGAAAGAAGTAGGAGTAAAGCCATGGGAATTATTTGAAGAATTAAGTAGAAAATACAATTTCACACAAAATCAAGTTGATTTATTAATTAGAGATGATAGATTGGAATTATTCTCTGAATTTACTAATAAATTGAAGCTTGATGGAAGAGTTGCTTACACTTTGTTAATTGAAAAACCAAGAGAATTTAGACGTAAGCATACGCCATTAACAAACGAAGTTATTAAAAAGTGTGCAAAGTTTCTATCAAAAGAGATAATACATAGAGAGCAACTGAATAGTGTATTGGAATATTTGCAAGAAAATCCTGATTCTACTGAAGAAACTATAAAAGAACACTTTTCTACCCAGTATAATAAGAAAGAGCTCGAGGATTTAATCAAAAAAGAATTAGAAAACCTTTCTTTTGAAGATGTTAGCAATAAAAATATGGCTTTTCAGCTTGTTCTACCTAATCTTGTTGCTAGAATAATAAGAAAAACGAATAATTGTGTTTCTGGGGGAA
Organism: Candidatus Heimdallarchaeum endolithica; assembly: GCA_021513715.1. Lineage (GTDB taxonomy): Archaea > Asgardarchaeota > Heimdallarchaeia > Heimdallarchaeales > Heimdallarchaeaceae > Heimdallarchaeum > Heimdallarchaeum endolithica. Next base: position 2,827,502 of record CP084167.1, on the reverse strand, counting down.
AAATTGCTAAAATGATTGAAAATTTTTTGGAGGTCAAATAAATGAACGATAAACAGACAGATTACGAACCACCAGAAGGTTACAGAGGAGAATTACTAGAAAGATTAGTAAAAGATAAGATTAGAACTTGGGCAGAAATCAGAATTACAAAGGGGGAAGCTAAATATGAGGGTATCTTGCTTCCCCGATCCTTGAATACTGATGATAGATATGTTACTTTAAAGGTTGATACAGGTTACAATTTAGGAGTATTTATTGATGATAATACAAAAATAGAGGAAATTGGATACAAAAAAGGAAAATACAAGCTTCCTTCTGTAGATGCAGAATTTAAAGAAAATTTGCCTAATATTACACTTTTAGGAACAGGAGGAACAGTAGCTTCGAGGTTAGATTATCGAACTGGAGCAGTCATCCCAGCTTTTACCCCAGAAGAACTTTTTTCAGCAGTACCAGAGTTAATTCCTTTAGTAAACTTAACACCAAAAACCCTCTATCAAATTCTAAGTGAAAATTTTCAACCCCAATTCTGGGTAAAAACAGCAGAATCAATTGCAAAAGAAATCGAATCAGGAGCAGAAGGTATAATCATAGGCCATGGAACGGATACAATGGCTTATACAGGTTCTGCATTATCTTATTTTCTCAGAAACCTACCAATTCCAGTTGTGATAGTAGGAAGTCAAAGAAGTTCTGACCGTCCTTCTTCTGATGGACCAAAAAACATTCTCTACTCCGCAAGATTAGCAGGATATGAAAATTTTGCTGAAGTAGTAGTTTGTATGCACGGAGGTACATCAGACTCATACAATCTTATCCATCGCGCAACAAGAGTAAGAAAGATGCATAGTTCAAGAAGAGATGCGTTTCGTACAATCGGAGATATTCCTTTAGGAAAAGTGGATGAAAATGAGATAACTTGGTTCAGAAAGGATATCAAACCCAGAGGTCCAAGAGACGAATTCTATTTAGATGCTAAAATTGATGACAAAGTTGGAATGTTATATTTCTACCCTGGAATGAAACCAGATCTACTAGAATCAATGGTAGATCTTGGTTATCATGGAGTTGTAATAATTGGAACAGGACTAGCTCATGTTGGAACAGATATGTATCCAGCTCTAGAACGATGTCAAGAGGAAGAAATTCCTGTAGTCATGACTGTCGAACCTCTTTTTGGTTACACGCATCTTCGAGTTTATGAGACTGGAAGAGAGATGCTATCTAGGGGAGTAATTGAAGGAGCTAATATGTTACCTTCAGCAGCTTATGCTAAACTTATTTGGGCACTTGGACATACAAGAGATATTAAAGAAGTCAAAAAGATTATCCAAACTCCTGTTGCTGGAGAGATTACTCCAAAAGAAGGACCTAGAGGATATCTATTAATGCAAGGAATAGAAAGAGGTATTGATGAATTTCTAAAGCACCTCTAACCTCTTTTTGTTTCAATAATAAAGCATGTCCAAAAATCAATTTTTATTAATGTGGGGGTTTATGTCGGAAGTATGAACTATTTCCAGATTTTAGACCCCACAAAGCAAGAGAATTCATAATCATTAATGAACCTTTCCTTAAGAAACTGGTGAAAGTGGAACCGAGAGAAAGTAAGAGAGGGAGAAAGAGAATAGCAGAAAGGTGGGTGATACTGACTTTAGCGATCATTGCTAGAATAGAAGGAATTGCTTGGAGGAAGTTAGAGGAAAAGTTGTCTTTATGCAATTTTTTGATAGAAGAGGGGTGGATGAAGAAGATTCCTTCTAAATCTACTTTTCATGCAGTATGGAGAGCGACAGAAAGTAAGTTGCTGGAGCGGTGGATAATAGATTTAGGGGGAGAAATAGTGAGGAAAAAAGGATTGAAATCTATGTCGGTGAATAGTTCATGATTTAAAATCCGTCAAGCTTCTCTTTGGCGTTTTCTCAAGTGGGGAAGAGGAGCACTAAAGAAAACCTCTAAACTAAACTTTTCTGGAAGATACACCTTATAGTTGGTTTACCCTCTCGAGCTATAGTCTCTCTTGCTCATTCTGCTAGTAGCACTCACGATAGTAAAATCTTCGGTTTACTATGGCAGAAACTTCCTTCTGCACTCTTGAGACCTTTCCTGCGATTTTATGGTGACTGTGCCTACTGGACAGAAAATATCGTGGGACTTCTTAGACAACATTCCTTTTTCCCTGTTATTCCTCCAAAAAGTAATGCTCGTTATCCCTCTCCTCCTCCTCTTGGACCAAACCAATAGTTCAAGCTCATCGTCTCTACCCTTGTCTCTATCCCCATAATCATCACCCCGAGTATCGTTGTAGTGTTGAACATGTCTTTGGTCTCCTCAAACTCTCTCTTCCCACAATTCTTGATCGTTTACCCTCCACCATCCTCTCTACTCATTATAATTCTCTCCTCTGTTACAACTACCTTTTACTCCTTCGTATCGTTTAGTATGTGAAAAAGAATTTTTGGACATGCTTCAATAATAGTTTCTAAAAATACATCTAGTTAAATATGTAGTTTTTTAATTGATTTATACGTATGTACAAAACATATATTAGTGAGTTATACAAATTTTTATCTATGACAACAGAAGAAAACGATTATTATGCTGATGTTGGAATAATAGGTGGTGGAGTGGGTGGGCTAGGCGCAGCAATAATTGCAGCCTATAAAGGATTAAAAGTAACCGTTTTTGAAAGCGGAAAGTATGGAGGAATAGTTTCTACTCTTTATTCTAGAAAAATAGTAGAAAACTATCCTGGTGCCCCAAGTATTTTAGGAAAACGGTTAATAGATGAGTTTGTTATTCAAGCGCAGGAAGTACAGGCGGAACTTAAACATGAACGAGTGATTGAGGTTTTACCAGATAAAACAGTAGTAACAAATGAAGGAAAATATAGATTTAGAGTAATTATCATCGCCACAGGCTCACAGCCTGCAGAGTTAGGCATTCCTGGTGAAAGAAAATTTAAACGTAAGGATAAAGGAGTATATAATTTCGTTACTGATCCTGAATTATTCAAAAGGAAAAAAGTAGTGGTTGTTGGTGGAGGAGACACGGCCATTGATTCAGTTTGGGAGCTAAGGGATGTTGCTGAGAAAGTTTACTTGGTTCATAGAAGAGATAGTTTTAGGGCAGCTGAATCTAAAGTAAAAAAAGTAGTTAGTCTCAAAAATGTTGAAATAGTCTATAATAGCGAGATTGAAGAACTTAAAGGAGAACAAATTTTAGAAAAAGCAGTTTTACTTGATCGTAATACAAAACTAAAAAGAGAAATTGATGTTGATGCTTGTATTCTCGCTGTAGGTATGAAAACCAATATTGAAATTTTTGATAAACTTGAATTGCAAAAAGATGGAAAATATATTAAAGTAGATAAAGAAATGAGAACAAACATTCCAGGAGTATTTGCTATAGGAGATGTAGCTACTGCATATCAACTGATAGTTATAGCCGTTGCTCAAGGAGCAATAGCTGCACACAATGCATTTGGAATGATAAGAAAACCATATTGGTATAAAGATGTTGAATGGCCAACAGAAATAGAATGAGATTAAACTCAAGTTATTTTTATTTTTCTTTTCTATTTAATCACAGAATAGTGAAATTGCTTTTCCATTTTTTTGTAGTGAATATTAATAAAGCACATATGTTGCTCATGATTTGGCGCCAATTATGGGAATGAAAAAAAAGATTAAGTATCTAATAGCGAGAAAGATCATAGAAAAAAGGAGAAAAAAGTTAGATTTTGATGTAAATCAAGTTGAAACTTACCAACTCCCAAATAACGCAAAAGAGCAGGATAACAATAGTTTTTATTTTACAGGACATGCAAACGATGGACATAGATTTTTAGCTCGTCTCGCTTTTAGGGGGGTAGGCCATGTAGAAGTATGGTTTGCCCTTTTTATTCCTAATAAAGGTTTGTTTAACTATAAAAAAAATATTGATAAACCAAATAATAAAGGAAAAAACATTTTTTCCTCTGGACCGCTAACTTTTACTTGTCTTGAACCAGCAAAAAAATGGAAAATTGATTTTGAAGGTGAGTTAGAGGGAGATAACAACCAGATTTTAATTAAATTCGAAGGAATTTTTTCTTCTGATTATCCTTTGATCAACTTTAGCACAGATATTCACCCTGCACCCATGGCTAGATCATTATCACAAGAAGCTTGGAGTAAAAACTTCTTTGCCAAACTGAAGGAATCTGATCAAGTTCATACTGAACAGTGTGGTAAATTTGAAGGTAATTACACTTTAGATGGAAATACTGTTCATTTATCAATGATGGCGTTACGAGACCATTCATATGGTAAGAGAGACTGGAGTTTCATGGAAAGACACATTTGGATAATTATTGGATTAGAGGATGGATCGTTTTTCAATTTCAGTTTAGTAGATTATCCAATTTTAAGGAACCTAGTTACTGGTTTTCATATTAAGAAAGATGGGATTATACAAGTAGTTGATGGAAGCACTTTTGAGGGTATATGGATTAACAGAGATAGTATTCCGAAAGAATTCACTTTTTTTGCACAAATGGAAAGTGAAGAAAGGATACTTGCTAACTGCTCTTTTGATCTTTCCCTTACTTGGATAATGGATAATGCTTATTCAATTACTGAAGGATTAGCTGATTTTGAATTATTAGGGATGAAAGGAAAAGGTATTGCTGAGTTTGGAAAGCTCATAAAGAATAAAACGTGATCGATATGGCAGAAAAAAGCTTTACTAAAAAAATTCTTCCATTGTCAAATATTAACAATGAGGAAGTTGGAGGAAAAGCAAAAGGATTAAACAAGTTGCTCAAATGTGGGTTGAATGTTCCTGAAGGTTTTGTAATCCTCCCAGGAGAAAAACTTGAAAAAATTGATGAAATTAAACACTATTATTCTAAACTTGGAAATGGAAAAGTAGCTATTCGTTCTTCAGCAGTTGGAGAAGATAGTGAGGATTTTTCCCATGCAGGACAATATAAAACCTTTCTTAATGTGGAAGGAATAGAAAATGTCCACAAAGCAGTAATTAACTGCATTGAATCTGCTTCCTCAACTCAAGTAGAAAAATACTCTGAAAATTTGTCTCAAAACAAAGAAAGTAAAGTTGCAGTAGTTGTTCAGCGCATGATCAACCCCTCTGTTTCTGGAGTTATTTTCACTTTAGATCCTTCTACTGGAGAAGAAAAGATACTCATTAATGCTGTTAGAGGAGAAGGAGAGGCTCTTGTTAGCGGAAAAGCTAAACCTGACCTATATGTATTAAGTAGAGAAGGAAAAATTATAATGAGAGAATATAGTGGAGAACAAGCTATTCTCAGTGAACAACAAATAAAGAATTTAGTTGAACAAGCCTTATATGCAGAGAAGCACCTAAGCAAAGCTTTGGATATGGAGTGGGCAATAGATAAAAAAGGGGACCTTTTTTGGTTACAAGCTCGCCCAATAACCACAATCAATAAAATTACAATTAATGAGCTGGATAGCTCTGTAGATGATTCTACTATTATTTTTACAAGAGCTAATGTGGGAGAGATGCTTCCAGGAGCAGTAACACCTCTAACTATTTCTGTTTTTGTTGAAGCAATAGATATCGGTTTAAAATGGATGTATGAAAGAATAGGGGTATATAGAAAAAATGAACCTGGAAGGTATGTTGTTCACTTTTACAATCACTTGTTTTTCAATTTGACTAAAATGTACAAAATTGCTAGATGTATTCTTGGAACAAGTAAAGATTCTTTTGAACTTAACATTTTAGGAAAAACACTGGATGATACCACACTAGGTCCTCCAATAGTTTTTAGGAAGCGTTTGATAAATAGTATAAAGTATTTTAGATTTATATCCAAACATAAAAAAGCTCTAAAAATATTAGAAAAAACAGCTAGAACATTTAGAATAAATACCGATCTTTCAATTCCTGAACTTTACAAAGAAATTGATAACAACCTAGATTTCTACAATAAAACTTGGTATAGACACTATATTGTTTCTTCTAATTCTGGAATGATGAACGGTGCTCTTGTTGGTTTTATCAGTGGAGGAAATAACTTTACAGAGGAAGCTTTAACAAAATCAGCTCTATTATTGACAGACATAAAGAACATTGAATCAGCAAATATTGTAACATCATTAGAAGACATAGCGAAAGAAATATCATCAGATACAAATAAAAGTGAAGTATTTTTGTCTTTATCTTTAGAAGATGCCTTTCATTGGTTAAATGACAAAAATAATGGGAAGATATATGAATTGTTTTCTAAATTCATTCAGAGACATGGACACAGATGTATTCGTGAAGCTGAACTAAGAGAAAAAGAATGGAAAGAAAATCCTCTTGAACTCATTAGTATTTTACAATCACTAGTTAAAGGAAACACACTTAATAATAAAAATGAAAGTAATGTCTCTTCAAAAATGTTATTAGATGAGATATACAAAGAACTTAATCTTAAAGGAATAAAATTAAAGATTTTTAATATGATTTATAGAAAAGCAAAAGAGGGGATGCAAAACAGGGAGTATTCTAAGGCTCTTTCAATTAAAATTCATGGTGAATTTAGAAAGGCTTACAGAGCTCTTGGAAAAAAGCTTGTTGAAGTACAAATTATCCCTGAACAAGACCTTATTTACTTCTTAACACATAAAGAGATTGGAGATTTAATAAATAATAACAACAATAAACTAGTAGCAAAAGCACAAGTAAGAAAAAAACTTTTTGCTCAACAAAGATCTCTTCAATTCCCAGAGATAGTGAGAGGAAAACCAGAACCGATTCTAATTTCAAATGAAGAAAGAGAAAACATTACAGAGATAAAAGGTACTCCTGTTAGTCATGGGGTAGTAAGAGGAAAGGTAAGAATAGTTAAATCTGTTGAAGATGCTGAAAAAATAGAAGCAGGAGAAATAATGGTTGCTTCTTTCACAGATATTGGTTGGTCTCCTTATTACGCATTAATTTCCGGATTAGTAACTGAAATTGGTGGTTCTTTATCACACGGAGCAATAGTAGCAAGAGAATACGGATTACCTTTAGTATCAAATGTTTCAAATGCAACAAAGTTACTAAAAACTGGACAAGAAATCATCCTTGATGGAACAAAGGGGATAATAACTATTATTAAAAAGTAAAATTGTGAAGATTCAGATAATCTTCAACAAATAATTTTTCATCGTATTGCAGAACCACAAGATGTGCAGAACTTAGCGTCTACTTTATTTTTTGCTCCACAGTTAGTACAAAACTTAACCTCTGCAACAGGTTGAGGAGGAATAGTGGAAGGTTGATGACCAATAGGTTGAACACTTGGTTCGGTTGTTGGGTTTGTGGATACAGGAGGAGAATAAGAAGCATAAGGGGTATACTTTCCACCAACAGGTGAATATTGAGGGGCAGCAACTGTAAATTCATCAAAACTTTTCACATCTTTCAAAGTCGTAGATACACCAATTACTGTGAAGAATGTTAATGAGATATCCATTATTAGAGTAAACCAGTAATAACCAGTAAGATAATATCCTTTTCCAAGTGCTACAACAGCATACATAATATCAAAAAATATTGTTACGCTTGCAAAGCTTACAAATAATATTTTTGCCATTCCAATCGGATCATCTGGACGTTTACTCTTGGCAATAACAGGAGTTGTGAATAACCTATTAAAGCTATGACTACTAAAAGATCTAACAGAGCAGAGAACAATTCTCCTGAAGCTAAAGAAAAAAGCATATCTAAAACATCAATTATACTTGCCAGAACCCACAGAACTATTGCTATATAGCCTAAAGGGTGCTTCTTGAAAATTTTAAATGTTGTTTGATAAGTAACAGACATAGCTTTTTGCATCTGCAATTGTATTTAAATTTTTTAAGGATTATAACACCAATTCACAAAAAAATGCAAAAATACGCTGTTAAATAAAGAAAAAAGGAAAATTAAAGATTAAAGAGCTTTGAATATTTTTCTGTAAGATAGTCAATAAGATATTGAGGATTAGGTTCTTCACTTGTAACTGCTTTTACTAATTCCGCTGGATCATATAGGTTCCCTTTTTCTTGAACATTTTTCTTCATCCAATCAGTCATAATTTTGATATTACCTTTTTCTACTTCTTCTCTCCAGTTTGGAATATCGTTGGATAGTTTATGTAAGAATTGTGCTCCATAGATGTTGCCCATACTGTAAGTTGGAAAATAGCCTACCATTCCACTCGACCAATGAATATCTTGCAAAACTCCTTCAGCATCATTTTTTACTTCATAATCTAATAACTCTTTCATTTTTTGGTTCCAAACTTCAGGAAGTTCATCTACCGTTACTTTTCCTTCCATAAGATCTCGTTCTAATTCGTATCTTAGTATAATATGCAAATTGTAGGTTAGTTCATCTGCTTCAACCCTAATCGCAGAGGGTTGTACATTATTAATTGCATGAACAAAATCATCAAGTTCGACATCTTCAAAAAGTGTTCCAGTTATCTCCTTAAATCTATTAAAATAGAATTTCCAGAAGTCTATACTTCTACCGATGATATTTTCATAGAATCTGGAGTTAGCCTCATGTATCCCCATTGAACAATAGTTTCCAATAGGTTGATATCTCCACTCTTTTTTCAAATTTTGATCATAACATGCATGTCCAGATTCGTGCATTGTAGCAAAGAAAGATGATGGAAAATAGTTTTCTAAATATCGAGTAGTTATTCTTACATCATCATAATTTCCAGTTGTAAAAGGATGAGCTGCTTCATCTAGTCTTCCTCTTTCCAGATCATAATTTATGAGAGGAATTACATCTAAAGACAATTTTTTCTGTATTTCTATTGGACACTTCCTGTTCAATATCTCCACTCTTGGTTGTTTGGGAGACTCTAAACATTTTTTAATTAAAGATACGAGTGCTTCTTTTAATGGAGTAAATATTTTGTTATATTTTTCTCTATTCATTCCTGGTTCAAAATAATCTAGCATTACATCATAAGGGTGTAAATCAGGATTAAGGTAATTTGCAAATTGTTTTCCCATATCTAAAATTTTTTTCAAATAAGGTTTATATTCCTCATAATTGTTCTCTTGTCTTGCCTTTTTCCAAATTTCATGAGTAAGAACTTGTTGTTTTGTAAATTCAGCTATAAACTCAGGAGGTATTTTTGTTACTCTATCATATTCTCTCTGCATAAGGTAAATATTTCTTTTTTCTTCATAACTAAGATTTTTGTATTCTGGACTTTCTTTAATCTCCTTAAGTAATTCACCTATTTTAGGATTGATTGCCTTTTCATGCTGTAATTTACTTATAAATGCCATTTGATTTCCTCGTTGCTCTACACCTTTTGGGGGCATAACAACTTGATTATCCCAACCTAATAGCATAGAAATTTGTTCAATGACTTGAATCTCTCTAAAAATAGAAAGTAATTGTTCATATTTTTCTTTCATTTCAACCACAAATTTTTTTGATGAATTTCAATTATTAAGTATTAAACTTTTGCAAATGTAAAAAATCAGTGAAAAGAGAAAAAAATAAATTTAACCATATTTCTTTTCAACTAATGTTAAAAATTCAGAACGTAAATACAGAAATTTGCATTAAGTGTAAAAAGTGTATTGATATTTGTCTAGTCAAACTTTTTTCCTTAGAAAAAGATGAAAAAGGTAACAAAAAAATTGTTTTCTCTGACCCTTACAAATTTTGTTTTAGATGTGGTCACTGTTTAAGTATTTGCCCAACTAATGCAATAGAATATACAGGAGCAGAGAAACCACTTGAATTTGATGGAATTAAAAATCCAGAAAAAATAATCGCCTTCGAAGATTTATTTAAAGTTATAAGAAGTAGAAGAACTCATAGATGCTTTTTGGATAAAGAAGTAGAAAAAGAGAAAATAGAGAAAGTTCTAGAAGCAATGCGTTATGCTCCTACTGCTAGCAATAGACAGAGACAGAGTTTTATAGTAATTACTAATAAAGAAATAATAGCTGAATTTTCATCTAGAATTATGAATTTCTTCTTCAAACTAGAGAGTTTATTAAAGATCAGATTTTTACTTTATCCTTTTGTTCCTAAAGGAGTAAGAAGAAGACTTATGAGTAAAAAAACGAAATTTCAATTGGAATCTTACAGAAAACGTACTCTAGAAGGAGAAGATCTAGTTTTTTATCATGCACCCTGTGTAATTGTTCTTCATGCACCAAGTTATTCTCAAATGTCTGCAAGTGATGGTGGGATAGCTCTAACGCATGGAATGTTTGCCGCCCAATCATTAGGTTTAGGAACAGCGTGGATAGGTTTCGCCCAAGAATATTTGTGGAGAAATAAAAGATATAGAAAAAAACTAGGCATTCCTGATAGAAATAATTGTTATGGAGTACTAATACTAGGTTACCCCAAATACCATTTTGAAAGAGCTCCATCAAGAAGAGAACTAAAGGTCAAATGGATAGAATGAAGAAATAACTTTCTTAACATTTTTTATTATTAGTTTATTTTCATTGTAAATTTAATATTCAAGTAAAATTTATTAAATACAGATTAATGTTTTCTTGATAAAAATGACATTTTCAATTGTTGCCTATGATCCAAAAAATAAAGAGTGGGGAGTAGCAGTTCAATCAAAATTCATAGCTGTTGGAGCCATAGTCCCATTTGCAAAAGCAAATGTAGGAGCAATAGCTACACAAGCTTATGCAAACACAAGTTATGGAACAAAAGGTTTAGTTCTTTTAGAACAAGGTTATACCGCTCATGAAGTTATAGAAATTTTGACCAAATATGATGACAAAAGAGAACATCGTCAAATTGGTATAGTAGATAAATATGGTCAAGCTGCTTCATTTACTGGAAAAGAATGTTTTGACTGGGCAGGACATATTGTAGAAGAAAATTTTGCTTGTCAAGGAAATATTCTAGCTTCTGAAAAAGTTGTAGAATCTATGGCTGAAGCTTATAAGGAGACAAAAGGAGATTTAGTAGAAAAGTTAATTGCTGCTTTGTTTGCAGGACAGGAACAAGGTGGAGACAAAAGAGGAAAACAATCTGCAGCTATATTAATCGTTAAAGAAAAAGGTGCATATGACGGTGGTACAGACCGCTATGTTGATATCAGAGTAGATGAGCATAGAGAACCTATTAAAGAATTACAACGTGTTTTTACTTTATATGATTTAAGTTTACTAAAAAGAGATAATCCTAACGATATTGTTAAACTTGAAGGGGAAGTTTTGCAAGTAATTAAACAAGTTTTGAAAAAAGACGGTTTTTATACTGGATCAATCGACACAGTTTATGATGAAGAAACAAAGAAAGCCCTACAAAAATGGCTTCATACTAATAATTTTGAAGTTAAAGAAAGAGATGATGAATATATGTGGGGTTCTGTTTATCGCTATATTAAACAGATTCAAAAAAATTGATTTTGAAGTATATTCTCTATTTTTTTACTATATTTTTCAGAAAAGATTTTTGCTTTTGTATTACTAATAAGATTTATAATAAGCTTTTTTTGTTTAAGGATAAAAGGGTTGTGAACATAATTGAACTTATTCCCAAATTTAAAACACTATTCAACATATAGTTGGTTAGTTTTGGTAGGTACTGGCGTTTTTGGAGCTTTTTCTTGGAATCTCCATTTTATTATTGAGTTCTCAACTCTTATTAATAGTAATGCATCAAGTTTTATTTTTATTATTTTCCACTTATTTTTTATTAGTTTAGGAAGCATTTCCTATATATTTCTTTTTAGAAATCTGGATAGTTTTGTTCTTTACTTAATTTCTTCAACTACACTTTGTTTTTCCATGGTAACTATGTTATTTGTTAACAAAATATGGTTAATATCTCTTCTTCTTGGTATTGCAGGCTACTCTATAGGAATAGGGTTAGTTGTTGCACATTATAATTTAATCTACTTTTTTGAAAATCCCCAAATGGGAGCAAGAATGTATTCACTTGCTCTTATGTCTATTGCTCCATTTATGATTATTGAAGCATTTATAGATAGATTCGCTAGAGATAAAAAATGGATTAATCTTTCTTTTCTTGTTTTAATTTTAATACTTATTTTTTCTTCAATATTAGTTGGTAAAAGAAAATTTTCTCTATTCTCGCAAGAGGAAGAGAAAGTAGAACTTGTTAACCGTATAGGTAAGTATGGATGGAGTAGCCTTTTTGCTTTATTCTGGGGTTTCTTTTTTACAAACACTTATTATTCTACTATTTTACTTTTTCAAATTTATGAATTGACTGACTATCTTTATCACTTTGTAATTGAAGTAGCATTTATTTTCTTCTTGTTTTCCTACCCTGTAGGACTATTAGCAGATATAATTGGTAGAAGAATAACAGTTACAATTGGGTTTATTATTCAAGCTTTAGCTTTTCTTCTACTTCCTTTCATTTCAGATATTAATTCTTATCTTCTTATCTTCTTCCCACTCACAATTGGTCTTGGATTTACTTTTAGTATTATCTCTGGTATTGTCTTAATGTTTGAAACAACACCAAAAAAGAAGTTCAAATTGGATTTTTCGATTCATATTATCTTTGTAGGATTAGGTATGAGTTCAGGAGTTTTGCTTGGAGAAATAATAAAATCTACTATCCAGAATGAACCAATGTATTTATCGCTTATTTTGTTATTTATTATAATTATGGCTGTAGTTGTACTTTCGCAAATAAATGAAACCCTCCCTTCAAAAAAAGAGCTGTCTTGGAGACAAACACTACGTTATATTCTTGTTTTTTCACATAATGGAACACTATTGTACAATTATGAATTTAGCGCAAATAAACTAAAATTTTCTAGAACAAATAGCTTAGTTCTAGCAGGAGCATTAAAAGCTATGACTACTCTAATACAAGAAATGGCTGATAATGAAGAGCAACTAAAAATAATTAAACAGGAAGAGTTCAGTATCTTAATTGAAAGTTCTACTAAAATACTTACAGCAGTAATAGCAACTGAAGAACTATCTGAAACTCGAGAAAGAATGAAATTATTCAATCAAGAGTTTGAATTTGTTTTCGAAGATGTTTTATCAAAAAAAATTGAAGAACAGACTTTTTATCAATCAGCTAACCTAATTATCCAAAAAGTTTTTGGAGAAAGAACATAGTTTAACCTTTTTTTACTCAAAAGATGGCTAAGAATAGTACATAACAAAGTGCAGATACTATCGCTGCAACCGGGAAGGTTATTATCCAACTTAACACCATTTTTCTAAACGATTTTTTATCAGGCCTTTCTCCTTTCACTCTTCCTGCTCCAACTACAGCAAAGATCAGAATATGGCTACCTGAAACAGGTAAACCTAACAACGTAGCTAAAAAAATCACAATGCTTGTAGATATTTGAATACTAAAAGCATCTGAAGGTCTCATCTCAATCAAATTTTGCCCTACATTTCTTATCACGTTTTTACCTACAATCATTAATCCAAGAGAGAGAACTAGGCCTGTAATAACTGTTAACATCAATGAATAATCAGCAGGCAAATCACCTGATTCTATTAATCCATACATTATTCCTAGAGCGTTAGCTGAGTCATTTCCACCTCGACTTATTTGCGTCCAAGATACTGCAACTATTAACAAATACATAAATATTTTTTCCATTTTTTCTAATTTGACCAGTCCTTCTTGTTGTCTTTTGATTATTTTATTTACTAATAACTGAAACAAGTATGCGCCAATAAAACCTAAAATAGGTGATATAATCCATCCGAGAACCACATCTCCCATCTTTATCCAGTTCACAGCAACTATGAAACTTTTTCCTTCGCTTATACTCCAAATAATCGAAATTCCAAAAACCGAACCTACAACAGAATGAGTTGTTGAAATTGGAGCCCCAGTTTGTGAAGCCACAATTAGCCATATAGTTGTACTAATCAGTACTGAAAACATCATAAAAAAGTTATATTCCACCTCTGAACCTAACAGATTTGCACCTATGGTTTTTCCTACACTTGCAGATAAAAAGAGTACTCCAACAAAAACTAGAACAGCACCTAAAATAATAGCATATTTAAATTTAATAGCTCTACTTCCTACTAAAGTAGCCATAGTTTCATCGTTTGCCCCGATTCCAAAGGCTAAAAATACCATAAGTACAAGTAAAGAAATAATTAAAATCTCCATTTTATCGCCCTAAGTCTGTTTCTTTAAGATGAGTATTTACATAGTAAATTGTATATTTGATCAGCAAATTCTTCTGCTCTATCTGCAACTTTTCCAAGATTTTTTATTAAAGTCTCTTGTAGATTAAAATCCTTGTAATCTTGATTAACATTATAATTTTTTTCTAAAAGAGCCCAATGAATAGTTCTTACTTCTCTCCTTAAGTTAGTAATTTCATCTACATGCTCTTTTCCCTTACTAAAGTCTTCAAAGATAGCAATAACCAGTTCTTTAACCTCTTTTCCTATTTTGCTATTTAACTTTGTTATTTTTATAATTCCTTCTTTTAACTCAGAAGATATATCACATCTATGAATTATCAGGTTTTTTAGAGCTATTTCTATTTTATCAGCTATTCTATCCAAAGATTCAATAATGCTTAACCTGTCAGACCGAGAAAAAACCATAGTTTCACGAGAAAAAAGACGACCAATTATTTCTTCTCTTGATCTATCTTGTTTTTTTTCTATTTCTATTGTCTCATTAGTTTTTTCTATCGCTTGGTCAAAATCACCATCTAAATAGGCAATAATTGCTTTTTCCATTGAATAAAAAGCTTCTTCAACAAATAAACAATTCTCAATAAACAATTCTTGGAGTTTTGGTTTTTTCTTTTTCTTTATCGATATCTTTATCACCTTTTACTTATTTAAATAAACCAAATTCGAAATTAAATTTTTCTATATATTTTCTATATTATAAGAATAGAATAATATTGTACATAACAAAAATTTGTTTAGTTTAAAAGCATACGTTAGTATATATATTGTGATAAATGAGAAAAATTGTGAAAAAAAGATATTTCCAGATATGAAATTATGTTATGAAGAAAAATACTTAGAGAATAATTATAAAGAAACTAATAATAATTTTGAATTAGAAACAACAACAGTTTGGTCATTTCAGGAAAGAGGAAATTGGTCTTCTCACAAAGGAGACTATAGAGGAAACTTTGCGCCCCAAATACCTAAAAACATTGTCTTAAGATATTCGAAAGAGGGAGAAGTGGTTCTTGATCCAATGGTTGGGAGTGGAACAACATTAATTGAAACAAAATTACTAAAAAGAAAAGGAATTGGAATAGATGTTAATAAAAAACCATTGCAAATAACAGAAGATAGATTAAAAAAAACTATAGCTCCAAAGGGAGAAGTAGATATTAAGCTTTACCATGGAGATGCAAGAAACTTAAATGAAATCAGTGATGAAAGTGTAAATCTAATATGCACACATCCGCCTTATCTAAATATTATTCAATATTCTTTTGACAATCCAAACGATTTATCTCAAATTAAAGATGTCGAACAATTTTTTATGAACATTAAAAAAATTACAGACGAATGCTTTCGTGTATTAGTACCTAATAGAATTTTAGCATTACTAATTGGGGATACTAGAAGAAATAGACACTATATCCCATTATCTTTATATGTATTAAAAGCAGCACTTGACAGTGGATTTCTATTAATGGAAGATATTATCAAACACCAATGGAATTGCAAGAGTACTGATAAATGGAAGGAACAAAGCTTAAAATATAATTTCCACTTAATCATGCACGAACATCTGTATATTTTAAGGAAACCACGAAAAAACGAAGATATATCAAATTCAAATATAGTTCAAATTTAAATGGTATTTTCTAAATTAGGCACTTTCTAGAAGGTTAGGACTTAATATCAATAACTCATCGACTCCTTTTCTACCAGAAGGGTCACTATTTATATACCGTTTTGCGCGTACAGTAATTATATTAAATTCTGAATACAAATCTTTAATTATTTGGGCGCTAGAATTACTTTCCATAACATAACAGCCTTTGTCACATAATTGTCTAAACACTTCAGCTAATCTTTTTTGCTCATTTTCACCAAAACCTTCTTTGGTATAACTTGTAAAATCTGCAGTTTTAGTCAGAGGTGCATATGGTGGATCAAAATAAACGAAATCTCCTTTTTTAGCTTCTTTTACAGATTCTTCAAAATCCTCTACTGTTATCTCCACATTTTGTAAGGACAACATAACTTCTCTCAAATTGTTTTCATCAAAAATTTTCACATCTTTAGGGTATCTTCCATAGGGAACATTAAATTTACCTTTCTTATTCACTCTATATAAACCGTTGAAACAAGTATGATTAAGGTAAATAAGTCGAGCAGCTCTTAAAACAGGATCATTTGGCTCTTCTGCTCTAATTTTGTAATATTGTTCTTTGTCATTATAATATTTTCCAGACTTCAATTCGAAAATAAGTTCTTCTACATTATCTCTAATTACAATATACATGTTTATTAATTCAGAATTAATATCTGAAATCTTAGCTTTTTTTATCAAACCCAATGAGGAAAGATGAAAGAAAACTGCTCCTCCTCCAAAGAAAGGTTCAAAATAATAGTTGAAGTTTGATGGAAAATAACGCGAATATTGTTCAATAAGACCACGTTTTCCTCCTGCCCATTTTACAACAGGTTCAGGAGAAATTTTGAATGTTGGAGATTTATTTTTTCTTTTATCATTGATATAACTTTCAATAAATGTTTGTCTAGATGTTTCGTTTCTATTTTTCTCCTTTTTTGTTTGCATCTAAATTCCAACCTATTGCTTCATTAACACTATTAGAATTCAGATTAAAAAGATGTTCATTATTTTTAAATTGGTTATCTTTTTTCAACATTTAAAAACAAAAATATTAATTTAAAAAGGAAAGAAACAAATAGCATAAAAACTCAATTAATAAAAGGTGATTATTTGAGCTTTGACATTAAATCAATTCTTGAACATTCTGATATCCAAGAGCAGAAAAGAACGCTGAAAAATATAAATCAGTATTTTTACACAAATTACAAAGGAATCGGAAAAATAAAAGTTTTTGAACAAGAGTTTGAGTATTTTTCAGATTTTCACAAATTTTGGGAGAAAAACCACAAAAAGATTCTAAATCCAACCATACATGAAGAAAAATGTGAATCTGTTGCTGATGTTTTACATGATTTATTTGTCAAATATGGAAAAAACATATTTTTAGAACTATATGACACATTAGATCTCACAAAAGAAGAAATCTGTAAAGTTAGATTATTTACTGCAAATCAAGATTTTCGTGGTTCTAGAAATTTTTCAGAATTTGCAGAGATTTATAGAAGTGATCCATCAGTTTTTGATATAAAATTTATTTTAGAAGAACCACAAACGTTTTTAGCAAAACTACAGCTTCAAGGGTTGTCGCAATCTGATAAAAGATTAAGATATGCACAAATTACAGCTGAATTTCTCTATTCAAATGGATTAGAACCATTTGATCTTTTTTCATATGCTAACGAAGATTATCTTGAAATAAGAAAACTATTGACAGAATTAAAGGGTTCTGGTTTTGGAAATAAAAAAACTGACATGTTTTTAAGAGATATGCGGCAATTAAATGTTTGGCCACAAGGAAAAAACTATGATAAAATTGATGTAGCAAGTGATGTTAATACAATAAGGGTTGCATTAAGAACTGGAATATTAAAAACAGATATTCCTTTAATAAGTAGTTTTTTAGACATATTTTGCTATCAGTACGTATTGTTAGATAAAATGAATGCAAAAGCTTGGAGAAGGGTTTGGGAAATATGGAAAGACAAATATCCAACAGAGACCATAGAAAGTCCTTGTCAAATGGACTATTTAATTTACAAAATAATAGGAAAAGAATTATGTAAAGAAAAATTATCTTTTTTCAAATGCGACAGTGAAGGACACACTTTCTTTTGGCACTCTAGCAGGAATAGCACATGCCAAGTTTGTTATGAAGAAAAAAGAGAAAGAAAAAGGGCTAGTCTAATTTTTAAGGATCTTCCTTGTAAGTATCAAGAAGGAGAGATTTACGTAAGTAGAAATAGAAGAATTCAAGAAAAGCTCCCTGAATTAAGAGAATGTCCTTTTACTAAAATATGCAATTCAAAAGATCCAAATTTCGTGAAATTACAACCTCCTAAATCTATTAGTATTTTAGGTCGTACAGGGTGGACAACCGCAATGACTAGGAAAGAGGAGGGAGGAGGAGGACTAATGAGTTGAAATTTTGCTCAATTTCTTCAAGGCTCTACCTATCTAGTCAACACATCAATATTTGTGAGGACTGAACTAAGAGAACACAAAAGACACAGCCTATAATAGTGCTCTCTAATGGTTCATCTCATTATTGTTTCCAAAAAAGGCTCTATAAAATTATCTAGGAACATCATTAATACAAAACCAAAAATTATCCCAAATGTTACTTGTCTAGCATATTTCTTTCCATGCATTTCAGGTATTATTTCATCAGTTACTACAAATATCATCGCTCCAGCAGCAAAAGCCATTCCAAAACCTAAAAAGAATTTAGCTACTGATACAGCTACAACCCCAATGAAAGCACCGACTGGTTCAACCAATCCTGTAAAAAGAGCAATTAAGAATGCTTTTCTTTGCTTATAACCTTCTCTTAGTAAAGGCATGGCTACAGCTGTCCCTTCAGGGATATTTTGTAATCCTATAGCCATAGCTACAATAATACCACTAGATATCTGTTCAGTTCCAAAACTTACTCCTACTGCTAGACCTTCAGGAAAATTATGTATAGTCACTGCTATAATAAACAACCATGTAGCTGCTAATCTTTTACTTATTTTTCCTTCAGGACCAGCCACGAAATGTTCATGAGGAGCCCATTTGTCAATTAAGTCAATAAAAAGTGCTCCTGTGATTACCCCTATAGAAACAAGCCATATGCTTTTTATAGGTACAGAACCAATATAAAATCCTCCCCCTTCTTCAATACTCAAATTTAATGCTGGAACTAATAAGCTAAAAGCTGAAGCTGCTAACATTACACCAGAAGCAAATCCTAATAAAATGTCTAATGTTTTATCAGATATATCTTTCTTAAAAAAAACAGGTAGAGCTCCTATAGCAGTGGATATTCCAGCTACAAAAGAGGCTAAAGTACCTATAAGAACAATATACCAATTCATTCTACTCACTCACATATTTATTTCAATATTATTAAAATTAGTCAACAAAAGTCTTTACTTTTTTTATTTCTTTAACTTCAAGGTCTTACTTTTTTCAACTATATCAAAAATTTTACACTATAAATTATCGAGGAAAGTTTTGCTTTAATTTTCATTGATTTAAAACTAATAATCGTCTTGGTTAATTTTCTTAATTCTATTTATTCCATCATATTTCTCAATTAAAGAAACAACAGCTGGAGGAACAAATTCTCTCCAATTTTCATTTTCCAACATTCGTCTACGAATTTCTTTTCCACTCCACTCTTTTCTATTATTCAAAGGTATAGATCTTATTTCTTTAGTTGTTAAGTCTTTAAATAACTCTTGAACTAGGGGATTGTTTGTAAATATTACATCAAAAGGGGGAACAAGATCGATTGCATGGGCTGGCCAAATAGAGTTTCTGTTAGAATCAGGTATGGCTTGAATATAAAATTTGGAAATATCAAAATATTCTCTGATAATAGCACCTATCATTTCTACTCTTTCTCCGCCTGTAAAAGGGTTCTTAGGATAGTAGGCTTTTTCTCCACTCCCAATTAAAATAATAACTTCGTCTATATCTTCTTGTGCTAATATATATTTTATAGCTTCAACATGACCATAATGTGGAGGGTTAAATCGCCCGAGATATAATGCTCGTTTCATTCTTCTCAAATAATCATCACTCCTTATTATATAAAGAATGTGCTAAGTTCTTAAAGTTAGCAAAAAATGCTTTTTTAAGAAAAGAGAGGATTTGATTAACAGTTTTTGAAGGTTCTAGAAAAATAGAATAGACTTTTCTCTATTTTGGTATAAATCTAAGTTAAAAAATGTTGGTGGTACTAGGTACACCAGAAAAGGGGGTAATAAAATGAATAGAATAACAATCTACAGAGATTGGAAAATCGTCAGGAAGTTAGACATTCCAGATGAGATAAAAAAAGAGATAAACAAGGTTCTGGTAAGACTGTTAATAGAGAAAAGAGAAAAAAAAAGTGATGCGAGATAGAATGAAACTACTAAAAGAAAAATACCAGGACTTTTTTATTTCAAATTAGAGTAAAGTTTTTCTCTTAGAATTTCAACAAGTTTTAAAATTAATAACGCAATAAAAAAAGTGACACATATGTTTATTGCAGTAAGCTTTGCTTCTCTGATGTCCACAATTTTAATTGAAGCTGGGAAATTCCTTGGAGGAAAAGCTGCAGGGGATTTTTTATACAAGAGAATCAAGAAAAAATTACAAAAAAACAAGATTGATGTAGACCAAGAAGGGATATCAGAAAAGGGTTTAGAACTATTTAGAAATGTTTTACAAGAAGAATTACAAGCTTTTGGAATAAAACAAAAAGAGATTGACTTTCTGATTATCAAAAGTGTACAAAAACTTTCAGATGAACATGGAATGATTCTTGAGAAAATGGAAACTATAGAAAGTTTACTTGTAGAATTAACAACAGGGCTACTTTATGATGCGCATGTTGGATTATCAAATGTCCCAGTAGAAGTAGGAGAAAAGTTATTTGAAAGATTTATCTCAGGAGATAAAAAAGCAGAGGAAAAAATAGAAGAATATATAGAAGATGAACATTTCTCCAGTTATTTAAAGAAGAGCATGGAGAAATATAAACCAATACAAAAAGCCTATCAACATGAGGAGCTGCTAATTAAAAGGTTTTTAAGGCACTTCAAAGGAGAAGAAAGTGAAGAAATTGATCAATTAGCTCTATTTTCTGAATTATGGGCATTAATTGGGGCAAAAAACCTTGAAACAAATAAGATACTGGAATCAATAGTGTTTAAACTTCTAAAAGACATCGCAGAAACAAAGGAAATAGGATTATCAAACCTTTTGAAATTTCTTCATTTATTGGACTTGGCAGATTCTTTGACAAAACTAGATTTTGATACTAGAAGTCAAATCATTCTATTTTTAAAGGTAAATTTAGGAGAGGTCTCCTATTATACAAAAATGGAAATAGCTTATTTCCTGATGAAATTTAGTATTAATGAACCAGGAGTAATGGAAAGCGTTTCAGAAGCACTAGAAGAGCTGAGCAAACAGAAGTATAGTGATAAATTTGTAGAAGAAAGTGTTTCCTTAAGCAAAAGAATAATTAGATTTTTCAGACGTAATGCCAAAGTAGATGTAGAAAGATCATTAAAAGTAATAAATAGTTTAAGCAAGAGGTTTGAAAAGCGCAAATTCTCCAGGAGCACATCACTGTTGGAAGGACAACTAACTAGAGCTCTTGCAGAAACAAATCTTTTGGCAGTAAAGATTGTAGATGAATATGACTATTCAGTAGAAGAATTAAGAAAGACGATTATTCGATTAATAAACAGTTTAATTCAAGCTAAAGATAAAGAAGAGCTCTCTTCAGAGCATAGAATAAAAGCCTGGCAAATAATTGACAATTGTATTTTCATCCTAAACAGAATAGCAATAAAGAACACAAAGAAAATACTGGATAACTGGGAATTAAATCTAGCTAAAAAATATGGATTATATTCCAAAGATTGGGGAACATACAAAAGAAAAACTGATGAGGAATTAGAAAAAGTAGTCAAGAGCATAAGATTAAATGAGGCATTCATTAAGAAAGTAGAGTTAGAAAAGAAACTTTCAACAATAGAAGAGCTTCCCGAACCACCGATAAAAGAGATAAAACTGAAATCAGATGAAAAAGAATCAGAATAATATTTATAACTCTAACTCTTCCTTAATTTCTTTTAATGGGCCATCTAAAACAAATTGATCTTCTACTTTCCACTTTTTCTTTTTAAAATCAAAAGCTTCGGAATAAAAAGAATAACTAACAGAACTCTTGCCAATTGTATCTACATTATAAACCCTTAAACTAGCGGTTTTACTTAAAGTATAGATTAAATGAGCCTCATGATATTGAGGAAGAGAAACATATAAAATCAATTGTTTCCTACCTTTAGAGTCGCGATAAGCTTCGATATGATACCTAAAAGGAGGTCCTTCTTTTTCATCTGTGAAGAGAGTAAAACATCTATTAAGTTTTGTCTCATCTTTAAAAGTCATAAAAATTATTTTTTCACTATTAATATTAAAAAATTCTCTACTAAACCTAGAAGAGTAACCTGAAAGAACATTTTCTTGTAAAAAGTGATACCTTCTCCAAATTTCAGTTGTCTCAATATTTAGATAATTACTTATTTTTTTCTGTGTTATTTCTGAATCAAATCCACCATCATTTTTTGGAATTTTACCTCTTGTAAGAATTTCTAGAATCTTAAAGTCAACAGGTTTCATTTTATCTAATACTGAAGGGCTAGGAGAAGGAAGAGGAGAAGGATTAATTGTAAGTAATTTAGAGTAACACTTTTCCCAATCAAAAGTCCACCTAAATGAAGAAAGAGATAGACGCTCAAGATCAATCTGCATTGTGCGACGAGAACCTAAGGATTCATAATAAAGGTAAGAACTCACAAATCCTTCCTTTTTTAAAGCATCAACAAAAGCAAATAATAGTTCAGTTTTTTCTTTAGGATAATTAAACTGTGCAAAAACACCCAATCTGGAACCATAAAACCTTGTTCTACTAATGATGTATGGATGATATTTTAAAGCTGCTTCCAAATGTTGCAAAGATTCCAAAGAGGGAGTATAAAGAATAAAAAAGTACCTTGTAAGATTAAGACTTTCTGGTTTATATAATACAGCTTTTCCTCTGTAAATATTCCTTATTTTTAAACTTTCTACTTTCTTTTTAGCAGTTGGAGGAGTAACACCTAATTTTTTAGCAATTTGATTAAAGGAAATTGTAGGTTCATTTTGTAATAAAAGTAAAATCTCATAATCTTGGTAAGTAATAGGAATTGAACTCATTGAAAAACCTCAAACACATTTCATTCTTCTTCAGGTGAATAGGAATTATTAACTTAACATAGTTTGCATTCAAATATAGGATCAGAATCAGGTTCTTCTTCTCGTGGAGGATCAAAAACAACATAACAATTAGTATAGTAATTACCTAACTGTGCTAAGAATATATGAGCAATAATTATATAGTCTCCGGACACATATGCATGATTATAAAAGAATAAATGCAAGGACACATCAGTTAAAAAAGTATTTACCATTATTTTGTAAATAAAAATATCACCATTGGGTAAATGTAATTCAACGTAAAGTTCAACCTTTTTTCTGTTTATTTCTGGATTAAAATGAATGTCAATATAACACTCAATATCGTCTTCATTTCCATCACCATCAAAATCGCCATATGTTGCTCCATTTATACTAAATTGAATATAGTCTTCCTCACTTACATTTTTTCTATTAAATGCATGGGAAGAGTAGTTAAGATAGGGAAATATCATTATGCTTGAAAAAACTAAAATGGTGACTAAAGCTATTTTTATACTCTTTTTCATTTCTAAACATATTAATTGTTAGTGAATATATAAAGCTTTTTTACTTTTTTGCAATAAAAGAATCCCGTTCAAAATGTTTTTATAATGAGAAGGCGTTAATAGAAATAGGAGACAATAGCGTTTCAACAGAAATTAAAAAAGTCAAGTGAAACAAAAAATAAAACATTAATTTAATAAATATGGATTACAATGTAAATCTGGGAAGAAAAAGCGAGTATTCTTTTTCTTTTCAAAGTTCATGTATTAAGAAAACTCTGAAGGTGATTTGATTGCATTTTAGTAAGAAAGGAGATAAAGGAATAATGGAAATCAATCAGAGTTTTCTTTCTAGTCTTTCAGAAAGAAATAGATCGATAATACAATTATATTTACAGGGACTTTCAAGTTATAAAATTGCAGACAGGTTAAAAATCAACCGTCATACTGTTACAAAAGTTTTAAAGGATAATAATATTCCAATTAGAACTAAAAATCAGTATGATGAAAATAGAAAAAAACGCATAATTACCTTATTTAAACAAGGTAAATCTATTTATGAGATTAGTGAAATAGTAGGAGTATCACATTACTCTGTAAGATTGACATTAGAAGAGGAAAATCTTACTTTAAAAAAGTACGAAAGAGATATTTTGAATGTTGCTAGATACATATATATGAAAAACAAAGGATTTGACACCCAAGATATAGCCAAATTTCTAAATATGACAGAAAAAGCATTAAATAAATTAATAAGAAACTCAGGAATAAACATATCCTCAGTAAGAAGGAAAACAAAAAACATTGACAATCTTGCAGACATTATAGAAAAAAAACTAAAAGGACAAAAAAACAAAGATATCGCGATGTATTATAATCTGGATATAGTAACTGTTAAAGAAATTTTAGATGATTTTGGATTATTTTAATTTCAAGACAAAATGAAAAACAAGTTAGAAAATTATTAAGGAGCAAGGATTCTTCTTATTTGAGACTGCATTTCTTCTGTAACATAGATAGATTTCAAATATTCTCTTATTCCACCAAAGTCAGTAATTTGAGCTAATAAGAATTCTAAATCAGAATATTGTGTCTTCATATCACTTGCCAAATAATCTTGAATAATATTTTCTTCTGGCACATCTAATAATAGTAGAATCAGTGCAGCTATAATTCCTGTTCTATCTCTACCTTCATGACAATGAATAACTATTGAATAATTTTTTTTATTAGCTAAAACAGAAAAAATGCGTCTGAGTTCCTTTTGATTATAATGCAAAATATACCAAATAAACTGTTTATAGAAGGGCAAAGAAGTTAAATTATGTTTTTCTAACACTTCGTCAGGCATAGATATATCTAAATGAACCCAATAAAGATGAATATCGCGTAAGAACCAATCATTGTATGAAGCACGCAAATATTCTATTTCAGAACGCAGATCAATTATACTATTAACATCCAACAGTTTTAGATTTTTATAGAGACTATCATTTTGGTAAGGAATAAGAGAAGATGAACGAAAAATGAATCTTGGCTTTATATAACCCTCACAGTATTTTGACAAATCTCTGAAATTTCTTACTTGTGAGGAGATCTTTTTTTGTGCAGGAGGAACATATAGTCTATCAGCAGTCATTTGCGAATCAAGTTTGTTTTAAAACGCTTTCGAGAGAAAGAATTTTAGTTTTTTGGTAAGTGGGGATTTTCAAATAAAAATAGCTTTATAATAATTAAAGAAATCTTAAGGTCAATGTCTTATTCTCGAATAGTAGTTTACGGTGCACCAGGTTCAGGAAAAACCTTTTTGGCTACCAAACTTTCAGCCATTCTCTCAATACCAAAATATTCAATTGATGACTACTTTTGGAAAAAAAGTTGGCAAGAGTCTTCAAAAGAGGAGCTTAAAGAAAAAATACTGCCAATTCTAAAACAAGAGAAATGGATTTTAGATGGAAATTATTCAGAGATTAGACCTTATGCTTTAGAAAAAGCAGAACTTGCAATAATATTGAAAATCCCAGCAATACAGTGCATATTGAATATCTTTATTAGAACGTTATTTAGAAATCTAAAAATAAAGAGCAAAAGTATTACCCCTTTACCAAAAGAAATAAAAGAAAAAGATGTTGGATTGAAGAACTTTTTACCAGCCTTTTTTATCTTATCAAAAATGAGTATAAAGTTCAATAGGCAAAAATTCAAAGAAATATGTCAAGAACTAAAAAAAAGCAAAATCACTAAGATTATTGTTATTAAATCAAGAAAAGAGTTAAACATTTTTACTAAAAGTTTACTTCCAAAAAAAGAGTTCTGAATTATTGATAAAAACGCTTTTTTATAATAAAAGTAATTACAACTTATGCCATTTACCCCATTTCATTTTGGTTTCGCTATATTTCTTTGGAGTATTTTTTTCTTATTAGATCCTATTGCTTTACTAATTGGTTGTGTAATAATAGATCTTGAACCTATAGTTTACATCATATTTGGAGTAGGAAAACTACACGGAATAATGCACAGTTTTTTTGGTGTATTTGTTTTTTTACTACCAACTTCTTTATTAAGTTGGGGGACATACAAAATACTGAAATTAGAAAGCCATATCAAGGCTTATAATCCATTTATTTCTCTTTTATCAAGTTTCATAGCTTTGGTTTCACACATTTTTTTTGACACCATCATTTATCCTGAAATGATGTTTTTTTATCCTTTTAGCAAAAAAACAGGTATACTTTTTGGTCTTTGGTCCTTACGAACAGACTATTTAATTTTAACAATTATGTTTTTTACAGGATTAATACTGCTTATTCTAAGATTCTTTTATGTAAAAACAAAAAAGAAACAAAAAAACGAAGTAGAAAAACAACCAGAAAAAGAGTAATATTATTAGAAAAAAAGAAGAAGACCTATTTTCTTTTTCTTAAAACTTGCTTCAATAAAACCATTACTCCAACATCAAAAATAGAAACAGATAATACTTTAGTGTTTAAAAGAAGCAATAAAATTGTTATTGATAAAATAAAAGGGGTTTTTTAACATAAAAACTCTTCAAACACTAATCTGTTCTCACTAGTATAAAAAACTAATGAATTAAAAATAACAAAAATAAACAAAGAAATTAGAAAAAAGAAAAAATCAATTGTCAAACATATTACCTTTATTTAATAACCAATACTTGTCAATAGACTTTTTTACTCTGATCATTTCTTTTATTCCCTTATCCCCAAACATCAATTTCAGATACGCTTTCTTTATTTTTCCTATCCCATGTTCTGCTGAAACAGTTCCTCTTAAGCTAACTACTTTCATAGCAAATTGTAAGTATAACTCTTTGCCTATTTTGAGTTCATCCATGTTTCTCGGTAGAATATTAACATGAACATGATTATCCCCTATATGACCCCAAATAGCATATTCCAATTTATTGTTGTTCAGAAGCGAATGATAATAGTTCATTAGCTCTTTAAAATGTTGATTATTAACAGCCATATCTGTTCCTAGTTTATGTAACATCGGATAATCATTTTTTCTTTTTGCGATAATCGAATTAACTATTTCTGGTACTGCATGTCTAAGTTTGTGAAACATTATCTGTTCACTTTCTGTTTCAGCACACCATCCGTCATCCAAAGAACTATTACAACTCAAGGTCAACTCATCTAAAACATCAAATAACTGCTCCAATGTATCCTCTTGAAATTGAATACCAAAAGATATAGCAGCTTGAGCACTATCTCTTATAGACTTAATATTTAATTCAGGATACTTCTTCTCATTAAGCCTCAGCAAATTTATACAATTTTTATCCATAAATTCAATATATTCAGGGTGAATCCTTTTATCTTCTCTCAATTTTACAACAAAATCAATTGCACTTTCTTCTGTATCGAAAAATAAAATATTTTCCAAGATAGAAGGCATATCTTCCAACCATAGTTCAATTTCTGTAATAACACCTAAAGTTCCCTCTGAGCCTATAAACAAATCTATAAGATCCATTCCTTTCTTATAATAATATCCTGCAGCATTTTTACATTTAGGCATTTCATAGGTAGGCAAAGGAATATGTATCTCTTCTTCATCACATATAATAATAAACTCGTTATTCTCTTCAAAATACTTCCCACGAGGAATATCTAGAAGATAACCATTTGGAAGAACTACATGTAACCTTTTCACCCAATTTCTAGTAGCTCCATACTTGAAACTTCTAGCTCCAGAAGCGTTAGCTGCTACAGTCCCTCCAATCATAGCGGAGCTTTCTGTAGGGTCAACAGGATAATAAATTCTATTTTGGAGATTTAAGAGGGATTTCAGTATATCAGAGTTTTCATCGTAATTCATAAGCTTCTTTACATCTTTATATTTTAGAAAAGAATTAAGTTCATCAAGTGTAACCCCTGGTTGTAATTTAACAAACCATTTTTTCCTTTGCTCATCAAAACCTAAATCAAGAATATTATTCATAAGATCAAAGATAATTAGCGCCCCAGTTAGTGGAATTGCTCCACCAACAATACCTGTTCTCCCTCCTTGTATAGTAAAAGGAATTCTCTTTTCATAAAGATTAGATATAATAGAAATTACTTCATCTTCACTTTTGGGAAAAAAGAGAAGATCACTTTTTCCACCTTCCATCTTTGATTCGTCGATTAAGTAAAGAGAGTAACTTGATAGTATCTTTTCTTGGTCAGAAATGCATTCAATATCAGATAATGAAACAGAAAAAACTTTTTTTGCAGTAATTCGATTCATACTCATTCTTGAGAACACTTATTTTTACAAAAATAAACTTATGCAATAGATAAAGAATTTTTTTAATCTAATAATCTCTAATAAAAATAAGATAAAACAATGAAACAGATATTACAAAGGGAATATGTTTAGTACCAATATCTTTTGGATAAGTACTGTTGGCAGTGTCTCATATTATGCAGAACGATTTCCTTTCTTAATTTCTCCAGTTCATCAGGAACAGAATGTAGATCATCAGCTTGTTTCTGGTTTAATATCACTGCATCTGAAGGAACAAGTCTGAAATCAGGAATCTCAATCCTTTTACCTACGTAAGAATTTGCAAGTAGAAAAGCGCCCATACCAATAATAGCTCCATCTTTATCAATATAAGCTTCTTTTCCCTAATTATCATATGGATTCTTTTGAATCATATTTAATCATTAATTTAGTAATAATGGGAATATAAAAAATGATGTAAATAAAAAATAACAGATTATTCCTCTTTAGCAAATCTTTTTTCAAATTCAGTTAAACAAGTATTGCAGCAGAAATATCTCTTTTTATTGCCTATAACTTTACTAAAAATCTCTCCAGAAAATTCTCTCTTACAATAATCGCAAATTATCTTCATGCTTTTTAGATCGTCTACTACTAATTCACTTTTTGCCTTTAAATCATCATATAGCCATAATACGTCTATATCCTGAACTTCATCAAAGGATTGAATAACAGACAAAAGTTGTGATTTCTGCGAATCTGTAATATAATGAGTCAGTAGAAGTAAATTGTATTTTCCTGTAGTGAAATAAATTTTTTTGATAAAACGCTCCTTAAATAATGTGTTTGCTAAAGATTCAGCTTTTTTCAAGTCAGTTTTAATGAGAATAAGATTTGGTTTTCCATCAACAAGTAAAGAAAAGTCGATATTAACAGTAAAATTCTCAATTATTCCATTATGCACTAACTTTTCAACTCTTGTAGCAGTAGCAGGAACAGAAAGTTTAATTTTTTCTGCTAAATCAGAGAGAGAAATTCTACCATCTTTTATTAACTCTTCCAGGATTATCAAATCTTTTTTATCTAAAGGTTTCAATTCAAAGAGAAAATAAAAATGTAGAATAAAAGGTTTTTCAATTTTTATTAGAATTTTAAGAAAAAAGAGAGAAAACTAAAGTGTTGCTTTACTTTTACTTTTTTTCTGAAAAGGATTTTTGTAACGCTTTAATGTTAAAGAGTTAAGAACTACAGAAACAGAAGACATTGCCATTGATAGACCAGCTATTTCGGCAGGAAGAACAAAACCAAATGGTATAAACAGTATTCCTGCTGCGATAGGAATAGCCAAGGAATTATAAAACAATGCCCAGAATAGACCCAATTTAACTTTTCTTATAGTTTTTTTACTTAGATCTATTGCAGTTACTACATCCCTCAAATCATCTTTTATAAGTATTATATCTCCTGTTTCTATTGCAACATCTGTCCCTGATCCAATAGCAATGCCTATATCTGATTGAGCTAAAGCTGGAGCATCATTTATTCCATCACCAACAAAAGCTACTTGATGTCCCTTTTCTTGGTAAATTTTTACAATCTTCAATTTATCTTCAGGTAACACATCAGCATGTACTTCTTCTATTCCTGCTAATTTAGCTATTGCCTTCGCAGCTCGCTCATTATCTCCACTGACCATAACGACATTCAAGCCCATCTTCTTCATTAAATCAATAGCCTCAGGAGAATTATCTTTAATTGTATCAGCAATAGCTACAATACCTATAGGTATATTGTTTTCAACTAAAATCATTGCAGTCTTTCCTTCATTCTCTAAAGAATTGAGTATCACAGTTGTTGACTGGTTTAATTCAAGATTTAAATCGTTCAAAAGTCTCCTATTTCCAAAGTAATATTGATTATCATGTAAATTAGCCGTTACTCCCTTTCCTGGAATAGCTTCAAAATCCTTTAGCTTTGATAAAACAAGTTCTTTCTCTAAAGCATGATTTCTCACAGCTTGAGCGATTGAATGTTCTGATCCTTGTTCTAAAGAACCTGCAATTGCTAATATCTCTTCTTCATTAAGTGTGTCATTCAAAGGAATAATATCAGTTACCTCAGGATTACCTTTAGTAATTGTACCTGTTTTGTCTAAAAGTATTGTTTCTATGTTTTTCGCTCTTTCTAGTGCTTCACCAGTCCTAATCAGAATACCATTCTGTGCACCTAGTCCTGTACCTACCATTATTGCTGTAGGTGTTGCCAATCCTAAAGCGCAAGGACAAGAAATAACAATTACAGCTATACCAACTAAGAAAGAGAATAGGAATATTGAAGTCCCTGCTGGTAAAATATCTACATTTACGACTCCTATACTAATCAGAGTAAACCAAGTAACAAAAGCAATCAGGGCAATCAAAATTACTGCAGGTACAAAGTAGTTAGAAATTGTGTCAGCTAACTTTTGGATAGGAAGTTTAGAAGTTTGAGCGTTTTCCACCATTTTAATAATTTGGTTCAGAGTAGTATCTTTACCAACTTTAGTTGCCTTCACTTTGATAAAACCATTTTCGTTAATTGTACCACCAATAACAGTATCACCTTTGTCTTTAAAGATAGGAATACTTTCACCAGTGATCATTGATTCATTAACATAACTCTGTCCATCAAGTACAACACCATCAACAGGAACACTGTCCCCAGGTCTAATAAGACAGATATCACCAACAACCACATCATCCACGGGAATTTCTAGTTCTTTTCCATCTCGTTCAACTTTTGCAGTTTTTGGGCGGAGCTCAATTAACTTTTTAATAGCTTCAGATGTTCTACCTTTGGTTACTTCTTCTAAATATTTACCTAAGAAGATAAATGTAAGTAAAATAGCAGAAGTCTCAAAGAATACTTGTCCCTCATACACAGGAACAAAGTATTTGTAAATAATAGTAAATAAGCTATAGAGATATGCTGCAGTTGTACCAATTACAACAAGAACATCCATTGAAGCACTTTTATGAGTAATGCTTTTCCATGCTGCACGATAAAAAGGATAGGAAATGATAAACTGTACAGGAGTAGTAAGAATTAACTGAACAAAAATGCTAAAGGGCATTCCAGGAAAAATGTAAAAGGTTCTTTGCCATTCTGCAAATGCAGGAAACCAGTTTTTGAAAGGCACCATATGACCCATAGCAAAAATAAAGACGGGAATAGAGAATATTAAACTAAGCCAGAACCTATTACGCATATCTACTAGGTGCTTATTTTTAGAATAAGAAAGAGCTTGCTCTGACTCTTTCATTATTTTAGCTTTATAACCCAAATCTTTGACGGTAGAGAGAACAGTGTCAAAATCAATTTTTTCTGGATCAACATCTAACACTGCAGAATTGTTAGCAAGAACGACTTTAACATCTTTTATTCCTTCTAATTTTGACAGATTCTTTTCAATTGTATTCACACAAGAAGAGCAGGTCATCCCTTCAATAGATAATGAAACTTTGTTTTCCTCCTTCAATGGAAGTGAAGCTTTGTAACCACTGGAAGAAACAGCATCAACCAATAAATCAAGAGAAACTAAGTTAGAATCGTAAGTTACTTTAGCTTGGTGGCTAAGTAAGTTCACTTCAGCAGAATTGACGCCTTGTACACTTTTTAGTGCTTTTTCAACTCGTGAAACACAAGAAGAGCAGGTCATCCCTTCAACAGATAATATTATCGTATCTTCATTTTTCATTAGTAACCACTTTATTTCAAATTATAATAACATAATTGTTTAAAGTTTTAAGAAGAAAAATGATTTTTCTTAAAAAGTTCTTCTTCTATTGTACATTGTACCTAAAGGTCTATATAAAAAATTCAAACTGCTGTTGCTTTGTAACCAAATTCAACAACAGCATTAATCATAGATTCAATAGTTGCTTCTTTGGAATTAAATTTTACTTTAGCAATTCCTTTTTCTAGATCTACTTTAACTTTTTTTACACCTGTAACTCCTTGCAAAGCTCTAGTTACAGTCATCACACAATGACCACAAGTCATTCCTTCAATATTAAGTAATATTTCATCCATTTTAGTCAAGTAAAATATAGAAGAAAATTATAAAAAACGCGCCCTTTAAAAAATTAAGAAATACAACATATTTAAGAACAACATTAACAAACCAAAAGACTCCATGATCAACAAAAAGTAGTTTTTTAATTTTCAACAACTAAATTATTTAAGTTTGAATCACAAGAAACAATATTATATTTTTTTGATATCACAAATTTTTTATATGTTATATTTTTCATATGCTCATGAGCTTTATTTTTTCGCCTAATGACATGATTGATTCATTTATTTTAATGAATTTAACGCTAAAAGGACCTTTACATGGATACGCTATTGCTTCAATATTTGAAGAGAAATTTGACTGGAAACCTAGTTTAACTACTATATACAATATACTCAAAAAAATGGAACTTGCAGGAATTGTTTCTGCAACTGAAAAGATAGAAAGCGGTAGAGTTCAAAAACTCTATTCTATTACAGATAAAGGAAAAGACTTTTTTGAAGAACATAAAAAAAAGATGAAAAAAAGAATGAGAGAAACTTTCTCTCAGTTTTTCACATTGTTTCAAGATGTTGAGAAACTAGAAAGACCAGAAGAAGCACAGATTTCAACAGACAAAATAAAAGACACATTAAATTTACTTCGAAAAAATTCAATGTTGGTTATGGTTTTAATGAGAAAATCGCCAGAAAAAGTTCAGAAAATTCTAAAAAATAGTCTTACTTCCCTTATGGAACTAGCTCAAAAAGAAAATGTCCCAATACCTTTTGAGAACAATAGTGTTTCTTGAAACAAAAATGAGAGGTTTAGACAAAGATAGGATTTAGGAAAATAATAAGATAAACAAAGGAGAAAATGAAAATGATGCGTGTATTAAAATATGTAAAAACTCACATTTTTTTCATTCTAATAGCAATTGGATTATTATTTGCACAAGCTAATTTAGAGCTTTCTCTCCCAGATTATATGTCTGATATTGTAGACAAAGGAATTCAACAAGGGGGAATAGAATATGCTGTTCCAATTGCTATTAGACAAAGTAAAATGGAAAATATTTTTGTATTTGTAGCTCCTGAAAATCAAACAAAAGTGCTTTCTGACTACAGACTAGTAACAGAAAATTCAAGTGACTACCAAGAGTTAACAGATTCTTATCCAATATTGCAGAATGAGTCGATTTATCTTTTGAATGAGAATGTAAAGAAAAAAACCTTAGAAGAATATGAAGGAATATTAATTAATGCAATTGTAACTTCTACTGTTTTTGAACAGATAGCTACAAACAATTCACAAGTAGTAAATGCCACAGAGATATATGAAATGCTGGGCATTGATCCGTCTACACTTCCCCCAGGAACAAGCCTGTTTGATGTGGTAAAAACTCTTCCTCTTGAACAGAGACTATTAATTAGTTCTGCTATTGCAAATAAATTTAAGGAAACAGGAGAAATGATGCTTAAACAAGTTGCAATATTCGTTGTGAGGGCAGAATATGAAATAATAGGGATAGACACTGACAAAATTCAGCTAATGTACATCCTAAAAGCAGGAGCTTTAATGTTAGGAGTTACACTTCTTTCTGTTTTATGTGTTATAGGAGTAGGATATATTGCCTCTAAAACTTCTGCAGGAATAGCTAGAAACATAAGGAGCGATCTTTTTGAAAAGGTAGAAAACTTTTCTAGATCAGAGTTTGACACATTTTCCACTGCTTCACTAATTACCCGTTCAACTAACGATGTTACACAAATTCAAACTGTTACTTTTATGATAATAAGGATGGTTTTCTATGCTCCAATCCTTGGAGTAGGAGCTATAATTCATGCTTTAGCCAAAAGTAAAAACATGTGGTGGTTAATTGGAGTAGCAGTTGCTCTTTTAATGATTCTAATAATAATCATCTTCCTAGTTGCTGTTCCAAAATTTAAGTTATTACAGAAGTTAACAGATAGGATAAATAGAGTAGCCAGAGAGAATCTTTCAGGAATACTAGTTATCAGAGCTTTTAACCGCGAAAAATATGAAGAAAAACGTTTTGATGTCGAAAATAGGGACTTAACTGCAGTTAGTTTGTTCGTTAATAGATTGTTGGTAATTTTAATGCCTTTTATGATGTTAGTCATGAATGGTATGATGATAAGTATCATTTGGATAGGAGCCCATCAAGTTTCTGATGGTGCGATGCAAGTGGGAGATATGATGGCATTTATGCAATATGCCATGCAAATTGTTATTTCCTTCCTTATGCTTACAATGATGTTTATTATTCTTCCAAGAGCTGTTGTTTCAGCAAAACGAATTAATGAAGTTCTTATTACAGAACCAAGAATAGAAGACCCAGAGCAACCCAAGAAATTCCCAGAACCATTTCAAGGAAAAGTTGAATTTAGTAATGTCTGTTTTAGATACCCTGGAGCAAAGAAATGTGCAGTTGAAAATGTGACCTTTACAGCTAATCCTGGAGAAACAGTCGCTTTTATTGGACCAACAGGTTCAGGAAAGTCAACTATTGTTAACCTTATTCCTAGATTTTATGATGTAACTGAAGGAACTATAAAAATCGATGGAATCGACATAAGAGAAGTAACACAACATGATCTAAGAGATAAAATAGGGTTTGTTCCCCAAAAAACAACGTTATTTTCAGGAACCATAGAGAGTAATTTACGATTTGCTGATGAAAACGCAACAGAAGAAACATTGTATGAAGCCTTAGAAATAGCACAAGCAATAGACTTTGTTAAATCTAAACCCAAGGGATTGAAAACAGAAATTGCACAAAAAGGAGCAAATGTTTCTGGAGGACAGAAACAGAGACTCGCTATTGCTAGAGCACTTGTTAAGAGAGCACCCATATACATTTTTGACGATAGTTTTTCTGCTTTAGATTTCAAAACTGAATCTAGGCTCAGAAAAGCACTAAGAGAAAAGACTGGAAAAAGCACTGTTTTTCTTGTTTCTCAAAGGATTTCTACAATAAAAAATTCTGATCTAATTATTGTATTAGACGGTGGAAAAATTATCGGTAAAGGAACACATGAAGAATTAATGGAGACATGTGAGATGTATCGTTCTATAGCTACATCTCAACTAGAGTTGGAGGAATTAAAATGAGTCACGGACCTAGTGCAACAGCAAGACAACGAGGACCTCGTCCAAGAGGCCCTATGGGCATGATAGATAAAGGAAACAAAGCAAAGGACTTCAAAGGAGCTATGATTAAACTTATACGTTATCTTGGTAAATACAAAACCATCATAATTGTAGCTATTATAATCGCAATAGCTTCAACAACAGCTAGTATATTAGGACCAAAAATTCTAGGTAAAGCGACCACAGCTCTTTTCGAAGGTTTAATCAATCAAATAAGAGGAACAGGAGAAATTGATTTTGCTTATATAAGTAAAATTCTTCTTATTACTCTTGGATTATATGTCGGATCAGCTGTTTTAGCATATATCCAAGGATGGATAATGGCTAAAGTTTCCGCAGATATCTCCTATAGATTAAGAAGAGACATATCACAAAAAATCAATAAAATGGAATTAAAATATTATGATACTACCACTCAAGGAGAGATTCTATCAAGACTAACAAACGACGTAGATGCAATCAATCAAACCCTAAGTCAAAGTATAACACAGATGATCACTTCTGTAGTGACAGTTATTGGTATATTAGTTATGATGTTAACAATAAGCTGGTTAATGACATTAATTGCTCTTGTAGTAGTCCCACTGTCAGGATTAGTAATTGGATTTATCATCAAGAAGTCACAAAAACACTTTGCTGGTCAACAAAAAGGTTTGGGTTTGGTTAACAGCCATGTAGAAGAAATGTTTGGCGGACATACTGAAATGCGAGCCTTCAACGGAGAAAAAAGAAGTCAAGAAAAGTTCGAAAAATACAACGATGGGTTATATGAATCAGCTTGGAAGTCTCAATTTTTATCTGGTTTAATGATACCTTTAACTAGATTTGTGGGAAATGTGGGTTATGTAGGAGTGACAATAGCTGGAGGATGGCTTGCTTCAAAAGGAACAATTTCAGTAGGAGATATACAAGCATTTATTCAATATGTTCGTTCATTTACTCAACCTATCTCTCAAATCGCAAATATAACGAATGTCTTGCAACAAACTGCAGCAGCTGCAGAAAGAGTTTTTGAATTTCTAGGTGAGGCAGAAGAAGTAGCTGAAAATCCAAATCCAGTAAAACTCGAAGAAGTAAAGGGACATGTAGAATTCAGAAATGTGAAGTTTGGTTATCATCCTGAAAAAACCATAATCCGCAACTTCTCCGCAGTAGCCAAACCAGGAATGAAAATCGCTATTGTTGGCCCTACAGGAGCTGGGAAAACAACCATGGTCAAATTGCTTATGAGATTCTATGATGTAAATGACGGAGCGATTCTATTAGAAAGGGAAGATATAAGAGATCTCACAAGACATGATTTAAGAGAAAACTTTGGAATGGTTTTACAAGACACATGGTTATTCAGTGGAACTATTCTAGAAAATATCAGATATGGAAGACTAGATGCAACTGATGCAGAGGTAGTCATGGCAGCTGAAGCTGCTTATGTTGACCATTTTGTAGATACACTACCTGGTAGTTATAATATGGAAATAAATGAAGAAGTAACAAATATCTCGGAAGGGCAAAAACAATTAATAACAATAGCTCGAGCAATTCTAAAAAATCCAAAAATACTAATTTTAGATGAAGCTACTAGTTCAGTAGATACACACACAGAACTACTCATTCAAAAAGCAATGGACAAGTTAATGGAAAACAGAACAAGTTTTATCATAGCACACAGACTTTCAACAATTCGGAATGCAGATCTAATATTGGTTATGCGAAATGGAGATATTGTAGAACAAGGGACACATAAAGAGTTATTGGAGAAAAACGGATTCTATGCAGAAATATACAATAGTCAATTTGAACATTTAGAAGAATAAGTCCTTAAACTAAAAAGAAATAAAAGTAAAAAACTTATTTAATTCTTTTTTTTTATTTTTTCTAATTTTACCCTACAACTTCTATAATTTGGAAAAATTAACCTTCTTTACTCAATAAATAAGCAACTAAAAAAAATGGTTCAAATTTGGACAAATTTAAATATTTATGTGACCTTGAATAAGAGAAAAAAAGGTGATAAAATGAGAAAAAAGACAATAACAGTAATTTCTATACTTTCTGTAACAATTATTGTTTTTTCAACCATTTTATCAGTATTTATTATTCAACCCAGATATGATTTTCCTCTTGCGCTCACGTCAGTAGAACCACAAGATATGGGAATAAAAGAGAGAATTGAAGATTTCAAATTTTTTTACAATGTAATCAAAGAGAACTATCCTTATTTAACATTAAAACAACGAACACACGGTTTTAATTGGCTAAATCTAAAAGAATATTTTATAGATAAAATTGAACAAACAGATTCAAACGAGGAGTTCTTAGAGGTTTTATCAGAAGCGATTACAGCTTTACAAAATCTTCATTGTGCTATTATACCCTACGAATTTTTTGAATACTATGCACAATTATATTCTGAACATAATATGGGAGCCTTGTTGAAGTTTTTACAAATGAACAAGTAACTGATGCACAGTTTTATTGGTATCAAATAATAAAAAAATTGCCACAAAAACAAGATTATGATGTAAAAATGGTTTATTCACAAGGTAATTACACTATAGTTGAAGGTTATTCATATAATTGGAAAGAAAAATACAATATTACAAATGGATCAATTGTTCTAGCAGTAAATGGAACACCAATAGATAGTACAATCAAAGAAAGTTATAGGAAAACCTATCTTCGTTTTGATCCTTTTCGAGAAAAACTCTATGTCCAAATTATCACACCAGATCTATTTGGTGAAAATGCTATTTTTACAGTAAAAAACGCTACTAACGATGCAATAGTAAATATCAGCTTTTTTGCTTTTCCAAAAATTTGGAGCTATTCATCTGTTAAAAGTAACTATGCAACAAAATTATCTGAAGATTGTGGGTATGTCTACTTAAATTCTTTTAGCAGTATGTATATAGATAGTGATAAAACAATGCTCTTCAATTTCTATAAACAAATAGAAAATTGTTCCAAATTAATCTTTGACATAAGAGATAATTATGGAGGTTCAACTAGGTATTGGTATGAAAATATTATTGAACCTTTGGCTAAAACAACTTTAAAGTATGAGTACTACCTTGCCTTTAGAAATGGAAAATATGTTAACTATTTCCGAGAAAATCGATCAATTACTCTTAATATGCCAAAAGAAAATGTAAAAGTAACTCTTCCTCCAGAAGTATATACTAAAGATTTCACTGATTTATTCTGGGAAGAGGTAACCATTGAACCACAACAACAATTTAATTTTAATGGTAAAATATACCTACTAACCAGCGATTCAGTATATTCAGCTGCAGAAAGCTTCGCTTATGTTTGTAAACAGACACAATTCGCGGAATTATACGGTACTTATACAGGTGGAGATGGAATAGGAATTGATCCAATAGTATTTGTTTTACCTAACAGTAAACTAGTAATTAGAATCCCTCAAGTTATGGGAATAAAAGCAAATGGAGAAGCAGACGAAGAAAGTTTCGTGTTGCCTGATTACAAATTTGAAAGCGCGTATGGGGATTACTACTCACTAATAGAGCTTATATTACAAGAGACAGTCTAAATAAATTATATCTTTTTTTTCCTAATATTAATTTACTCTGAAACAATTTGAAGAAAAAAAAAAGTAATTTTAATTATATTTTTCTCTTCTTAAGGAAGAATATTCCAAGTATAAGTAATACTGTTAGAGAAATCATCATTGGAAAACTGTTTTTTGTTGTTTCAGTTGTCACTATGTTTGTAGGTGTAGGTGTTGGAGTGTTAATTGTTGTGTCAAACAGTTCTCCTTCAGAATTATAGTAAGTAATTGTTTCGTATATATCATTTTTTACAAAAACAGTGTAGGATAATTTGAATTCGTC
Source organism: Candidatus Heimdallarchaeum endolithica (assembly GCA_021513715.1). Taxonomy (GTDB): domain Archaea; phylum Asgardarchaeota; class Heimdallarchaeia; order Heimdallarchaeales; family Heimdallarchaeaceae; genus Heimdallarchaeum; species Heimdallarchaeum endolithica. The sequence continues at coordinate 2,788,128 of CP084167.1, read as the reverse complement.
AGGTATTTCATAAAAGATATGATACAAATTGATGGTAAATTCAACAGAGTCTTCTCCAACTTCATGATATAATCCCAACTCTGTGGTATAGAAAATATAGTATTGTGCCCCATCCTCAAAATATTCAATATCAAGATCTAGTTCAAAAATCATGTAGGACATAGGTTTATTGAGGACATAATCAATTGTGAAAACTAAATAATCGGCTATAGAATCCCCATCAATATCCTCCAACCCCACATTTACAGAAGTTATCTCTACAGGAGAACTTAAATCAAAACTGGTAATATCAAATGTTTTAGAATTTATTTCATTTACAAGAATTGTATATTCACCCAAGTTGTCAGATATTATTACAGAATCTAGACTCAATTTGAATTCAGTAGTTTCAAAATAACTTAATGAATAATTGGTATCAATTAAGTCATATGAAAAAATTGTTAAAGTAACATCTTGAATTTTTGGAGAGTTAATTGTTAGTTGACTACTTAGGCTAATTGTATCAAGAACACCTGATTCACTAAGAAGAAGAGTACTAAAATAAAAAAACAGATTGTAGGATCCTGTCATAGAAGCGTTAAATTGTAGTTCAACAATAATTGAATCAAAAAGGCCATCACTATTATTGTCAAACGAATAAACGTTTTGAATTTTATAGAAGGTCAAAGGTAAAGTATAATCTAAATTATCAATATTTTCTACTTCAAAGATGCCTGTAAGTTCATCCATCCAATCACTATCAAGATTATTTAACGAACAATATAGAATTAACTTATTGTTTGATGAAACACTTCTGACGATTACACGAGCAGAAATAAAAAATACTACAGAATATTCACCTGCTTCTCCGTAATATTCATTAACAGTAAGACTATATGGAATATTAAATTCACTGTAAAGAGATAAAGACACTTCATAACTTCCAGCCTTATTTACATAAATTGGGAATATTAAATTGACTCCTTCATAAAGATCATCAGCATCATTGTTTACGTATTCAATCTCATATGTCCCATCAAAATAAGCATCAAACAGCGAAATGAAATCTAAGTAGTTGACATCACAAATTACAATTTGATCGTAGAGTGAATCTTCTAAAGTTTCAGAATAAATAGATATCTGTCTTATTATTAAGTCTCCGACAAATTTGTTCAAGAAAAGCTCTTGATAAGAAATAATTACAGAAACATTATTTTTTCCAGAATAAACATGCTTTTCCAACACTTCCCAAGAGTAGAAGTAACTGCCAGTTGGACTATAATAATTTTTTATATCTAGAGTTATAGTAATATCTAGTTCCTGTTTAGCCTTAATTTCAAAAGTAAGTCTTAAACCTCCATCTTCAGAAATAACATTTTCACTTCCTAAATATGCAGACAGATATGCTGTTGGAGTGTCAAAATTACTACAATCATATTGGTTGGTGACATGATGAGTTGTAATGAAAGTTCTATAAACATATTCTTCCAAAGTAATAATTGGAATTAAATAAGGACCATTCAATTCTCTTGCTCCAGCAGAAAATAGTTGAAATTCAATGTAGATATGATTCTCACCTTTATCTATTGCTTGTTGAATATATGTCCCATAATCAGAATTAGGAATCATTCTTTCTGAAGGCAAACTATACAGAGATTGGCTATAGAATACTTCTACTTCTGTAGATACCTTTGAATCAATCAGAATATCAAGTATTAATGTATCATACAAACCATTTGAATCATTGTCTACAGTTTTATCTGTTATTTGATAGGAATATAGGGGTTCATACGAAGAAAATTCAGAACTAGGTTTAGTAACATATATAGGAATAAAAAAGATAGAATTTCCACTGCTAAATACTATCCCAGCAACAACAATGTCACCTTTTAATATATGGTGCAAATTATAACCAGAAAATTCAAAGGTTACTTCTGTAGTAAGAGGACCTATAACAGAAGTTTCACTATAAACGCCAAATATGTGTTGAGAGTCTATTATCCAAAATTTGATATCTACTTCCCCTTCTAATCTAATATCAAAGAAACAGTGAATTTTAAATAGTTCTGGCCCTCCAAGTTCATCTACATTTTCATTAGAATAGGAGATGCTTGTTAATCTAGCCTCAGGAGAATTAAATTGAGAATGAGTGTATTCTCCAGTAACATAGCTATCTTTAAGATATTCTATGACCATCCAAGTAGATGGGTCACCGATGAGCAACTCACCTAATATATATTCACCATCATAGTTCGATTGTTCTATAGTTCCCCCATATACAGTTAATTCAATAGTTTGAATACCCTCTTCAAGATATAGAGTATCCCATTCTGATACAACATAGTACTTTGGAAAGAAGTAGTCACTCCTATACTGGCAGACTGTATAAAGAAAATCATATATACCAGCTTTATTTACTTCCACTTCTACAACTATTGTAAGATTATCATAAAGTCCATCAGAATCATAATCAACACCATAATCATCAAAATTTCCAGTTAAACTTATTATAGAAGGAGTTAGTAGGTCTGTTCCACTTATTTGAATAGTATATGAACCAAAATCATAAGCTACTACTCTTGCAAAATAATCTCCAGAACTTAGTGCAATAAAATCTATTTGTTCTTGATCGTTATTATAATTGATACTAAATGCAATTAATGTTCCGTTTTCATCAGTAAGCAGAAGGTCAAGGTCGTTTTCCAAGTTTGAAAGAATTAAACGATAAATTTTCCCTTTAATAACAGGAAACTTGTAGAAATCTTGACTATCACCAGAGACAATCTCTCCTTTATAGGAAACACCAAGTTCAAGAGAAATAGCTCCTGTAATTGTTTCTCCGGCATCAGAAGAGGAGTTAGCATCATTTTCTTCTTCTTCAGGTTCCAAAGTAAGCTCTACATTATAGAGAGTAGTTGAACCATTTTTAACAGACAAACTACCGACTAGAGAATAATCTGGCATCGTAACAGTGACAGCTGCTCTAATCCACCCAGAAGAGTATGGAGAATCAATTAAACTTACACCGACATATGGGAGTATTTCAACACTGGGTTCTAAAGTCAGAGAATTATAAGGTTGATCAACAAAAATATCCATTTGATAAGTTAAGACTTCATTGGGAGATAATCTCAGAGGAGAGGTTTCAGTAAAACTTGGAAAAACAAAAACCTGAGGGTTAGATAGGTAGTTATATGCTTCAAGAGCATTTACTAACCCAGCTCCTTGTTCAAAAACACTTCTTCCCATATCTGTTGCTGTACTTATTATAGCACTCCGAATAATGTCAATATTTACTGATGGAAAAACTGATTTTAATAAAGCAGCTACACCAGCAACCGCTGGAGCAGCCATGGATGTTCCACTATAGACTTCATACATATCGTTAGGAATAGTTGAGAGAATATTTGCACCAGGAGCAAGGACATCGGGGTCAATGAGACCATTAGTAGAAGGCCCCCTACTTGACCAATAAGTTGTTCCATTAAACACATCAGAGGCACCTACAGTAATAGCTCTTGAAGCCATTCCAGGACTTGAAATAGTACCAGAAAGTGGACCACTATTCCCTGCAGAAACAACAACAATTGAACCACTCTCCCATGCAGCGTCAGAAGCTTCATTTAGAAGTTGAACAATGTCTCCTGGCATCCATCCAATAGACATAGAAATAACATCAGCACCTTGAGAAACAGCCCAATCAATAGCGTTAACAACCCAAGAAACATATGCTCCACCAGTAGCATCTAAAGCTCGAGCATTGATAAGATAAGCACCGGGAGCTACTCCTTGCAAAGACCCGTTTGCAGCTGCTATTCCTGCACAATGAGTTCCATGTCCAAATTCATCCATGGCATCTGTATCATTAACTCCATCATTGTTATAATCGATGAAGGACATCTCTGCTATAACTTTAGGGTCGTTCGTACTTGGATCATTGTCAAAGTCATCCAAATCAGAATGATATTTATCTATCCCTGTATCAACAATAGCTATTTTAATTCCACCACCTGTAATACCTATGTCTAAAAGAGCTCTAGCTCCAATGTACTCCTCAGATGGATAAGTGAAAACTTTGTTGTCAATTGGTTTCCAAGAAGGGTCAATAAACTGGTAATATCGATCTAAATATATTCCTCTAACGCCTGAAAGAATTGATAATTCAAAAATATTATTTAAAGTTGTAGTAACAAAAGCAACATGAAGATTGCTCAAAACAATAGCATCATAAGAGAAACTTAAGGTTTGCTTAATATTCTGAAAAGAAGGATCAAAACTAATAAGAAGATTTACCTTTTGATTTTTCCAAAGATTTTTAGGTGTACGTTCCAACTTCATCAAAATACTGTCAGAAAGAATTTGAGTTTTAGAAAGAGATGAATCTTTGTATCTTTCCAAAATTGAAGTTGTGAAAATATTTGTAGAAACATCAGCGAAATTGTTTTCAGCAGAGTGATATGAGTTTTTATCAGATTCAGGTGAAAAAGTATTATAAGAGACACCAGAATTTGATTCTACATTATCCTGTATATTTGGAGTCCTAGATTCATAATCAGCTTTAGATGGTAAGTTGAATAAAGAAAAACTTAGCAAAAGAGCTAAAAACATCACAATAATACTTTTGGAAAAATATTTACGAAACATAAAAATACCTTATTTTTTATATAGTCAACATAATCCAAAAGTCATTTATAAAAGTATAGAACAAAAGTTAAGTAAAAAAATCGAAGGAAACATGAAAAAAAGGTAGGGCACTTGTTTTAAGTCAATTTTTTCATAAAAAAGTATTAACTAGAAATAAAAATTCGCTCTAAACAAGACTACAATAGAAATTATTACAAAAAAAATTGAGAAAAAGACACATAACTTTATTTGTTCTATTTTTTCTCTACTTAGAGAATTTCTATAAAAAATAAATAAAAATATAAGGAACAACTATTTTATTAAGTATTAATGGAAAAAAATATTATCAATAAGCATCTACAAAAAATAGTTGAAAAAGCCAAGAAGGATAGAGATGTCGTAGGAGTTATCCTATTTGGTAGTTATTTACAAAGTTATGGATTTAATGACATTGATATTGCGTTAGTAACCAGAGAAGGAATTGATGAAAGAACTTCAATAGAAAAACGAGTAGAATATTTGGCAGAACTACCAGAAAAGTTTGATATCCAAATATACCAAACACTACCTTTAGCAGTAAAAAAAGAGGTTTTAGAAGGAAAGGTTTTATACGAAACAAAAGAACTTTATGAAATTGCCTACAAAACAATTAAAGACTATGAAAGATTTAGAAAATATAGAGAGGATTACGTGAGGAGAGTTTTAGTTGAGAAATGACATAATTGTTGCAAAACTAGAAGAGATTGAAGAAAATCTAGAAATTATTTCAAACCATTTACCCACAGATTTAGAAGGATTTTTGAATTTAGGTTTAATAAGGGATGGAATTTACAAGCGTTTGGAATATAGTATAGAACTGGTTTTAGACATTTTGGCAATAATAAATGCAGATTTGAAGTTAGGTATTCCTAATGGAGAAACAAGTGTTATTGATAATATAGAAAAGAATAAGATACTAGAGAAAAAAATAGTAGAGAAAATTAGAAAAATGAAAAGTTTTAGGAATATTCTTGTACATAAATATGGAAAAATAAATGACGAACTTGTTTTTGAATTACTAAAAGAAGATCTAGAAGATTTTGTTATAATATGCGATTCTATCGTCGAGTTTCTAAGAAAGAAGGAAAAAGAAGTCTAACCTCATTAATTGTAGAAAAAAACAAGATTCTGGAAAAAAGGAAAAGTTTAGCTGTTCTATCATTTAAATCTACCAATATATTTACGTAAATATTGAAGTTTTAATCAATTTCTAAATTAAGAAATATCCCTCCAAATTTGTGTAAGCTTTTTTCGCTTTTACTTAATAAAATTGAGTTATACCTACGAGTGACAAAAAATGAGATTTAGTTAGTCTATAAACTTTAATTTAACAGTTAAAGCAGAAATTTTTTAAGTGTATGAACAAGATTTTAAGTTACTATCAGTGGTTAAATGAGAGAAATATTCTTTCAATTTCCACCTAAACAAGCGAAGTGGGAGAAATGAATAAAAAAGTGTTATTTTCTTTTCTGATTACCACATTATTTCTTACTGTTACTATTTCTGGTGAAAACGAAACATCAATACAAGATTATTTTTTTGAATTAGATTATCAAACAAAAGGTGGAGAATTTAGTACAGACTATTGGCTCTATTGTGTCCAATATCTAAAAGAAATTGGTATTAAAGTAAACTTAAAACCTGCAGAATTTCATATCTTCTTTGGAACAATAACAGAAACATATGATTGTGATCTCGCTTTTACAGATCTAGCGGGATATGAAGATCTTAATTTAAAAGATGTCTTTGGTGAAAATGGCTCTCGCAACATGTTTGGAATTAATACAAAAATTCCTTATGGAGCAGAGAATGAAGAAATGCTGAATGAAGGGATTCTTATTTATGACTTTGCAGAAAGACAACAACACTATTATGATTGGCAACAATTAATCATGGACAAAATCTTACCAATGTTACCATTCTTTAGTCCTCGTTCATATGTTGCTAATTGGGCTACATTAGATGGATATGACAATCGTTGGGGTATTATTGATTCTTTACCTTATATGAAATTCACTTCCTTACACGAAGGTCAAAATTCAACAGAAGAATTCTATGATTCTGATGCTAAATGGACAGAATTGAACCCGTTGTTACAAGATGATGAAGCAAGCGCCTACATCTCATCATTAATTATGGAACCGTTGCTGCAGATGTCTCCTGGCTTTGAACCTATAAAAACTGGTTTAATCGTCGATTGGGAACAAGATGAAACCAACCCCAATCTCTACAAATTCACAATCAGAGATAATATTTATTGGAACCCATCTTTTCATATCACAGGACGTGATAGTAGTAGTGGTCCTCTTGTCGATGAAAACGGTACTATTGTAGACCCTTCCATGCTCATGTACGCTGATGATGGAGCATTCAGTGATGGTACAAATCAACATGTGACAGCTAAGGATGCTGTTTTCACCTTACTTGCCTGGGCTAATCCAATCACCAATCACGACGCAGAGGACTACAATTGGATTCATGACATATGGGTTGATCCTTCAGATCCTCTATCTTTCTGGATTGAAATAGACGGAGATCCTACAACACCAGAGCTTGACCCCTATGCTTCTTTCTGGAAATATATAACACTAAAACTTTTACCAGAATTCTTCTTAAACACCAGTAATACAACTGTCACCTACTCTTCTGGTGGAGTACCAATGGTTGGTATCCATAATGGCATCTTAAACAATTCTCAATGGACAGCATACAGTACTTCTGCATTTGGCTGCGGTAAGTACATGCTGGACTATTATGTCGAGAATTCCCTTACTGTTTTGAAAGCTTCACCATTCTGGTTTGGTATTGGGGCCATTGATGGAACAGAACAAGACCTAAAAATTAAAACCATTAATATTCGTGTTATTCCAGATCAAACATCCGCATTAGCAGAATTTGAAGCAGGAAAACTCGATATCTTGCATATATCTACATTCCCAAAAACGAGAAAGAAGATGGAAACTGACCCAAGATTCAAAGTTCATTCAGCTCTAAGAAACTATCTTAACTTCATAGGTTTCAACCTTAGTAGACCATTCATCGGTGGAGATGACAACTATGTCTTCTTAACCGAACCAGGGTATAAGGAATATACAAAAGCTCTCGCTGTAAGAAAAGCTATTGCATACGCAATCAACAGAGAAGAGATCAACAATGTTCTTCATGATGGAGATTACTTCATATCCCACAGTGTTATTTACCCAGCACAAGCATACTGGTATTATAATGACATTATCAAGTACAACCACGATCTAGCTACTGCTTGGAAGTGGATGGAACTAGCAGGTTATCACCAATCAGAACTTATGAAAACAGCAACAAAGTCATTAACGTCAAATTCATTCATGTTTACTAGTACAGTAATCCTTATACCAATTTCAATACTAAAAAGAAAAAGAAAATATTGAATACACACTTGTTATTTTTCTTTCATTTTATTATTGTAAGTCCTATTTGACTTCTTAACAGGCTAAATATTATTGGCATCAAAAAATTGGAAAGGAAACTTAATTACAACGATTAGGACAAAAGAATAAAAAAATAACAAATTAATCTAAGACATTGTTAATGTAATCTTCTACAGTTTTTTTTATACTCAAAACTTCAGGAATTTCTGGTAATGAATTGAGAATTGGTTCTAACACTTTATTTTTGCGAATAAGAAAAAAAGTCTCTCTAAAATTAATATCATATATCCACCCAAGAGTTACAAGCTTGAAATCTAATGTTGAGCGAACTAGTTTGTAATCTACAGATTCCTCATTTTTTATTAGTTTAACAATCTCAGGATTAAATTTACTATTTCCTGTATAACCCAAAGAGATTGAAGGTTCATCCTTTTTCGCTAACTCATCACCTACAATACGCCAAATGTCTAGCTTATCAGCATCACGTATAAGACGGACTAAAAGCTTTTCAGTATCATCCTTTATTATTGGTAAAGTCTTCTTATTATGATTTTTAATAGAAGAAAGAATCCTATATTGATCATCAACAGCTATTCCATTCAAGAAACAGTTTTCCTTAATAATTTTTACTCCTTCTTCAGCGTGGTCAAAGGATTTTTTGTCATCAAAAGTCTTGTAATAAAAAAACTGCTTAAATCGAGCGATATCGTGAAATAATGCAATAACTTCAGCTAAAAATTTCTGTGTTTGAGAAAGATGTAGTAGATTAGATAATTCAACAGCATTTTCTCTCACTCGCTCTGTATGCTCTTCTTTTAATCGAAGATTTTTTTTCACTAACTCACTATTAGTGTTATACCATTGTTTCAGATATGAATTAAAACAGTCTAGATATTTCTCAAAGTTATAACACATTGCTATCTAATCCTTTCTTTCATTCTTAAAACATTTGGGTATTTTACTTTTTAGAACTAAACAAAAAATTCAAGCAAAGAAACAAGAACAATGCTTTTGATGTCTAAAAAGCTAAAACTATTAATTGAAAAACAATTTTTAATTATTTATTGATAAGTTAACAAACAGAAATTAATTTATTAATGTTCAACCATTTTAGTATAAAAATCTAACAAATGTAAATGCGACATTTATTCTCAGAAAAAAGTTTTTATTCAAAGAAAAGATAATTTATGCATAATCGGTGATTTTATGAAAAAAAAATATTATATCGCTCTACTAATAGTAAGTGCTTTTTTCATCCCTCCATTACTACCAATCAATGAAACAACAGAACAAACTTATGCAGTTTATATAACGAACATCAAATCATCTTTAAGCCTACCTTCTTTTGGCGTAGAGATTGATGATGTTAATACTAACAATACTGTAATTCTTTCTAATAATAATGAATTCCATTTTCGTTTTTTCTTTAATGTCTCAATTTCTGTTCCTTTAGGAACATCGGTAGACGGAGTCTATGGAGATGGAGTTCAACCAACTAATTGGTTCAACAATCAGAATAGTGAAACGAGAATAGTTGGGGGAATAAATATATTTATTGATGATATAGACATTGGGCTTTCAAATATTGATATTTCAACAACTACAGATACAAATCAGTCAGTTATTTTGAATTTAACACCAGGTGCTCACATACTCACAATTATTGCAGCAGAATATCAACTACCATATCCAGGAGCACCTTCAGAGGAAGCTCAACTATTATTCGATAAAGATGAGCACATCTTCTATGTAAAAGAATATGAAGATGATATTATACAATCTATAGAAAAATCTAATATCGAACTTAATACTGAGGGAACACCATATGTTGAGGATTTTTCAGATTATTTTCCTCGATATAAAGAGCCAAGAACCTATTATACGGGGTTAGATCTTACAGATGATGCAAATCCAAAAATTCTTTACAAATACAATGTTTCAACAGATTATACGTTTCATGCTGTAAGTGCAACATATCCAGACTTTGATAAAGTCGGAACAGGACAAGTTATTTGGTGGACAAACAATAATTCAATAGCAACTAACAGTCAAGCACTATACCTAGGCACAAACTATATTTACATTTGTGCTGTGAGTGTTAAGCCACACGATTACATATTAGCATTTTATAATAGTTTTTATCCTGTTTTAGAATTTGATAGTTTGGCTATAAAGATAGAAGTAGAAGAAGGTTCAACATTAATAAATACAGTAACAGTAACAGAAACGGTAACAGAGACATCTTACCAAACATCAACAGAAACAACATATCAGACTATAATAGAAACAGTTTCAGAAGACAATGCAGAACTTTACTTTTCTCCAATGATTGTACCATTTACACTTGTAATAATGATAGCGTCTAATGTTCTACTGAAAAAGCGAGGTGGCAAAAATGAATAAAAAAGTGATACTCTCTTTTATGATTATAACAGCGTTTCTAACAGTATCTATTTTCGGTGAAAATGAAACATCGATACCAGGTTACTTCTTTGAATTGGAATTTAAAACTAATGGAGGAGGTTTTCGTCCAAATTATGGTCTTTATGTAGCCCAATACTTAAGTGAAATAGGAATTAAAGTAAATATCAAAGTTTTAGAATGGGCAAATTTTGTAGGTACTCTATTGGAAACTAATAATTATGACCTCTTTTTTGTAGGACTAGTAGGTCACCATGACCCTGATCCAACAGGTATATACAACGAAAATGGCTCTCTAAACATGTTTGGTATTAATACTAAAATGCCATATGGGATGGAAAATGAACAGATGATAGAAGATGGTATACTAATAATGAATATGACAGAAAGACAACAACATTACTATAATTGGCAACAATTAATGATGGATAAGATTGTACCAATGGTTCCTTTCTTCAATCAACCCTCCTATACTGCTAATTGGGCTACATTAGATGGATATGATGATAGCTGGGGTGTAGTTGATTCATTACCTTACATGAAGTTCACATCCTTACACGAGGGTCAAACATCCACTGAAGAATTCTATGATTCTGACGCTAAATGGAGAGAATTGAACCCATTGTTGCAAGATGATGCCTCAAGTTCTTACATCTCATCCTTAGTCATGGAATCATTACTACAAATGACACCAGGGTATGAGCCAATAAAAACTGGTTTAATTATCGATTGGCAACAAGATGAAACCAATGAACTCTTATTCAAATTTACTCTTCGAGATGAAGTTTATTGGAATCCTTCCTTTAACATCACGGGTAGAGATAGTAGCTCTGATCCATTAGTTGATGAAGATGGAAACATCGTAAATCCCAGCATCTTAATGGTTGGTGATAAAGGAGAATTCAGTGATGGAACAAACCAACAAGTAACTGCTAAAGACGCAGTATTTACATTACTTGCTTATTCAAATCCCATTACCAGTATTGATTCTTATAAATATAATTGGATGCATGATATATGGGTTGACTCTGCAGATCCTTTATCATTTTGGATTGAAATCGATGCTGACCCTGACACTCCTGAAAAAGAAAACTATGCTCCTTTTTGGCCTGACTTGAAAATAAAAATTTTACCTGAATTCTTCTTAAACACAACCAATACAACTGTTACATACTCCTCTGGTGGAGTACCAATGGTTGGTTTGGGAGAAGGTATTTTTGATACTCCTCAATGGAAGGCCTACAGTACTTCTGCATTTGGTTGTGGTAAGTACATGTTAGATTATTACGTTGAGAACTCAATTACAGTCTTACAAGCTTCTCCATTCTGGTTTGGTGTTGGAGCTATTGATGGAACAGAACAAGATCTAGATATCAAAACCTTCAATATTCGTGTTATTCCTGATATTACTTCTGCATTGGCAGAGTTCAAAGCTGGAAAACTCGATATCATGGCCATGGCTTCCTTCCCAGAGGAAAGAAAGGAGATGCAAGCTGATCCCAAATTTGAAGTACAATCAAAACTTACCAACTATCTTAGCTTCATGGGATTCAACCTTAAAAGACCATTCATCGGTGGAGACGACAACTATGTCTTCTTAACTGAACCTGGTTATGAGGAATATACCAAAGCTCTCGCTGTCAGAAAAGCTATTGCATACGCAATCGACAGAGAAGAAATCAACAACGCCCTTCATGATGGTGAATACTTGATATCAGATAGCGTTACTTACACTCTATTGGATTTCTGGTATTATAATGATATTGTCAAATATAACCACAATCTAGATATGGCTTGGGAGTGGATGGAACGAGCAGGTTATCTTAAATCTGATCTGACTGGAGGAATAACACTATATGACGATAGCGTAACAGAAGTGACAGAAACAACAACACAGACAGAAACAACAACAGTGACTGAAACTACCACAATAACAGAACAAACAACGATTTATACTACAGTACAAAGAACTAATACAAAAAAGGTGATTTCTCCGTTCAGTTTTATCTTTACTTTTCTTATAATTGTGATATTACCGATCTATGTTAAATTAAGAAGAGAAAAAATCAGATAATTCTCTTTTTTTATTATTTTTTATTTTCAATAAAATGCAGAATCAACTTTCTTATTTGACAAAAAAGCTTATCAAAATAAATAAAAACTGCTTCATAATGTTTTCAAAGCTAAAAATGAAAAAATGATCTCGTCCATACTCTGTTAATCTTAAAATTATTCTTCAAAAAAACCCACGCTCTATAATACTCATTATTCTTTCAATTTCATTGACAACTTTCTTTACTGTTTTTTCGATATTTGATCCTTCTATCTTTTTTAGTAACGCCACTTTATTAACACTTTTTTTTGTTTTATATACCATTCTCTACATTTTATCTCTTGAGTCTATAAAAAATATAGGAAAAATTGTCAAGTATTCGTCAAAGATTTTTCGTAACAGCGAAGATGTAGTGAATTATTATGAACAAAAGTGTAAACTTTTTGAAAAAAAGTACGATGATTATTATCTCTCACACTTGTACGCTAATTTATTTTCAGAATTTTGTTATGTATTTGACAAGAAATGGCCAGTTACTTTTGAATTATGACCTATATACAAAGGAAAACCTTTATTTGAATATAATATTAATTTAGAAGAATTTGATTTAGGGTTTCAATGGAGAGAAAACATAAGAGAAATAGTTCGACCAGTACAGGAGGATATTTTTTGGGGTTTTTATAACATTGATAATGGCTGGAATCAATTAAGAATAAGATATGTTTCATCTCTTTATGATAACAAAACTAACTCAATTACTATGAAAGTTAGCCAAGCTTCATTTGTAGATCAGATGATCTCTGGTTATTGCCCAGAGCTAAAAACTAACAAAAATATTACTATACGCAGTTTGCTATCCCCTTATTTAAGCCAATATATGCTTATAATTAGAGAGTTCAGTAGAGAATGGGAGAAAATACAAAAATCTAATGTTGGTACCTTTTTTGAAAAAGTTAAATTAACATTGAGTAAAATCCCCATTGCTAACACTTTAGGAATGAGTGGCCTTGTAATTACAAAAGACGGTAAAATAATATTGCCATTAAGAACTTCAAAAGTTTCAGTCGAAGAAAGGAAAATAGATACAGGTATCAGTGGCTCTTTTGATTTTTATTACCTTTATTCAAATTTTGGAAAGCAAAAACAATTACGAATTCAAGATATTGTACAAGAAGAGATATTAGAGAAAGATGAATTAGGAATTGATCCAGATAAATACAAATTCATCCCCATATGCTTAGCAAGGAACATAACAAGACTCGGTTCATTAAGTTTTTGTGGTGTAGTGATCATCAATATAACGTTAGAAGAACTACACGATCAATACAAAACTACATACGATAGAGAAAAAAATAACCTTATGGTAAAAGAATTTCAAAAACTATACCAATATGACCTTTCTGAAGTAACTAAAAATGAAAAGCTAAATTGGCTTGAAATACCAAACAACGAAATAATAAAATATCTTACAAAATTTTACTCTAAAGTCAAAGAAGACATAAAAAAAGAGGGTTTGAAGTTAACGAAAGTTGTTTCAAATAAAAATAAAAGTAAAAATAATAAAATTTCATTCACTGCTAATAATTTTACAACAATGTTAATTGCTATTTTTGCAGCATTAGAAAAACTAGATCCCCTCTACAATTAAACTTTTAACAAGCAAAGTAGAAGTTGTAGCATTATATGAATATAGAAGAAATATATAACCTTGAACATTCAGAAACAAAAAGAATAATAAAAGAACTGAAAGTCACAACAATAAAAGAACAATTTGATGAAAATAAAGTAAATTATTATATAATAACGAGTAATAATTTTGAAAAAGCAAATGTAACAGGAATAATATTACCAGGCATACCTGAAAAAGTAGCCTTTTGGTCATATAATTTAGTAAAAGAGGGAGAAATGCATTCTTCGTCGAAGTACTTGTATTTTAAGAGTTTTGCAGAAAATGGTTGGGGACTAGTTAACCTCACTCCACATTTGTATAATATAGACAAAACAGGAAAAAGATACATTGAACAGCTGAAATATGTGTTAAAAAAAATTAGTGATAGCACAAAAATAGTTTTAATCGGTTATTCTTTTGGTGGAAAAATAACAATAGAAAAAGTGATGAATGAAAAAGAATTGATGGAAAAAATAAGCTGTATAATTCTCTTGGATCCAGGAACAACTTTAAAGAGAGTAATAGTAAGATGTAGAGAATTGAAAATTCCGTTTATGATTAATTTATCAGAGGACTACAGCAAATATTATCCAACAATAAGTTTAGCAGATAATATACTCGTCTATAAAGTAAACTGCACTCACAGCGAGTTACCAAATATATCTTTAAAAAAGATTATCAAATTTATAAAAACTTGTTTTGAAGAAAGCATAGATTTCAAAGAGTGAGCTGTAATATTGCAGTACATTACAATTAAATCAATTAAAGATATAAAACACAACCATAACAAAGTATTCCTCCGAAAGTATATAATTGAAGATTTCACTTTTTACAAGTATCTATAGTTCTAATTAGTGATAATAATATGTCATCACTTATTCTAAATCCTTTTTCTTTTAATTTTTTCAACAAATGGATAGCTTCTGACTTCGAAATAATATCCCAAGAGCAATAAGTTTCAACTATGAACCTACTAGTTCGCATTGGTTTTTTCCCACTAATTTTTAACCAAACTTTTACAGCAAATTTGTCATCCAATATTGGGGTTTTACCGTAGCTTATTGAATACAAAATCACTTCCCTTTCACCTTTACCTACAAAAGGTTCTAAAAACGGTAAATACTCATTTTCTATTTCTTTACCTTGTTTTTGTGGAAAAACTGGAAACAAAGAAGGATTGTCTTGAAATAAATCTGGAGATTTCGCAGAGACTTCACTAAAAATTAATGGTGTGATAAAATAGACAACTTTTTTGTCTTTGTTTTTTACCTTAAGCAATATATCCAATCGATTATCTAATTCAATATAAAAAGCTATTAAAAAAGTTGAATCACAAATGAACAATAAAACCCCTCAGTTGTCGATTATCTTTTTTAACTCATCTTTTGAAAGTCCAGCAATCTCAGATGCTTTTTCAAAAGTTATTTTCTCTTTCTGAAACAATGATAATGCTAATTTTTTTCGCTTTGAATCAATTTCTTTTTTAATTTCAGAGTTTACTGTCATATCATCATACGTATAGTATACAAGAGCTAACAATTCATCTAAAGTAAGCCCAATTAGTTGATTGACAATCCAATCAATTACTTTTTGTTCTTTTTCGGTTAGTAAATTAAAAGCTTCTTTACCAAGTCTTTTCCCTTCCTCAGTGAAAAAAAATATTTTATCGCGTGACCGAATTTTCTCTTCTAAAATTTCTTCATTAATCAGTGCATCAAGTATTTTTTCTTCTAGTTTATAACTATGAGGACCAAACCTATGAGGACGAAATACTAACTTTTTTTCTAAAACAGGAAAACCTCTTGAAAGAAAAAATATTGCTTTCTGAAGAAAAGTAGTGTTAATAAACTCTTTAGTACTCTTCTTTAAATACTGATAAAGAAAAGCTAGCACATATATGAACTCTTTTTCGTTCATCAAATAATAAGAACTCATTGTCAATAGTCTTTTATATTTTTCATTATATAATTTTATTTAATGAATATAAAAAAGAAAATTGATACAATAGCTGACGATGCGTTACTTGAGGTTGGAGAAATACAATTAACAAATAAAAATATCAAATATCCAACAAAAACCATATCTAAAAGCAAAATAACATTAGAAGAAGTAGAAAAAATGGTAAAAACAGGGGCAAGAATAAATGAAATTTATAAGAGAATAGAGAAAAAAACCAACCTGGAGAATGAAGCAGAAAAAATATCTGACAAAATAAGAAGAGAAATACAGCACAATCTTCTAAATATTGTATTTATTGATTGGGTGAAAGAAAGACTTCCAACAGAAAGTGAGATTGAATTATTAACAGCAATACAATATTTTCCATCAGATTTCATTATTCCGCCGTTGATGAATAAAAATTTTCCAAGAATCAAAAATAGCAATATAGAGTCATTCATAGAAGTCATTAACAAATATTATGAAATTGCAGAACGACTGAATAATAAAGTAAAAATGGGTTATATGTTAATAGATTCTAGCCAGAAAGCGACAAATACAATTATAGACTTTTTTTGCAAAAAAGAAGTATGTGGAATAATAGTAGATTTCAATGGAAAGGATCCTTTGAACAAGTATATGCAAATCGGTTTGCTAAGGCATAAACTATATGAACTGTATACAGACGAAATTCCACTTGTATTATATGCAATTAATGTTAACCAAGGACATGAAAAAATCAATAATGAAATAAAAAGAGCAAGTGATATATTTCTATATGAAATGGGCTTTAACATCATAGGAGATAAACATAAACAAAGACCTATGCCAGAGGAGGTCATAAAAAAATATAAAGCAACAAAAAGGAATTTGGGGTGGATCTTTAATAATACTGATTATGGATATTACAAAACTGAATTACAAAGAGAAAAAGAAAAATATTTGGAAAATTGGAAAAATTTCCTGATAGAAGGACAGATACTAATGAAAGTAGTAAAAGAAGAAAAGAATATTACACACTATCTAAAAGGAAAAAAATATGCAAAAGAAGAAACAATAAATGAGATAAATAAAATGAATGAAAAAATTAAACAAGTTAAAAAAGAACTTAAACAAAATCCAAAAATTGACAAGTATTTAAGCTGAAATGATTAAAAAACCAACTATTTTACTAATTTTGTAACATTATCAAATTATAGGAATAAAATTCAGTTCAGAAAGTTTGATAATATTAACTACAAATTTCTCAGTTCTCTTTTACAAAACACATTTCACGTCATAAGGAGTAAAAAACAACTCTTTTTTTCCAGTATAGCGGAAAACTTTAATAAGAAAATGAAAATAAAAAAGTATGGATCTTGAAGAAATTCTTTTTTTGTATAACCCATGGTGGGAAGAGGAATATTCTACACCGGGAATAAAAAGAGAAGAATATTTGAGTAGATTATATAAATTATTGAACAGTTCAGAAATAGTTATAATTACGGGATTAAGAAGAGTTGGAAAAACAACTATTATGAAGCAATTAATCGCAAAAATCTTAAAAGACAAAATAGCACAACCTGAAAAACTACTTTACTTAAGTTTAGAGCATCCAGCACTTGACACCATTAGTCTGCTAGATATCGTAGAGGAAGTTAGAAAGATTCACGGGTTAAAAAGAAAAGAGAAATTATTCTTATTTTTTGATGAGGTTCAATATAAAGAGGACTTCGAACGAGAACTTAAAGTCTTACACGATAGTGAAAATGTCAAAATTTATGCGAGTGGTTCAAATAGTCTAGTAGTAAAGGATAAGAAAGCTTACCTTACTGGGCGGAACATTGTGGTTAAAATAGAGCCTTTGACTTTTGAAGAATATTTGAATTTTAATAATCTTACAATAACAAAAACTGAATCCTACCTATATGAGAAATACGTAGACGATTATTTGCGTGAAGGAGGAATGCCAGAATATGTATTATCAAAAAATCAAGAGAAATTACTACAGTTGGTTAAAGATATTCTATACAAAGATATAGTCTCCAGGTACAATATAAGGAATATAAAAAAACTTGAAGAGTTGTTCGTACTGCTCTGTGAGAGGGTAGGAAAAAGATTAACGATTAATAAGTTAAGAAAAGTGCTAGGAATAAAAAATGAGACAATTGCTAATTATCTATCATATTTAGAAGAGACCTATCTTATTTACTTGGTTCCTAAATGTTCAAAATCATTAAATGAGCAAATAAGAGGACCAAAAAAAGTGTATATTGCAGATACAGGAATACGAACAATGTTTGTAGGTTATAAGGACAAGGGAGCACTGTTTGAGAATCTAGTATTTTTAAAACTAAAAAACAAAAATCCTTGCTACAGTGTCATTAATGGGAAAGAAATTGATTTTATAATAGGAAAAGATTGTGCAATAGAAGTAAAATACAAACGAGAAATAGACCATAAACAACTAGCATATTTCCATAATTCGGAGTTTAAAAAGAAGATTCTTGTCAAAAGTATAAAAGATCTAAAAGAATTAGAACATCTGAAGAATCGATAAACCGAATAAATATTTATTATAGTCTACCTTTCAATAAGATGGGTATATTTAGTTTAAAGGGTTTAAAATAACGATTTTTGGACATAAGACCTTTTTAGAAGACACCAGTTGTGGACAATAACATGCCTTATTGTTAAGTCCTACTTATGAAAATATAATATGTTAGAAGACACCAAAAACTCATTGAGAGGAGGGTGTATAATATTTACAGAAGGATGAAATATTTTTCATCATTTAACAATAAAAAATATTAAATAAATAATAAATAACATTTCAATAATTTAAAAAGCATGTCCAAAAATTCTTTTTCACCTACTAAACGGTCCGAAGGAGTAAAAGGTAGTTGTAACAGAGAAGAGAACTGTACAAGGTAGAGAGGATGGTGGAGGGTAAACGATCAAGGATTGGGGGAAGAGAGAGTTTAAGGAGACCAAAGACGTGTTCAATACTACTACGATACTCGGGATGATGATTACGACGATACAGACCAGGGTAGAGACGATGAGCTTGAACTATTGGTCCGAGGGGAGGAGGAGAGGGATAACGAGCATTACTTTTTGGGGGAATAACAGGAAAAAAGGAATGTTGGCTAAGAAGTCCAACGATATTTTCTGTCCAGTAGGCACAGTCTCCATAAAATCGCAAGAAAGGTCTCAAGAGTGCAGAAGGAAGTTTCTGCCAGAGTAAACCGAAGACTTTACTATCGTGAGTGTTACTAGCAGAATGAGCGAGAGAGACTATAGCTCGAGAGGGTAAACCAACTATAAGGTGTATCTTCCAGAAAAGTTTAGAGGTTTTCTTTAGTCCTCCTCTTACCCACTTGAGAAAACGCCAAACAGAAGCTTGACGGATTTTAAACCCTGAACTATCCACTGCCATAGCTTTCAAGCCTTTTTTCCTCACTATTTCCCTACCTAAATCTATTATCCACTGCTCTAAGATTTTACTTTCTGTCGCTCTCCACACTGCATGAAAAGTAGATTTAGAAGGAATCTTCTTCATCCACCCCTCTTCTATCAAAAAATCGCATAAAGACAACTTTTCCTCTAACTTCCTCCAAGCTATCCCTTCTATTCTAGCAATGATTGCTAAAGCCAGTATCACCCATCTTTCTGCTATTCTCTTTCTCCCTCTCTTGCTTTCTCTCGGTTCCTCTTTCACCAGTTTCTTAAGGAAAGGTTCATTAATGATTATGAATTCTCTTGCTTTGTGGGGGTCTATGATCTGAAAGAAATTCATACTTCCGACATAAACCCCCACATTAATAAAAATTAATTTTTGGACATGCTTAATTTAAAGATAAAAAGAAAAGAAAAATAGAAACATTAATTTAATGGAATTTTGTTATATAAACCATTCATGTGGTTTTCACCTCAATAGGATCTTTGCATTTCGGGTTTGAACATCTAATTATCTTTAGATTGTTGTAATAATTTAAAAATTTGCCACAAGTAGAGCACAAGAATTGATTATGAAGATTTTTTACAGAACTACAAAAGCTTTCTACTTCATTAAGGGACACTTTTTTAGTTATTTTATTTTCATGTGAAAGAATGTTCCCTAAAAAGACTTTAGTTTCAAGATTTTCAAATGCTTCTTTGATTTTATCTTTAAATTCACTGTCTTTTAATAATTTGTCTAGTCGTTTTTTAGCTGAGTCTAGTAATTCTCCCAACTCATATCGTCCAGACTTCTTGAAACTTACTTGTGCTCGCATTCTCTCACAGATCTCTGTTAGAATCCACTCAAGATATTGTCGCCCCTCATTTCCTGCACCATTTTTATCTCCTTTATCAATTTTTTCTTGTATCCTTTCCCACCTGGTTTTATAAGGTTGAATTATTGGTCCTGTATTGATACTCCATTTAACAATAACCATATTCTTAAAATCATTTTCCATATTGTAAACTCGTTGATATGAAAGTAATTGATCATACCACAATTCGTCATGTGTTGTTATAATTAATTGTTTATCTTTAAATTCTTCCAATAATAATTTACAAATATTTTCTCGATGTTTAGAATCAACTGTAGAAACTACATCATCTAATATAATTAATGAACAATCTTTATTAAATTTCTTTATAAAACTAAGGAATATGCATAACCCTAAAGAATCGAGATGACCTTCACTTATTAACGCCCTAGGATCCTCTCTTTCTCGACCAAATATGTCTAATCTTAGCTCTGTACTTGCTCTTCTTTCAGGGATTATATGGAGCTCTATATTTTCAAAAGGTTCACTTGGATGAATAATTTTAAAATATTGTTGAATATTATTTTGAATATTCCTAAATATTTCTTGAATTTTTGCTTTTTTAACTTCTGAAAAAGTATAATACATTTTTTCCGCAAGAATGAAACTTTTTTGATATTTTTTGATTTTAGATTGAACATTTAGTATTTCAACAGTCTTATTTCGGACTTTTTCAATTTTACGAATTTTATCTAATACTTCTTTCTCTTCTTTGGAAATATCAGCTACTTCAAGTAAGTTTTCACTTTTTTTTGATATATATTTCCACAATTTCTTAACTTTATTAAATTGTTGCTCTATTATTTTAACTTCAATATTACTTTTAAAATCTCCAGTAGAAGAAATTTTTTTTATAATTTCTTTTAGACATATCACTTGTTCTTCAATTTGTATACTTAATTCAGATAACTCAGCCACTAATTTAACGTGTAAGTTTACGTTGTTAAGTTTATTAACTATTACTTCTATTTCTTTGATTATATTAGCAGATAATTCACGAATTTCAGAGGCTGTATTAGAAAGATCATTTAATGTATTAAGTCTTGATTCAACTCTCTCCATTAAATTTTGTCTTTCGATATCCTGCTCGCACAATGGACATTTTTCCGATTTTTGTTCCTTTAAGATTGTTAAACCATTGTATAAAATATTATGAATGTACTTCTTTAGTATAAAATCCTCATCTAATATTTTTGTTATTTTGGTATTTAGTAAATAGATCTTTTTTTCTATCTCTTCTTCTACAAGTTTATGTGTTGTTGTTTCACGTATCATTTTAAGTAAGTGAATTTTATCAAAGCTTTTAGTTTTCTTTGTATAGCTTAACAATTTTTCAGAGTATTCATCAAACATTTCAAGAGATTTCATTTGAGGATAATTAACCTCTTTAAGCATTTTGTTTATTGTTGGTAAAATATCGTCAATCCCTCCAATTTTTTTATTCATAATGTTAGAAAGTTCATTCTTGATTTTTTTGAACTGTTTATTACAGAATTCAATGTCTCCTTTTATTTTATCAAAAACTTTCTTCATTTCAAGCTCAATATTATCCAATGATTCAATACCAATTATGCTACCAATTGCTCTAAAGCGTTCAGCAGGACGACTTATAATGAATTCCAGAACTTGAGACCTGCGTAGGATAAAAGCGCTTTTTTGCGTTATTTGAAAATAGCTTTTCAAGTGTTCTGGTGGTGATGACATAAAACTAAAGTTCCTTGTTAATGTTATATTTCCTGGATTAAAAGTAATTTCAACATTCATATCATCTTTTTCAAAGTGTATATGAGGACCATGGTTTTGTAAAGAAATTCCTCTAACACCTTTCAAATGGGATATTGTTCCAGAAAAAAAGAATTCGATAGCATCAACTATTGAACTTTTTCCTGTTCCATTTTCACCATATATCAAAAGCTTTTTACCGTCAATTTGTAATTCTAGATCTCGAATTCCCCTCAAAGAATTAATTTTAACTTTTTTAATTTTTGATGTCATCACTATGATCTCCTGAAATTAGCTTTAGAATTTCCTCTTGAGATGTTATTTTTTCATGTTCCCATAATTCTTTAATTTTATTGATAATTTCATCAGAAAATTCTTTTTCTTTTCTCAACTTTTGAACAAAGTCCCTAAATATTTCTTCCTTTATACACATTAATATACACCTTTTTTATTCAATAAAGGAGCTAGATTTAATTCTTTTCATTTACAATTTAATGATTGTATTTGTAAATTTAAAAATTTTTTTATATGATAAATTAGTTGTTTAGTTTACTCGCGTTGGTAACAAATAGATAGAAAATGGGTTACAAGAATAAATGATGTATATTGAATAAACCAAGCTTAACCTAGAAAAACTACGAAATTGTGACTAAAAAGGCTTTTGATGGAAAAAAGAGATAGCTTATCTGTTGAAGAAGGAAAAAAAAGCAGTATCTCATTCTACAGTAATGAAAGTAATAGAAAAGCTAGGTTTTCCTCTTGGGAATAAAGAAAAAAGAGAAGCAAACCGCTATACGAGAGTTTGAGCGCTCATCTCCTAACTAACACGGGCAGATAGATGTGAAAGGACCATTCTGGGCTGAGATACAAGTAAAGACAACATATCTATCTAATAACTCTGATAGATGACCACTCACGTTTCTGCCTAGAAGCAAAACTCCACCCTTTTGCACCAAGAAAAGACCAGATAATAAATCTACTAGAGGAAGCAATAGAGATTTATAGCCCCCAAGTCTATTCTCACCGATAACAGGGTACTCTTCTTTTCTGTTAGAACAGGAACAAATAACTTTTTCCGTTGATGTCGAACAGGAGATATAAATCACATCAAATCAAGAGTTGTCCACCCTGAAACATGTGGAAAAGAGAAAGATTACATGGAACCATCATCCGTGAGATGAAAAGATTAGGTCTAAAATACTGCAACTCTAATCTCTCCTTCTATCGCTCTTACTACAATTTTAGTCGCCCTCACCATCCTTTAAACTTCCTCACCCTTAGAGAAAAATTTATGAATCACCTCCTACGTTTCTCTAGCGCCAAAAAGTGTAACCCATGTCTATTGAGTAAACAAACATATTTTGTGCATAATAAAAATTTTGAATATGAAAAATCAATAAGTGGAATTTTGAGAAAACATACAAAAGTATAAAATTTCCATTATATATTTAATAATTACTTACATAGGTGATATCATGAGTGAAGATATTAGTCAAATTATCGAATTACCTTCTGAAAACGAAGAGAGAGCTAAATTCTGTGCTACTGTATTTGGAAGGTTTTATGAAAATGTTATACTAGCATGGTTAAAAGAAAAATATGGCGAAGACAATGTATGGGGTAAAGATATTCGAAGAGGAACGTACGACGGAAAAAGAATAGCAATTGATTATATTATTAAAAAAGAGAATAACGGTAAATACGAAGGAATTCTTGCAGAAGCTAAATGTTGGCCTGCTTATAATAATGGATCATTAAAGATATTAGAGAATGATGATAAGAAACTAAAACGCATAAAAAATGGAAGTTTACATAAATTCTTGAGTGAAGATTTTCTTAAAAAATATGAAATAGATGATGAAAAATTTGGGAAACTAAAATTCACTAAACGAATGATAATATGGTGGGATTATAAAAAAAATGACAAAGAGACAATAAAACACAAATTAAATATAGACTATTTAGTTTCTATAAAAAAAGATATTCTACAAAATAAATCAGAAAAAATAAAAATTGTTGTAGAGAAATATAAGAAGTGGTCAGAGGACTTGTTTAGGTCTCTTTTATAATGATATATTAATTTCGTACTTCTGAAACAACTTAAATAGAAGATAAGATAACACCAATACAGAAATCAGAATATGTCAAAACAAAAAACTAACTAAAAACAAATAACTTTTATTTTTTACTAAAAAGTGAATCTCTATTAGCAATTAAGATAATACAATTTGATAATATCTAATTGACTGCTTCTCCTTTTTTCAATTTAACTGTAAATTCATTATTTTTAAAAAACATTGTTAACATTTCAATATGGAGTAAAGCGCAGATTTTTTAGTAGAAGCATTAAAGTAAGTCCTCTCTAAAATAATAACATTGTTATAAATCTATCACATGAACCGACAACATTGAATAGATCAAATGAAGGAGTAAAAATATAATTAAAATACTAAATTTTAAAAAAATCGTCCTTTACAATTTGTATTTTTAGATAAGGTATTTTTGACAATGCCCAAGATATTTGGGGATATCCAAAAAGTGGAACAATCTTATCCTTAAAAATTAATATCAATCGCCTATTTTCATCATTATTTCCCTTTTCAAGGATTACATTTTCTATTCCATCAGGAGGAAGCGTATCAACAGTAGGAGACCAAGAGAAAGATAATATATCCAATTTACTTCCATCAGAAAACTGTAATATTACGGCTGGAGTCAATGACTTGTAAAACTTGGTATAAATTACCTTTCCTATGCTTTTATTGCCATAATAGCAACTTACTTCTTTATTAATAAACAGATTACCAGCTTGTTTTATCAAATGTTCTTTAATAGTTCCTTGTTCTAACTTGTTAACTTCTTCAACATATATTTTTCTAGATTTTTTACCTTTTTCAGACAAGTTTTCTTCAATTGTAAGATAATTATTTATTGTGTCTCGAATTTTATTTGTTATTTCTTCTTCATAAGAATAAATATCACCAAATAAGCTATGAGCTTCTTCAGGAAATGCTGCAAAAATGGAGATTAATGTGACATTTACCAAATTTTTTATATTATCTAATAAAGCAGATTCGGATTTTTCGTAAAAAGCACTAATAAAAGTATTATTAATTATACTTGGAACTTTTTTTTTTTCATTTAAGAAATTATAAACTGATATTAATTGCTCTTTTAGTTTTATTTGACTTTCACGATCGTCAAAAACAAATGACATAAATGATTTAATTTTGAAATAAGTTAAGCCTGAATACTGAAGTTCGATTTCCTCATTAACAGCTGCCAAAAGTTCATTTAGATCATTTTGTGGTAATAAAACGAGTAACTGATTTAAAGTATATAAGTCTTTTAAAAAATCTGCATAATTATTATTTGAGCAGTAAGAAGACAAGTAACCAAAATTACTGGAAAGTTCGGAGATATTATTACTAGAAAAGTAAGAAACATCAGTGCTTCTTTTGATATCATATGTAGTATTCTCTTTAAAACTAAAAATACGTTCAATTAATAAAGAAGAAAATTGTTTAATAAATTTAGTATCTTTATTTATATCATTAACTATTATTTCATGTAAAAGTTTTAATTCTAAGTCATGCTCAATGTTCTTTTTATTTGAGTAACTTTGTGTATATTTCCTTTTTGAAAACTCAAGTAACACTTTTTTATAAAATGGTAAAAAATTAGTCGTATCTTCCTCTTTCAAAGAACAATTACATAATAAATTAACAATCAAAGCAGGAATTTTCGCATCTTTGTTCCAACCATATGGAAATTTGTTTGTAATAGTTTCTGTAGGAAAGTTCCATGTTTCGTCAAAAATGGAGGAAAATATAATTAAAAGTTCTTTTTGTTTTATTTTAAAAATTTCATTTTTTAAAAAGTTATACAACTCAAAAATAGCTTTTCGTTCAATAATGCTGTTTAATATTTCAGAGGCGTGGAAATTACTTTTTACAGCAGCAATTTTTTTGGAATTTACCCATTGACTTCTTGATTTAACAATACTTTTCCAATCAAATGTTTCTGTTTTTGTTAAAGCATTTATCTTAACATTTCCCAATTTTAAAGATTTTTTTAAAAGAACTATTATTTCTTCAGGATAATTTTCTTTGAGTTCAGCTTTTATAATCTTAGGAGAAACTAGCGCAACACATCTAATATGATAATACCACGTAGTAGCAAAATCATAACCAGTATCTTGAATTTTGTAATATCTTAATTCTCCCTTGATAATACGAGTATCACATATTCTACAGTTTGATCTTGAGCTTTTACTAAATTCAACACCCATAATATCATCTACTAAAATTTAGAAATAATAATAATCCAGTTATTTAAGAATTGTTTTAAATTTAAAAAATGTATTAGAAAGTTAAAAAGGATTATTAAATAAAGTTATAAAAAACATGCAATTTGTACGACAACTTGCAAAAATTATTATTAATGATACTATAAATAATAAATATATGAATTTATTAGCAAGTATTGAACAATTCTTTTTAAAAATGAAAGAAATCAGCTTAGCACTTGGTGAAAATTCATGTTCTGGCTGCTTACATCCAAACCCCTACATCAATACTGAGAAAAAGTCTGAATTAAACTTAGACAATGATAGAGAATACTTGTTGGAGAGTATTTTTAAAAGAATGTTTGAGTTTACATTTGATTGTAGAGGAGATCTAGTAGAATGTCCAAAACCATTGTTGTTAACCCATTTTAAAGAAATAGGAATCAGAATTGTAATCGAATACGATTTATTGGATAACGTTTATTTTATGGAAGTAATGTGGGATGATGTTTATTATATAGATGATGTAGAAATAAATAATATTGTTCTAAAAATGCAGTTAATGGATCCTGAAATAGATTTAATTTCAACACCTATATTGGATGAAAAAGAAATCATGAATTGGAGAGATTTCAAAGTAGCATGCAAAGAGGATTATGACAGATTTAGAAAATTTTTTGAACCCATTCTAGCCACCAAAATGGAAAAACTTCTGAATAAAATCCACATTGATAAATTTAAACAGCTTAAGGATCTATTGATAGAATATAAAGAACTTAAATCCAAGTTTTGTACAATCTTCCAACAAGATTCTTAGAAGATTAAAGATCTAGAATTTGGAGAAATATTTTATCACCTATATCAGACTTTGATAGTGTGACAGCAAATTCTGTGATATCAGCTAATGAAACGGATTCTCCCTTAATTGTTTTATGGTAATAAATCTTCAAGAACTTGTGCAAAGGATTACCAATTTCCAAGCTGTAAACATCTATTTTCGTGGATAAATTATTTATTACTGCTTCCAAATTCTTTTTATTTGTAACATCATTAATATTTTTAAATACTATTAGTTTTTCAAAGATTTCTAGAAGTTCTTTAATTATTAGAATCTGTTTCTGAGCAAATAATAAAATATTTTTGGATAATTTCATACTTTCAGCTAATTTATAAAATGCAAGCCATTTCTTTAGCACATTTATCCCTTCATAACTTGCATTAAATGCTAATTTATCTAGATAATTACGTAATCGCGAAACTTCTTTTCCTACTTTATTTCTATCTTGTTCATTATTTACTAAAATAATTGCATTTTCTATGTTTTCTGAAGAAAAACTGTTAAACAAGTGATTACTCAATTTCCTAGCTTTGAATCTACTGAATATGATAAGAGACAAATATATAATCTGTAAATTTTCATTGATTTTTATTAAATCTCTTTTAATTTTTTTTGCTTTTTGAAAGTCAAACATCTCTTTAAGAGACTGGCTAACAGGCATTCAAAATAACCTCCATTTTTTTAATAATCGAATCTAGTAATTCAGCGGTTTCTTTATCTTCACTATGAAATTTATTATTACAAAAATACAGAAGAACTTTAATTCCTTCCTGTCTTTTTAGCCATCTAAAAAACAAGTATTCATTTATTGTTAATAATTTGCATTGTAGGAGTTGCTCATCGCCAACACCACTGAAAAATAATCTACTGTATATTTGTTCGAAATAATCACAAATTTGATAAATATGTTCTATATTAACAAAACGTTCTAATTTTTGTAAGTGGGCTTTATTATGTGCAGTAAGGTTTTCAATTAAGTGGTAGTTTTCTTTTATTATTGTCTTAATGTTGTTTATTTCTTCTTTGTTTAAATTCTCAAACAGATCTGTTAACACTTGAATTTCTATGTTCTCTACTTTTCTTTTTCTATCAATTTCTAAATGTATTTCTTTTATAGCTAAAAATATTTCAGAAACAGTAGTATTTTCGAAAATTAATCTTCGATCTAAATACTTGATTTGAGTTTTATTGATTTTATTCAGATGTTCCAATAATTGTTCATAATTACGTAGAAAACTAATATCACTTTTAAATTGGATATTTCCTGTTCCAAAGATTAATTCTGAAAAAAGATCAAATAGATACTTTATTTTTTCTTTGAGTTTTTTTGATGAAACTTTAATTGTTTCTTCACAATTTAAAACTATTTGTCCATATAAATTATTGATTTTTTCATTATCATTTAAGGTGTCGTAAATTAGTTTGGAATCTAACATAGAATAAGGAAAACCTAAACTAAAAACAAATATAGTAAAGGAACTTAAAATATCTTCAACTTCAATCTTTTCCTTCTCTTTTGATTTCCCACTATAAAGCCCCCTAAATTGTTTGTATAAATAGTTCATGAAATCTTGCCTCCAAAAAGAAGCAATATTTATAATAATGGGAATACTGTTTTTACATAATGATATCTTGGTGTTAACATCTAACCTAATTTTATCATCAACTGCCTTTCCTAACAAGATTATATTAGCTAGCAGAGTTTCAGGTAAATCAGCTAAATCTATGTGCATGGATAAAACAGATTGATCTAAACTCTCATTTTTATGATAAATGGGATATTCATTAACTCCATACTTATATTTTAGTTTTGAATGGTTAGATAAAGAGAAATCATTGGTAAATATTTGTAGCAATTCCTTTATCCCTTTTTTGAATAGTGAATTTAATTCTAAATAATCACTATTTAATTGAGCCTTTGTAGCATTAAACAAGAAGTGAGCTTGTTCTAAATATATCTTATATTTACTTTTTAGTTCCTCAATAATATCTACGTTTTTGTCTTCATTAATTTTTACTGCTTGTGTTTGCTGTTCTCTGATTTCAATTTTACTGCCATCAAGAGTAGTCTGAAATTCTTTTTCTTTTTTTGGAATATTAACAAAATTATTATCTACAACTGCGTCGGGAATTGCATCCATCGGGATGTTAAAGAAGTTAAAAAATGCTTTGTGTATTCTATAGTACGCTTTATTATCAATCTTTTCTTCTTTGTAATAAAAAGAAATAAAATTCTTTAGATTTTCATCATGTATTTCTTTTTTATATTCTAGAAATTCTCTCCTCAGTCGCTTAATTTCTGATGCATTAGTTGGAGTTTCTCCTGTATTCAGATAATGCTTTATTCCTGCGTATAATTTTTGAATGTATGTTCGTGGCTTTTTATCATTAAGTTTACTAAAAACACGCCTTAAAAATTCATTATTGTAGGGGAATACCATTTTCATATTTGAATTCGCACACTTATTGCAATATTTACATTCACTTTTGAAATTATCATACAAAAATGAGAAATATTTCTTTGCAAATTCATCTGAATTATTCTCTGTCAAAAATCGTACTTGAGTTTCATCTTTTTTGTTGGTTCTAAAGAAGTGAAAACGATCACGTCTAGTAGCTTCTTTTTTCACTATTTCAATGATATCTGATGTCCCTGCAATTAAAAAATCCCACCTATCATCAGATTCATCACGTTCCATATATCTCAGCAATTTCTGTAAATCTAGACTCGCTATTTTTAGGTCTTCAATCACCATAACTACGCGTTTATTCATGTCTCTGGCTGCGATACTAATAGCATCCATAATTTCATCAATTTTTGGTGTATCAAAATAACTGTTCAGATGAATCCACAACCTGCTATTAACAAATTCTAGCAAGTTTTCAATTTTCGTTGAAATATCTTCATCTAGATTAATAGTTTCGTCAATTAATTCAAGAAGTTGTTCGACACATTTGTATCTATTAACATCAGGTCTAGTTATAAATTCAACTTGAAAGTCAGTTACTTGTTGTTCTCTTATTATTTTTCCTATTTTTTCGATAAATAATTTTTCAAAGTTATCGATAATTTGCTCATGTCTAACAATTTCATTCTTATTTTCTTGTGTTTGAAAGATATCCTTTGCAAAAAAATTTCCAACAACCACTTTTGCAATAGAGTGTCTTTTATTAGGGTCCATTAGTTCACTTTTCATTGTTCTGAATTCAGAACTTTTTGGATAATCTCGACCTGTGAATTCTTTGTAAAACTCTAGTAGATGCAAAATCATTGTCAGGAGATCCATATTTTTATGAATGTGAACAATTTCCCAACTTGCATCACTCAATAAATAAACCAATTTAACGCATATTTCTGATTTTCCTGTTCCAGTTTCACCTTCAATAACTACTGCTTGATTACCAGGGTAGTTATAGTCAAACTTTTTAAACACACTTTCTTCTGTTGTCTCAAATCCATTGATATCATAAAGAATTATGGGAGTATGAGTTTTTTCAAACATTTCCCTAAATTGAGATCTATTTCCAGCAGCTACGTTAAAAATTGCTGACAGATTATATTCCTTTGCTTCATCAGCCTTTTTTAATTTTGGACATATAAAACTATCTTGCTTCATTTACTAATCAACTCTATCCAATTAACTTTAGCAGAAAATTTAGCTTCTATGAATGATGGAATATTTGAGAGAATGCTAACATCGCCTTTGTTACTTAATTTAATGTGTTTTCGTGTGAACAATATCCATAAAGCCCCACCAATTGTAGGTGATATACAGAGATCCATTACTGGTCGATATCCTTTAACCAGAGGAATGTATTTAGTACCAATAAAAGTTAATAAATCCGAAATAGATTGTTCTGTTCTTGTATTTTTAAGTGATTTTTTTAATATAAAATAAAAGAGGTAAGGGTCAAATTTTGGATAGTAATAGTAACTTGTCTTAGCTTTGATTCTTTCAACTAGTCCAAAGTGCGATAAAATTAATAACGCGTTTTCTAGTTTATGAGTATTAAGTTTTATTTCACTTCCATTTTTATTTACTGGTCTATAGCCAAGTTCGTTGAAGAAGACTGTAATACGATCGATAGATTGCTGTTTCAGGGTCAGGTAATTATGTGAATTATTAGTCATATAAGAATAAATTAAAAGTGTTGCAGCTTGATTTTTGAATGTATAATTTTTCTCTATATCAATGTCAAAAGATTGAGCTGCTAATAATTCTAATAGTTCAACTTTAATTTTACTAAATACCAGTTCTCTTTCTTTCTTATTTTTAGGAACTCTTATCTTTGAACCAAAAATAGAATTCAAACTTTTATTAAAATTCGATTCTAAAACAATTTTATCTTTTCTTTTTTCAATAGCTCCAACAATATGTAAAAAGTTAATTTTTTCCTTTAATGATTTTGAAGTAGTAGAATAAACTTCTTCATAAATTTGATTTTCATTACAACCCTTTTGGTTATAAATATAAGCAACTAACTGTTCTATTTTAGTGATATTTTGAATAACATTCAAAATAAAGGGCTGAACATAGTTTTCAATTGAGATAACAACACACCTCCTGCTGAATTTCCAATTTCTTCTTGTAATTTTCTTATTTCTTCTAAATAATTTCTCGATTTTTCATATTTTTCTAAAAAAAAGTGATAATCAAGTTTATTTGCCTCATAAACTTCTATAATGTAGTTTTTTATTTTTCTCAATTCATGTTTGTCCATTTCAAAAAAATAACTGAAGTTGTCGCAAATATTTTCAAGAAGCAAATGTTTATGAGCAATTTTTACATTTTCTAGAATTGCAGCTATAGAGTAATAGAAAGGATTAACAACATCTTCTATGAGAAATATTATTAATTCAACTATATCGTTAAATTCCATGTTATTTACTTCAGAATAGATAAAAGCAACTAAATTTAAGTATAAATTCATGGTCTTATCAAAATTTATTTGAAAAAAACTACTTTTCTCCAAAAAAGAAATTATCTCCTCATATAAGTCAGTATAATAGATATAATAATTTTTGTGAATAAGGTTTGTTTCTTTTAATGGTCTGATAAAACCATAAAGAATCTCTGATGAAGCATCATTTTCAGTCAGAACTATGACAAAAGGGCAGTTTTTCTTCAGATTAAGCATAGAACTAATAGAATATTCAGGCATTAGTTTTTCATGTAAAGCTGTAGTGATCATACAATAAGGAGAATTTTCTTCAGAGGAAAATCCCTTTTTTACATCAGTTATATGAATAAAATCATGTTTCACAAAATTAAAGAAGATTGATTTATGTGGGTGAGACCAACTATACGGATAAGTAAAATGATTTATATTAAGTAATTGAAGAAGAGGAATACAACGCAATAATGAATCAATATTTTCTTCGATAATTAAAACATAGTTATTTCGCGATATTATATTTATATAAGTGTCAAAAACCCCCATTATAGCAACCTCTTCAACACTTTTTCGGCAACTAGTCTGTTTAATAAGCCATTTTTAATTATATATTCAGGAGTTCTCTCAAGTAATACACATTTTTTACAAAAACTTCTGCAGCTTTCACACTGTACAACATCTAAACATGTAGAAATAATTGTTTCCAGATTATTATATGCAGAATCAGCAACACCATTTCCTCCTTCACTACTATCCGCAATGGAAAAGCGTAATTTATCACTAAGATTTGTTGTAATAACCTCAAAGTCATCAATACTACAACCAATTACCAGTGATATGGCTTTAGACAATGCTTGAATAAAAGTAGATTCAAAAACAGCTATCATATGATTTGCAACGGGATTATTTTCTTCATATTCATTTTCAACTATTACTGAAAAGGGAATGTAAAATGAGCACGTTCTTGTTTCAAAAGAATAACCTATAGAGACATAGTTAGAAGTATCTACCTTTTCTTCTTGCATAAAATTATTTAAAAGTTCGTCAAACGTGAAGTCATTACTTATTATACTATCTTCCGTGTTAACAACATCTTCAACTATTTCTGCTTGGGAAGGAAGAACACCCCACGAAGAAGAACTTCTGTAACGATAACTGAAACTTGGCACGAAAGTAACCAAGCTTGATAAAGATTTTTTCACTATCATAGATGTCTTTTTTGATAATAAAATTTCTTTTGAGTCAGTTGTTTTATCTATGATTAAGTCTTGAACAATAAAAGGATAAGAC
This sequence comes from Candidatus Heimdallarchaeum endolithica, assembly GCA_021513715.1. Taxonomy (GTDB): domain Archaea; phylum Asgardarchaeota; class Heimdallarchaeia; order Heimdallarchaeales; family Heimdallarchaeaceae; genus Heimdallarchaeum; species Heimdallarchaeum endolithica. Next base: position 2,754,670 of record CP084167.1, on the reverse strand, counting down.
TGATAACCTAAATCAACTTGCATGCGCTTTATAATTATCTGTTCGGGAGCGTAAATCTCAATTTCTGTAAGATCATCACCGCAGAGAATGCATGTGTCTAACTCTTTTTCTGCTTTTGTATTATAATATAAACAACTTTTATTGTTACAGATTTTAGTAGTCAATATTCTTTTTGAAGCATAAACTTTATCCGTAATAAACTGTGTCATTGAAATTATCTGAATTCCACCAGTGATCGTTTTACCTGATAATGCTTTATTATTATTGTAATAACCAGGATAATTTTCTTTTATTGCCATTAATATTGATTTGTCCTCAAGCTTATCAAAATCCTTATTCTTTATTGGAATTGTTTCCATAAAACCTCTATAGTTTGCGAGGTATCCAATAACTCTGAGAACTTGGCTAAAGAAACGAAAATTCTCTGCCATCTTTTTCTGAGTTTCTCTTGATAGTTTCATATTCTCGTAGTGAGATAGATAAGAATATATTCGATGGATAATTGATAAATTGTTTTTTTTGTTTAAAATTTTATCCAAAATCAAAATACCTTCGTAATTGTAGCATTGTTGAACAATATCATATATTTCTTCATACTTCTTTTCCTTAATCAACATAGTAAATAGCATTGTACGTTGTTTTATTCGTCTAGTGAACATGCTAGCCCGCTTTATAATTTCTGCATCGTTCCAAATTCTTTTGAAAGTATCATCCGGATCATAATTTCTTGCTAAATATCCACAAATTAAAGTAATTATATGACAAGCAAATATTACTTCTACGTCTTTATTTTCTGGTATCAGAGAAATGGGATTCGAAACAAAATATCTAGTTTCCAATTTTTCAAAGTAATAATTATCGATTGCATTTCCACTTCTTATAAAAGTAACAATTGTAGATGAATGTCCTTTACTTCTTCCAGCTCTTCCAGCTCTTTGAACATAATTTGACACACCAGGTGGTAGTCCAACAAGGAAAACAGTATCTAAATCTCCGATATCTATTCCTAACTCAAAAGTAGTGGTTGCAGAAATAATATTTATTTTGGGTATCTTATCTTTAAAACAATCTTCAATAACACTTCTTAATTCTGGAGGAATACCTGCTCTATGCACAGTAATAGCCAAAACTTCATTTTCTATATTGTCTTTTGTTGATAATTCTCTACTCCAATAATCATATGGAAGTCCAACACTTGTATAATCAGTTATATAGCCACCACCTTGTTCTCTATTGCCATCTATAAGTTCATTTGAACAAAGGGGACATTTTTCTAATGAATTATCAATAGAAGGAAAAGCTTTCTTACACGATTTACAGATAAAGACATTATCTACTTTTGATATGTAATAATCAGTTCTATTTGCGATTTGATATCCAAAAACTCTATTTGCTCGATCAAAAAGTCCATAACAATCATCAGGTATTCGAAACGACACTTTTTCCAAAATTTGATTTAAAGCAATTGTTTGTTTATCAAAATAGTTTAATAAATCATTAACTTCATCCTCATCTCTTATCTTGTCTCTTATATTTGCTTCAATTGCGTCTTTTTTATAGAAAGTCAAAAAATTAGATTCATACAAATTTTTTATTACACATGGAAGTTCAGCTAATAATTTTTCATTGTCTATTTTTAGATCTAGTTCTAAAATCCTCTCTAAAGTATATCCATAAAATTGAACTTTGTTTTTTTTGAATGAGCCTGTTTGAATAAGTTTTTTAAATATTAAGTGTCCTAAAAATGCTTGAATATCGTTATCTGAATTTTCTAAAATGGTAGAAGGAGTAATTAAACACGCTTCAATTAACATAGAAGCATTATTTAATCGTGCATATTTTCTTAATTCTTCTTCATAAAAATCTTTCCAAATCCTTCTACTTGCTGAATCTTGCAAAGATTTAAAAATTGGATAATAATAAACTTTGTTAATGAAATTAATAACGTCTCGATAAAGATCGTAAGCTTTTTTAGGTTTAGAAAGAGAAGACAGCATATATTTTTGAATAACAAGTTGATAATCATTATTTAAAAAGTCATATCCAATTCTTTCTGCAAGTTTTCTACTATCAGCAAAAACTAGCATTTTTTTTGAAGGTATGATTTTACCATAAACAGACAAAAACTGACTTATTAGTTGTGGATGATAAACGCTACCATCACGCAATCTATTAGTCCTTGAAATGTTGTTACCACATTTAGGACATTCCTTTTCAACAGGGGTATAAGTTTCTAATTCAAAAAGCTTTGTTTGAGATTCAAGATCTTGAGGGTCACTAACCTCTCCAATTTCTGGTATTGTAGAAACAAAAATATTGTGACATGTTGAACAAAAAAGCAATTTACTGGTTATTTCGTTACCACAGCCATCACATATTTTCTTTGTAGTTATTAAGCCACAACTTTCACAATAATTAATTCCATCATTTCCTTGAATAAAATAATGTAATCTGTCTTGAAGTAAACTTGCTAAACGACCAATAGTTAATAGAGATATTGTAATTGTCTGATATTCTTCATCATATCGAGTTATATTGTGTTTTTTCTCTATGTTTTCTTTTATATAGTCTACAACTTTTAGAAAATGGGTAAAAGTTATCTGTTTATCATCCTTTTTTGATAAAAAATCTCTTAAATGTAGCACTTCAGGTAAATGATTAATAACACGTAATTTCAGATCGTTAACAAACAATTCATTAGTTATAAACTCTTCAAATGTTAAATTCTTGAGTTCAACTACTAAAGAATTTAATGAAGGCGACAATTTATTTCCTTCAAAATATTTTAGTAGATGCAACAACTGAATAATCGATTTATCTTTTAAATTATCGATAGAATTCACAAGTTCAGTATCATTATCAGACAATTTTATTATTTCATGTAAAAAACTGAATGCTTTTTCTGGCAAACAAGCGGGAATTCTGCCATAATCAACTTTTTTTAGGTTATAATAGATAGTTTCTGGTTCAAAATTAATTGTTATATTCTCTCTTCCCGTTATTTTTTTACCAAAAGTTTTTGGGTCATTAATGGTGGCGGATATAATAAAAAATTTAAGTTTGTCTCCATAAAAAAATCTTAATCTTTGACATAACATGTGAATTGCTGCACCAGAAGCTCCAAACCAAGTGTGAGCTTCATCAAAAACAACATATTTTACATTTTCATTAAAAGTTTTATCACCAATTATGTTTATTTTGTCTTCATTGGGGTCTACGAATAAATAATCAAAAGCTTCTGGATTAGTTATTAATATATCGACACCATTTTTTATTGCTCTACGTGTCGCCTTTATCCAATAACTTTCAAAGTTACAATTATCGCAATAAATTACTTCTCCTTTACCTATTTTTAATTTATTAGAACACTCAGGACATTTAATACCTCTTATAATGCTATCTGGTTTAATAGAATTCCATTGATCAGCATCATTGTTTACTTCTTGTTTTGTGTCTCCATCCCAAATTCCTATGTTAATTTCCCTCTTTTTAGAAAAAAGGTTAACAGCATATATATATTTTATAATTCGATTTAATTGATCAACAGCCAAGGTTTTAGTTGGATAAAATAAGATGGACTTTAGTGTATTGGATCGATCTTTTATACAAACATCTAATATAGGAAGCAAAAAAGCCTCGGTTTTCCCAGATGCTGTAGGTACAGATAATGTAAAGTCACAATTTTCATAAGAAAATACACTTTCAATAAACTTACTTTGATGATTATAAAGAAAACAATTAGTATTTTTTTTAAATAAAACTTGCTTGTAAGCAAAGATTACAGAGGGGTCAATATTTAATTTTTCGCAAAATTGAGTGAATTCAACATCACTAAACTTTGGAGCAGCAATATATTCAATGTATGGGCCTTTAACTTTTAACAAATTAAATTTTAGAAATTCCTTTGCATTTCTTATTTTTTTACTACTATTTAAATTAGACAGAGCTCGATTCCATATAAATATCTCTTTTAACCGTTCAATGGATTTTTCAAAATTATCCATTGGCAAGTCATTTATCATTATACTGTAACATCCTCACAATAAATTCGATTAATCATTAATATAGTGGATGATTTCTTAAAAAGTATATCGCAATAGGCAGATTTTTAAATTAGAGTTTTAAAATTTTAAATTTTAAATATAGTCAAAAAATTAATTTCAAAATTGCCATTTCAATATTTATTTTCTTAAGTTGTTACTGAAGGTAATATTTCGCGTTATTTTTGAGATAATATTTTATAATTAAACTTTGTTTTTTATTTATGGGCAGAATTCATGATACTATCGCTGAAAATGTAGCATTAAATTTAAGGAATAATTTAATTTTTGGAAAGAGATATGTTGCAACAAATGTACCTATATTTCCTAGACCTGATTTTGTTTTATTAAGTATCTCAAAGTCAAAAGAACCCCCAATTGCTTTTGAGGTAAAACCTCCTCATGCAAACAAGAGGGAATACCTAACTGGACTTGGTCAAACAATTTCTTATCTTCAATATTATCCATCTTCATACTTAGTAATTCCTCAAGAAGAAATTGATGGTTTTTACATACCTGATTTTATGTATAAAACAATTGAAGCAATTAACACGGATGCGATTGGATTAATTTCCTACGATCTAAAAACTTACAACCCAGATATCGAAAAAAAGGCAACACTATTGAAAAAAACTCCAAAAGAAATCAAAGTTGAATATGCTAGACCTTGGCTCTTTTGGATGGATACATCAATAAGAGAAGTTGGAGAAATACTATGTTTAGTTGCAGAAAGTAACGATGCTAAAATAATTGAAAGAAGGATATGTGATGAAGTTTTCAAAAAACGCTATTCTGGTTCAAAAAAATTCAATTCATATTTCCTAAACTATTCATTATTTTTCTCCTCACTTGAATTATGGACAGCAGATCGACAATTAACTGTAATTGGAAATCGATTAAGGGAGATTTACCAGAAATATGGAGATGACTCGAAAGAGTTCAAAAATGCTCTCCATTATCTTATATTAACAACAGGAGGATACTTAAGATTAATAAAATTAGTCCAAGAAGCGCAAGACACTTTATATTTCAACCTACGAGGAGATGCAAATAAATTAATTAAAGAAATTAGAGAACTTCGGGAAAAAGAAGGTGTTTCAAAGTCAGAAGATTTAGATAAAATATTACCTATCTTTGAAAAAAGAGGGGATGAATGGTTGCGATTAATTGCTTGTAAAGCATTAAAAGAAGGATATGGAAGAGATTTAACTCAAATTTTAGATGATATATCAAGGCGTTTCTCTCCTTATTTTAACAAGAAATTGGAAACTGACTTTCTCAAATCTGAATATAAGAATAAAAAGGGATATTTGATTAATTGGGATAGAATTACTACTTTACTTGAAGAAGGAGAAAATAACTTACGAGTTTTCTAATATTTTCATTTTATTATTTATGACTTTAAATATAAATTTGTAAATAAGCTATATTAGAAACAATAATAATAACTTTATTTGATTACCTTTTAAGTTAGTATAAACAGCAAAAAAAAGATTGAAATAAAGTAGATAACAAAAAACTTACAGGATTGAGAATATTGAACTATAAAGTGGAGAAAAGACATACTGAAAATAAACTTAACGAACTATCTGGAAAAGAATGGATCAAATTCACAAAATCTTGGTTTATTCATCGACCAAAGTCAAGAGGAGATAAAAAGATATTACATCCAGCAAGCTTTCCTGAATCATTAGTAATTGAATTCATATATTTTTTTACTAAGAAGGGGCAATGGGTTTTAGATCCATTCTTAGGAACAGGAAGTACATTACTTGCATGTAGAGAAAGTAGAAGAAATGGCGTAGGAATTGAAATAAATAAAAAATATGCTAAAATAGCTAAATCTAGATTAAATGAAAATCCTGAAATAACAGAGTTTATTGATAAAGAAAAAACTTCAAGTCAAATTGTTATACAAGGCGATTCTAGGAAGCTAAAAAAACTATTAGAGAGCAAAGATATAAAAGAAATAGACTTCTGTATTACAAGTCCTCCATACTGGAATCAGTTAAAGCGCAATAATATTAGACAAAAAAAGCGAAAAGAAAATAATTTAGATACAGTATATTCAACAGATAATGAACGCGACATTGGGAATATAGACGACTATAACAAATTTATAGAGGAGCAAAAACAAATTTTTGACCAAGTTTATGAGGTCATGAAAGATGGAGGATATTTAGTTATAATTACCAACAATGTATTTTTCAATGGAAAATTATATCCCTTAGCATTTGATACAGCCATTTCTCTTTCAAACCCCGAAAAAGGAGGACAATGGATTCTTAAGGATGAAAAAATTTGGTGCCAGGACGACAAAGCACTACTTCCTTTAGGTATTTATAACGCATGGGTTGGAAATCGGCATCACCAATATTGCTTAATTTTTAGAAAAGAAAAACTATTAACATAAATTTTTTGCATATTTCCTCTATTTCAACCTATAAGCGTTGTTTGAGTGTAACGCTTCTTAAGAGAATATTTAAACAAATTAAAATATACAGTATTTTTTAACCTTTGCTCAACAAATGAATAATATTTATCATTTTTTATCTCATTAATGGCTTTTAGATTTTCTTGGAGAAACACATAAGCATTATGAATCGCTTTTGGTTCAAATTTTGCATCAATGTGTTCATAATTATAATCTTCATGAATTCCACATTTACAATTATTAAAAATTCTTTTCTCTTCATCATTGAAAATAGGCCTATTCTTTCTTTTACCACCTAACGATGATAAAAATCTGTCTGCAGTGTAAGGTATCTGAACAGCACCATAAGCAGCTTTTAAGCGCCAACCCATGGAGTCTATTGAATCAACGCCCAATGCGAACATTAGATGCATTGTTGATGCACTGCCAATACCAAACACATGCAAAAAACCATCTGGAAATTTATCTCTGACATATTTAATAGCATCAACAACATATTTTTTTGAAGAATAGTCTTTTTCTCTCGAAAAGCCGTTTAAATTTATTATATCTTTTGTTCCTTTAACCGATCTCATCAAGGGAACCAAACTTCCTATGCCAAGAAATTTTGGTTCATAAGCGCTTATAGCATTACAAGCTAACTTAATTTGCTTTTTACTGTATCCATGTATTACTGGCATAATATTAGGAAATTCTTTTCTCATTATTTCATAATTTTCCAAAGTTTTTTTCCAATTTTTAATATTCTCTTCTTCAGATGAAGTTGGTGATAAAGGATAGTCTAATGAAACTATCATGTCAGGTGATGATTTACGATAAACTTCCATAACATCATCTACATTTATAGAAAAATTTTGATTTTTTTGAATTAAAAATCCACCTGAATCCATAAAAATAATTCCATTAAAATTTAAAAATTGATGTATGCCTTCTGAAAATATTGTCTCTTTATGTCTTTGACTACTTATAATTTCATAAGCATTGATCATTAATCCTCTAATGTTAGTATTCGGATGTTTTTCTTTAAAGTAAATCCAAGGCTCTGGTTTTCCATTTAGTATCGTTCCATGAAATAGAACAGGAGTCGCAAGTTTTTTTCCTTTTACACTTAACATACCTAGTCTTGCATTAATTCCAGAACATGTTTTTTGAATCGAAAATTTCATTATTATAACCGCAATTGTCCTTTATTGTAACTATTAGTGGGAGACAACACTCTGTTGGAACTATAAATAATTTCCTGTGTGACCAATAGTTATGTGATAAATTAAACTTTAAAAGTATATATAAAGCCCAAGAAAATTAATCAAAATTGTAGATATTTAACTTAAATTATAATCCTGAAAGTTCAAATTTGCCATTGGGATTTTCACATGACCATCGAATATCACACGTTGCACACATCGTCTCTGGTGGTTTAACTTTTGGAGCTAACCATTGTTTATCAAATGGCCTATTATACTCATCTTCAATTTTTTCTACAGCTTCTTCAAATTTTTTCATTGCATGTTTAATTTTTTGTTCATCTATTTTTACCTTAACAGTACATCGGTCAAGTAATTCTTCTGCACTTAATCCAAGATTAGACTCTCTATCCATTTCGCCAATAAAAAATAGTACATTTTCTTCAGGATAAAAACCATTTTTTTGTTTAAAAAGGAATGAATAAACCAACATTTGAAATTCATAATTCTTTAAGTATTGTTCATCAGGGATTCTACCACCTTTATAATCCCAAATTTCCACTTTCTCGTTAGAGATATTACCATCTTCATAATTGTAGAATAAAACATCCACGACACCATGTAAAATGTAATCTAAACCATTGTCTAGTGATGTTTGGATCTGTAACTTATGTTCAGTATCTTTTACCCTTGGAAATAAGGTATGCCCAAAGGTAAAAACAAATTGCTTAATTAATTTTCGTGCCCTTTGTTCCAAACTTTTGCTTAATGGTCTTATACCTTGGGATTTTAATGCTTTAGACACAATATCAAAATATTGATCTATTTCATTTTCTGTAGGTAATGAATTAGACTGATTTTCATTTGTTTTCCTGTAATGAAGATGAACTCTATCTAGAACATTATGAATTACTTCACCAAAGAATAATTGGCCTTGAGCTGAAGGAACAATATTTCTTACTTTAAAATAACCATATTGCCTAGGACACAACAAATAAGACAACACATCACCAATAATACTATACTTTCTCAATGGCCTTGATAATTCTAATTTTTCTCGAGGAATATCCTTAAATTGTCTAATACTCATATTTTTCACCTGTATACTGGAATATTATTATTCTCTAACCAGTTTAAAGAAAATCTTTTTTCTCCTTTCTCATCAAATCCAAGGGAATATTTCCATTTATTTAATTCTTTATCTGCAAAAATTAAACAGTATTTTGCACGCGTTTGACCTACATAGTACAATCGGATCATATCTTGAGCAGCTCTTAATTCATCCGATTCTAATTGTAATGGATTTTTTCTATATTCTGATAACATCCTCTCCAATTTATAACTTATGCCAACCCTATACTGCTTTGTTAACCCTAAAAGAATCACAATTGGAAACTCCAATCCTTTTGACTGATGATAAGTCACAATCTGAACTCTTCCAGGAAGAATAGGATAGTCTATATCTTCTACATCATTTAGCCCACTGTTTAAGATTTGACCACAAAAAACAGTATAGAAGTCCCTTAGCAAATTTCTTTTTAATGAATTTATAGTAGAGGATTTCACTAAATAATTTGAATAAACGGTATTAAATGCTTCTATTTGAGCAGAAATTATGCCATATCTGGGAGATATAACTGGATCTGAAAGATATTCTGAAAAAGGAGGGCAATTTAATAGTCTTAAAAAGATTCTATGAAATGTAGCATCAAATTTTTTATTTGGAGGAGCACTTTCTATTTTCAGTTGAGATTGAGATACATAGTTTAATAATTTATCAATTCCTCCTTGTGATGTGATTAAATTTTGATATTCTCTTCTACAACTTTGAATAAAGTCTTTTACTCTTGTTGATATTCTTAACACATGATCATTTTCAGAAAGTTCAGAGTTGTTCTTATCTATTATTTCAATGTATGCCCCTAATAATTGTTTTACTTCTGTTGTCTCATGGATTTTTCTATTTCTAGGATTATATACAGGAACTCCTCTTCTCCTTAAAGATTCAACAAAAGATCCAACATTTCTAGAAGTTTCTCTTGTACTTTGTGATAAAATAACAATTTGTGATGGATCGTCAATTATCTTCTCATTTTTCTCATCCCTAAAATTAATTATTGATTGAATAAATTCAGCAACTTTCTCTGCAGTATCAGTAAGTGAAGATCCTTCAATAATAGCTATGGGATTCCAATTCTCTTGAAAATGTTTAGCAGAAATCATACGTTCTTTTCCTGGAGCCCTAGCACCTTTAATTTGCATTTCAGGCATATTTGCAATATAACTATTAAACCAATCAATTATGGCAGGATGAGAACGATAGTTTCTTTTTAATTGAATTTTTGTTGGAATTTTTCCAAATCTTTCTTTTACCCTTTCACCAAAGAAGATAAGCGAATCTACGGTGGCTCCTCTAAACCTATACATAGCTTGATCATCATCTCCAACAACTGTTATATTACAGTCAGAAGGAGAAATCAATTCCGTCATACGAAAATATATTTCTTCTTGAATAGGATTTGTGTCTTGATATTCATCAACTAAAACATACTTTATTGGAGGAAGGTCTCTTTCCATATCGCCTTGAATAAATTTTTCTCCTTCTTCTTCATTTAAGAATTTAAGAAATAACTGCTGCACAGTTGGAAAGTCACATCTATCTCTATGATTTAAACTTTGTTTGTATTGTATATAATATTCTGCTAACTCTTGCATGAAAATATCATCAGAATTCTGAAGCTTTTCAACATCAATCAAATCTTCAGTAATTCTAGAGAGTAATATTTTAGAGTAATTTACTCGTTGCCATTTAGAATAAGGTCGTTTCTCGAAAAAATATTCCCAAAAGTAATCTGAGGGGCCTTGACTACCGCTTTTTGTCATGGTAACATATTTGTAAAAAAAATAGGAGGATTCATTCTCATCCATCAACCTCTTAGTGTGATAATTATCATATCTATATTCAACTAGTATTGAATTACATAAGGAATGAAGAGTACCTATCTTCAAGCTGCTAATATCAACGTTTTTAATACAATCAAAGCCATGTTTTAACAAATTGTTATAATAAGTAATTATTCTATTAAACATGTTTTTTGCAGCTTTTTCTGTAAATGTTGTTAAAAAGATAGTTTGAGGATCGACACCATCAACAAAAATAAGCTTAAATAGTTTCCAGATTAATAGTTCTGTTTTTCCTGAACCAGGACCAGCTAGAACCCATAAAGGCCCGTTTGTATGTAATACAGCTGACATTTGTTCTTGATTTAATTGCCTTGAATATTTAACCCAACCAAGAGCATTCCTCATGTTTTTTATAAATTCATCTTCAGTCCAAAACATTTTCAAGATCACATTTCAACACATACACAAAATACAATTATTAAAATCAAAGTTTTTTAATTAACTTTACGATATATTTTAGAATTTTTAAATATTTTTTAAAAAGATAATTTACAATATATTTAGGTTGGTTTTATTAATTTTGTACATAATTTTATAAATTGTAATTAGTCTTATTTTTTGATGATTGAAAGATATGAAATATTTTCAGCTTTTGATTTTCTAGATCATTCTAATCTTTCAAAATTGATTATTGGTACAAACTTCGGTAATATTTATTTATGTACTATTGAATTAACAAACGAAAAAATTGAGGATTTTATTGATTCTTCAGAACAGTTTTTAACTTTAATTGACAATCTTGGATGTTTAAAAAAGATTAAAAAATTTAATGATGAAATTAGAAGCATTGAACTTTTATCAAAGAATCAAATAGTTGTTGCCAGTAAAGGTGGAGATATTGCAATATTGAAGTTCAAAGATGGTAATTTAGAGAATACTCAATATTTACAAAGAGGAAAGTATAAACAAGATCAAGTTTGGAGAGTTGCGAAATTAAACAATAAACAATTTTTATCTAGCGGAACATATGGGACTCTTATTTTATGGTCAAAATGTGAAAATGGTTGGACAAATAAACGTCTGACAGGCCATTCTCATTCAATTTTTTGTCTAGACAAAATTGGAAAAAATAAAGTAATCACCAACGACTATAAGGGAATTAATATTTTATGGAATTTTAACTCTGAAATTGAAGAATCATTTGTAGAAAAAACTATAGGTAACATGCAACATGCAAGTCAGATAGATGAAAAATCATTCGCAATGATAAATAGAAGCGGCATAATATATCAATTTTATTTAGTTGAAGATGATTATATCTATGAAGCAAATTATTCGCTTGCTTCAGGTAAAGGTAGAGATATAGTTTTGTACAAAAATATACTAATAGCTGGAACGTCAGAGGAATTGATATTTATCGATTCAGAGTCATTAGAAACTAGTTTTATCCCAAAATTGTCATGTAGAGAGATAAAAATTATAAATAATAATATATTTACTCTTATAAATCAAAATCTTGTATATATAGATAAAGAGAAGTCAGAAAGATACGAAGAACAAAAGATATTCAACTATGCAAAAATAGGATTAATAGGACATACAGGTGTAGGAAAATCGTCTTTATGTTATTATTTAAAAAACAATACATTAGACGTAGAACTTAAGTCCACATTTGGGCGGAGGATCTGGACTCTTAACAGAAATGATGATTTTGAACTGGAAGACAATCAACAGATTTTACTATATGATATAGCTGGACAAGAGTCGCAACTATTTACTTTTTATGAGAGTTTATCCGATTCCGATATAATTTTCATAATTTTTAAGCAAACAGATAATGAAACATTAAACAGGGCACTTTCGCATTTAAAAGAACTCAAGAAATTCACCTCACCAAATTGTAAATACTACTTAATACGAAATTTCACCGATGACCCTCACAATTCTGTCCAAGGAATTGACTTCTCTAGTATTCTGGAAAGACACAAAATTGATAGAATGTTTTCAATTAGCTCAAAAAAAGGTAGTAATATAAATAAACTAAAATCAGCTATAATAGGAGATATAAATTGGAAAAAAACAAAAAAAATGGTACAGTCAAAACATTTTGCTGTTGTTTCTGAAGTTCTAGAAAACTTATTATCAGAAAAAAATATTGACACAATGAGTGTAAAAGATTTTCAAGATATTTTAAAATTAAAAATTCCTAAAAAACATCTAAGATACATTTTTAATATTTTAACAAAACAAGGATTAATTGAATATATTAAGGATTTAGATCAGGTTATAATAAATGATAAAAAATACAACACTTTAAAGTCACTAATTCCAGAACTTATAAAGAATAAGAATGGTATAATTACTACAAGAGAACTATTGAAAAAATTATCAGAAGGAAAAGAACAAATAGAAACTTACATAAGGTTTCAAATTAAACTACTTGAAAGAAACTTAGAAGCCGTAGTGTTTTTTGAAGGAGTAGAAAGTAAAGAACTAATATTAGTTCCTAGACATTTTAGCGATGAAACAACTGAATTACCTAGTAACTTTCTCTCTCTAATACCAGAAGAAAATGAAATCTCATTTAAAACCAATGAAGATAACTTTTCATGGTACAATTTTTTAGATTCAATAATTGACTTAAACCTTAATGTGGTTCAAATATGTAAAAAATCAGGTGTTTTCACAACTGTGGATAATTCATTTTGTTTTCAAATTCTTTTGGCAGAAATTATAGAAGGAAGAAAAAGAAAACAAGAAATAAAAATTTTTTATGGAGGAAAGGATGAAATAATTGTTAATAATTTTTTGGAGCAAATCATAAAAAAACTAATGCACATAGTTCCAGAAATCAAGATTCGAGAAGATGAAATCAAAAAAAATAAAAAAATAATTCAAAAAAAGGGAGATGGAGAAGGAGAAAAAAAAAATTTAGATGTAGTTAATCCAAGTGCATTTTTAACTTATGCATACAGTACAGAAGAACATAGTGATTGGGTAATTAGACTGGCAACAGATCTTCGTGAAAAGGGAGCAATAGACTGTAAACTTGATGTTTGGAACCTGAAACCAGGAGAGAGAATAATGGAATATATGAAACAGATATCAATTGTCGACAAAGTTTTAGTTGTATGTGATCATATGCTTATCAAGAAATTGGAAAGTGAAAAAAGTAGTGGAATTCAGATTGAGTTTCTATTTATTAATAATTTAATTGAAAGGAAACCAAAAAAAGGAGATATAATCCCAATCTTGAAAGAAGGATCTAAAGAAGATACTATTCCAAAAGAATTACAAGGTAGAATATATGTTGATTTTCGAAACGCACAAGAATATGAAGATAAATTAGAAGAACTAATTAAAGCAGTATGGAATCAATCAAACAGACCTCAACCACCTTTAGGAGAAATCCCAAGTTATATTAAAAAAGATAAAGATTAATAATACTACCAAAATTAATTGAAGAGAGGTTTTATGATATAAAACAATAAATGTTAACAAATTTTTAATCAAAATAAGATTCAAAGCCTTAAAGAACTATAAATTTGTTAAAATAAAGAGAAACTAGTTTTTCAACTGCGACAGATTGGGTTTTACACAGTTCTCTTCTAATCCAGCTAGTAATATGGATCTCTCTCAAATGTCTGCACTTACCAAAAGAAAAATTGTTTGTGGTGTTTTGATGTTTTCAATAAAATCCATAAGAAGTTTAGCAATTACACTAGAGGATTCAGAAAAGAAAAACTAACTTCATTCACATATCAAAATCTTTGTAACGATTTTTGTCAATTGGTAATCTTATCCAAGTTTCGAATATCATATCTTAATATAGTGATAAAAACGCAAATGTCCAGCTTATTAAATTTGACTTATTTACTGTTTTTATTGTTTCTTAAATAATAATTAAACATCGTAAACCATGTCAAGAGATAACTTTTCAATAATATTCATTGAGCTTATGATACAATTTATTATTTATCTTGATTTAGGGTTTTATCCACTAATTCTTTAATTTTCTTGAACTATTTCTTCACTTCTTCCCACACTTGCCCTAATTAAAACAGTTCTCTTTATAATATGTATTTGAATCTACTAACAAATCGACAATTGTTTCTTTAAGGAATACCTTACTTATTATATTGGTTTATAGAAAAATTAAAATATGTTCGAAATAATCAACGAAATATGAAACCAAGAAGTAAAAAATTTTATGATGATTTTGCAAATGTAGTAAAACAGCACGTTAAAAAATGCTTTCCCAACATAGAAATTAGGGCTGTGGGATCTAGAAACAGAGGAGATTTTCAACGAACTAGTGATTTTGATTACCAATTCTGCATAGAAGGAGGAGAAACAACCAAAGAAAAATTCTATCCGAAGCTAATTAAGTGTTTAGAAAAAGAAATAGCAGAATACAAAGGTGAAAAAGTTAGAGTAGAGTTAGGTGGATCTGGTAACGTGGTCAATGTTTTTCCTGAAAGTGGAGGAAAAGTAAGTTTAGCGCTAGAACCATGCAGTAAGTTTCAATGATATTGGGGTTTAAATGCAAGAAGAGTTGGTTAAGTTAGGAAATGAGCTATTGGAAAAACATAAAAAACTAGAAGGCAAACTGCGAGAAATCCCTTACAAACGCGAGATGAGAGTTAACTTTAATAAAGAAAACAGTTTATGTATTGCTAAACCAAGGTTTACTGAACCTAAATATTCATGGCCAAAAACATTACTGGGATTGTTGTTAAATCACTTACAGGAAATTTGGGATTTCCTCCAAAAATATCATTATTATTTTGATGAAAAAGTTATATCTTTCATACATAAAGATTATAGAAGAAGTCGTAAAGATTCAATTATTTTTCTGCTAGAGAGAGATGTCTGGGAAACAGATGAGGTCTATGGAAACTATTTAGTAGAAAGAAAAAAGGATAAGATCATTGTTAGTTATTATCGTAGAGAAGAAAGAAGGAAAACATATGAACTTGATCTAATGCCTAAAGAAGAACTAGAGAAATGGATTATGGATGATGCAAAAAATCAAATAATTTCTACATTTGATTATAAATGGGGCCTCTTAGAAACAGAAATAGATACATGTGCTAATGGGTTACATATTAGAGAGATTACTGAACCTCTGAATCATGAGGATTTGATTTCGCAAACAAAAAAAATCGACGAATTACTAAAAGTAGATACCATTGCATCAATGTTATCGTTGGGGAGAGTTTCAGAACTTTGGTGTATTCACTTACTAAATCAAAAGAAAAAGGAGATTAATCAAAACTTAATTCAAGATTTAGTTCAAAGAAAAATTATTGATAAACACCAAGAAAGATTATTAAACCAAATAAGAATTCAGTATAATTCTACAAAACATAAATTGGACTTTAGATTAAAAAAGAAAGAAGTTGTTTCTCTATATAAAGACTTTTGTGAACTTATAGATTTGGTTGAATTATAAACAAGAATAAATAAAAGCACAAACACCAACCAAACACACTTAGGACGATAAATGAAGAAAGATAGCTTTTAAAATAGAATGATTAAATATTATAACTTCTTTATGAGATAATAGTGACACGATGACAAAAAAACAAAATCTACAACAAAGGAGACTGCAAAGCTCATTCTATATAATTCAGACAAAGCAGGAAGAAATCAAGATTTCAAAGCTCAAGCCAATTTGTAACATTCAAGAATAAAAATAGATTTAATCATTTTTTTTTACTTTTTTAGATCTTGTAACATTTTTTAGTATAAAAAAAGCATGTCCAAAAATTAATTTTTATTAATGCGGGGGTTTATGTCGGAAGTATGATATATTTCCAGATTTTAGACTCCCAAAAAGTAAGAGAATTCATAGTCATTAATGAACTTTTCCTTAAGAAACTGGTGAAAGAGGAAACGAGAGAAAGTAAGAGAGGGAGAAAAAGAATAGTAGAGAGATGGGTGATATTAGCAATAGCAATTATTGCGAGAATAGAAGGAATAGCCTGGAGGAAGTTAGAAGAAAAATTGTCTTTATGCGACTTTTTGATAGAAGAGGGGTGGATGAAGAATATTCCTTCCAAATCCACTTTTCATGTAGTGTGGAGAGTAACAGAAAGTAAAATCTTAGAGCAATAGATAATAGATTTAGGGGGAGAAATGATGAGAAAAAAAGGGTTGAAAGATATGGGGTGGATAGTTCAGGTTTTAAAATTCGTCAAGCTTCTGTTTGGCGTTTTCTCAAATGGTCAAGGGGAGCACTAAAGAAAACCTCCAAACTAAACTTTTCTGGAAGATACACCTTATAGTAGGTTTACCCTCCAGAGCTATAGTCTCTCTAGCTCATTCTGCTAGTAACACTCACGATAGTAAAGTCTTCGGTTTACTATGGCAGAAACTTCCTCCTGCATTCTTGAGACAGTTCTTGAGTTTCTATGGTAACTGTGCCTACTGGACAGAAAATATCGTGGGTCTTCTTAGCCAACATTCCTTTTTCCCTGTTATTCTCCCAAAAAGTAATGCTCGTTATCCCTTTCCTCCTCCCCTCGGACCAATAGTTCAAGCTCATCGTCTCTACACTGGTCTGTATCGTCTATCATAATAACCACCCCGAGTATCGTAGTAGTATTGAACATGTCGTTGGTTTAGTCTCCTTAAACTCTCTCTTCCCCCGATCCTTGATCGCTTACCCTCTACCATTCTCTCTACCCTTTATGGTTCTCTCCTCTGTTACAACTACTTTTTACTCCTTCGGACCGTTTAGTAGGTGAAAAAGAATTTTTGGACATGCGTATTAAAATCTCTTAAAATGAATAAATCAATTATATTTTTAGTCAACATATTAACATTACAATTTTAGTTAAGAAAAATATCTAACAGCACCTTTCAGATTACTTATAAAAAGCATTTCTCTTCTTTTGAATTAGTAAATTCAAGTTTTTTTCAAAAGATATAAGAACATTGATGTTACTTTTTTACATAAAAGATGACTAGATATGTATAACATCAACAATAGCCTAGAGCTTTTTCTCCAACCCACAAGAAGTTGTGATTTTAATAATTCAATTATCAGAGATAAAGTTATGGAAATTGTAGAGGGAGCAACCACTCAGCTTGATAAAGCTCTAAAGATTTTTTATTGGATTAGAGATAACATTAAGTTTGGCATTTCAAATGTTGATGCTCGAGCTTCTAGGACTTTGAAAAAAGGTTATGGTGAATGTGCAAATAAGACTTCTCTTCATATGGCTTTTCTTCGAGCTGTTGGTATTCCTTCTAGACTCAGAGTATCATCAGCTCTAAAGGAATCACTAAAACCACTTGTTCCTAATTTTGTTTACAATAAAATCTCTAATCAAGCTAGCCATTTTTGGTGTGAATGCTTTTTGGACAACAAGTGGATTTCTTGTGAATCACTTTTAGACAAAGCTTTGTATGAATCTTTGCTAAAACAAGGTAAAATAACAAAAGAGCAAATTCCTACTATTGACTGGAATGGAAAAAGCGATCTTGTTGTTTTACAACACTGGGTAGTTGAAGATAAAGGTTTTGTTAATTCTTTTGATGACATCTATTCTCAACTTATAATGAATAGGAAAAAAGAAGGTCTTCCTCCAGCAATAATTGAGAAATTTTTTGGAAATTTTATGTACAACAGATTGGCTAAATTCACAGATAGAGTAAGAAAAAAAGATGAAAAAAAATTACAAAATGATGATTAGTAGATTTATTATTCAATAATCATAGACCATATTTATAGAAGAGAGAAATATGAAAATATGAACAATATCCCAAATCCCTTTATATATGAGATATTGTTTCATTGCTGTGTTATCTGATAGAAGGATTTAATTTATTTCTTTTTTCTTTTTAAGATTACAGCATAACAAATAGAAATCAATGTTATTACTAGTAATCTAGCATTTCCTGTTGTGTCTGTTGTAGTATTTCTTGTAAATCCTGTTTCCTCAATTAGTTGAATGGCTAGATTTAGGTCATAAGAATAGGGTTCTAATGACGAATCAAAACCTACACATCCTTCAGGCATTGGCGTTATTCCTGGGACAGCTGTTCCATAAAATACTTTTTCTGTTAGGGTTTCTCTTGGTACTGCGTGACTTATAGCTTTACGTATTTTTTTTGCTGCTTCTGCTGTTCCTAGAGGTGTAAGTTCTCCTGTTCCTATTATAGGGTGTTTCATATTTATAGCCATTTCCTCTGTAGTTATGCTTTTAGCTTTTAGGATATTCGCTTCTATATTTTCAAAATCTGTTTCTTTTGCGGAATAACTTGAATCGACTATATCTATTGTACCATTTGCTAAAGCACTAATTGCTGTATCTTTACCACTTATGTACTGGAATATTATCTTATTTACTGGATTATTTTCTGTAATAGACCAATATGGATTTGGTCTGAGTGTTACTATACTTTTACTTGTATTAAACTCTGAAACGTTTAGCATATATGGTCCTGTGCTTGTTACCAGAGCTTGGTCTAGGACTGTAAGCTTGTACCCATTTTCTTCTATATATTGACTTACTATTTTTTTGTTTATTATACCATGACTTAATACACTTAAGGCGAAACCATAAGGTTCTTTGAATTTAAATTCCACTGTATCATTATCTATTGCCTTAATTGAATCGTTATTTTCGAATAGGTTTGTTAGTTTTTTGTAATATGGTGTGTCTAGCGATTTTGTCATAAACAGTTCATAAGTATAATCTACATCGTAAGCTGTTACTTTATCACCATTAGAGAAATAGGCGTTAGGATTAATATCAACTCTAATAACTTTCTTATCTTCACTAACAGTGTAGTTTTTAGCTATAACTGGTTCCATCAGATGAGTTTCTTGTGAACGTTCAAAAAGTCCATAATAAACACAATTCATCCATAGTTTATCATAATAAGATTCTTGTATAAATATGCTGTATTCTGTTAACTCTGCGGGTATAGCCCAGCTAATGTTCTCTCCATTTATTTTTTCCCAATTTTCTGAACGATGAGCACTGTTAATTAACAAAGTAGGGTCAATTCCATTGACATTCTTATTGCACCCATAAATTTCTACGAAGTAAAGCATGGTTATAGCTGGCAGGTCTTCATAAAGGATAGCTTGTAATTCTTTTGCTTTTTCAATACGTACTTCATCATTTAGTTCAGTTGTATACTCACCCAGTGTTCTATCGAACTTAGGATTACTATACTGGTACACATTATCTCCATTAGGAACGATACTTACAGAATCAAACAGATCTGTTGGATCCCAATCTAGTCCCCAATACCAACCTACAAAGAAAATATCGTATCCCCCATCTTCATAGGTGGGAATATAATCAAACTTACCTTCTTCACCAACGGGGTAACCCCACGTTCTGGGCGTAATACCACCCCAACTAGTTGATTCATGATAACTAATATTAATACCAATTTTGGGTAATTCTTCTTCCATTTGGTGAGCATATACATTAGGACAACAAGAATAATTAAGAGATAGTAAGTTTATAGAAAAGAAGTAATCATTTTCATTTGTATTTTCTGAAAAAGTGAATATTGCTGAGTAAAAGAGAATTATTACTAAAAAAATAAATTTAGTAAAGACTATTTTTCTCATCAAAAGTTAAATTATGTTAAAGACTTAATAAAGATATTGAAAACATCAGTAAACATCAATAAACATCAGCAAACATCAGAAATATTTCAATTTATTATATAAAACTAATTTATTTCTGTCGTACTGACTACAAGATTGGTTTACACTTACTTTGCTCAATATTAAATTTGTCTTTTCAATAATTTATTCTTTTCTCCATTTTTGATATATAATCCTTATAGTTTATAATTTGCTGATTAATCATCTCTGTAGCTTTTTCTTTTGAATGCTTTTTCTCGTATTCTTTTCTTAATCAATTGGATATATAATCAAGACAATCAAAACCGTGATCTTGTTCAAGGTTTAACCATGTACGTCTAATCATTATATCTTCTAGTGTTTCAACAAACTCATTAGCAAGCATATATTCTATTTCTGCCTTAATGATTGGTTTATTTTGTGAGATTCTATCCTTTAAAGATGGTTTTTCTTTTACTATTTCTATTATTTTATCTACTCTTGTACCGTACGTGTTTATTAAGTGTGAAGCGCAAATTGGTTCTATATTCATTGACTCTAATTCTTTAAGAATTCTTTTTTCTTCTTTTTCATAGTTTTCCACGTCTGACCCTGGTAACTTTACTTTATGAGTTAAACATTTTCTTCTAATTTTCAAATGTTTCTTTGTTATTTTATCTACTACTTTTTTAGCGAGTAATCTATATGTAGTGAGTTTTCCACCTATAACAACGATTAACCCTTTTTCTAGTTCTACAATTTTGTATTCACGAGATATATCAGTTATCTCTTTTTCTTTCTCCTTTTCATCGACAAAGAGAGGTCTTATTCCAGCAAAAGTTGCTTGTATTTGATCTTTAGCAAAGAACGAACTCTTATCACCCCGAGTATCGTAGTAGTATTGAACACGTCTTTGGTCTTCTCAAACTCTCTCTTCCGCCCATCCTTGATCGCTTACCTTCCACCATCCGCTCTACCTTGTACAGTTCTCTTCTCTGTTACAACTACCTTTTACTCCTTCGTACCGTTTAGTATGTGAAAAAGAATTTTTGGACATGCTTGAAAAAAATGAAAAAAAAGTAAAAAATGAAAAAAATTAAACCACTTTTATCTTAATGTTGTAATAAGGTCTCAAAATACAATCATATTCTATGTTACCTTTTTTAATTCTAGGTTTAATGTTAAACAGATACTTTACAGCTCAATTTTTTTAATTCTAACTCTTGGTTTTTTGTTCTTTTAATTCTATTTATATTTTAAATTTAAACTTGTTTTTTCTTTAAAAAAAAAATTTTATTTTTTTTTGAAATTTCCTTGAGGGTTTGAAAATGCATCAAAACACAGCTCAAAGCAGACTATCGATAATAAAAAACAAAATAGCTAGCTCTTCTAAAGCTTTAGGGATAATTTATATTATTATTGCCTTATCGGAATTTATTTCTTATTTGTTTTTATATACAGGTTTTTCTCTTTTTATTAAATTTTTAAATTTTGATTATTTTCTTGTTTCTCTTTTTTTAGTTTCTATTTTTTCTATTGTTCTTGTTATCTTTCGCTATATCTTTTTTTTCAAGCTTGCAGGTGGTTTTAATGATCTTTCTACAGAGCTTTCTTTTTACTACAATTTTCATACTAATTCTGCTAAAGATGTAAGCAAATACATTAAAGTGAGTATGTTTTCTGAGATGATTATAGCTTTTATTTCTCCTTTTCTATTTCTTCTGCTTTTCTTTTTACCGTCTTTTAGCTTTATTTTACTAATATTAATTCTTCTTCCTTTTATTTTTCTTACTTTAGGTTTTAAAGTTCTTTCTTCTACCTTTGATCAATTGCAACAAATGAATCTTTTCTATGACCAGTTTACTAATTGGCTTTTATATTCTCGATACATTATTATTGTTTCTGTTTTCTCTAGCGTTTTTGGAACAATTAAAATGACAAGTGCTATTTCTGAAGGTCTTTTAACTGGTTATTTCGATACCTCATTCTTGATTTGGTTTTTAATTGCCAGTATTTCTGCTCTTTTGGGCTATATTTTCTTTGTTGGTGGTTTTTATGCTTTAAGTAATGATGCAAAGAAGATAGGTTTTACTGGTGGAACTGCTGGTATGCAAAACAGTTTTGTTCATCCAACTAATTTGCGAACTGGAAACTTAAACCCATCTATGTCAGAAGAAGTTGTCTATGCGGATAATGAGACAAAGATTGCTTTTAAGAAAAATCCAGCTTCCGGAAATCCTAAATCAATGGTTTTAGAGGTAAGGGATAAAAAAATTGACCAGGTTAATCCTCTAAATGCTAAAAGAAATACTTATAGAAATGCTATACCTAACCGTCCATTATTCAAATATTGTCCTAATTGTGGTTTTCAAAATGATATAGATGCTAGATTTTGTTCTAATTGTGGAAAATCCTTTGTAAATCAATAAATGAGGAAGTAAAGAATTTAGTCATCGCTCTGATTTTTCTAATTTTCATCAGCCCGTTACTTACTCAACTTGGATAAATTTATGAAACAGACTCACATTTCTCTATTACACAAAGTCTAATCTAAGTTACTGAATGAACAAACCTTGTTTTTCATCTCAAACTTTAAAATAGTGAATGATTTTTTTATGTCGATGGTCTCTAAATCGTTTAAAAAAGTATACCAATTTAAGATTAGATTGTTAGATATTAAACCTCCTATCTGGCGTCGAATACAAGTTCCAGAAAGTTATACTTTTTTTGAGCTGCATGCTGCAATTCAAGCTGCTATGGGGTGGAATTGTTATCATCTTCACGAGTTTCAGATAGTTCACCCAAAAACTGGCAAAGAAGCGCGAATAGTAACTGATCCTGATGAAGAAGCATTTGATAGCTTCAGTTTTGAACAAGGATTCAAGCGAATTACTGAAAAACAGGATTTAACTGAAGAACAAAAAAATATTTTTTTACATATGCACAAAATGATTATGGAGAATAGAGAACCAGTTTTTGATGAGCGAAAAGAAAAGATATCAGATTGGTTTTCCACTGATAATAATGTGGCAATATATATTTACGATTTTGGCGATTGGTTTGAGCATGAAGTTAAACTAGAAAAGATTTTACCACGTGAAAACAATACTCATTATCCGAACTGTATAGCTGGTAAGCGAGCATGCCCTCCAGAAGATTGTGGAGGACCAGGTGCTTATATGGAATTTATTCAAATGCTGAAAGATCCCCAGAGCAGAGATATAGAATTAATGCATTGGTATGGAGAAGATTTTGACCCTGAATACTTTGACTTAAAAACTGTCAATTCTGATAGGTTTAAGAGATACCTAAGGAGCTGCGTGTAAAAATATAAAACTAAATTTTTACAAAAAATGAGCAATCATGTGAAAATATGCAAATTTTCTTTTAAATTTACTTATTGGAGGAAAAGAAAAGATTATAGAAACATAAGATTTTTGGCTCAGTTGGTCGTTCTTAGGCATTTTCAGAAAAATTTTCATTTCAACTGTATCACAATTTTGTGCAAGGATTTTATACAAGGAAATTGGACTAGGCATAGAAAGTTAAAGGGTTTATATATTAAATTGCGATAGTATAACTAATGAATAATCTTAAACTACCTCAAAGCAGAAAACAAAGGCAGAAAGCTATAGAGCAAATTTTATTACAATTGGTTCGCAAAATTAAATCAGAAAATTACAGAAAACTCGAAAAGGACCAGTTTTTTGAAAAACTTAAAGATTACTATGAAACCTGGCCAAAAAACAAAGCGATCAGGACAAGATGGGGAAAAATTTATGACCCTTTAAGATTCATAAGTGAAGTAGAAAAAGAAAGAGTTAACATTGACAATTTGCTTTTGAATCTAGAATTACCTAAAAAAAAGAAGAAACAGCTCATGTTTCTAGCAGATGTAATTAGTGATTCCTACTTGTTAGATAATAAAGAATTAAGCGATCTCGATCTAATTTTAGAAAAAATAAAAAAACAAGATAATCAATCTATAGCTACTTATGTTGATGAGAATGGTGAGGAATATAACAGTGATAGAATAATCAAAGAACTTATTGAACTTACGAACAATGCTAGGATTTACTTCTTAAACCAATTGAGAAAACTCTCCTACAAGAAAGAGAAAGAGTGGCAAATGGCAAAACAATTAGAATACCAATTGAATAAAAAAGGCGAATCATACGGTATAAAAACGTGTATAATAGATTTTGCAAGATGGGCAAAAAATGTTTATGGTGTGAAAATTGAGATAGGAACCAATGTTTACCTATTTGATTTTGAAGGAACACTAGAAGAACTTAAAGAAACTTTAGAAAAAGAAATAGAACTTATAGGACAAGACATAATAGAATGCCCATTTTGTAAAAAATCTTACCAACGACAGTTTATAATTGACAATCCAAAGTGTTCCTGTGGAACGGAGTTTATTACAGAAAGTATTTTTTATATGGGAGAGAGAAATGTGAGCTTTGAAATAAAGGATCTGTGGGATGAAGCATGCCAACAAACAAAATTAAAAAAACCCAAAGATTGGTCTCACAGACATATAGATGATTATTTTGAAAATATTTATTATCTTGGCAAAGGAACAGTTGGTAGCAGAATGTGGGCATTAAAAAGACCGTGGGTAAAGAAGAAAAAAAAGGCAATATAATAGATCTCACATCCTCTCTGCACGAAAGGACAAGGCTTTCTTGGTAGTGATTGGTAAAAATACAAAACTAAATTTTTACAAAAAGCTTACCAATAATGAGAGCAAAAATTCTTTTATTTAAATTAAAAACTGTTCTCTAAAATTCATAGTTGATTTTCATATAAATAAATAAAGATTTTAAACCATAATCTCTCTTTATTCTTCCTACTGAGTCTAAATAAACAACAAATTCATCTTCATCGTCTAGCGCTAGCAATTCATCATCTACTTGTTGGTTATATATAACAATAGTACATGTCCCAACATCGATCAATTTACAAGCGAGATATAGTTTTGACATATAGATAGAAGATATTTTAAGATTTGACTTTACAGAACCATCTTAGTAAAAAGAAAGTTTGTCTTGTTGTTGAAAAAAATTTTAAAAGATGAATTTTGCTTTTAGTTATGTTTTGCCCTAGATGTAGGAAAAATGAAAAGAAAATGATAAAAATGAAAGCTGTCAAACGCAAAGGAGGCTTCCATAAACATACAAAGTATATATGTCCTTCTTGTGGGCTTGTCAGTATGAAAAAGAATAAATAAATTTTAAGAATGAATTTTAGAATGAAAATAAATAAATTAATTTTTTGAACTATTTTTATTTATTTTATTATTCTTCTAAACCAATCAGGCATTATATATCCAAGATATCCACTAACCAAACCTGCTAAGGCAAAGAACCAAGACAGATAATAAAAAATGGAATAACCTTTTCCTGTTGCTGAAACTATAGCCAGATCAATTCCAAAGGACAGAAAGAGCAGTAAAATGAAGGTTCCATATAGGGAGATAAGTAAGAATCCAGTCCTAGATATTTTCTCTTTTGTCTTCTTTCGCTCTTTTAGTGAAAGCCACGCAAGTATTACCATTACTATTATTGAATTAAAAGCGTGAAAGAGAACAATCAAAAAAGCGTTTGCATAACTACCTTGTTGAATACTAATTCTTGGGATGAACAAACCAATTGAAATGCTATTTAATATTGTAATTGGGATAAGATATTTTATCTGATTGTTAAGAAATATTTGATTAGTAAAAACAAAAAGGAATATGTTTGAAAAAGCAGTGAAGGTATAAGCTAACAAAATGAAAAAATCTGCATAAGAGGTTACTTCTGGGTCAATATTCAATCCAAATTGTAACCATTTTCCTATCGCCGTAAGTAACATCCCTGTTGCATAGCTAGTAAAACAGATGGCTAATTGGGCTGTTGCATCTCTTTTTCTCTTTATATATCTCTGCCAAATTCTAAAAACTAATATGAACATAAGAATAGAAATTATTGTCTCTACTACAGGTGCAAGGATGGGAACATTATTACGTGAAAGCATTCTATTTTATTTTACCAAAGCGAATCTCTTAAACGTTTTGTAGCTTCAGAAGTGTTAAGTATTTGTTCACAATTTTTAATAAACTCATCTGTAAGTTGATTTAGCATCTGTTCTTCTTTTCTTACAAGATTAGCGTCAACAACGTCCTTTATTTCAAAAGAAACTTTTGTTGTAAATCTTGTTAATTCAGTTCTCAATGAGGTTTTATCACTTTCAACACATGGATCAATAACAACAATTACTGCAAAATTCATAGCAACTTCAAGTAGAATGTCATAAGCTTTGGTAGAAACTTCAGTAGCTTCTCCGATTTCCATATCTTTTAACAAACTTTGAATAGCAGAAATAACACCAGAAAATAGGGTAGCCCGAGTAATATCGCTCGAATTCTCTTCTTTTTCTCTAAAAAAGAGAGGAATTCCAGAACGATCAATAATATAAATTGCATGAATCATTATTTCAAAATATCATAGTTAAAGTAACATTTGAATTTTCCCATACATTAATATTATCAACTCAATTTTTATAAAAAGAATTGAAGGATTTTTTAATCTTAAAGATGTTTAGGCTGAAAATTGTGAAAAATTTTGGACAATCATTAGCTATATAAATATTGAAGAGCGAGAAAATTTAGAATGAAAAAATTTGTTTTGATTTTTTATTTTATTTTTTTAATTACTTTTAGCAGTTTAAATCCGTTTATAAATGCTGTTAAAAAAGATTATAACACAGAATCTTCTATTGAAGGAGAAACTATTCTCGTCACATTTTCTGTAACCACCCCATATGAAGTATCTTCTTTAGAAATACAAATTTTATACCTAATAGATCCTTATTATTATTATAGTTATCAATTATCAAAGAGTAGTCAAGATCCAGATGTTTTCGAAATAAATATTGAACTACCTAAAGGGAAACTCCTGCGATATCGTTACAGTTTAGGTGGAAATCAATGGGAATATCTTTCAGATAAAAATCCCTCATTTAGAACGATAGTTATCTTTGAAGAAAATACAAATATTCAAGATCAAATAGTAGGTTTTTGTCCTTCATTTGATCCTTCTACAATTACAAGATTGAATATTACAGGACGAGTAATTGAGCAAATAACCAACAAACCTATTGAACAAGGTTTTGTTGCTATTGGAGGAGTATTAACTCCGATACGTGCTAATGGTTCTTTTTATGCACAGAATGTTTTTTCAGGTTATCAACACATTCTCGTTTTTTCTTATTTTCACCAAAATTTACAACTGGAACAGACTTTGTCTCCAGATGCTGATGATAATCCTTTAGAAATTAGTTTAGGAACTTTTAGTTTAGAAAAAACTCCGATAATAAGAGTTACTTTTCTCGTTAAAACACCCGATAATACACAAGATAAACAAGTGAAATTGGTTGGAGACCTACCTCAACTAGGTTATGTTTACCCTTATATGGTTTCAACAAGAAATGTACAATTACAACACGTTAAAGATAATTGGTTTATTCAGACTTTGGAGATACCAGAACATGTTCCATTTAACTATTTTTATACTTTAGGTTCATATAGCACCTATTATGAAGTTGATACACCGAATCCTAATCCATATGTTCGTTCTGTCTACCCAGAGAACAATTCTGTAATAGTTGATGAAGTTGGTGCTTGGAAAAATACTGGTTATGTTCATATGAAATTTACAGTTAATGTACCTGAAAACACTCCTCAAGAATTTGGAGTATCTTTAGTAGCAAGTAATTCTTTTCTTAAAATGAATAGAATAAGTTCAACAGAATGGTACACAGAACTTGAATATCCTGAAGGATGGGAGTTTAAATATTATTATACTGTGGGACAAGTTGCTCATTCTATATGGGAAAATGATTATAACGAATCAAATCCCAGAACAAAAACTGCATCTGAAGGAGAGTTTATAGACACTGTTTCTAAATGGAATTACATTAAAAGTCCCCAAATATCCACAGGAGATAGCGTAAATGTAAGCTTAATTTTTACTGTCCCATCTTACACACCAGATGTTTCTCTTTACCTTGCAGGAGAATTGTTTAATAACTGGATAAATCCACAAGGACAAAATCTAGAGAAAATAGATGCTCATTCTTACCGTACATTCATTATTTTAGATAAAAATATAGAAACAAGTTTTACTGTTACTAGAGGAACTTGGACTACTTCTACTGAGAAAAACTTTACTGTAATTCCTAAATTTGAAGGAGAAGAATTTTATTTTTCTGTCGACTCGTGGAAAGATCTTTCTCCTCCTTGGAATAGAACTTCTTTAATTACTGGAGTAATGCCTATTGATTATTGGGCACCCGACATGCTTTCGTCTTTAGAACCAGCATTCAAGCACTTTGCAGAACTAGGAGGAAAATGGAT
Source organism: Candidatus Heimdallarchaeum endolithica (assembly GCA_021513715.1). GTDB lineage: Archaea > Asgardarchaeota > Heimdallarchaeia > Heimdallarchaeales > Heimdallarchaeaceae > Heimdallarchaeum > Heimdallarchaeum endolithica. The sequence continues at coordinate 2,726,109 of CP084167.1, read as the reverse complement.
AGAATATAGTCCTATTTGGAATTATGACAGATTAAAACCACTCCCCTATCTTTCTTCTACAACGGGTGTTTATACACCAGATGAAGACTTATCTTTATTAGTAGAAACAGCAAAAAAGTATGGTTTGAGAGTGGGTATTTCTCTTCAAATAAATACAGAACAAACAACTGATTCTTCTCAATGGGGGAATTTTACAACTGAACAAATCAATGTATTACTTGAAGGCTTGAAAACATTTTATATCCATTACGCAGAGCTTTCACAGAAACTAGGAATAGAATTCATGACTTTTGCTCGTGTAAGCGGGGATTGGATACATGATTCTTATGATTCATTTATGTTAAATTTAATTCCTGAGATTAGAGAAATATATTCTGGCATGCTTACAACTCACCAAGGTTGGACAGATGACTTTCAGTATTATAGTTTGCTTGATTTCATTGGTTTTTATTTCTGGGAATCTGTGCTATCTGGAAATCTTGATCCTTCAGTAGATGAATTGACTACTGCTTTTGAGGATGTTCTTGATACACACTATCGACCATTCTATTTAACTTATCAAAAACCTATCCTCTTTACTCAAGTAGCTTATGCTTCAATGGAAGAAGCTAACAGTCAACCTACTATCCCAAGTATTTATGAGGGAACAAATATCGAATATCGACCTGATATTCAAGCTAGAATCTATGAAGCACTATATAGAGCAATAGCAAATAGAACATGGATTGAAGGGTTATTTAGTTTTGGATGGAAATACTGGCCTTCTCACTTTCCAGAATATTCTATTAGTTATGCTCCTGCAGAAGCAGTTGTAGCTAAATGGTCAAATATGATAGACTACGGGAATGGGGTAATTATTAACAATGAAAACAAGGTACAACTAGAACAAGAAAACTTTATTCTTCAACTTAAAGATTCAAGTTATTACACTGATTTACGGATAAGAGATTCAGAAGGAGATAGCTGGTCGTCTTGGAATGAATATAAAACTACAATTAATCTCTCTACTATTCTTCCAGAGATAAGTGTTGAAAAACAACATATAATCTGGTTACAAGCCAAAAATTCAACTTTTACTAGCAATCCAACTGCAGTAAAACTAGTAGTTGATTCTACTGCTCCTACAATAAGCATCCAACCAATAAGCAACAAATTTAATCTTAGTAGTTTTAGCAGTATTGAAAGAATTGTAGAAGAAACTAGTTTAGACTTAATAACTTTTGTATTTGACGATACTAGTTCTATTAATATTGAAGCTCAAGTTACAGGAGCAGAGAATTACACAATACTTACAACAGGAAATGTTTTCACTGTTCCTATAATATTATTTACTGAAGGAGATTGGAAAATAAAGTTAAATATCTATGATAAGTTCAACCACTTAACAACAATAACTTTCGAGTTTAGCATTTTTTCAATAGAATCTACTACTCCTCCGCAATTTACTTCCACTCCTGCAGATCTTACTTTTGAAGAAGGTTCAACTGGCTATACTTTAACATGGGTGGTTACAGATACTAATCCTTCAACTTATACTATTTATTCAAATGGTACTGTGGTTTCAAGCGGTTCGTGGTTATCTGACCAAGCAATTAGTTTCTCTGTAGATGACTTGGGCGTTGGAACACATAATATTACTATTGTAGTTACAGATTCAACAGGATTATCTGCAACTGACACTACATGGGTGTTTGTAAATAAGCCAGTATCGCCGCAATTTACTTCCACTCCTGCAGATCTTACTTTTGAAGAAGGTTCAACTGGCTATACTTTAACATGGGTGGTTACAGATACTAATCCTTCAACTTATACTATTTATTCAAATGGTACTGTGGTTTCAAGCGGTTCGTGGTTATCTGACCAAGCAATTAGTTTCTCTGTAGATGACTTGGGCGTTGGAACACATAATATTACTATTGTAGTTACAGATTCAACAGGACTATCAGCAACTGACTCTGTAACTGTAACCATATTATCCTCAACTAACAACAATAACAATGATACAACTAAAAACCCCATTTCACTATTTTCAATAATCATATCTTTGCTTGGAATAAGTTTTATCGGATTATTGATAAGAAAAAGGGTAAATAAAAGTTAAACCCTTTTCTTTTTTTATCATCAATTTTAGTATTTAGTTACTATTTTTACTATTTTCTTTGTATAGTTCTTCAGTAATGCTTTTTCCACTTATAGACCACATATTCTCAAAATCTCTCTCGAAATGCTTAAACCAGCGTTCATCATCCTTTTCATATATTTTGAAATATAGTCTATCATCGATTTCTTGTCTAAAATTATTAATTGTTACAAAAGCGATAGATTTCATAGTTCTATCCTTTAGAATTGATAATATATAGCCAGAGTAATAATTATTTGCTTTTATTTTAATTAATTCCTTTATTTTTTCTAAAATGTCTCTCTCTTCTATTTCTTCACCTTCACTTTTTTTTCTAATTCCTTCTTCAACTTTAGAGATGATTTGCATCAACAGATATTTTGTATTTGAAATTCTACTTCTAACTAGCTCTTCCCTTTGTTCTTCAGAAGAAAAGTCTTCTCTTATAATTGCATTTTTGAACGCGTGACTTTCAAAATCGAATCCTGTAAGCAAAATCCTCATTTTTATTTTGTTTTCAACTAAATAAGAAATTAAATCCCCTTTTATCGAGGTTAATAACTCAAAAGGGTATATAGCTGATATTACTAATTCCTCTGCTATCTTTAAACTACTTTTGATTTCTTCATCTTTCCATTTAGTAACTACATCTGAAATTGTTGGTTTTTCTATTTTATTATTAATACTTCTTAACAACTCTTTATTCTCTTGAAATCCATAAAAGGCCCTCTCTAGTTTTTGTTTAAAAGTGTTTATTTTCAGAATGTGTTCTTTTTCTAGTATCCGTCCAATAAATACTAAACTTAAAAGGAGAACCAGTATTGAAAATTGGAAATCTGGAGAAATTAAGTCAGTAAAAAAGTCTATTGTCATGGCAACCATAGCTAAAAAGAAAGCTGAACCATCAAGTAAATATTTACTAAATTTTTTGAAAAACCGCTTTAACTTCTCCTTTCTTTGAAAAGACATGTCCATAGGTATTGATTTTTATTTATATCTTTTTCTGAATTTTTATTTTTCTTGAGTTTCTCAATTATTGTTAAGTTATTACTACAAAGTAATAAGGAAATATTCATAAAAGAAGAAAGAAAAGTTTCTAAAGGAGATATTTCAATGTTAAAAAGAAAAGCAATTGTTCTTTTTTCAGGGGGATTAGACTCAACAGCTTGTTTATATTGGGTAAAAGAGAGATATTCAGATGTTTCTCTTTTAGGTTTTGTCTATGGAAGTAAAGAAGATGAAGTAATTAGAAAGTCATTAAACTTCTTTTCAGAAAGGTTCAACATAAAAAAAGATATCATTGAATTACCATTTTTAAGTCAACTAGCAAAAAGTTCAGGCTCATATTTATCAGAATCAGGGTTAAATACACCAATGTTTAAAGATCTGGGAGAATTCCAGAAGTTTGAAAAAGAAAAAATATCTCAAAAAGAGAAAATGGTCTGGGTACCTGGACGAAATCTTCTTTTTCTTTCTATTGCATCATCGTGGGCAGATAGCATGAAAAAATCCATTGATATCATTTTTGGTGCAAATAAGGAAGAAGGAACAATTTATCCTGATAATTCTTTAGAATTTGTAAAAAGGATGGAAAAAGCTATAGAAATAGGAACATTAAATGATATTAAACTAATAGCTCCTTTTGTTAAAAATACAAAAAAAGAAATAGCAGAATTTATGGTTAAGCAAAACGCACTTATTGCTTATTCAGCTTCTTGTTATAATGTTAAAAAATGGACAGAAGAGGGTATACCTATACATTGCGGTCATTGCGAGCCATGTATGCGCAGAATTAGAGCTTTTAATCAAGCAAATATTGAAGACCCAACTATATATGAGACAAAAACTTAATTTTTGATTTGATTTTATACTATTTTTTATTTATTCATTATTCTCTTGTTTGTCTTGATTTTTGTATTTACTAACTGAAAAAACTAATTTTTGTATTAAAAGCATGTCCAAAAATTAATTTTTATTAATGTGGGGGTTTATGTCGGAATTATGACTTACTTTCAGATCATAGACCCCCACAAAGTAAGAGAATTCATAATCATTAATGAACCTTTCCTTAAGAAACTGGTGAAAGAGGAACCGAGAGAAAGTAAGAGAGGGAGAAAAAGAATAGCAGAAAGGTGGGTGATACTGGCTTTAGCAATTATTGCGAGAATAGAAGGGATAGCTTGGAGGAAGTTAGAGGAAAAGTTGGCTTTATGCGATTTTTTGATAGAAGAGGGGTGGATGAAGAAGATTCCTTCTAAATCTACTTTTCATGCAGTGTGGAGAGCGACAGAAAGTAAAATCTTAGAGCAGTGGATAATAGATTTAGGTAGGGAAATAGTGAGGAAAAAAGGCTTGAAAGCTATGGCAGTGGATAGTTCAGGGTTTAAAATCCGTCAAGCTTCTGTTTGGCGTTTTCTCAAGTGGGTAAGAGGAGGACTAAAGAAAACCTCTAAACTTTTCTGGAAGATACACCTTATAGTTGGTTTACCCTCTCGAGCTATAGTCTCTCTCGCTCATTCTGCTAGTAACACTCACGATAGTAAAGTCTTCGGTTTACTCTGGCAGAAACTTCCTTCTGCACTCTTGAGACCTTTCTTGCGATTTTATGGAGACTGTGCCTACTGGACAGAAAATATCGTTGGACTTCTTAGCCAACATTCCTTTTTTCCTGTTATTCCCCCAAAAAGTAATGCTCGTTATCCCTCTCCTCCTCCCCTCGGACCAATAGTTCAAGCTCATCGTCTCTACCCTGGTCTGTATCGTCATAATCATCACCCCGAGTATCGTAGTAGTATTGAACACGTCTTTGGTCTCCTCAAACTCTCTCATCCCCCAATCCTTGATCGTTTACCCTCCACCATCCTCTCTACCTTGTACAGTTCTCTCCTCTGTTACAACTACCTTTTACTCCTTCGGACCGTTTAGTAGGTGAAAAAGAATTTTTGGACATGCTTTATTAAAAAGTTCTGCAATCAATTGGCTAAATAAATGATTATAAGAAAAAATGTTACAAACAATTAATTTTTAAATAATTCTTTGTTTAAATTTTTTTGATGAAGGGAGAACTACTCAAATATTATTTCGCCAATATACAACAAAACCTTTCAAATGTAAAGGAATATTTCCAACCTTATTTAGTAGAATTTAGAGATCAAGTAGAAAAAACCAAATTTGAAGGAAAAGTAATATATGTACTAGATTTTCTTTTTATTCTATATTTACTAATTATAGCACTGTTGGGTAGAGTATTTGTAATAAGAATAAATATTATGACTATCCTATTAACATTTGGTATACTAACTATTTCAGTTATAATGTATAAAGTAGAGCCTAGCAAATTTAAGAAACCATTTTCTTTATTGCTAGACTTTAGTCCTTTTATTTTTATTTGGCTGAGTTACGATTCTCTTGCAATTGTACAAGAAAAACTCATTTATCCAAGAGTACATACCACTGAATTATACACCTTCGATATGAAGTTTTTTTCTTGGATGTTTAGAGGGTTATCACCCAATGAATGGTTCGCAACTACTTTCTCCTCTTTGACAGTAGATGTTGTTTTTGGTTTTACTTATATTCTCCATACAGTAATTCCGTTTATTATTATTGTGTTAATGCTCATTGGAAAAGATAGAAAAAATATACGTTTTACAGTTTTGTCATTTTCAATTGTTTCACTAATCTCATTTATCACTTATGTTGTTTTTCCTGCAGCAGCTCCGTGGTATATAGCGCAATATGGGTTTGATTCTCCCTCTCCAAACATTTCCTACAGTGAAAGTGTGACTGCAGGTTTAAGTAGAATAGATGAGTTATTGGGAATAAGCTTGTTTCATACAGTCTATAGCTTTGAAAGTAACTCTTTTGCAAGTTTACCAAGTGTGCACGCAGCTTATGCAATGTCTGCTGCTCTTTGTTCTTATACTAAATGGAAGAAGAAATCCTTGATTTTTACTATTCCCTACGTTTTTGCTATTCTCTTTGGAGCTATTTATTTCTATCATCACTTTGTAATTGATTTAATAGTTGGAGTAACATATTCTCTTATTGCTCATTTTCTAACCAAAAAAACTGTTAAAAAAGCGAATAATAATGAAAAATTATTCCTAAAATAAGTCAAAGAAAGGAGAATACCAATAAGGTTAAAAGATAATAATAAATAAAGAAATGGTTTAAATGGAAAGTTTAATATTATTGGAGTTATCAAGAGAAGAAGCAAATACTTTGTACAAATTTCTTTTAAGAATTACTAAAAGTTCTAGTATTTTTCAGAATCAAGAGGAAGAAATGTTGGTAAAAGATTTATGTTGTCTTCTAGAACAAGAAATAAAGTAGATTATGTTTTTCTATTTTTCTAATTTAACAGAGATCAAAGTTTTGTCGAATGGTTGTATCAATAGTTTTTTTCTTTTCTCTTTAGTTCGATATTCATTAATTAGTTTCTCGACACCGTCAGCAACTTTTTCTAATATTTTTATTATTTTTTCATTTTTTCCATTTCTAGCTAGAAATAAGAGAAATGTATGAGACCATATTGATCTCACATTGGGTTCTTGTAAAGCCTTACTAACAAAGGAATGTATTCCTTCATCATTAGAAACAATTATTGAAGTAATTCTATCCGTTTTATAATCTAGGGCTGTTTGTATAATTTTATAATCAAAAATTTCGTCATCAGTAAAAAACTTTTTTCGCCTTATTTCATTTAAGAACTTCAAATCATTTATTCTTTCATCTGGTATCTCATAGTCAGTAAAAGATGTTGTATTTGGAAGTAAAGGAGACCAAAACTTATATCGAACAGGAATTTCTTCCCAAACATAAGTTGGTATTTTATAATCAATCTGCTCATAGGAATTTATTACTTCAAAAATTTTTTCGAATTCGTCTTTTCTTTGATGAACAAAGTCTAAGACACTACACAAAAAAGAAGTGTCTAAAATAAATATCATTTCAGTTTCGATTTTTTGAAATTGCTGGTTTAAAGAGACAAATAATTGTTCAAGATCCTTAAGATTGGAAATTTTATTTTTTGTGATATTTTTAAAAATATTACTTGCCATTTCGTATGTTCTTTGTGCCCGTCCATATATACCAAGCTTTAAAAATTGAATTGTAAGTTCCAAATATCCTTCAACTAGAAAAATGTTAATTCTATTTTTAGATTTTTTATTTCCTTTTGTTAATTCTTTTTTTTCTATATAGTTAAGAATCTTAACAGCTTCAGTAAATTCCTTGTTTTTCATATAAATGTAAAATTCTTCAATATAAAGATCTCTAACTATCTGGCATAGGAAATGTTGATTTTTTAATTTTTTAGCTCCTATCTTTGCATTTTCAAGAAGATACTTAGTTATTATATCATTATTCTTATAATTTTTAGAAAATAAATAACTTAATATTGAAATTGCTAAAATGACTTTTTCCTTTTCATTATTTCTTAAAAAAAGAGGTAATTTGAGAAAATATTTTTGCAATTTATAATCTCTATTTTGTAATAAAAAGATAAATAATCTCCGCCTAAGTTTTCTATAATTGATGAATCTACCTATATTTGTTTGAATATTTATTTTTTTGTAGTTCTTACAACCTAATGTTTTATACATAACTGTTTTAAGGTAATAATAAGTTTCTACGCTCTCTGGAATATAAATTAATGTATTTTTTATTCTCACCCATTCTTCTGGTAAAATTGCCCGGTCTTTTATCTGTTCTGTTAAGAAAAAATAAATCCTATCAAAATTTGGTTTTTGTAATGATGTTTTTTCAACAAGAAAAGAGATCTTTTCATCAAGTTCTTTAGATGATGTTATAATATGTTTTTTTCCACTCCCTTTCCACCCTGTAACTAAATTGAAAAAAGTTCTATCTATCCTTCCTTGAATAACTTTCCTGAATCTTTTGTTGAAATTAAACAAATCTGACAAAAATATAACCCAAATTTCATACCCATATTTTTTAAATACACTCGAACCTACCTGTAGAAGAAAGAAGGGATTGTTTTTTCCAAAAGTGCTGCGAAAAAGTGTCATTAACTCTTTAATATCTCTTTTTTTATACCATAATTCAGCACAATTACGTATAAATTCATTTTTAGTTTTCGGAGAGTTTTTCATTCAAATCCTTCTTTTGATAATACCAAATACTATTTGAATTATCTATTCACGTAGGGATATAAATTATTTTCATCTGCATTTTTAATTTCCAAAAAGATATCATTCACTATGTAAATATGAAAAACACACAGAAGTTAGACAATTTAACTTAATGAGATAGAAGAAAGAATTTTTATTTAATATCATTACTTTATTAATTATGAGAAAAAGGAAAATTTCTACTTTTTTTTTACTGATATTTTTAATTAATTTCAGTTTTTTTAATGTCCCTTTTATAAAATTAACTTCTTTTTCAAAAAACAATAGTAACTCTAACTTGCTACCAAATATACAGAAAGCTTTTTCATTAACTCCTTGGGAAGACAACTCTTTGAAAAAAATAGAAGCCAACAACTCACTCATAGAGCTTAAAGAGTCTGGAACAGAATGGGTAGTGCTTTGTTTTTGGTATTTTCAAGAGAATAGAACTTCTACAGTTATAGAACCTGATTATAATTTATATAGTGTAAATATCTCTGATGTTATTTCATATATTGATATAATTCATGAACAGGATATGAAGGTTGTATTAAAGCCGATGCTAGATCTTAGAACAGGGGAGTGGAGAGCGTATATAGAACCTTCTGATGAATGGTTTAAAGCATACACTGAATTTATAACTTTCTGGGCCGAAATAGCTCAAAATAAAGGAGTAGAATTTTTTGTTGTTGGTTGTGAACTTGACGGTACAATTTCAGATACAAATAATTGGATTAAAACTATTAATGCAGTAAGAGAAGTTTATAAAAACCCAATAACTTATGCTTCAAACTACGATATTTACGAACAAATAGAATTTTGGGATTATTTAGATTATATTGGAATAAATGCTTATTTTCCTTTGTCAAATACAACTAATCCCACTCTTGAACAATTAAAACAAGGGTGGAGAGGTTATATTCCCAAATTACATTCATTTTCACTTCAACACAACAGAAACATAATCTTCACAGAAATAGGATATAGAAGTTTAAACGGAGCAAATAAGGACCCCTGGAATTGGGAGAGAAAAGGCTTTAAGGATGAAAGAGAGCAGTATCTCTGTTATGAAGCAACATTTGAGACAATTGCAAATTTATCGTGGATATCTGGTCTTTATTGGTGGAATTGGGAAGTTAATCCAGAAGATGAAAGTACAACTGGTTATAGCCCCCACAATAAATTAGCTGAAAAAGTTTTAAAACATTGGTATAAAGGAGAACATCTTGAAGATCTTCCTGAAAGGAATGTCTACGTGTGGATAATTACGGGTTCTGTGTTAATAGTAGCTGGTTTTTTTGTTATCTTTCTCAAATATAGACGCAAACTATTTTTATCTAAAAAAACAAAATAATACATAAATATTTGTTAAACTGAAAAGAAAATCTAAAGATTTTTTCTTTTTTCTGATTTATTAGGAGCTCTTTAGAAAGTCTTTTATTGTGAGCCAGTTTTTTTTCTATCGTCAGATTATTGTTTATTAAAGAAGGCTTGTGAATGGATTATTGGCTACTACTATTACTTGCAGGTTTGATAGGATTATTTTCAGGATTGCTCAGTGGAATGTTAGGAATAGGGGGAGGGTCAGTAAGAATACCCCTACTTTATCTTATTGGGATCCCACTAATTAATGCTTATGGAATAAATTTGATTACAATTCCTCTAACATCTGTTTTTGGAGTTATTTTACATCGAAAAAATGTAAAAGTTAAACAAGGCATATTCTTAATTATTGGCGGCATAGGTGGAACTGTTGCAGGAACTTTACTAGCCTTGCATTATTCAGTGAACACACTACTTCTCGCTGTACTCTTTGTCATTGTTTCAATACTTACAGTTATAGGGTTAAATATGTACAAATTTGCGCCTAATCTTGCAGAAAGATTCAACCCTAATCCTCCATCATTGATTGGTGGAGGAGCGATTGTAAACTTTATTACTGGTTTAAGAGGAGGATCAGGGGGTTCATTATTTCCTCCCTTTCTTCGTTCGTTAAAATTTGATATTAGAGATGCAATAGGAACTTCTTTATTTGCAACAATTTTTACTTCCACAGTTGGAGCAATAATATTCTGGAAAAACGGTGAAATACTATGGATAGAGGGTTTAGTTGTGTTTCTAGGTTCTTTTATTGGCGTAAGAATAGGTAAATTAGCATCAATTAACACAAAATCTCGTATGCTTGAAATAATACTATCGACTATTGTGGTTATTTTCGCTCTGATTACATTAATAAAAGCGTTACTAAGCTAAAAATACACATTTAAAATTTAGAAAAAAGATTAACTTAAAACCAGTTTTTTTTCAGTTTTGAATAATTATTTAAAGGTGCATTCTTTTTTAGAATTATGTCATTCGATAGAAAAACAATTTTAAAGCACAGGAGAATCTTAAAGGTTTTTGACGAAGATATGGAAAAGTTTCCCGAAGGCTTTCAAACTGACCAGCAAAAAGGCGTTCCTAATCCACCTTTAGAAAAACCTTATTCAAAAGATGGAAAAATAATTGATTTAGTCTCAATAGATGATATTACTTTAAATAAAAATTACAACTTAATTGATCTTTTGAAAAAAAGAAAAAGCCACAGATCTTTTACTGAAGACCCTTTATCACTTGACGAATTGTCCTATTTACTTTGGGCTACTCAAGGAGTTTTAGAATTAACTAAACATCACGGAGCAGGAACAAGAAGAGTAGTTCCATCAGGAGGTATGAGACATCCTTACGAGACTTACTTAATTATCAACAGGGTAGAAGGCTTAGTTCCAGGAATCTACAGATATCTCCCAATAGAGCATAAACTATTGTTTTTCAAAGATAAAAGCGAGATAAATAAAAACAAGTTAGATAAACTCGTAGGTCAAAAATTTATCTTGAAAGGAGCAGTTATTTTTCTCTGGGCAACTACACCCTATAGAATGGAATGGAGATACAGCATAACTTCAAGCAAAGTAATAGCTATCGAAGCAGGACATATATGTCAAAACCTATATCTCGCTTGTGAATCAATAGACATTGGAACATGCGCTATTGCTGCTTATAATCAGCAAGTAGCTGATGAGTTACTAGAACTAGACGGTGAAGATGAGTTTGTTGTTTATTTATCACCTGTAGGAAAAATAACACAATAACCTAGATTTAAAATAAATAATTCTATTAAATAAACATTTTTCCATTTAATAATGCTTAGGCTGTCAAAATTAGAGCTTTTAGTAACAAACATATAAATGAAACTTGTACATCCTAAGAAATAAGAGAAATATCATTAAAGCTGTTATTAATTTCTATTCCCTAAAGATAACATAATTTCCTTTACTTTTTTTTCTTTAACAACACAATTTTTTAGATATTTACAATTTCGTTACAATTATTCAAAACTTGCACCACAATTAGTACAAAATACTGCATCATAATCGTTTATTGCGCCACAATTTGGGCAATATTTAGACTTGGATGTTTTTGCTTGAATGTTGTTTTTAACAATTAAAGGCTCTGATAGTTGATTTTCAACTTTTTGTGGATTAATTGTATTTATTCTACTCTTTACAAAATCTGAATTTTCGTTAGATATGTGAATTTTTCTCATTTCTATACCTAACTTAAAAAAACCTATAGTATTTAGAAGATAACCTAAAGAAACTAAAATTCCAGCTATTAAAAACCAAATTAGAAAAGAGTCATCTAGAACTTCTTCTCCTGATAATCCCCAAATCAATATAGATGACCACATTTTACCCCCACCATACATGCTTAACATTGAGGTGATAATAAAACTAATTTGGGAATATAACAGCCAATTTCTAAACTTACCCTTGTATAGATTTATTTCTTTTAATTGGTCAAAAGTTTTAGATATTCCTAAAAATCCAATCAGGAAGAAAATATTTGGTAAAAAGAATATAATTGATGAGAGAAAAACAGATACGAAAAATATAATTACAAACAGAATAGGTGAAATTACTATAGTTATAATTTCACTAATCATTCCTAATCTTATAAATTTACTAACAGATTTAATTCTATTTCTTTGAAAAGCAGGGTCGTAATAAAATAATTTTGAAAGTTCTGTAAAACTATTTGCAAGCTTAAAAATGTATAAGATTCTAACTACATAAAGGGCTAAAGGAAGAATAATTAGAAAGAAAAAAGGTATGATTTTTAGTGATATATCAATAGAGTCTCCTATAAAGGATGAAAAATCAAGATATAACTTCATATAAAAAGTAATGATGGGTAATCCTATAAATAATTGAATACTACTTAAAACCTTTGATGTTTTGGAGATCTCTTGCGTAATAAATTCTAGTTTAACAAATCCAAAATTGTTTTGCATTTTAATTATAACTGAAGAGACATACTAGAATTAAAAGTTTTTTAAATTAAACACACGGTCTGTAAGAATTGCTAAATTAAAAAAAATAATCTATAGGGAGATAGTTCCAAGAATTTTTAGCTATTTTATATTGTAATGCGACGAGTATCTTTACTCAAATCGTAGAATCCCTTTGCTAGAAGAACTTGAGAAATAAAGAGTATGATTCCAGCAACTAATATCCAGATCAGAAAAGAATCATTGAAAGTACCAGTAAAAGCCTCTGAAATCATTTCATCTAAAAACCCAATTGCGCTATAGATATAGAAAGAAAAAGCTATAAACACACTAATTCTCGAATATAAAAGAAAATTTGCAAATTTGCCACTATAGAACTCATGTTTACTTAATTGACTAAACACACTTCTAATCTCAATAAATCCTAAAGTAAAGAAAACAAAGGGTATTAGAAATATGTTAAAGAATAAAGGTAAAAACAATATTACAAAAACAATCAAAGGAAAGAGAAAAGTAAGAATTAATTCACAAATAGTTCCTATTTTAATATATTTACTGGCATCTTTAGCAGCACCAATATGTAAATTTCTAAGAGAAGAAAGTTCTGAAGAAAAATCATCATAACCTCGAGATAGCTTAAAAAAGTAAATAGATTTGAATATTACAATAATCGCGTAAATAAACAAAACTAGTACAAGGGAAACAAAGTAAATATCCCAAATATAAAGATTGTAAATTGCGAAAAAACCAAGATAAAAGAGTATAGTGGCAGTAAGAACAATAATTCCGATGAAAATATATGAAATCCCTAAAACTAAAGATGATTTGGAAATTTTTTGTTTAGAAATTTCCAACTTGCTTTGAGAGTCACTAGAATACATAATAATGCACTAAAAATATCTAATGTTCTAATAAAATAAAAACCTTCTCTAATCAAAATTGAACATATTTAAATGATATACTTTTTTATCTATCTGGTCAATTTTTTTATCTCTTACTTCTAAAACCATTGATTTAGGATTTGCAGCCTATGGATTTTTCTAAAAAGCAATCTTTGTCTCATTAGCCGCATAGACAACTTTTTCTTTAATCGAAAGATCAAGATTCCAGTTTGCAAATTAGTTGGTTGCACAAAGTTGTTTTGCATAGTAGACATTCCAAAAGTATTACCTATCTTCTTTGTATCACTACTTAATTCATAAGATACTTTTTTACGTAAAAACTAAATTTTTAGTTTGTGGAGTTATTAGACCAATAACAACCTGAAACACATTTGCTTAAATAAAAAATACAAAATATTGGGGAGTGTCACAACTTTTCAGCTATCTTTATATATTTAATTCTCATTTATCTAGTGTCTTGAGCTAAATGCTTAAAGACGTAGGTTTCATTCCTACGACACCTGGTTTTCCCTTTGGGAGTTATGAGTGCCCGGGATCAGGAGATGAACCCCTTAGAGAACTTAATTAAGACTGTGTCTTTCATGTTCTCTTAAGCCAGTCTTCACAACTTTCGCTAAGTTTGTTGATTGGTTGGGGAGAGTCCTGAAGAAATTAAGTAAAATTTCAACTCATAGGAAATATAGAAACTAAAAAAAGAGAAACAAATAGATAATCAAGATTTAAAAATTTAACAAAAAGTGCTGACCTGCATATAAAAATAAATAAGAAATAAATCCAGATAAACCAATAATAATGTATATTATCCCTAAAGCTTTAGAAGAGTCAGATATTTTGTTTTTTATTATTGATAGTCTACTTTGTTGTGTATTTAGATGCATTTTCAAACTCTTAAAGAAATTAAATATAGAAAATAATTTTTTATAGAAAATAAGATTTTAATTTAGAATAGAAAAATAATTAAAATAATAGGAAAAACTAAGTATAAAATGTAAAAAAGTCATTTGAAAACGTACTGAAGGTTTTAAAATTTTGGAATAAATATCAAAATTAAATAACTTAAAAAATTTAAAATATTTTAAAAAAGAAACTATTGTCACTAGTTGAATAACCTATTTTTCCCCTATTAATCTATTTAAGCTATTATTGCTATTCAAAATTTCAGTGAAAAGTTTCTGTCAACTTACTGAATAAAATCAATAAAGATAAAACAGAGAAAACTAGATGCTTTGGTTTTGAAGGCGTTAATTCATTATTATTTACTTTTTTACGTACTTTTTTCATACACTGTCTTTCAAAGGAGAAAATAGATCTTTAATCTCTTGATAACCTAAGCAGCAAAACAGGTTATTATAAAAAGACTATACTAACTCTTCAATACAATTATTCTTACAACAAATTTTACGATACCCAAAAAATTTTAAAGAAATGTAGTGTAAAATTGCTTGATAATATTGAAACAAGCTTCAGAGACAATTACTTTAATTCACTATCAGTGTAATTACTGTAAAAAAAGGAGAAAATTAATAATTCCTAAACTCTTAATTAAAAGTGAAAAAGAAGGAGCACTTTCTCAGTATATCGACATTCATCGTTGCATTAATGATGAATTTTCATCTATAATTTGTTTTATTGATAACAATCTTGTTGTTCGTTCTCAAGCACGCGTTAAAGCTACCCATGCTGGTTACGAACCTGATAGAGATCTCACAGAGAAAAATAATAATGAGAATCCTTTTTTAGTCTTTAACATTCCACTACCACAATCAAAAACTTTTGTGGAAAAAGTAGTAAAAACATTTTTGTCCACTTTTAAGAAAATAGAAGGTCTAACAATCAAAGATAGATTAAGAAACACTATTTTTAAGATAGCAAAGCAAGATGGAGAAAAACATATTCATGTTATATCCAGATTAGGTTTTCTTGAAATTGACCTTTATCTTAAAAAAGAAACTGCACAAGAAGTTTACAATCAGTGGAGGAAGAAAAAGAAAAAAGAAAAAATTCGTTCTTTCCCCTATGATGATGTACGTAGATGGATTCAGGAACTTGCGAATGAACTAGAATCCGTTGTGACACTAGATGAAGAAATAATGCCATATATTGCTGAATATTTAGATCTCAACATCACTTCAAAAGCAGATGAACTGGCTTTATTAAAGTTGGCTCTTATACTTCACATGACTATTTCACTACCAATAAGTAATGAACAACAGATTCAAGACTTCATTAAATATATTGAAACAAATTATCAAAAGATGAATTCAGATGACATTCAAGATGTAAAACATCAGAGAACAATATTAGAATTATGTGTTAACAATATTACAAAGACGATAAAAGACATATTCATGGAACAAAATTCTGTAGATAATTTTGTTGATTTCATCGAAATTATTAGTTTTTTAAGCGAGAATAATTTTCTAACTGTGTATAAACTAAAATTCGAAGACTATTAACTTTCTATTTTTTAAGCTAAAAAAAGTAAAAAATAGTAATAAAAGAAAAAGTTAGTCTATTTGCTCATTTCTTTTAATATTTTAAGAGCACAATTGTATCCAGAGGTCATTGAAGGTGTAAATCCTCCTCCTGGAAAAACCCACGCACTTGCAAACCATAAGCCTTTTATTGGGCTTTTATTTCCTGGTCTTTTACTTGTCGATTGTGAAGGAAGTTGGGCATACCCATATGCTGTTCCGTTAGGATTCAAGGTGAAACATTTAATAGTACTTGGTGTAGCAAAATTTTTCCATTCTATGTGTTCTTTCACTCCAGGAATGAGTTTCTCCAATCTTTCTATTAGCTCTTCTGTGACCTGCTCTTTCCTTTTTTTATACTCATCTTTAGAAAGTTTTTCCCAATCGTCTAATATATCTGTTCCAGAGATAATTGCTACACTTTTTCCTGGAATTGCCATTCCACTATCTAATTGACTATAGTCTGTTATACTCATTCTTCTTTTGGTGAAAGGCCACTCCAAACTTTTTCCTATATCTGCAGGTGTTTTAATATCAGGTGGCCATATCATTGTTGCAAAGCATTTATTTCCTATCTCCTTCAATGGTTTACTAAATCCAAGATAAAGAGAATAGTGTGAGTGTGCAATTTCCATGTCTTTGAAAATTTTTTCCAAAATCTTTTTTTGTTTTTTAGGTAACATTTCCATTACGTTAGGAACAGCTGCATTTGCGACAATATGTTTTGCAAATGCTTGATTTCGTTCATCAGGTTTTCTTTTTGGGAAATACTCTACACCTACAGCTCTTTTCCCTTTAATAATTATCTTATCAACCATATGGGAGAGAATTATTTCACCGTTATTGTCAGTAATTACTTTAGCAAAATGATTAGATAGTTTCTGTGAACCTCCTTTTAGATAATATGCTCCTTTTACAAAATATGAGCCCTGTGCAGCAGAGTAGTAGAGCATAGATAATTTATATGGGTCATCAGCGTAATATTGAATATTTCCAAGTAATGCTAGTTTAAGATCGTCATTTTTTATTTCTAAACTATCAATAAATTCACCTACAGTTTTCTTGGACCACTTGACAATTGAAGGATAGAGCATGGGAAACAATGGCATTATTAGGAAAAGTTTAAACTTGTTTTTAGGAAGGGAATGTATCTCTTTATACACTGAAAGCAAAGTATTGAAATAATCATTAATTGCTTTTTCATCTTCTGGAAATTGTTCAGTTAATACTTTGATTGCTTTCTCAACGTTATCAGGGATAATTACATCGATTCTATCATTTACAAATCGATAGAATTCGTCTCCATGTTTAACAAACTCAATACTTTCATAAACACCAAGTTCTTCAAAATAGTGCATCTTTTCATCATATTCATCTATTCCATCAATTTGATGCAAACCAACATCAACTGTAAAGCCTTTACGAGTAAAAGTTGACGAACATCCTCCTACAACTGAGTGTTGCTCAATTAGTAATACTTTTTTTCCTTCTTTGGCTAGCTTAGCTCCTGCCACTAAACCTCCTAATCCGGAACCGACTATTATTATATCATATTGATTTGTCATATAAGAACAAATTATTTCTCATTTATTACTTTTTTGTAGTAATATAATAGGAGACCTTTTAATAGTATTTTAATAAAGTAAAGAAAAGCAATTTAACCCAAATAGAACTATAAAGTCTATTTTATCGTTATTTTGACACCTTCGTCTACAATAATTACATTTTCAAATGTTTTAATAAAATCTCTCGCTTTCTCTGTATGTATTGGAATGATTTTTTTAGGACTAATAGTCTTTATCATTTGAACTAGTTCTTTTCCTGAGGTATGCCCAGAGCAATGCAGTTGTTCATATGGATAAAGATCGAAGAACTTTAACCAATTATCCATTTTCTGTTGTTGTATCACCATCTCTTCATCCACAGGCTCTGTTAAAGAACGAATGTATCTTGAACCTGTTTTTGGTTTAATATCAAGTAAATATTTTAATTCTGTAGGTTCTACCCTTAACACATAATTTCTTTGTTTTTCTCTTATTTCAGCAGCTGTAATTGTAGATGACTTATCCATTATTTTTCTTTCCCAAGTAGTATAATCCTGCATCTGAATTTCAATAGGATAATTAGAATTATCATATATTCCCCAGCCTTTATTTGGAAGAAAAACTTTAACTTCATTTAGTTTAGGAGCATTTTCTATTTTTTCTCTATTCAAAATATCCAAAGTAAAAGCTTGTCGTGTACTTATTACGAGTTCTCTCTCATTTTCCTTTCCAGCATTAATGAAAGACTGCATTCTATCAAAATCTCTTACGGGAAAAGAAGCAACTGCTAACTCACTGATGTTTTTAATTGTATCCTTCAAACTTTCTTCTAGTTTTTGTTCTGTTACATTTGTCTGTTCCTGAATTCTTGTACCTTCTGTAATCATCAGAATTGGATCATAGGTACTCGCTTTTTCAACAAAGTCCCAACTTTGGTCAGATTTTCTTCCATGATTTACTTTTTGCGTAATTTTGCGAACATTAGGATAGAGAGTATGGATGAAAAAGAAAAAAAAGAGACTTTTTATAAGAAAAAATAGTAGAAATAAATGAAGAGAAGAAAAAGAAAAAAAGGAAAAGAAGAGGAAAAAAGATGGAGAAGATAGTCAAAACTTTGAAAGTAAAAATAAAAAATGAAGTTTTGACGAGGAGAAAAAAGGAAAGATTAAGGAGAATAACAGGGAGAGACACAAGGATAATAGAAAATATGTAAAAATTATACATCACAACAGAAGAAGACTGTGTATGAAAACAAAGAAAGGAGAAATAAGAGTACATAGAGGAAAACTAGATGAACTAACATTGACAACATCAAGGCTAAAAAAAGTAGAAGAGCGAAGAGAGACTGTTCCTCATGACCTTAAAAAGATGTTCCCTTACTGTTCTCATGATGAGTTTCAAGAGTGTAGAGATATAGCAGTACAACTGTACGAGCAAGGATATAGACCTGAAGCCACTCGTCCTCCAAAAAAGAGACCCCGAAAACAACTAATCAATAAGAATAGGTTTATTCTTACTAATTTACCAAAAGAGAAAAACAACTCTATTTCTCGTTGGTGGGTAGGAATAAGAGACTCATTAGACACGTGGAAAAGAAAAACAAGGTATCATCAACGATTGTGGTTACCTTTAGAGATGAGCACTTTCCATCAAAAAGAATTGAAAAAAGGACAAGTGAAAAGCCTGGAATTAAGATATAAACGTTCTACAAGTGAGTGGTGGGTGTATTTTCAATTAGAAGTTCTTCCTCCTTCTTCTTTTTCTTATTCAGTTAATAATTCTTCTTCTCTTCCCCCAGCTGTGCTGGGGATAGATCTAGGGATAAACATTCCTGCTGTAGGAGTGTTACTAACTCCCAAAAAGAAGTTAACAAGCAAAGAGATAAAATTCTGGTATACCAAACAGTGGAATAGAATCAATCACAGATATAAACTCAAGTTTTCCCGTCTTCAGAGGAAAGCGGCTTTAAATGACCAGTCGGGTAAAAAACACCAAATTTATCGTTTTCTTGGATATCTTCGTCGGAGATATAGAAACGTTAAACAGTCCTATATTCACCAATTTATAAACGACGTTGTGCGGACGATAGGGACCTATGCTCAAATGTATGACCTTTTCGTCGTCGTAGGTTACCCCAAAAATGTTAGAAAAGGAAAAGAAAAAGGGAAAGGTAAAAGTACTCGTTATTTTCGTAGAAAACTTCACCAGTGGAATTTTTCTTTAGTTCTTTCTCTTCTCCGTCGAGCATTGATATTAAGAGGTTTTGCTCCTCATCGTATTCTTATAATAGACGAAAGAGGAACATCTTCTCATTGTTCCCGTTGTGGAAAAGAAGTTTCTCGTCCCGTCAGAGGATTAATACACTGTCCCTTTTGTAACTATACTTACCACTCTGATTTAACAGGAGCTAGAAATATTGCTCGTAAATTCCTTAGTCATCTTTTTCGTCCCCGTGTTACAACTATTACTGATTACTTTACTGGTCAAAAGTTTAGTCTTACGCATTATACTGTTTGCCGAGGACTCAGCCATTGGTTGCAGTCCCAGTAGACAAAAAGAATTATTCACTCTTATATTCAAGGGTTTAGTTTTTTCTTTTTTGTCTCTCGTGGAGTGAAGAAAAGAAAGAAAAAGTTCTTTTCTTCTTTATGATTCCCCCGATTCGTGTATGACGTCTGTCTTAATCCTTCTTCTTTCATTGTATGTTAGGATTAAGTTCTCAAGAAACTAACAATTATCTATCTTTGTTTTTTTCTTGAAAGACTAAGTTCGACAAACTTCACAAAAAGTAAATCATGAAAACGTATATCTCCAGTATAAACTATTGAGCCTTCTTGAGTTTCAATAACATAAGCCGTTGCTCCAACAATTGAATGGTCTATGGGGAAGAAATGAAAACTAAACTCACCTATTTTAAAATCTGATTTTAAAGAAACTATTTCTCTTCGAATACTTGAATCTCTATCTCGTATATATTTACCTTTCTCTCTTTTACTTTCTCTTATTTTGAATTTCTCTTTAAGTTCTAAAAATTCGTAGAATCCGTAACTAGTTTGTTCCATTGCCTTCAATATAGCCAATGAACCTTCAGAAGCATAGAAAGGTATATCAGAACGTATAAATGGAATAAATCCTGCATGATCAATGTGTGAATGTGAGAGAACGATTCCATCGAACAATGGCTCTTTAGCACTCTCTCGAAAGCGCTGTTCAAAATCTTGTCAATATAAACCCTCGAGATCAGGTAAAAGGCTCAACTCAATAAAATCCTTTAATTTTAGTCCTTGACGCGGAGTAATATAAGGAGAAAAATAATTACCATATCGATTAAAACACAAGCCAAAATCCAAAAAAACTCTAGTTTCTTCTCCTTCTAGAAGTATTTTATTTCCTCCTATTTCATTGATTGCACCATAAAATGTAATTGAAACCATAAAATTTCTTTAATTTTGTAATCTAAATATTTTGCTCTATCATTTTAAAAAGAAAGAAAAAAATAAAGGGTTGTATATTTTAATTTACATTAAAATCAAGTGTTGAAACTACATTAGCATTTGGATCATAAGTATACCCAGTTAGACTCACATCTGTCACATTAATAGTGTAAATTCCTAGTGGAGTTTTTGGATTTAACCTATAAGAAAACTCTGCTATTCCTTGATTGTCAGTTGTTGAGGTTAGAGTCACTATATCTCCATTAGGGTTAGTAATTGTTATGGTTACTGATGCACCTTCAACAGCATTTCCACTAGAATCAACTATTTTTACTCTAATGATTACAACATTTTTAGGTTGAAAGGAACTTGTTTCAGTAAAAACGGGGTCTTTTTTACCAACATACAGCCCAGTTACAATATTGTCCACACGTGTTCATTTAAAGAGACTATATAAACATACTTTAAATAATTGCAAATCCGAGTGCTGTTTTCTATGTCTGGATATTTTTTTGCATTACATAAATTAAGTGATTGGAAAAATATTAAATTAACTTACTATCCTTTGAGACACTATGATCCTTTTCTTCTAATTTACTGAAATATATTGTTGCAGAATGTTTTTTTCCTGGGCCAGGTTTGTTGATTTTTGCTACTATTCCACCTTGAAAACTAATTAAATCACCATGTGATGCTTTAAGCATTTTTGTCATAACTGGTAAACGGAGTTCAATTTGACCAATTTTACTGTTATAACACTCAATCACTATTGAACTCTCTTTTTTTCTTATATTTAGTATTCTAAACTGCTCTTTTAGAAAAGAAAGTAAATAGTTTTCTTTCACACTTACATTTTTCAGACTAAAATGTCTTGCATCGAAAACAAAAGAGGGCTTTATTTCAAAGGTATTAACTATATGAGCTATTTTATCTCGTAATAACTTATTTGGGCATATAGCAAGCGTTTCATTGAGATCCTTCCAAATTTCAGATGGAAGTAATTCATACAATTCTAAATTAATTTTTGCTAGTGGAGTGCCATAAAGCTCTAATAATGCAATTAACTTTCTTGCTAGTTCAAAGTTCTTATCTGTTACTTTTGAGAAGTAATATTGAGACAAATCAACTGAATTATTTAATAAATGTATCCAACTTAAAATTGCGTAGAGTTGACTCTTATCCTCAAATTCTTCTACATATTTCAAATAGTATTTTGCTCTTTCCAATGCGGAAACAATACCAGAAAAAGCTCCATTTTGGTCATATAATGAAGCTAATCGATTTAGAATAGCAATCATATAAAAACTAATAATTTTGTAAATTGTCTCTTGTTGCTCGAAATTTAGATTTTTGATTATATTTTCTACAGACTCGAGTTGAGCTTCGATAACATTTGTTTCACCTAAATCAATATATGTAAAAATTTGATGTAGTTTTGAACCTATTTGATTAATAAATGAAGGAAGAGTTTTATTTTTTTCTCCTGTGATTATTTGATTCTCTAGAGATTCTTGCAACTGAACAACTTGCTCTTCAGCTGGTAAAAATTTAGCTGACATGAGTATCTTTTCCATATCATAAAAAGGTGTTTCTCCTCGCTTAGCCTTTATACGATAAGTTTCAATATACTCTTCTAGCATTTCAGAAGCTCGAATAAACCTTTGTTTTTGAGGTTTAGTTGGAGATTGTTTAGCTAAAAAAGATAAAAATCTTGCAACCCAGATTGGCTTTATTTTCTCTTCTGGAATAGCTTGATTGAGAAACAAATGAATACCTTCATCATTACTTACAATGAATGTGACTACTTCTGAGTTGTTATGCTTTTGTGCTGATTTAATTATGAGGTAATCACCCTTTTCATCTCTCTCAAACGCATGATTCGCTAAAGAGTAATTTAATGATTTAAGTTCTTTTATCTCTTCTTCTGTAATTTTTACATCTGTAAATTGAATATGTTGCTCTAGAAAAGGACACTTGTCTTTATATTTTCCCGAAAGCTCTTTTAGAATTATTTTTGGAGCAATATATTCAATGTTTGGAACAAAGTCAAATACTTCTTTGATATCTTGTATCAATTGATGGCGATTAACATTTAAGAGAGACAAAAAAAAGAAGTATCAAAAACAAACAAAAATTTAGTTTCATTCAAGATTTATCACTTTTTCGGGTTTTAACAACTCTTTGAATGATTCATCAAATGTAGTCATAATTATCTGTTCAACACTTTTTTTATCTATTAGTTCACGGTAGAATCTAGCAGCAATTTTAACACTCTCTTGATCAAGAAAGATTGAGGGATCATCAAGAATCATCGTTTTCACGCTTAAGAATTTATCAATTAGTGCAGCTCGTAAAATGACACTCAGGAGTATTTTTTCGCTTGCTGAAAAACTGCGTAAATTCTGTTGAATAGTTGTTCCTTTAAACTTAAAGCTAATTGTAGGAATTAAATTTTCGTCAAATTCAATAGACCATATTTCTTTATCCCATATTTCTGACCATTTTTCTTTTATCACACTTTTAATTTCATCCAATTTTCTTTCTAACAACTCATCTTTATACTCTGCTATTTTATTTTCAACAAGTTCTATGAATTTTTCCTGAAACTCTAGTTCATCAATAAAAACCCCTTCTTGCTTACTTGAACTTAATTTTTTCTCTATTGTTCCTATTTCTACATTAGTTTCACTTATTTTTTGTTCTAGTTCTTGTATTTGTTTTGAATAATATTGAATATCCTCAGTATGGGGGAGAGAGTTAAGATTTTCACTTATTTCATTCATTTCTTCTTGGACATCACTTATTCTTGCTTTTGCATTTTTGAGCTCAAATAAGTCTTCTTTAATTTCCTTTATTTTTTGAGAGATATTTCTTTTTTCTTCATTAACCGTATCAATAGAATAATTAAGTTGGGACAAAGCATTTTCTAACTTTGTAACTTTCTTGCTAAAACTTTCCATAGCTTCTTGAAGAATTAAGGGGTCAACTTTTTGATAACAAGTAGGACATGTAGTAGTTCCAGAGGACTTAAAAGACTTGATTTCAATAATAAGCTTATTTAGTCTTCTCTTTTCTCCTTCTTTTTCTGCCTTTTCACTACTTAGTTTACTATACTCTAGTTCTAGCTGTCTATATTTATTTTCTAATGATTCAATCTCATTATCCAAAAACTCAATTAAAGATTCTTTATTTTCATACTTGTTTCTAATAGTCTTTATTGTTTCACCATATTTTTGTTTTTGAGAATCAAGATCTCTCAGTTTTTTAGTTAATGAATATTTTTTCTGCGCTGTTTGCCTATTGTCTATAAACTTCGATTTTTCTTCTTCTAGCTTCTTTTTAACTTCATTTAAATCATTCAATTTATCGTTAAGTTCATTTATTTCTTTTTCAGATAGAAAAGTCGGGTCTTTTTTTACATTTTCTTTTTCTTTTTTAATAACTTTAAGTCTTGTTTCTCTTAATTTATCACGAAGAACATCAAATCGTTGCAAGTTTAACAAATATGCTAATTCTTCATCTAAATTGCTTTTCATTCTTGATAGAGCTCGATATATTTCGCCCTCTTTCAGGAAAATTATATGTGTAAAGATATCTTCAAAGTTTCCATATATTTTTATCGCATCTTGAGGATTATCAGAGAAAAATTCTTCATTTCCATCTACCAATTTGTAAAGTGTAAAAGATTCTTCTTTTCTTTTTATTTTTTTATAACTTCTGATTATTCTATATTTTTCACCAGTATTTGAAATGAAATCTACTGTCACGATAGCAGCCTCATTTGAATTATAAGTTGGATTTCCATCAACTTTCTCATCTACTCCGAAAAAGGCAAAATAAATAGCTTCAAGAAGTGAAGATTTTCCACTTGTATTTGGCCCATAAATAAGCTGGATTCCTTTATCAAAAGACCATTCCTTTTGCTGATCAAATTTTTTCCAATTTTTTACACTTACATTAGTAATCATTTCTTTTCCACCCTAATGAAGAATAGAGGTGTTCAACAAATTTGTCAATTTCTTCTACTTCTTCTGTTTTAGAATATTTGTCAAAAAATCATCTAGAAACTGTTCTAAACCATTTAAAAGCTCAGAAGTAGATTTCTCAAAAACAAGTTTTTTTCCTCTAGCTCTCGAAGATTCGTAATTATTTATTTCTTCTTTAATCTTATCAATTATAATTGAAGAATCAGGATTATCCACTATACTCACCGATGGTACTAAAAGAAAGAAGGTATTTTCACTTAAATAGATTTTGAAAAAAAAAGAAAATTGTAGAAAAAGTTGTTTTTTTATAATATTTGTTTTTTTCACAAAAAACACGAGAAATTTAGAATAATTATTCAGCTGTTCAAGAACAATAACAGAACCAAATTCTATTTTTTTATGAAAACTTACAGCTATTTGAAAAATCAAAAAATCCAAATTTATGAAGTTCCAAAGCAAAAGAATAAACAGCTAGCACCAATAGTGTGAGTATTTTTAAATTGAAATCTAACTTAATTAATAATTTAAAATCTAACAATTATTTCTTGAGTTCAAACCTAGAATTTAAATACTCGATATATTTCATTTACTTAGTATATTTGTAGTTCAATTTTAGAATCCATTAAATAAGTTTCAACTATTTTTTGAATCCTAGTGAGCTTTCAAGTATAACTAATCAATAATCGGTGAAATATATTGAGTAGAGAAAATTATATAGACAATCGTGAAATGTTTGACATCGTTTGCGATGACTGTGGAAAAAAAGCACAGGTACCTTTCAAACCAGATGGTGAAAGACCCGTCTATTGTCAAGATTGTTATAGAAAACATAGACAAAATAATAGAAGATATAATCGTTATTAATAACTAATAATCTTTTTTATTATCGAATAAGAATTAACTTAAAACATAGTTTTAAGAAAATAACAATCATTTTTTTTATTTTTTAAAAACGAAAATAAAGATTCTAAAAATTTAGCGAAAATCGTTGAAAATACCTTAATTAGTTTCTTTAGGCTGGAGGATAAGATCAATAGTATTCAAAAAGAGTTTTAACTCTCTAATTATTTTTTCTTTTTCTAAAGGATTTTCAACCACTTGTGGTAACTCTTCCACAACAAACATGTACATAGCTCTTGGAAGTTGACTTATTTCAACAGTTATTTGGCCTTGTTCAAACTTTATCCATGCATCTCTTACTGAACTAACAAATTCATTTAAACAAATTGTAGGAGTCTGATTATTTTCTAAAGCAGATATTAATGCTTGGGCATAAAAGCGCATTCGTTCTATCATTTATGTCATAGGCGATATCACAGAATATCTTATAACTATTTTTGTTTATGCAAAATTTCATATAACACATTTGAAACCAACAGTAAACGTAAATAAATCAAAAAAAAGTAAAATAAAATCTATAATACACCTCCTAATATTTCTTTGATGATATTTTCTCTTTGATTCAAAAAAGAAAAAAATTAAAGAGAGTGATAATTTGTATTAAAAATAATGGAAATTCAACAAATAGGGAAAAGGGGAATTTTATTCACCTTTTTTGAACCATATAAAACAAATGTTTTTGCTATTATAGGAGAAAAACATACATTCATTTGTGATACTTTTTTGGGTCCAGAATCCATGAAGAGCGTTATTAAGTACTTAAAAGAACAAAAAAAGTTTCTTCCTACAAATATTATTATTTTTAATTCTCACGCAGATTATGACCATATCTGGGGAAACTGCTTTTTTTCTAACAAAATCATAATTGCTCAGGAAAATTTTGAACACGTATTTAGGAAAAAAGCACAAGATGAATTAGTTAAATATAAAAACTACCAGAAAGGAAAAGTTTCATTAGTTAAACCAAATCTTCTATTTCATTCAAAATTATTTTTCCCAGAAGACCAAATAATTTTTTTTAGTAGCCCAGGACACACAATAGAATCAGCTTCATGTTTTGATGCTCAAGATAAGATTTTATTTGTTGGAGACAATGTTGAAGAACCTTTCCCTTATATTAACAATCTAGACATTGAAACTTATATTAATACATTAGAAAAATATCTCTCTTTTGACTGTAAGTTGATTATTACAGGTCACGATAAAGTACTAAAAGATAAGAGTTTAGTAAAGAGTAATCTTGATTATTTATATTCCTTAAAACTAGGAGATGTAGATATCTTCAAATTTACTTATTCTGAGAAAAAGATACACAGAATGAATCTACAAAAAATCCTTTCTCTTGTGTCCGATGAAGAAAAAAAAGAAAAAAAATACCAAAAATTCAAGAGAGATTTAACAACTTTATCAACTCAATTGAAAAAAGAAAATTATTAATGTTTTTTTAGAAGACATAAATTAAAAAAAATAATAGAAAAAGTAGAATATTAGTTTCGTTCAATTTGTGAATAGACTTTCTTATAGTAGGGAGATTTAGATTTTTTAGATCCTTTATTCTTTTGTCTATTACTGGAATTATTATTATACCTTTTTCCTTTATTTTCAGAACCCGAATTTTCTGTTTTTGAAAATTTTATATGCTTTCTTTTTATTTCTAAATCGATAAATTGCTCAATTGCATATAACTGACTTAATTGTTTACCATCATCAACTACTAAAGAAATAGCTGTTCCTGACGACCCCATCCTTGATGTTCTTCCTACTCTATGAACATAGCTTTCTACTGTGTCAGGTATATCATAATTGAATATATGAGTAATGTGGGGGAAATCTAATCCTCTTGCTGCCACATTTGTTGCAATCAAACAATTTAATTGTTTTTTTCTAAAACGATTAGTAACAATTTCTCTTTGTTTTTGGGTCATATCCCCATGTAGCATATCTACTCTTAAAGATAAATCTCTCTCACTTCTGAGTCTTTTTGTTAATATATTTGCCATTCTTTTAGTATTTACAAAGATTATACTAAATTTAGGGTTCTCTTTTTTTAGAATCTGTTTGAATGTAGAATATTTGTGTCTTTGATCATTTACTTTATAGTAATACTGCTCACAACTTTCAACTGTTAATGAGTCATGAGATACGTCAATTTCTAATAGTTTTTGACCGATAGTGAAATCAAAAGCGATTTCTCTTATAGTATCAATAATTGTTGCTGAAAACAGCATCAAATGCGGTCTAGCATTCTTCATTGCTTCAAACAAGATAAACTCTATATCTGGGAAAAAACCCATATCTAGCATTTTATCTGCTTCATCCAAAACAGCAAACCTTACATTGTCTAGATTTATTGCTTCTCTGTAATAAAGATCTATTAATCTTCCTGGTGTAGCTATAACAATTTGAGCTCCAGATTCTATTTTTTCTATTTGTCTATTTATAGATACTCCTCCATAGACTTCCACTGTTTTAAAGCGTCTATATCTTGATACATCTCTTATAACTGAGTGAACTTGCTTACATAGCTCTCTTGTTGGAACAATTATTACTGCTTGAACAATTTTTTTCTTTGGGTAAAGTTTTTCTACCAAAGGAATTGCAAAAGAAAGTGTTTTTCCAGTTCCTGTTTTTGCTTGAGCTAAAACATGTGTATCATCTCTTTCAAGTATCAGAGGAATAGCTTGTTCTTGAATATCTGTTAATGTTGTGAAACCCATTTTTTCTATTGCTAATGAGGTTTCATGTGTCAATGGTAATTCGTTGAATTCTATTTTTATCACCGTATACTGGTTTTATCTAACATCGCATTGTATCGTAGTTAGTGTTTCATAGCGTTTAAAACAATTGCATTATTTTGAAACAAATAAGGAATTATTTTAAAACTTCAAACTACGTAAAACTGTTCTCATTTAAAAGTATTTGCAAATTAACGAATTTTAATTTTCTATGGGTGAAAACTTGATTTTACTAAATATTAGCTAATTTAGAAACAGAATAAAATTAGCTTTTCATTTGGATATATTTAAAATTGTGAAAAAGAATAAAGGATTAAAAAAAAGAGTTGATAGAAATGGAAGTAGAAATATTTGTTTTCATTGGAATAGGATTGGCAATTATTGGCTTATTTTTCCTTTCTGGTTTGAAATTAGCCTATGAATATGAGAGGATAGTAGTTTTCAGACTTGGAAAATATGTACGAACTATAGGTCCAGGACTTGTATATGTCACTCCCATATTAGAGAAGGGAGTAAAGGTTGATTTGAGAATAATTACCCAAGATATTCCTCGACAAGAAGTTATGACAAAAGACAACATTCCTGTTTTGACTAATGCTGTAGTCTATTTCAAAGTAGAGAGACCTGAAGATGCAGTGATAAAAATAGCTAATTATCGTTATGCAGTACAACAATATACTCAAGCTGCATTAAGAGATACTATAGGCACAATGGAGTTAGACCAAGTGTTAACGGAGAGAGATCAAATTGCTGCAGATATCAAGAAAATTGTAGATAAAGAAACAAGCGAATGGGGCGTGGATATTGAAGCTATCAAAATGCAAGAGATTGAACTTCCAGCTGAAATGAAAAGAGCTTTTGCTATCCAAGCAGAAGCAGAAAGAGATAAACGTGCAGTTATTATTAAAGCTGAAGGTGAATTTATCGCAGCACAGAAACTCTCTGAAGCAGCTACAATTTTAACAAAAACAAAAGGTGGTCTACAACTTAGAACATTGCAAACCATAAGAGATATAGCTCAAGATCCTAGCGAGAAAGTGGTTATTTTTATGCCAGGAGGATTAACTGAAGAAATAACTGAAATCATTCATAACGTGAATAAATCAAAGGAGTAAGAATATGATAAACTTGGATTTGCATCGTAGGTATATTCAGATAGCTTTTAACGGTGATTTATCTCAAGTTAGAGCTATTCTTCCTAGAATACCTAATGATTCAAGAATAATAATAGAAGCTGGAACCCCTTTTATCAAACTCGAGGGGATGAGAGGAGTCAACTACATTCGTAGACATTGGAAAGGATTAGTTTTAGCTGATTTAAAACTTACAGATGGAGCATTTAGTGAAACAATGATAGCTGCTAGAGCAGGAGCGAATGCAGTAACTGTATTAGGTTCTGCGCCAATAGATACTTTAAACTTGTTCTGCAAATTTTGTAGTGAGAATGGACTCTACGCTGTTATTGATATGTTAGGAGTAACTAATCCTCTACGCAAAATGATGCCTTTACGTTTTAAACCCCATGCTGTAGTTATTCATAAAGGACGAGATGAAGAAGACAATCCAAGAAGTATCATTAGATATAAAGATATAACTAAAATAAGATCAAAATTTGACACACTTATTTCAGTTGCAGGGGGTTTAGTAGTAGACAAAGTAAAAGAAGCTTACTTCAATGGAGCTGACATTGCCATCATAAATGTTGTTTCCCCTCAAGATAGAAATAAAGGATTGCGAGTAGATGAAGATATAGAAAAAGCAATCCAGATAGCTTTAGCTGAAGCAGGAAAATAGTCCCTCCTTTTTTTATTTCTATTATTTTTACTTTTTTAAAAACAAAGAAGAATGTACAAAAAAGTTTATGTGTATCAATTTAAAATAAAATTTATGAAAATAAATGAACTAAAAGCAAATAGCAATTTTGACGAAATAAAAGCCAGAATAATTTCTAAACAAGGCCCACGAAAAATTAACTCCCGAGGGAGATGGCTTTATGCTTGGGATTTATTACTGGTTGATCAAACTGGTTCAACTGTTTTAACTCTTTGGGGTCCTAAAGCAGGAGAGGATTATAAGGTTGGACAAGTAGTTAGTATTGTTAATGGTTGGTGTAAGGAATATTTAGGAAAGAAGCAGATCTCCCTTGGTAGGGAAGGTAAAATATATCATGAAGCTGATGACCCATCAATTCCCCGTTCTATTCCTGAAAGCTAAAAGAAATAAAAGTATAGACTTTTTTCAGTTTTCATTATAAGAAAAAAAGGAACTTATTCTTCAAATATTGCAAAGCCTATTTCCCTATGCCCAACTTGTTTTACATTTTCAACATTAATGAATCTTCTCTTTTTTCCTTTTCTAGAAAGGTAAAGGTTCCAAGACTCTTTTTCTTGTAGCTTGGCTTCAAATTGTGTAATTTCATAATCTTGTTCATAGTTTATTGTACAACCATCATCAAGATAAACTTCTCCTCTTGCTTCTTTTTCTCCAAAAATTAGAAGAGTTAACGGTTCTTTTAGTATTTCTTCTGTTGACTGAATGTTCTTATCGATTGTAGGAATGATAGAACCTTCCTTTACAAAAATAAAATTAAAGGAATCAATTGGAATCGAAACAGTATATGTTTTTCCGCCTTCATAAATTTGTGTACCATCAAAACTAAACCATTTTGTTCCCTTGGGGAAATATACTTTTCTTTTTCTTCTCCATCGTTTAAGAATTGGTGCAATAAGTAAAGATTTTCCAATTAAATACTCAGTATTAAGCCATTCTTTGTTATAAACCTTTTTATCTTCAAAATAATCAATGAAGAGAGCTTTAAAGAAAGGAATACCAGTTTTACAAGTTTCTACTAAAGAAGTATAAAGATAAGGCAACAATTTATACCTTAGTTGTATAGTTTTACGAATGATTCTTTCTACGCGTTTTCCATATACCCATGGTTCATGTCTGCAATTTTTGTTAATGCTATGATTTCTGAAAAAAGGATAGAATAATCCTGCTTGGTACCATCGAATAAGTAGTTCTGCAGAAGGTTTTCCCAGAAAACCACCTATATCAGGACCGATCATTACTTGACCGCTTATAGCCATATTCATTAACATAGGTAAACTCATTCTCAGGTGTCCCCACTCAGCATTATTATCTCCAGTCCAACTTCCAGCATATCTTTGTGTTCCAATATAAGCTGAACGAGTTAGAATAAATATACGTTTATTTTTCCTAATCTTCTTTAAGCCTTCGTAGACTGCTTTTGACATTAAATGTCCATACTGATTGTGTATTTCAGCGTGAAATTTATTCTTTCCATCGCAAGGATGAATTGCATTCTCTGGTATAGTACCTAATTCTGAAAAAATTGAAGGTTCGTTCATATCTATCCAAAAAGCTTCTATTCCACTATCCTCCAATATCTTAAATTTACTGCTGAACCACTCTCTTGTTTTTTGTTGACTAAAATCAGGGAAGTGACATTTTCCTGGCCACACTTCTCCTTCAAAAAGTGTTTTTCCATCCCCATTTTTAATAAAATGCCCATCGTTTATACCCTCTTTATACATAAAATACTCTGGGTCGACTTTTACTCCAGGATCGGTAATTGCTAGAAGCTTAATATTGTATTTTTCAAGTAATTCAGAAGATAAAGCCTTAATATCTGGGAATCGCTCTTTATTCCAAGTAAATATTCTATATTCATCCATATAATCAATATCTAAATGAATAAAATCACACGGTATTTGCTTTTTTCTGAAAGTTTCTGCAACTCTTCTCACTTCTTCTTCATTTTTATATGACCATAAACTCTGATGATGCCCTAAAGAATTTAATGGAGGAAGAGGTACATCTCCTAAAATATAGGCCAATTCAGAAAATAAATCGGCAATTGAAGAACTAATTATAAGGTAATATTTTATTCCCCCTCCAGCAACAAAATATTTAGTTATATAACCTTCTTCTTTTTTTTCAATAGAGATTAAAGATTTATATGGATTGTCATAAATAATTGCGTAGATTGGCCCATTTTCTTGAATTGTGATTTGAATTGCTTGACTTTGATAGAGGTTTTTTCGTTTGTTGTCATAAGGTAAACTATCAGTATTCCAAAACGCAATAGTATTATTGACTTTATCTAACTCTCCAGTAGCTTCTCCAAAACCAAAATAATGTTCATTTGTATTATTAGACCTTTTTATACTTTTATACCACCTTTCTTCAGAAAAATCTGCTATAGTTTCAGAATAAATTTCTCCTTTTTCTGATTTAAAGCTACAAAGATTATTTTTTTTATCTATACCAATGGAAATTTTCTGTTTTTTCTTACTTTCTTTAGGGCTTATATTTACTATCTTTTCTTTATCAGTAACAGAAATTTCAGTAAATGAATCAAGATCTTTTTCAATAGCAAAACTTAACGGTTCTTTTTCTTTTTTTAGTTTATAAAGAATTTTAACAACATAAGGCTTAATATAGTCTATTTTCATTACGCCATTATCAAGTTCTATTTCTAGTTTTTCTTTATCTATTCCTACAAAACTTCCTAATGATTGCCAATTTTTTGGAGGAGTAACTTGATTATTTTTGAAATGTTTTTTTCTTATAATTTTATTCAAAACAAGTTTTACTATCTTAGTAGGAACTTTACCCACAAATTCTGTTGACATCTCAATTTACATTTAACTTCTAACTAAATAAGCTTTTTTTGCAAAATCAAAAACCAATGAATATTTGTATTGTTAACGTAACCAAAAAAACTAATAATGATATTGAAGCAGCAGTAAATGAGTTTCTTGGCAAAATCTGCCAATTTATTGTGAATTTTTCATTAAAAGGAGCCAAAGGTTTCATTTTTCCAGAGAATAAATCAAGTAAAAAGTGAAAAAAGTAACAACCTATTGCTAAAATAATAAATTCTGGATATTTAGAAAAATAAAAAATTGGTATTGTTATCGCACTAACAAATAATACACCTAATGGTTCATGCAACCATGTATGATAGACAAATTCATCGTTATTATCAACCGTACTGAAATAGATTTTGATCAATTGAGGAATATTCCATATTTTTGCTTCAGGGTGTTTTCGCTTGTAATATATTGCATGATCATAATCAACTAAGACCCCCCATACAAATAATATCACCAACAAGGGAAAAAAAGGCACCTCATAAAATTGAATGAAAATAAAACCTATAAGAGTGGAAACACTTCCATGGCTTACTGAATCCATTGAAATCGAAAAGATATTTACATGTTATAAATTTTATCCAGAACTAGAAGTTTAGTTCAATCTCTTTTCTGAAATAAAAAAGTAGAAAGTAGGTTATTTTTGTGAAGTAGAAATTTCTACTATATCCTCGTCTTCAAGAGTATGTCCAACCCCTACTCTTTGACCTGGAAAATCGCAAGATTTACCCCAGATTCTAGCATAGTTGAAAAATTTAAGG
This sequence comes from Candidatus Heimdallarchaeum endolithica, assembly GCA_021513715.1. Lineage (GTDB taxonomy): Archaea > Asgardarchaeota > Heimdallarchaeia > Heimdallarchaeales > Heimdallarchaeaceae > Heimdallarchaeum > Heimdallarchaeum endolithica. The sequence goes on along the minus strand of CP084167.1, from coordinate 2,692,111 downwards.
AAATCCTTATGCAATTTCAGTGCTACATCTTTAACTGTTGAACCTTTTGGTAGAACGAGAGGATGCTCCATATCAGGTTGATTTTTAGGTTTCTTAGTGTAAACTCTTACTACATTTAGTGTTTCAAATAGCATTTTCTTTAATCTATCCAAAGAATCCTTATTTTTCATTGAAATTGGGCATACAGCTAAATCAGTCATTGCTTTCAGTTTCTTAAAAGATTCTTCTGTACAAGGAAGATCACCTTTTGTTGCAATAATAGCAAATTTGTAGATTGTTTCTCTATCTTTAATTAATCTAGCGTTTTCTAATTGTTTGATAAGAAAGTTGTATTGTCTTTCAACATCCATTGACAAGTCTATTACAAGTAATATAGAGTCACAAGTTCGAGCAACCCTTAAGATTTGTTTACTAATGTTCCAATCTTCCTTAAAATCAAGGAAACCAGGTAAATCAATAATTTGAATTTTTACATTCTCATATACACACGTCCCTGCTAAGGCTTGTCTTGTAGTGTTCAAATAATCCCCAGTAGCTACTTCTGCATTAGTTATAGCATTCATAAGCGAGCTTTTTCCGACATTTGACAAACCAAAAAGTGCAACTCGTCCATCTCCTCCATATGGAATATAAAATGGGTCATATTGTCTTCCTTTTCTTTTTGGTTGAGCTTTTTCATTTTCGATTAACTGTTCTAATTCTCTAATCTGAACTTTAAATACTCCTAATCGATCTAACTTTTTTCTTTTGATTTCTTCTATTATTTCTTCTAATTCTGCAATTAATTCTTCTCCATCAAGCGCTCTGATTCTTCTCGCAATATCAAAGCGATACCACTTTAATTTTGTGTAATTTGACACTTTTTTCACCTCCATTTTTGATTAAATAAAAATTTGATTAGAAAACAGCTAGTATGAGAAAAGTAAAACTATAGTTCTTTTATAAGTAAAAGCAAAACTCAAACAATTTCTCTACTCGCCGCTAATCTAATCAAAATTCATGACTTGTTTTTCTTAGCGCGAGTTCCCCTCGCAACATGCTATAAGGAGAGGACAAGATTCATTGTTATCACTATAAGTCCTTATTAAGAACTTAAAAATATTTCCAAATTATAAAAATCACTAAAAAAGGGAATTCTTTAATGTAAGATTGTGTCTAGATAATTATTTAGAATAGTAAGAAACATCTCTTCTTCATCTTTTTTTAACTCCTTGACATTTCTTACTGTTGAAAAATCAAAATATTCGTTAAACTGTCTTAGAGTAAGAAAAAGTACAGTTTTCAAGTTAACATCTATTTTTTTAGCGATAGTTGTCAAAATAAAATTTCCGTAAGCGATTGATATTAATTCTCCCTCTGTTGCATAGAAATATGCATTTTTTGTTTCTCCTACTTTTTCCTCTATAAGTAATTGGCTAACTCTAAGTATTCTAATATCGCTTAAATCTTCTATTTTTTTTCTTTTATTATAATCATAACCTACAAGAGGAACATTGGTTTTAGAAAGAAGAAAAATTTCTGTAGGCTTGTTATGAGAAATTATCAGACTTAGAGGATTGAATAAATTATCTAAACCAATCAAAAAAAGAGCTAAAGGTAATATAAATATCCGATATAGATATAATCTGGTAATGGAAATTATTAGAATCCATATAAACGAAGTAAATATACCTAATGTTGTTAATGTAATGAATTTCCTTTTTTTAATGTCATATTTTAATTTCTCAATTACATAGAGAGAAATTAAAATTGTGATAAACAATAAAACTGAACCCATTAATACAGTTACATGCTTTGAATAATCAGTCACCCAGTATTTCACATTTTCATTGTAATTCATTGATATATTTTCAAGGTAAGAAAGCGTTATAAAAGCGACTCCTATTACAAAAGAACTTGTAATGGCAGCAATATTGAAAAATTTTGATCTTATATAAAAGAGAGCTATAGAAATTAAATAAATACCCAGTGTAAGTAATAGATTTGTACTTACCAAAATTATTTTAGCTCTTTCTATATTGTCAGGACTAGTAAAAGCTAATGCAAAAGCCAAGCTATACGAAAGTAGTGTAAAAAATGCTCCAATACTCATAAATAGATTAGAAATATGCTTTATGTTTAAGTAACTTTTTATGAAAATAAACGAAGTAAAACCAAAAAATAGAATAGCCTCAATAAAATAGGATAAGGAGTATAGGGAAATTAGCATCATCAAATACAGAAATTCGTTTAAAAGAATTATGTTGTTTTAATTTATGAAGAAGTTCAAATTATTTAAATTTTTTAAAGGTTTTTCAGGTATGTACTCAATTAACGAGTGTTAGTATTTACTAGTTTTAATAATGGAAAAAGAATGAGTTTCTTTTTAATACAATATTGCATCAAGGTTACTTTTTAGAATCATAAGAAACTTTTCCTCCTCATCTTGTTTTAGAACTTCAGAAGAGATAAATACTGAATAGTTAATACATTCACAGAATTTCTGTAATATCAAATAAAGCACAGATCTCAAATTAGAATCTATTTTCTTGGCAATTATTGTTAGGATAAAGCATTCATCAACTTGATTTTTGTACAAAATTTTTGTACGCCAATCTTACTCTCGAGAAAGATCTATCCGGGAGGGAGGAAGAACTTACCACTCATTGAGCCAGAAGAGGAGGTTGAGCGCTCCTCGACCACGGAAACCAGAAAATTATTTTTCTTCTCACGTGGGAAAGGATAAAAAGAAGACCAGGAACTAAAGAAAGGCAAAGCAAGGAAAGAGAAACCTTTCAAGGCTATATTACGAGAAGCGTTACGGTCACTGTTGAGCTCTATACCACAAGCAACACAACGATAAAGTCCTCGACTAACACGTGAAGACTTGGAAGTATGTCCACATCGAGAACAAGTTTGACTGGTATAATGAGGGTCAACTTTTACAGCTGGGATATGGTGTTGATAGGCGAGAGAGGTCAAAAACGAGAGGAAAAAGCCATAAGGCCAATTATTCAACTCTCGAAGAAGATTTTTGCTTTGCTTCCCTCTTCTTTTAGTTTTTTCTTTTTTCCATTTACTTCTTATTCCTTCTATGTTTTCTATAACTATGGCAGAACGGGTAGTTACTGCCCAATCTACTATCTCGTGAGCTATTTGCTCACAACGGGTTTTATTATACTTTCTTTCTTTCATTCTTAATTTTTTTAGTGCACGCCGTGCCTTTTTACTTCCTTTATCTCTGTAGGATTGTAGTTTTCTTCTTCTTTTTGCTAACTGATGTTGTTTCCAAGCTATGTCTTTTCCCATATACCTCTCTAATAAAGGGAAAGAGGGGTGGTTAAGTGTTACTGCAGCAAAAACTTTTCTTCCCACGTCTACTCCTATTGTTCCCTCTACTTCTTGAGGAGGAGGAAGTTCTTTTCTAATATTCAGGTGTGCTACCCACCCATAGTTGACCTTACTGCTTCTTTTTCGGTCTTTTGCTTTCCTTTTTCTTTTCCTTTTTTGTTGGAAAATTCTACAACTATGTGCTTCCCACCCCTTGATTGTATACTCCTTTAGTCTTCTCCACCCTCCATCTCGGCAAATAGGAAAAGCTATCCTTTTTTTCAATGGGGAAACAACTAAAACAGGGTTGTCTTTTCTTGTTTTTGCTATCTTTCCACTTCGGGGAAAGTTGAACTCCAAAGGTAAGGTTCTGAACTTTTTTACCTTTTTTGCCCCATATACCTTTCTTTGCACATTCTCTTGTAACTGACTGTGCAGACCTAGATATCTGAACCTTTTGTATACTAAATGGTGGAACTCCATTCCTGTTTTTACATTTTTTTTGTAGGGTATTAGTATGTTTGCTAGTTCTCTTACTTTTTTTTGCGCATCCTTTAGATACTTTTCTTTTTTCCTACTTGGGAGTAAAGTTATCCTTACTGTTTTCTCCATCCATTCTCTACTCCCTTTCTTCTTCATCATTTATTTTATCTTTTTTTCCTATTTAAACCTAAATTTTTTCCTCCCCTCTTTTTTCTTCCTACATTTTTATTCTTGTACAAAAAAGTTATTCATGAGCTATTGATATTAATTCTCCTTGTTTTGCTGAAAAGTAAGCATCTTTTGTTTCTCCCACCTTCTCTTCTATAAGCAATTGACTAACTCTGAGTATTCTAATATCACTTAAATCTTCTATTTTTTCTCCTTTACTATAATTAAAGCCAACAAGAGGAACATTGGTCTTTGAAAGAAGAAAAATTTCTGTTGGTTTATTATGAGAAACTATTAAACTTAAAGGATTGAACAAATTATCTAAACCTAAAAAAAACAGCGATATAGGTAAAAGAAACACTCTGAAAACATATACTCCAGGGATAGAAATTATAGCTAACCATGCAAAAGCAAAGAAAATTCCGAGAACTGTGAAAGAAAAAAGTTTCTTCTTTCTTATTATATAACGTATTTTTTCATTAACATATAAAGTAATTAAAATAACAATAATGAGAAAAATCAAACTCATTAAGATATTAGCATATTTAGTATAATCATTAATCCAGAATCTAACATTTTCATCGTAGTGCATTTTTAGATTCTCTGTATTTGAAACTGTGATAAATGCAATTCCAATAAGAAAAGAACCTACAATTGCTGCAATGTTAAAATATTTTGATTTTATATAAAATAAAGATAAGGCAATAAGAAATAAACCTAATGTAATTACCATGTTTGTAATTGACAAAATTATCTTTGCTGAATCCACATCTGTTTGATCAATAAAAGCCATTCCAAAAGATACGAAGTATGAAATCATTACTAGTCCTGTTCCTATACTCATTAGAAAATTAGAAATGTGTCTGATTTGCAAATATGTTTTCATAAAAATAAAAGTTGTAAAACCAAGTAATAAGGTTGATTCTATTATAAAAGCAAATGCAAAGATTGAAGGAATTGACATCGTCATTAAATTTGCTTTTTTGATTAAAAACATTTGCCTTTTTTATGAAGAATTAACGTATTCTAATAATAACACTTAACTATTCATTTAGTTTTTATAATATAAATGAATAATTTGTTAAAATTTGTGCTTCACCATATTTTTACTACTCCCCGTGATTTCAGTGAAAAACTTAATGTTGATATTAAACTTAATGAGGAAATCAGAAAACAAGATTTTTTTTCACTTGAAACAACAGAAAAAAAGGTTGAATACCTTCTAAGCAAATTAACAATTAACGAAAAAATAAGTCTTCTTTCAGGAGAAGAAATGTTTGCTATTTCAGGTGTGGATCGCTTTAAACTTCCACGAGTATGGACTACAGACGCATCTTCTGGAATCAGAACGTATGGAAAATCTACAGCTTTTCCAGTTCTGTTAGCTATGACAGCTAGTTGGAATAAAGATTTAATTTTAAAAGTTGGTGAAGCAATAGGAGAGGAGTGTTTATCTAAAGGCATATCTGTTTTACTTGGTCCAGGAGTAAATATTTATCGTGTTCCCACCAACGGAAGAAATTTTGAGTATATGGGAGAAGATCCCTTTTTAGCTTCAGAGCTTGTTGTATCTTATATCCAAGGTTTACAAAAAACTGGTATTATAGCAACTGTTAAACACTTTGTAGCAAACAATTCAGAATACAAAAGGCACTCTACTAATGTAATTGTGGATGAAAGAACTCTCCATGAAATATATTTCCCTGCTTTCAAGGCTGCTGTACAAAAAGGAAAAGCAAAAGCTGTAATGTCTGCTTACAATTTAGTAAATGGAGTTCACTGTAGCGAAAACAGAGAACTACTTACTGAAGTTTTGCGAAATAAGTGGAAATTTGATGGGATTATAATATCTGATTGGGATTCAGTTTATAGTACTGAAGGGCCATTAGAAGCTGGATTAGATATTGAAATGCCTGAAGCAAAATTCTACACAACAAAAAGAATTCTTAATTATTTACAAAAAAAACACAAGGATAACAATGCTTCTTCTTTTATTGAGATTGACTCTAAAGTTAGAAATATCCTTAAAGTATTTTTTGCGATGGGTATATATGGAAGAAAAAAAGAAAAAAGAAATTTTAAAAGCATCTTAAAAATAAATAATGATATTGCTCTTGAAATAGCTAGAGAGAGTATTGTTCTGTTAAAAAATGATGGAAATTGCTTACCAATCAACATGATGAAAAAACAAAATATAGCTGTTTTGGGGAGAAATGCATTTAAGACACCTACAAGTGGAGGAGGATCATGCTATGTTCATGTATCTAATCCTAAAAGTATCTTCGAAGCTTTAGTTGAATTAGCACCAAATATTAATTTCATCCCAATTAAAACTAGTAAAGATAAAATAGCTAATAAATATCAACAACAAATAAAAACTGCAGATAAAGTCATTATTTGCACGGGTTTCACTGAATGGGAAGAATCAGAAACATTTGATAGACCTTGGGAATTTGTTCAAAATCAATCTAAACTTATCAACAAAGTTGCTGAACTAAACAAAAAAATAATCGTAGTAGTTAATGCAGGAGGAGGGTTTGAAACAGAAAGTTGGATAAACTCAGCTGAAGCTATTATTCACAGTTTTTACCTTGGTCAGAATGCTGCTATTCCTGTTGCAGAAGTCATTTTAGGAAAAGTTAACCCTTCAGGTAAACTTCCTTTCACAATGGCCAAAAGATGGAATGATTTTTCTACTGTAGCAAATTATTCGAAAGACTTCCTTAATCAAAAAATCAAACACTTAAAGCAAAATACAAAAGAAAAAAAACGCTTTTTTGTTTCAACAACAATGCGTTATAAGGAAGGAATAATGATAGGATACAGGCATTTTGACACTCATGAAATAGAACCTCAATTTCCATTTGGTCATGGTTTATCATATACTTCTTTCAATTGTGAAAAACTTACTTTGAACAAGAAAACTTTCAAGGGTAATGAAACCATAGAAGTAAAATTTAAGGTAAAAAATACAGGAAACAGAGAAGGAAAAGTTGTGGTTCAAGCTTATATTCGAGATATCGATAGTTCATTAATTCGACCCTTTAAGGAGCTGAAAGGTTTTGTTAAGATAACACTTAGAAGTAGAGAGGAGAAGGAAATTCAATTTAATTTCAACAAAGAACATTTACAATACTATGATCCACAGCTACATCAATGGAAAGTAGAAGAAGGAACATTTGAGCTGCTTATAGGTTTTTCATCTAGAGACATTAGAGTTTCAGAAAGATTTGAATATAAAGAATAGTTATGCTATTCCACAGCAACTTTTATCTTTTTAAATAACCAACTAATAATAATGAACAATTGTAAAGAGTTTGATGAGTTAATTGTAAGACCCTCATCTGGAGACAAAACGAGAAAACAGGCCATGCGAGAACTAATAAAAAATGGTTGTATTTCTTCTCTTTATCACCATGCATTAACTTTTTCTCGTATAGATTGGATACGAAATTATGCTTTACTTGCTTTAGTTAAGATAGCTAATTTAACTACTATGAGTTCTGATGTAGCTGTAACTATTCGTGATGATGAAATAGTATTTTCAGATAATGTTGATATCAAAAAAATAAAAGATAAGGCTGCAAAATATCTTTTTTTGTTTGTATTAACACCTAAAAAGCCTAGTAAATTCAAAAAAATAGCTCTTATGGGGCTCCTAGCCGGAGAATATTGGGAATATTGTGAAGAATTATTGAAAGACCAAGAAGTTGAAAATTGGGTAAAACATACAATTATGAAACATAAAAAAAATAAAAATAAATGGATATAATAGATTTAGATTACAAGTTTAGCTTTTTCTTTTGTTAATTCTTCTGCTTCTTTAATTGCATTATTATATATAGAAATAGGGAATCTGTTGTGAAGGGGAGAAATCTTAGCTCCCCATTCTGTAAGTTTGTAAAGAGGTCTAGCCATAAATCCTACTCCCTTTACCATATCTGTACTTCTCTTGAATTCTGCTAAAGTGTTATCATCGAATCCACCAAATAGTCCCATAAAGAATGCAAAAAGGTAAAGTCCAGGTATTATACCAATTAACAGAATTACGACTGATGTAATTATTTCACCTTTCCAAATTAACGAAAATAGTAGTTCAAGTACACCAAACAATGCTAGAGCAGAAAGTAGAGGAGTTACTACCCCTTGATACCATAGGTCTTTCCATCTGAACTTGAAAAAGTCATCTCTACGTATCCCCCACCACATAAATGCATTCTTTATAATTAGAGCAGGAATATATGCAAAAAGTACTCCAACCATAGGCGAATTGAAGTGAATCGTAAAGAATTTATATGCTGGAATGAACGCAACCAGCAATCCTGTTCTTATTACTTGTTCTATTACCCAGCTTATTGCAGCCCATCCAGGACGATCTGAACCTGCAAACATCCAATCACCAAGCCACGATAAATAACCGAAGAAATGGAATAAGAGTATCCATCGTATAATAACTGCTGCAGAAGCCCATTCTTCCCCTGCTCCTCCAATGATAAAACGAGGTCCAATAGCCAACAGTGCTGAAACAAAGAACCAATCAAAATATGCGCCCCACTTCAAAGAATTTACTGTGTAGTATCTTGTTAGAATCTTTTTCTTGCCATGGTACGACTCGGAAACGCCTGGTAAAATTGATTGTGCAAAGAGTCCAGCTATCATAACTATTAACGCAAAATTCCATGCTAGAGAGAAATAACCTTGTTGTTCTGTGTAGTTAGGAAGAAAAGTTGAAAGAAGAAACATTTGTGCAAACCAACCTAACGGAGGAAGAATATTTCCTATCATCCACTTAAAACCGAAACTTAGAGACTCTTTAACTTCAGCCATAGAAAAATCTATTCGAAATATGCTTTTTATAGAGAATTTTTGACGTTTAAACATCCATAAACCTAATAGAAATGTGACTACTTGTATTACATAGTTTCCAACACTATATCCAATAGCTCCTGCCAAACCATCGCCAAAAATTGGATTTTTTCCTAAAGTAAATCTAAAAATCACAATAACACAATACTGAATGGTTATATTAAAAACCCCGTATAAGAGAATATTTAGAATCTGGTACAAGTCATGTCTGTTCATTGCTTGAAAAATTAGCATGAAAACAACAAAAAACGCTGGCCATTGGAAGAAAGCGTGAGTTACAAAAAGCCAACTTAGATGAGCCAAAAAAGAACGAGGGAAGAAGATCGACCCTAGAAATGAAACCAAAAAGAGTTGGAGAACTCCACTGATCATCTGATAATAGATGAAAATTTGAATATATTTTACTGCTTGTTGTGGATTTTTAACTCTATGTTGACTAAAGAACTTTACAAGTACAACAGAGGTACCAATATCGAACATTAACCATAAAACTTCAAAAAATCTTATTGTAAAATCATAAAAACCTGCAGCTTGAGGACTTGGAAGTATATAAAGTGGAAAAATAAGAGAAGACATGACTACATTGGGGAGAATAATAAGTAAACCAATAAACAATTGAACAAAGAAACCTGCAAGCTGTCTATGCATTCCAATATCTTCCCAGTCTTTTTCTTCTTTGATTTCTTTGCTTATTTCCTCTAGATCTTCTTTTTTGATAGGGTTCCTATTAGAATATTTTTTTACAATTATAAAAACAGCAATAGTAATAGCTGATGTAAGCAAAACCATTAAACCTAAACCTATTGTTGATGATTTATGAGGAACAGGAGAGTAAGGCCAATCTGCGTAAGATTGTGGTTCTTGAAATGAGATTAGATTAAGTATTATGTTTAGGAAGTAATTAAAATAAGGCCATTGAATAAATTCGCTATTAGACTCCTCACTAGGAAGAAAATTAATAGCAATACGCGAATCATCATTATTAACGCTGACCAATGGAACATTCGGTGTTTCACTTTCAGAAGAGGTCTCTATAAGAATTGTATTTGCTAAAGCTAAATTTGTAAAATTCCTAATTTGAACAACTGAATTCCATCTAATGTTAGCTATTAGTTGATGTTCAGATTTTGAATCTAATGGTTCTGGAAGAGCTGTAGAATTTATCAATTCTCCTACAGAGTCAGATATCATATTTAGAGCAAGTAAAATTGAACTATTAGACAATAATGAGGTACCAACGAAACTAGCGATACCACCAGAAAAAGTTAGAATTTGTTCATATTCAGAACTTTTAGGTGCATAGTCATACAAAATTATCCCAGCATAATTATCAAGAGAACTTGGGAGTTGAGACTGAATAGTTATAGAAAATGAAGGATCAAGTTGAAATCTATCCTTAATAGAATCATCTATTATTTCTGATAAGATTAGAATATTTTGCGGAGAATCAGCTTTACTTTGTAAAACTGCGAAATTTAGCGTTAGAATAGATAGGATAACTAAAAATAACATAAATTTCTTTACTTTCATACAATTTTGAAAGAAATTTATTATTTATGCTTTTCCCAAATTCTAGTATTTATCTTTTAATAGATTTGAGCAACAAATAGCTCAAAGTTTTTTTAAATCAAATTTCATACGTGACAACATAACCTTCTGTTTCCAGAATATCTTTATAGTTTGTAAGAGCATTTTTTCTGAGAAATGCTTGTTGACTCTCATCTAATGGAGATATTAAAACGGAGTTTAAATGGACTATGAAAGTTTTTATCATACTATCAAATGCTTTGATTCTTTCATTGACATGCATAAATCTGAAATCATTCAATGGTTTCATATTTGCTTTCTCCCACTCACGTTTTGCTAATACTAAAAGTGTGTAAATTACTTCTTTTGATAAACCTATTAATGCTGCAGAAATACAACCCTTTAACCTATCAATAATTTCTTCTTGCCCTTTAGGTATGATTATTTTTTTGACTGATAATTTCAAAGGATTATACTTTGCTTCATTAATTTCGAATGTCATCGACACATTTACCACAATTTAACTAATAAAATAGTTATTTATATATCTTCTCAGAAACAAAGATATTTTTATAAAAACTTTATAAAACAATTTTTTTTATTTTATTTAATGACAGTGTATTTTGAAACACCAGGAGATTATTCAGAGCAAGTATTTGAACTCGTTAATCAAAAACTAAAAGAGAGCTCAATTGACACAGTTATTGTGGCAACCACAAGGGGTCAAACAGCGTTGTATGCTGCAGAAAACGTTAAAAATGCTAGAATTATTGCAGTTACACATCAAGCAGGCTTTCGCAATCCAGGAGAGATGGAGATTTCTAAAGAAGTAATTGAATCATTAAAAGAAAAAGGTGTTGAAGTTTTAACTGCAACTCATGCTTTAGCTGGAGTTGACAGAGCAATTCGAAAAAAACATGGTACTTGGCAAATTTCAGAGTTAATAGCTGAAACCCTTCGTATTTTTGGTCAAGGAACAAAGGTTGTAGCAGAAATAGTTCTAATGGCTGCTGATGCCGGACTAATTAAAATGGAGGACGTAATTTCTGTTGGTGGAACAGGAAGTGGTGCAGATACTGCATGGGTAGTTAAACCTGCTCATACAAATACATTCTTCGAACTACAGATGAGAGAACTATTATGTAAGCCGAGGGATTTCTAGATGGACAAATTACAACTCGTTCTTGACACATTTTCTGGACTAAATGATGAAAAAATTCTTTTTTCTTTTTGGCGCCATTTTCCTTTACTCGATCTTGATCCAGAAAAATTGGCTAAAGCCCATATTAACTATTACAATCGTTTCAACTTCGATTTAATGAAAATTTCTCTTCATGGACGTTATCCTTGCATCGATTTTGGATGTAAAATAGCTGATGAATATGATCCTATAAGTGGTTCAACAAGATGTGCTAATCCTGTAATAACAAAAATCGAAGATTGGGAAAATATTGAACAAGTTGATGTAAATGATGGAGAATTTGGCAAACAACTTCGCGCAGTTGAATTAATAAATAGAAAACTGGAATTTTTACCCAAAATTAATACAATTTTTAGCCCATTAATGGTTGCTTCAAAGCTAGATAGGAATATAGAAGAGCACATAAAGAAAGAACCAAAAACTATTTTTGAAGTGTTGAACATTCTTTATAAGGTTATTTCAGAGTTTTCTATGGCATCTCTTGATTTTGGAGCTGATGGATTGTTTATTGCATCCCAGCATTTAAGAACCATCTCATTAACAGCTAAGGAAATAAACAAATTTGAGTTATATTTTATTGAAAAGTTGATAAAAAGGGTGAGAAAAAACACTCCTTTAACTGTATTGCACATACATGGAGAAGATATTCTCTTCAAAAAAGCAACAGAAAGGATAATAACCCATGCATATAATTGGCATGATCAACTTACATGGCCTTCTCTTTTAGAAGCAAGTAAAATTACAAAAAAGGGTTTCCTTTCTGGAATTAATGAGGAAAAGCTTGTCGAGGGAGATAAGGAAGCAATAATTAGCAATATCAGAGAAAGTTTAGAGGTAACCAAACAAATTAAAAGGAACATTTTAGCTCCAGGTTGTGTAATTCCTCTTGGGGTAGAAGATGAAAGTTTAGACCTTATTGTGAAATTGATTAATGATTTTAACAGGAAATTGTGATTAAAATGGTAAAAAAAGAAGATGAAGTACTACTTAAAGTTCAAGCGAAGAGATTTGGTTGGAAAGATTTTGTTCTTAACCTTGTTTCAACATTAATAATGATAGGAGCATTTATTGCAACAATTATTTATTTTAAATCTGAAAATATAGGCGATTGGGTAATAGCTATCGTTGTAATTACCATACCTTCAATCATTTTTATTAATCGTTTGTTTAAAGAAATATCTTATCCTCGTGATTTTATTCAAATAACAAAAGATAAACATTTAATATATAGATCCACACCAATGCTTGTAACAGGGTTCAAAATAAGAAAGAATGATTTACCTCTCGTTGAGATAAGAAGATATGGGATGTCAAAAATACCTAGAAAATTATCACTGGATCTTCGAAAATATAAAAACAAAGGTATGATTCTCATTTATTCCAGAGAAGGAAAAGAGTTTTTCTTAGGAGAATATATAGAAGATGCAAAACTAGCTGAAGTTTGTCAAGTAATTTCTAACATATATCCTAAGGCAAAATTAGTTGGAGATAAAACCTACTTAAAGAATATTAAAGTTAATGAAAAAAAACTGAAAAAGGCAAAAATAGAACAAGAGGAGGAGGAGCCAGAAGGAGTCTTCTTTAGAAATAGATGAAAAAATAAAAAGACTAAACAAAAACTTATTTTAAGTAATGTGTATATCATTTTAAAATAAAGTTAAGGAGAAATATAAATGAACACTACAAATTCTGCTTTTTTTACCTCAAAAAAAGCTATTGCCGTCTTAGATATTGGGATCACAACACAGAAAATTTGTGTGATAGATCCTTCTCAACCTGATTCACCTTTAAGTTATCAGAGAATTCTTTTTTCACTATATGATAAAAGAGATGAATTTGAAACCTTTATTAAATCTCTTCTGCGTTCGTACAGTGACTTTGGAATTAGGGATTTCATAGTAACAACTACTGCAGAGCAAGTTTTTGATTCTGATCAAGAAGCTGTAGAATTTATTGGTAAAATTGTTAATAAATATGTACAGAATGTAAGTTACTACTCCTTGGATAATTCATTTCTTTCTCCCTCTGAAGCAGTAAAAACACCTTCTAAGGTTGTATCTGCAGGTTGGAAAGCTTTAGCTGAAGCAGCTTTTGACTTTGTCAAAGAAGATTTTTTAGCGATTGAATTCTCAACTAGGACTTTTTCATTAACACCAATAAAAGAGGGAAAATACGCTTCTAATTCAAAAAACAACTACGACAGAATGCTAAATGATGAACTGTTGTTTATTGGAACTCTAGAAACTAATTTAGCCAATATTGAAAATCCTTTTGTTTTTGATGATAAACAGTTTTACCTTCCTTCTTTTCCTCATGCTAAGACAACTGATCTCTTCTTTATTTCAAATGATTTGCATACTTCTCAAACTGATTCAAACCTAACCTTAGATCAAATTAAAGAAAATGCTTATCGGAACGTAAGTAGAATGTTCTGTATTTCTGATTATAAGAACAACATGGAATTTTTACAAAAAATAACTAGTGCTCTTATTCAAAAAATATTAGCAATAATTAAAAACTCGATCATACAAAAACTTAAAGCTTATGAACTTGATAAAATAGTCCTTTTCGGAATAGGCGCAGACTTATTATTTGATTATCTATCTCAAGATGAGGAATTTACAAATATTAAAATAGGAAAAGGTAGTGATTTTATTTCAGTTGAGTTTAGCCCTGCATTTGCAATAGGATATCTCTATACAAAAAAACTATAAACAGCAAAAGAAGTATGATATTAATCATTTGAAAGTTGGAGAATATGAGTGAACCTAAAGATCTTTTAGACAGAATAAACGTGATGCTTTTTCACTTTGACCAACGATTAGGTCCTCGTCTTCTTTTTCACATAGCAGAAATTAAAGACGACAGAATTACTGCTAGTCTTACTAGACTGATGGATTTTAATTTTTTACAAGAGATGAAAGCCTTTGTCAACGCAATGGTAAATGTAGTTTACTCAAGTATGTTTTTCTCTGTCCCCAACCCTCTTGCGAGAGGTGGAAAAGAAGAATTTATGCTCTCAGTTGTTATATTCGACCCAACAATTACAGAATATTTGATGATTTCTTCAACTGAAGATGAGATGGAAAAATCTATAACAAAATTAAAAGAATCTCCTGAATTGTTGAACGTTGTTAATTTTACTTCCCCCACTCTTGAAGAATTTCCTTTTTTGGCTACAACTTTAAGAGATCTCAGAGATAAGGTTACTACCCTTTTACAAATGATATTTTATGGACAATTTGAAGGTGAGGAAGATCCTATATCACAAGTTCTAGATAAAATCGGTAAGGAAGTAGGAAAAAGAATCATCCAGACTATCAATATTAACAGTGCTAAAAAACCCAGAGATAAAATTACAGATATTTTAAAATCACCTATCGTTGCTAGATGGGGCAAATTTTCACTTATGCATTTTGACCCAGAAGAGAAAGTAGCCTCAATAGCTGTTAGAAATTCTATTTGGACAGATTCTTTAGGAGTTATTGCTACAAAAACTTGTTCGTTTATAGAAGGGATGTTAGAAACAATTTTTTCACGCATATTTGAAGATAAAATTTTCTGTGAAGAAACACGCTGTGCTTCAGAATATAGTTATATTCAAGAATGTCTTTTCCAGATTAGCAGAGAAGGAGCAGGAAGAGAACAAGCTGTTCACGCAAGTACTCAAGCAATAAGAGAAATGGGATTGAAAGAAAGAGAAAAAACAATTGAATTAATTAATCAAGAAATTGGAAGAGATATATACTACGAACTTGACCCAATGATAAGACTAATTCAACTTTTTAACAAGTGTAGTTTTATAAATGACTTCTATTTTGACGAGGAAAAGTTTTTACTTGTTTGTGGGTTCTGGAAACATCCTGACAATATAATGTGTAATGATTGTGAGAAATGGATAACTGAAACATGTAAAACAGATATTTCTTTAGAAAAAACAGAGCATCGCATTTGCGAAATCACTCTAAAAAACGACGATGAAGAGGGTGACTAAAATAACAAAAACCAGGTGCTCATATCCAAACTGTAATAATGAAGAAGAAATGTTGCCTTTTAAGTGCAAACTTTGTGGTAATTACTATTGCTCAAAACACCGACTTCCAGAACAGCATAATTGTGTAAAATTAAACTATTTTCAATCTGATGAATACAAAAAGTCAAAGATTAGCAGAGCTTCTACTCCAGTAAAGACTATAACAGAAGAAAAAAAAGAGAAAATATTTCCTATCGATACTTCAAGCAAAAGAGTTAAACGTACATCTTCTTACTTTGAAAAAAAGGATAGATTTCTAGCAAGATCTGCTTTTTTCACTCTTTATGCATTCGAAAAAAATTTCTTTAACGTTCTAATTCCCACAATTTTCATTTCACTTATTCTTTCATTATATTTCACAGTTAACCTCAGATTCTACAGGAATACAATTCTCATTATTTTACCTATAATTTTCATTGGAATTGGTGTAACTTACTCACTTCATGAACTGATACACTATGTTGTAGGTAAAAGAGTTGGAGTAAGTGTGAAAAACGCTATGTGGTTACAAGCATTCTTGATATCATTACTTTCAATTGTTTTTCCTGTTCTCATATTACCTCCATCAATACTTATCCTCAAAAAAAGATTATTTAGAAGAACACAAGGAAACATCATTCATTTAAATGATATCAACCCTGTAAGAAGGGAATATGGAATAACAGCTTTAGCGGGTGTTACATGGTTACTTGGGTGGGAAATTATAGCAGCTATTTTTACTTTGTTACGAGTCTTTTATCCTGCGTCTAGTTTTATCATTGCTTTATATTCATTTTCAAGCGCTTTAGTTGTATTTATTTTTGGTTTTCTCGTTTTTCATTCTATGCCTTTATTTCCATTATCTGATGGAAATTATATCTTTGAATGGAAAAAGAATCTTGCATGGGCCCTATGGATTTCAAATATAGTTATTTACTTTGTTTACATTATTCTGAACAACGTGCTTTATATTTAACTTTTAATAAAAGAAAGAAATAAAAAATATCAAAACTACTCTAATCCAACTACATAACCGTTTTCATCAATATCCATACGCTCTGCAGCTGGTACTGGAGGTAATCCAGGCATCAAGAACATTCTTCCTGCAACAGGAACAATGAATTGGGCACCTGTGTACAATCTAACTTCATCTACATTTAATTTCCAACCTGTAGGTGCACCTAAAAGCCCAACTTTATCAGTAATACTCAATTGTGTTTTTGCCATACAAATCGGGAAATTAGCATAGCCTAGTTTTTCTATGAGTTTTATATCATCTAGAGCTTTTGGCGAATATTCTACTCCATCTGCACCATAAACTTGTTTTGCAAGTTTTTCTATTTTTACTTTCACAGGGTCATCTAATTCATAAATATAGTTCAATTGTTTTTCTCCTTTTTCAATTGCTGCAAGTACTGCTTTAGCGAGATCAATTCCACCTTCTCCTCCTTTTGAGAATACTTCAGAGACTGCGAATTCTGCTCCTTGTTCGATACACCAATTTCGTAACCATTCTATTTCCTCATCATCATCTTGTGGGAATCGATTAATTGCAACCACAGGAGGAACTTTGAACTTAGTCTTCATGTTGTCTATGTGCTTAGCTAGATTTTCTGCTCCTTTAGCTAAAGCATCTATGTTCTTTTCAAATCCTTTTTCAAATGGAGCTCCACCGTGGATGTGCAATGCTCTAATTGAAGCTACAAGTACTACTGCAGAAGGAATTGTATTATATTTCCTAGCAACTATATCACAGAATTTTTCAAAACCTAAATCAGCAGCAAAACCTCCTTCAGTGATAACATAATCAGCGAGTTTAAGTGCTAACTTAGTAGCAAGTATTGAACTATTTCCATGTGCAATATTTGCAAATGGCCCACAGTGAATGAAACCAGGAACACCCTCAAAATTCTGGACAATATTGGGTTTAATTGCATCTTTTAATATTAAAGCCATTGCGCCAACAGCATTTAGATCTTTTGCATATACAGGTTTGTCATCATATGTATAACCTATTAGGATATTACCTAATCGTTCTTTTAATTCTTTCATATCCATTGAAAGTGCTAAAATTGCCATTATTTCGCTAGCTGCTGTAATTACAAAACCAGTATTACGAATGTCTCCTCCTAATCTTCTTCCGCCTAATCCAGTAATAATATTCCTTAATGCTCTATCATTTACATCCAAAGCTCTTGGCCAAGTAACTTTTGTTGGATCGATATTCAGTTTATTACCTTTTGTAATGTGATTATCAATCAGTGCAGCGAGCAGATTATGAGCTGATGTAATAGCATGGAGATCACCAGTAAAGTGTAAATCAATGTCAACCATTGGATAGACCTGTGAATATCCTCCCCCAGTAGCTCCTCCTTTTATTCCAAAAGTTGGTCCCATAGATGGTTCTCTGATAGCAAACATTACGCTTTTTCCTAGTTTAGCGAATGCTTGAGACAAACCTATACTGGTTACAGTTTTTCCTTCACCTGCTTTTGAAGCAGTCATAGCTGTAACGAAAATTAATTTTCCTTCTTCTTTGTCAGAGTTAAGAACACGTGCAATTGTATCTTGGTTTAATTTAGCTATATATTTACCATAAAGCTGAAGATCATCTTCAGTTAATCCTACTTTTTTTACTATTTCTCTAATATCTTTCATGTCTTTTGCTTTTTCTTGTGAGATTTCAATATCGGGTTTCATTTTCACACCTAATTGAGTTGTTAAAAAATGTTAGATGATTCTAACTTAAAAGTTTTATTGGAATAAAAATGTAATATTTTTTCAAAATTAATCTTTCATTCTAAAGTTCGAGACATTAAGCACTAAAATTTTCTGTTAAATGAATAGGTTCTAAAATACCTATGTTAAATTGAGTATAACTAATGAAATGCGAATACCCAAACTGTAATAGAGATGAAGATATTCTCTTCTATTGTAGATATTGTCATCACTCTTTCTGTGAAGAACATCGTGATCCCCAAAATCATCAATGTCCAGTCTTTTTCAGCCAATCTTTTCCAGATCAAGTAGAGACAGTAGCTCAAGCAACTTCTTCTATAATTACTGGAATCCAAAAAGCTGCAGAATATGTACAAAAACAAGCTCAACAAGCATATTATGATCAATTATCGCGTTTAGATGAAAAATCAAAAAAAGAATTAATAAACAAAAGATTATTAGCTTCTCCTGATATTTTTTCTTTAGGTTCAGAAGTTTTAGACTTAATTTTCGGTTTTGGATTAATTATTCTTGTATTTGGACTATCAGAATTTATTTTCGAGAGAAATTATTGGGGATTTCTTATTTCAGGTATTCTCATTGGCACAGCTTTCCTTCCTCATGAACTGGCTCATAAATTTGTAGCAATTAAAAAAGGGCAATTTGCTAGATATGTTTTATGGACAAAAGGGATTTTATTCACTTTATTCACATTAATTTTCCAAATAGGTTTAATTGTCCCTGGATTTGTAGCCATTGTTCCTTTAGACCCTAGACGAAAAATGACCAAAAAAGAAGGAGGACTTGTAGCTTTAGCTGGACCAGCCACAAACGCAATTATTGGAGGAGTTAGTTTAATTATTGGCTTACTTATCAAGTTTGCAATTCTTCCTCTTACTTTATCACCAATATTTGAAAATATATTTCTTCAAATAACCTTATTCAACGGTCTTATTGCGCTTTTTAATTGCATTCCTTTATGGCAGTTGGACGGAAAAAAAATTCTTAATTGGAATAAATTTGCTTATGCAGCATTGTTAGCCATCAACGTTCTAATCATTATTCCTCCACTAATGTTCAGTACTAACCTATTCTAATTTTTAAAAATAAGACGAAATAGGAAAAAAGAAATAGTCTAAAAATTATTTAACATTAATGATGAGCAAGGCATTGCTGAGTCTAAAAAAGACAATGACGAATCATAGTTAGGCTGATTCCTAACTTTAAAGCCTTTTTTTATTATGAAAACAAGACTTCTTTTTCCTTTCATTTAGTTGTTTTATATTCTTAATACCCATCATAGCTAAAACTATTTTCATTTCTATTAGAAAAACTGAAAGAAAGGATTCTATTCCTTCTTCTCCCTTATTATAGTACGCTTTTACAATAGGTAGAGCAAAACCTACATAATCAGCACCTAAAAGCAAGGCTTTTACAGCGTTTATGCCAGACCATATACCACCTGATGCAATAATTTTATAGGGAAAAGATTGTTGTACAAAAACAGCATTTTTCAGTGATTCTACTGTTGAAATACCAAGATTTACAAACTCATTAGAAAAACTAAATTCTTTTTTATGTCTATAAAGTTCGATTTTTGTCCAATTCGTACCACCTGCTCCAGCAATGTCTACATATTTGGCACCTAGTTTACCTATTATTTTCATATCATTTAAACTAAAACCAAAACCAACACCTTTTATTATTATTGGATAATTGCTTTCCTGTATTATACTTTCTAAAGGTGAAATTATGTTACTTAGCTGTTTGTCGCCTTCATATTGTACATATTCTTGTAGAGGGTTTATATGTAAAGCAAGAGCATCTGCGTCGATCATTTCTACAGCAAGTTTAACTTTTTCTCCATTTGTTTTATCTAAAAGTTGAGCTACACCTAGGTTTCCAATCAAAGGGATATTTGGAGCATACTCCCTTACTTGATAAGTAGAAGCTAGTTGTGGTTCTTCGATAGCAGCTCTCTGACTACCAACCCCCATCGCTATATTAAATTTATCACAAACTTTAGCTATAGATTTGTTAATTTTTTTCCCTTCCTCTGATCCTCCTGTTATTCCAGAAATAATTAGAGGAAAGTCTATTTTTTTTCCAAATAATGAAGTTTCGAGATTAACTATGTCTGGTGTAACATCTGAGAAATTAGAAAGTTCTTCTGTGATACTTATTTTCTCAAAACCAGGAGAGATCAAATCATAATTTACATCTAGTTCATTGCATATTTTCAAATGCTCATCTTTTCTAGGAGAAGTTTTATTGTGCATTCTTTTCATATGACTTAAAAAAAAACAATTCAAAAGTTTATCTCTTCTAAGTTGTTAGAAAAGTTATTTCACGGAATATAAAAAAAATTACAAAAAAACATAGATGATCAGTAAAAAAGTTTTGAAGAGAAAAGTTAAAAAGTGAAAAGCGACATACCAAAAATCACAAGATAAAAAAGTGAGTGAGACGTGGAATTCTGTAAAAATTGCGGAAAAATGCTAATCCCAGCAAAAAAAGGTAAAAAACGCATTCTTATTTGCCCTAAATGCAAATTTGAAAAAGACATCGATGATACTTCAAAATATGAAATACAAGAAGAAGTTGAACATAAATCTAGTGAACTAGGAGATATTATAATAGAGGAAGAAGAAATAGAAGTTAGTGAAGCCGAGAAGGAAGAGAGGAGAGAAAGATTCATCGAAGGAATAGATTTCTTTAATGAATAATAGTTATTCTTATAATCTTTATTTTTCCTTCCATCATAGGTAAAACTAATGAAAAATAATCAGCATTTGCTTCTAGTACGTTTTTCAGAAATTGGAATTAAAAGCAAAAAAACTAGACATTGGTTTACTTCTATCTTAGTAAATCATATCAAATATTGTTTAAATTATTTTAATATTCAAGATTTCAGTGTTTTAAATCAATATAGTAGAATTTACATATTAACAAATGAACTAGAAAAAGCTGAAAAAATTGTTACTTCTTTTGTTCCAGGGGTTAAAAGCACAAGTAAAACAACAAAATGCCCTTCAAAATTAAAAGAAATCAAAACTACTATCGAAAAACAATTTCTTAATGCAATTCAATCTAACTCTTCTTTTGCTGTTAGAGTAAAAAGAGTAGGGACTCATTCTTTCAATAGTATGGAACTTGCTGCTGAAATTGGGTCATTTATATTAGAAAAATGTTCTAATAATAAACTAAAAGTAGATTTAACTTCACCAGAATACACACTATTCATCGAGGTTAGAGAGAAAGATGCATATTTATATCATAGAAAAGAAGAAGGCCTAGGAGGATTACCTGTAGGTTGTCAAGGAAAAGTGTTAGTTCTAGTTGAAGGAAAAAAGGAAGATCTAACAAATACCATAAAGATGTATCAACGAGGAACAAATACAGTTGTGTGTTCACTCAAACCTCTCAAAAATTTTGATAAAACATATCTTAACTTTATTGAGCTAATATTGAACCTCCAACCTAAAATGTTGAAGGAACAACACTTAATAGTCCTTGAAAATCAAAAGAATTTGATAGAAGAAATACATTCTTACTATTTACTTACTAACTCACAGGCTATAGTAATGTCAAGAGACCTATTTTATCGAATAGAAAAAAGATTTCCTGTAACTATCCCCATTTTTGTCCCTGATCTAGCTGAAAAACCAGATTTCGAAAATGTTAATAAAATTCTTAAAACTATTGAATAACTTCTTGTTCAACTTCTCCGCCAGGAACTTTTTCTTTAAAGATAATCCCTTGAAATTTTTTAATTGTTAGATTTGTTTTTTTCCAAGTATCAACCGGAAGATAAGCTTTTCTACATGTATAAGACAGGAATTCCTCAATAGTCCAATTTTGCTCTACTGGAACTTGAGGTAAAAGTAACCCTCTGTTAAAACCTTTTTCTACTATTAATCCATCCCTGCCTATCTTTATCTGGCTTACTAATTCTTCAATTGTATTATAATAAATTATTTCTGGTACAGTCATTATAGTTACTTCAAAAAGTAAATTTGACAATTCATCAGGTTTTACTGGAGGGAATCGAGGGTCTTCTTGAGTTGCAGATTTTGCAAGCAGTATCACTTCTTCATACAATGGAGCAATACCTTCCACGTAACCGATACAGCCTCTTAAACTTTCTAAAGTGAATTTATGTTTTTTCACTGTTACAAAAGCTCCAGTTTTCATTTTTGCTTGCTCTGGAATAGGGTCAATAGGGTCAATGGCTTTGTTATATTTCACCCAGCTTTCTCCTGCTTTTCTAGCAAGTTTTACAAGGTATTCTCCTGTCTTAAATTCAATTTTCATTTTTCACACACTCTTCTACTTCTTTTACTTTTCTTCTTATATCAATCCAATGAGATCCTTCCCAATAAATTTTCCCACAACTTTTACATTTCCAGAATTCTTCAAAATGTTCAAATGTTCCATTATTAACTTCGTTTCGTATAAGTTTTTTTTCAATTTTAACTAATAAACCATTGCACTCTGAACAACGAGAATTATTAGGATCGCATATAAGTTTAATTTTTATCTTTCTTCTAAGATCACATAAGATATTGACAATTCCTTCTTTATTTATGAAAATAGAACTAATTTCTCTCTTACAAGCCTGATAATAAAGAACCCTAGAGCGAGTAATAATTATCCTATTTTCTTCTTTTGCTTTGTAGAAAAAATCGCTTGTATTTTGAGTATTAGGACGTAGTAAACAATCATAACCTAAAACCCTTAAAAATCTGGAAAGGTTTCCAAACATTGCATCGACATAGAATTTCATTTTACTCATTATGAGTTCATTTTTAGCTATATTTCAGGAGGTATAATATTTAAATCCTCTGGAACACATCTTGGACACTTAAATTGGCCATCAAGTTCCTTTAATGAATCAGAATATTCACCACAGTCATCGCAGTATCCAGATACCAGTTCTTCATTTTTCTCATCTTCTTCTTCATTTTTCAACATCTGAATATATTCTTTTTCTATTAGAATCAAAGTAGGAACTACTTTAAACAGATCTGTATCTGTACATATTCCTATTACAAAACCTTGTGAATCAGTTATTACTAAGTGTCTGATGTTTTCTTTAAACATCTTATGCATAGCTTCTGAAATAGTTATAGTTTCTCTAACTGTAATTACAGGAGCAGACATTATCTCAAAAGCTTTTACTGCCTCTGGACTCGCATTTTGCGCAATGACATGTTTAATTAGATTCTCTTTGGTAATGATTCCTAGAATTTTTTTACTACTATCAATTACTACCACAGAACCAATTTTATTATCAATCATTAGTTTAGCACATATTTCTGCAGTTGCTTTAGGGGCTACAGAAATAACCCCCTTTGTCATAATTTCTTCAATCTTCATATCGAACTTTGATTTATCGAAAAGCGTTTTCATCATTTTCACTTTGTCTACGAAAATATTTAGTGTAGAAACTCTTAAACTTTTAGATTCAAATATAAACGTCGAATTATATATATACATAGTTAATTTACACAAGAGTTTGTTATTATTTTAATAGGACGGAAGAATGCTTAATTAAATGTGAAATTAGCCATTATTTTCCTTTTTCCTTCTAACTTTTTTGAGTATAAAAAGAGAAAATGATAACTAAACATTGATATTTAACTTGTTGCAGGAGTAATAATAAAGACTTTATTTTCAAAATCAGAATAAAATGCTTTACCATCGATTTTTTTTCCTTCTTGGAATGCTTTAAAGTAAATTAAGTATATTGGAACCCAAACAACATGTAACCTAATACTTTTATCAATTTCTTCATTTTTTTCAAAATTAATAGCATTAGATTCTTTTTCAGCCATAGCTTTTTTGATTGATTCTAAAGCATTATCAATGTCTTTTTTAAAAAGTTCCCTAAAGTTTTTTTCAAATTCCTCAATATTCTCATTATTATCAATGAGCTCAATTAACTGCTCTAACACATGCTTTTTTTTCTTAAATTCAGAGAGTTTTTGTTGAACCAATTCTTTCTTTCTTTGAAACTCTGATAATAATTTTGCTACTTTTTCCTTTTTTTCTCGCTCTATTTTTATTCCCTGATTTTCAAGTTGTTTATACATTTTTGTTTCTTTATTCAACTGTACTTGTTTTGTTTTTAATTCTAGATATTCTTTCTTTATTTTATCATCTTCTTCCTTCAATTCTTGTTCAATATCTTTTAACTGCTTTTTTAATTTAGATAAAGCATGGTTAAACTGCTTTTCATTACGCCAAAATCTTTCAAAGTTATACAAAACATTTTCTTTAGAAAGATTTGATATTACTTTCTTTAAATTATCTACAGAAGCATCAATTGATTCTTTTAACTTATTAAAATCAACATGAGAAATCTCTATTTTATCTATTGTTTCCACTTTCTTTTCTGCTAACTTTCCCTCATTAATTGACTTTATTAATGCGTGCTGTAAGCTACTTATTAATGTGACCCACTTATTTTCAAAGATTTTGTCTTTTTCATTAAAGGGATACTCTCCTACTGGATAAAAACGTAATTTTTCTTCCTGTAAAGTTCTATAAATAGGGATTTTATATTCATGAAAATTAATAAAGTATGGTTCTTCTACTACATACTTAACATTATGCAATAAAAATGGAAAAAGTTTGTTCTCACTTTTTTTAATTTTTATATCTTTGAGAGAGTTCAAATTTCTTTGTAAAAGTGTAATTACTTTATCCTCTTGATAACTACTTGAACAATAAATCTGTTTAATATAAATGTTATATTCAGGATAATTATCTTTTAATTGCAAGAATTTAGTACTTTCTTCTGCTTCATCTAACAACAATTGTTCTTCTTCCAGAATGTTAGCTTCTTTTGAATTAATGCCTATTTTATCCATAATAGATGATATCTCTGTAATTTCATCTTTTTCCTCATCAAGAAGCGTACTAACTGGTTTAACATCATCTTTTTCTTTTATTAAAACTTGTTTATACTCTATTGATGTAATTTTTTCTCTCATAGGTCGGAAAACAATCTCATCTATCTCTTTCACTAATTCAAAAAACTGTTGATCACTTTCTTCGCTCATTTCTTTCACAATCGTAGATTTGTAAATTATTTAGGCCTACTTAGAATTACTAACTAACTTTAAAAAACATTCTTAATCTAACGTTCATTAATTATTTCCTTTGACATAAAACTTTTATTAAATGGAAGTGATACATATAATTGATTAAAAAAGTGAGGTTAAACTATGTTTAAAAAATATAAAGGAGAAACAATCTACAATTACATTCCTGAGTATCAGCCCCAAGTTAATGTTGAAAGCCCAGTTTTTGTAAAACTTCCACCAGATATGAAAGACCCAAGGCTAACAGACATTGAACGAGAAATTCATCAATATTGGAATATAATTCACCCCCTTCTACGTGAATATATAGTTATGTTAGCACGATATATTAAACAATTAGGAGAAGGTTCAGATGAAATTGAACATCTTCGAAGATCACTCGATATAGAAACACAAAATTCTACTCAATTAAGTGAAGAAAATAGAGAACTGAAAGCACAAGTTTCTGATTTACTCATAGAGAAAAAAGCTTTACAAGAAAAGGTAGAGGACTTAATGAAAAGTAGACCTACAATCTCTGCTGATGAGTTTAATGCCCTAAAAATGCTCACCTCTTCAAATTTCGATGTTTCAAAAGATGATCTGGAAACTTTGCTCAAAAAAGCTGTTCAAACAGTTCGTGAGAGTGAAGAAATAAAGAAAGCTAGAGAAGAAAGAGATAAAATGAGGAAAGAACTAGAAGAAGCAAAAGCACACTTTGAAAAAACACAGCAGGAAGTAGGCGAAACATTCCAAAAGAGATTATTAGAAGCTCAAAGAAGGATAGAAGAGCTAGAAGAAGAACTAGCTAAATATAAACAATAAAGGTGAAATCTTGACAGGAAAAAAATGGAATTTTAAAATTGTGTTGGCTGGAGATGGGGCAGTAGGAAAAACATCTATTAGAGAAAGATACATGGGAAAAGGATTTTCTGGAGATTATCTTAAAACAATTGGAGCAGACTTCGCTTCAAAAAAAGTAAAACTAGAAGACAATGAAATCACTTTTCAAATATGGGATCTTGCAGGACAAGATAGTTATTCAGCAGTTAGATCAACTTTCTATAAAGGAGCTATAGCTGCTTTGTTAGTATTTGATATCCAGGATCAACAAACAATGACTAATCTACGAACATGGCTGGAAGAAAGTATTGAAGGATCAAACTCTGGTATCTTAGTTTATTTTGTAATAGCTAACAAAATCGATCTTCCTTCAGAAAACAGAAGAGTATCACAAAAAATGGCTTTAGAGTTTTGTCAAAGGTTAATGACAGAAACTGGAATAAACTTCTATTATAGTGAAACATCTGCATTAACAGGACAAAATATACAAGAAACGTTTGATTTCTTAGCTTATACACTCCTTGAAGCAAATAACGTCAAAATAACAAAGAAAAAAGACCTTACACCAGGAATTATAGATATAAAAGAATCGATGATGGAACCATCTTCTGGAGAAGTAGCAGTATCAGCGGAAGAATTCAAGAAACTTGTTAAAAAAGTAGAGAAACTAGAAGGAAAAATAGAAACAATACAAGCCATTCTAAAACAGCTTGTACAAAAAGTCAAGTAAAGAGAATTTCATTTTATTCTATCCTTTTCTCATTCTCTCAAAGGATGACCACAATTTACACAATAATCAACATCTTCTGGTAATTTAGTGGAACAGACAGGGCAGTATCTTACTTCGGTTAAAGCGTCAACATTGTCTAGATTAAATAAATCTTCAAACTCTGGTTTTTCCTCTTTCAAACTTTCCATTTTAGCTTCCTTATTTATCCAAGTTATTATAGGTGGAACAGAAAAGGAAAATAGAAATGATTCATAAATAGATAAAATATCAAGGTCTTCACTATTTGAAATAGTAAATAATACAGATATTGACAAAAGCAAAAATATACTAATGACTACATTTAAGGTCGTTCCTGTGTGATCAGATATACTGAAAAGAAAAGATAAACATCTAGTCACAGATTCTATTGCAAGAGTAACTATGAAAGTAGGTAATAATATACTTAAAAAGAGAATTCCATACCCTCTCCTTAATGAGAATTTTGAAAATTGAAATGAATCATATATGTTTTGAAAGAGACCAGTCTTTCTCATTAAACTTAACATTTTAGCTATTCTAAAGACTAATAAAAATGGTGCTAATATTAAAAGTCCCAATCCAAGTATAAGTTGTGAAACAATTGATCTTTCAATATTTACTTCAGAATTCCTCATTATTATAAAAACTACTCCTAACACCATAATGGAAAAGAATAATTGAATAGCATTAATCAAGGCAAAACTAACAAAAGAAAAATTTTGCTTTAATTTCCTTTCTGGAAAGTTTTTCTGTTTTAGATATAGGATAAATCTCAATTGTAAATAAGAAACTAGAAAATAAAAAACTAGTCCAGTTATTAATAATGGAACAACAGAAACAACCTTTGTTGAATTAATTTGATACAAAAGAGCATGCAGACTTGATATTAAAAAAAGAAAAGAACCTGATTGTAACAATGAAAGTATAGAAATCAAAACTATGTTGACGACTCTATATTGTCTAAAAAAGTTAAATGAAATTCTAGGTATTTGGATTGTTGGGTACAAATTTACTTCTTTTTTCACAAATAGAGGATACTGTGTTATTCCTCCCTCTTGATCCATTATTTGCCAAGCTTGTTGATCTATTTTTTTGTTACTTGCACTGAGACCTAACTGCTCTTCCTTTAACTCATTTATTTGAGTATCAAAAAAAGAATCCTGAACATTCAAGTTTGGAAGAACAACGTCTAGAATAAGTTCTGTACCACAATTAGGACAATTCATTAAACGATTATCTTTTGTCACATATCCACATACAGGGCATTTCTTCTTTTGAGTGATTGGACTCACCAACTAATTATTCGAATAATAATTTTAATCTCATGTAATATCTACAACATATTGTCTGTTTTTTAGTTAAAACATATTTAGCAATATTTTATACTTGTTTTTGGATTTAATACATAAAATCTCAATTAAATCTAAAAAGTTTTACAAAAAAAGAGATGAAATTTGATAGGAAATAGATATATTCTAATCTAATTTTCTTAACACGTCTTCTGTTCTAAACAATTATTATTCTATTATCTCTGAATCTCCAGGAATGAAGTCCATTACTTCATTAATATCAAGAGCTTCAATTTTGTATTTATCTTCTTCTGGGCACATCTTAATAAACTTCTGTTTTATTATTTTTGCTATCTTTCCTTTACTTATTTCACCAGGTTTTAATCTTATTATTAAGTTCGTTTTATTTTCAACACTTTTCATAGGTCCTCCAATTACTTGAGCGTAATTTTCATGAATGATTAATCCCAAAACATGATTGATTTCTACATTCTTAACATAATTCTTTTCTCCATATATCATTACACTCCCTTTTGCCAAGTATTGTCCAGAAGGAGCACTTAAGCTCACTTGTTCAGGATCTACGTAATATACATCGCCCACTAGTTTTTTTGCCTTCCACAAACTTGAGAACGATAAAGCAAAGGAGGCTATTTCTTTAACGCATTCATCAGAGAGTTTCTTTTTACCTTCCTTTGCTATTACATAAGGGGCTCCATGCACATCTGCATGGAAAAAAAGGTCATCATCGTCTAGATAAGTTTTTAGTAATCTTTCGTTGGATTTAGCATCTTTTCCTCCAACGACTACAGTACCATCACATAAAAACCAGTGAAACTTCTCGTACCATCGTTTTGGTCGTTTTTCAACCTTTTTTCTAGTTTCTTTTTCAGTAAGAAGTTGCTCTCCTTTTTCTTTCATTTTTTCAATCTGTTGTTTTGTTCGTTCTATTGCTTGAATAGCTCCTGGTATTTTTCTCCTTGCTTTTTTACTTTTTTCATAAAACTTATTAGCATTATCAGCCACAGAGAGAGTAAAATCTAGAACAATAATCTCTTTTTCTCCAGTTTCCAGATCTTCTAAATTCACCCATACTTCCTTTGTTTTTGGGTTAATTTTATGTAAGATTAACGCTGCAGGAATTTTCTTATTTTTAGCTTCTTCCATTTTTTTCTCTATCTCGGACCAAGGAATATTGTTTTTCCTCGCATTAATAATGGTATTTAGCAATTCATCCACTAGTGCAAAGTGAGAATATAACAAATCTCCTTTTTTCTTTTCTAGCTCTTCTTGTAATTCGAGTTTTTTCTTATGCTCAATTTGATTTTGTAGAATTTTTTCATGTTTTGATTGAGTGGTTCTTATCTTTCCTTCAGTTTTTTCGAATTCTGGTGTTTCTTCATTTTCTGTAAAAAAGTCATCGAGCGCATCATTGAATGAATCCAATTTTTTCTCTTCTAAATCGTTATATTTCACTAATGGAATAGGCGATATATCAACTACTTCTTCACCATCAAAATATTCAACGGGCGAATATCTCTTTTCTTCTATTATTTTCTTCAATTCTAGTATTTCTCTTATAAGGGCCTCTTTTTCATTAGAACTTAACTTTGTTGTAGTTGTGCTATTAATTTCTGCTTTCTCCAGAATATTCTTTGAATATTTTGGTCCTAATCCTAGAAGTTTATTGAGGATGGGAATAATCTTTTCCTCTTCACTAGAAATAGCTTCTAATATATCTTCTTTAGTAAGTGAAGTGATATCCTTTTCTCTTTGAGGGGGTAAGAGAAACTCTTTTCCTGGATGAATATCTCTATCTCTCATTTTCCTATGTGTTTGTGCAAGAAGTATTCTATTATTGGGATCAACCAAAATATAATTTCCTTCTCCAAATAGCTCAATTACTAGCTTATAGTGCGAATCTTTGTAAGCTATTTCAAATACTACAATTCTATCTAAACCTACTTGATAAAAGTCATCAACTGGCAGTCCTTTTATGTGTTTTCGCATCATTGCTACTTTGTTGTTAGGTGCAGGAGGTTTACTTCTAGCATATTTTGTTATATGAAACCTCTTCCCCAACTCAATAACTAGCTCAAAATTAATTTTGCTTGACTTTCGAAACTTTAAAATAAGTAATTTCTCTCCAATGTTATAGACGTTATTGAGCCAACTACCGATAATTTCGGGCCTCAGTTCCTCAACAAGACAATTAATATCTAATGAAGTTAATGATGATTTCATATTAACACCTGGGTGAATGAGTTTGAATATTGATATGAACAAAATTAAGGATAAAGTTAAAAATAATTTGAATCCCGTCAACTGGTTAGAAAAAATTAAAGAAATGCCTTTAACGAACAAAATGTACTATTCTAAAGTGTTAGTAGGGATAGTTACTGGAATAATTTTCGGTGTAACTAATTTTAGAAACTGGCCAGCAGGACTTACATTACTTGGAGTATTTCTGTTACTATCATCAGTTTGGTTTTTAATCTATAGAAATAAAAATACTGGACTTAAAGCCAGATCGTTTTATACTTCTGCAATCTTTCAGTTCTTTATTGTTACTATAGCTGTGTGGACACTTATCTTAAACATGCTTTACATTCCTGAAACGAACTGGGTTTATGATTTTGGATAGATACATTTTTTTTCTTATATTTATCAATTATATTTTTCTTAAAAAACAAACATAAACCAACTTAGAAACTGAATCTTATTAAATTTTTATTTTTGAATATATTAAGAAATACTTTTAAAATTAGAATAATGGTAAAAGTTGATGAAGTCTAAAGAACAGAATAATATTTCAGAGGAACAAGAAAAGAAGAAAAGGAAAAATTTGATTTATAACATAGTATCTTATTCAATTGCACTATTGGGTGTTGTTCTACTTATTATTTCTCAAGCAACATCTATAGACATTTTATTCTTTATTTCACTAGGAGTTTTAGGATTAGGAATAATGCTCATTGTACAAAAATCAGTATATACTCAGACAAAGTATTCTTCAGACGAAAAAGAGGAAAAAGGAGACAAAGATAAATTAGAACTCAGAAAAAGGCAATAATAGGCCTTTCTTTCTTTTTTAGAAAATACTTGTTTTTTTTTTATCTTACTGATTCCAAAATCATAGATATTTCTGAACGTTTAATCAAGATTAAAGGTTTTTTTCCTCTCCTGTTTATATCATTCACAATATCTCGTGCATTTACGCTAAATTTCTTTCCGATAACTATGATTCCATCATATTTTTTTTCCAAATCAGAAACTTTGTCTTCTAGTCTAATAAGCACATCCGTACCTATACTTTTTTTCCAATTATACACAAAAACTGCAAATTTTTGATTTTCATTTTCTACCTCATAAGGTAAAATACTACTACTAAGTTTCTGCTTAGGCAACAATAAGGGACGGACTTTTCCATATCTCTGTAAAAAATTACTAATTTCTGAATCGGTTAACTCTTCTCTCATCTTTTTCCCCGAACATATTTTTTGTCGGCAGATATTAGTAGTTATGTAATATTGTGTATTACAGAGAGAAAAAAAAAGGATGATGTATTATTGCGATAAGTTTAAATTGACACTCTCCCTAACGAAATATGAAGATTATGGTATCAAGTCAAATACGAGAACCTGTCACTAAAATACTAATGCCAATTGTTGTCTTTTTTGGAAAACTAGGGATTCACCCTAATGTCTTCACTTATTTAGGAGTATTATTGTCTATTGCTGCAGGGGTGTTCATTTATTTAGACAATTTTCTTACTGCTGTAATTTTGCTAATGGTTGGCGCAGCTATGGACTTTTTGGATGGAGGAGTGGCCAGATATAGGGGACTTGCAACTAGAAAAGGTGGTTTTCTGGATAGTATTGTTGATAGAATAAGCGATTTAGCTATCTTTGGAGGGGTTGCACTTAGTATTCATGTAGATCTAGTAACAGGAATAATAATGGTTACCTCCACCTTACTTATAAGCTATATTCGTGCAAAAGGAGAAAGTATTGGTATAGAAAAAATGGCTGTAGGCTTAATGGAAAGAAGTGAAAGATTACTATTTTTGTTCTTTCTGATGGTAATTTCCTTGTTTATCCCAAGCTTTAAGGACAACCCATTCTTCACAATAGGTGAATTTTCTCATGGGACTTACTTCTATATTGGATACATGATATTAACAGGATTATGTGTAATAACAGTTATCCAACGCTTTATTTATGGAACAATACAATTATCTAAATCTGAAAAACAAGTTGTTCCACAAGAAGCTCAGTAAATGTAAAATTGATTTTTCTTCTATTTCTTTCTATTTTATACTTTTCTGAGTCTCAAAAAGTTCATTTAAAAATTGATTGTTTTAATTGAAGAATCATATGATTTTATTAGACTTTATTTGTTGAACAATGTTTTTACAGAGATAAAGGACTTAGGAAAAGGTTTTAAATGAAAACTCGATGTAATCGTAGAGTGTGATTTGATGGCGAAAGAACGAAACTCTTCGACGAATGGAAAGAATCATATCAATGATTATGCGCTAGATAAAGAAAAAAAAAGCATTGACGACAAAACCCAAACAAAAGAGTTCTTGAAAGTTCTTTCAGGTGAAATAGGAACAATAGTAGAACAGTTATTAGGTTCAATATACAATGTAGATGTAGCAGAAAATTATGCTGATGCAGTAATAAGAGTTTATCAAAAACTACTAAATGAAGGAATTTCCAAAGAAACTGTAGAAAAAATAGTTTTAGAATTCTCAGGAAATTTGAACAAAATGATTGCTTTCCTAAAGAATGGCAAAGGTGAATAAATGAAGCTAAGAGTAATATTAGATGCACCTTTGGCTTTTTTTTTCTTTATTATTGTCAAAATCAAATTATTCTGGTATTTCAGATCAATGGATAGAAGAAAAAGACATGTTACAAAGTTTTTATCCAAAAAGTTTACAGAAGAAGCATGTATAAGTAGAAAAACAAGCGATAAGCTCATTTCAAACTACTTAAGTGTCGGAGGAGAATTATTAGACAGAAAACTCTATAAGAAACTACTTACAGCCCCTACAAAAAAATAGATTGAAATATATAGAAAAAGAGATTATTATATTGTTTTTTACCTCAGAATATTTAGTTAGAAGGTAGAGCAAGAATATTTTTTACCTCAAGAATTAAATGTAATTTAATGAATAGTAAAAGTGAAATTAGCAATATAGCTACATTAGCAAAAAATGCTGAAAAGATTCTTTTCTTTACTGGCGCAGGTATTAGTACACCTAGCGGGATTCCAGATTTTCGTTCGCCGAATGGAATATGGCAAAAATTTGACCCTAATAAATATGGCACTATAAGTGCTTTTAGAAAGAATCCGGAAAGGGTTTGGGAATTTTTTTTAGAAGCTTTTTCCATTATTAAATCTGCAGAACCAAACGAAGCTCATTATGCAATATCAAACATACAAAAATGTTAGGAGAAGAGAAGGTTTTTGTAGCCACACAAAATATAGATGCCTTACATCAGAAAGCAAACACAAAAAATGTTTTTGAGATTCATGAAGAGCTTTTTTGTACATTTTTGTCAAATTAAAAAATTGGTGTTTAAATAGTGAAAAGACATTATTAATGTAGAGAGTGAAAAAAAAAGATAGATGTTAAGAAAAATACTTACTCTCTAAGCTGGCACGGCGTGTCAGGATAAAAAAAAACATTCGCATAAAGAAAGAAATCAAAGAAAAGTTGAATACGACTTAACTTTCCCGTGTGAGAGGATTTATTCATCCAGTTTCCACGGTGGAAGAGTGCTCAACCTTCTCCTCTGGCTCAATGAGTGTTTAGATCTCCCTCCTAGACAGATCTTTCCGAGAGCAAGATTGGCGTACAAAAATATTGTACAAAAATTAAGTTGATGGTACAACAAGTAAGTTACATTGTCTTTGGTGCCAATATGAAGAAGTAGTTGATGAAAAAAAGCATCTTAGCGAGAAACCTTTTCCTCAATGTCCTAAATGTAACAACCCATTAAAACCAAAAGTTATTCTCTTTGGGGAATTTCTACCTCAAGAAGTTTATACTGCTGCCTTTGAGACTTCTAGACAGTGCGATCTGCTTATTGCAGTAGGAACAAGTCTAGAGGTTTACCCTGCTTCATATCTTTTCTTTGAAAATAGAAAAACTACCCGTGTCTTATTTAACTATACTTCTACATCTAATATGAACAAAATACAATATTTTGTTCAAGGAAATGTTCAATATACCCTTCCTGAATTAGAAAAAGAGCTTAAAAAAATAATATAATAAAGATTATATTAATAGTTCATTTTCCGAGGATTAAGGTATAAATCTGCTTCACTTTCTTGTAACTTTAAGGTTTGATTCTTTCTCCTTATTTCGTACATTACTTTCTTCAGGAGTTTTTTTATGTCTTTATGCCAACGTAATGTAGAAGCAAATAGAATCAATGTAGAGAAGAATTCTTTATTTGAGGCAAGTTTTTTGTCATATATTTCAATATCGTATCGTCCACCTACATTGAAGAATTTTCCATTGATAATGGCCACAATATTCTTGTGAACATCTTTAACATACCAATCAGAACCTAGTGTAAACCTTTTATCATCAATCATAAATACATTATGTATACCATTATCATCTACAAGTTCAAAACCGAATACTTCTCCTCTAAACCTAGGCTTATGAGGAAGACGCCTAATACGTACCAAATTTAAACTAGTACTGATGTTACACATGTATACTGGGCAGTTTTCATTTGTGACATAGGATAATAATACA
Source organism: Candidatus Heimdallarchaeum endolithica (assembly GCA_021513715.1). Taxonomy (GTDB): domain Archaea; phylum Asgardarchaeota; class Heimdallarchaeia; order Heimdallarchaeales; family Heimdallarchaeaceae; genus Heimdallarchaeum; species Heimdallarchaeum endolithica. Next base: position 2,657,078 of record CP084167.1, on the reverse strand, counting down.
CTTTCTCCTTGAAGAAACTCTATTGTTCCCCTCCAGTAAAAACTATTAGTAAAGAGTTTCATCACAAAACGTTTTTTAAGTGGATCAACTTTTTTCCATTTTTCTTCTCTTATACCCAATTTTCCCCAAGCTTTGTTGTTAATTTTAACGTCACCAATTGTATCCATATCTTTTGTCCATTGTCTTGATTTAGATTGCCTTTGTTGGTCAAGTTTTATTCCCCATTCATCAGTATGAAATTTTGTTCCCCTTAAATCGACGATGATTTTCTTGTAAACAGTTTTTCTAAGTTTTTTTTCTTCGATTAATTTTTGTGCTTCTTTGTCTTCTTCAGTTTCAATTCTACTCTGATTTTTTTCTCTTTTTCTTTTTTCTCTAACACTTTGTTCTCTTCCTTCGTCAATATCTTCAGGAGTAATTTCTCGAATTTCTTCACTATTCATAAGCTAAATTTGGATTATTATGATATAAACGTTTCTAATTCATCTGAAATAAAAAACAACTCCTTCTCAAACATAAAAATTTAAACCATTGCTATTATTAACAAAGAATCCTCTGTACAATCGAATTAAATGGAAGAAAAAATCAAATTAGAAATACAAGGAATGTCTTGTAAATCTTGCGAATTACATATAAAAAAGGCTTTATCTAAATTGAAAGGTATAAATAACGTTTATGTTTCCAAATGGGAAGAAGGTAAAGCCGAAATTATTACTTCAAAAATCATTAATGATGAAACAATAAGAGCAACATTTGAAAACATAGATACAAAGTAAAAACTAGCCTTTTACCTATGAAATATGTTCCACAAGCGCTTACTTCTTTTAATACTCAAGGATTTGTAAAACTAGTAGCAGATAAGGAAACAGATTACTTAATCGGTGCGCATATTATTGGTTTTAATGCAGGAGAAATTATTCAAACAGCCTCATTAATTATTAGTTTCGGAAAAAAATATGGAGTATCTTTAATAGATATTTCAACAGAGTTTTTTCCCTATCTAGTGCAGGTTGAAGCAATAAAATTGGCAATATTAGCTCTTGATAAAGATGTTGAAAAATTGTCTTGCTGTGCAAATTAAAAAATAGAAAAAAGAAGAAGATATTCTAATGAGGGTGATACTCAACATTTCCATCTTTGTCAATTGTTGCTCCAGCATGTCTTAGAGCCCAACAAGAAATAACGACTCCAACAGGTAAACTAGCTGGATGACGTGCTGCAAATTCCATATGAACATCTAGAACAGATGGTCCTTCACCTAGTCCCATAGCACCAATTTCTAGTTGGTTAAGAGTTTGAAGTAATTCTTTTTCGATAGCTGCAATTCGCTCATCTTCATGATAATGATAAAGAGGACGAAGAAGAGCTTTTTTCGCTAGATTCATACACATATCTTCTCCTCCACCTACACCTACTCCCACTGTATAAGGAGGACAAGCGAGAGGTCCTGCAGCAGCTAAAGCTTCTACAACAAATTCTTTTACTCCTTTTATTCCCTTTCCTGGAGGAATCATCTTCATTTTACCAACATTACTACTGCCTCCACCTTTAGGCATAGCTATAATTTCAAGCTTATCACCTTCAACTAGATCAAAATAAAACCAAGGAACATATCCTCTTAACCCTATATTTGTTTTTGTGTTTCCTTCAAACATATCTACAGCATTAGGTCTAAGGGGAACGTTTTTTGTTGCTCTTTCAGTTGCTTTCTTTAGAATCTCTTTAACTTCTGATCTTAATGGAAATTTATCACCTATTTTAACAAAAAAAGCAACCAGACCTGTATCTTGGCACATTGGTTTGATATTTGTTTCAGCAAGTTCAACATTTTCTACTATTGCACTCATTTGTGCCTTGCCTAGGCTTCCTTTAGTCTCATTTTTTCCTTTTACAAGAGTTTCTTTAACTTCACTCGGTAATTTAGTTGCTGCAACTTTGAGTAATTCAAAAGATGTATCTTCAACAACTTGGGCAATATCTTTCATTATTTCATCTCCTCCAAAATTTTTTCTTTATTTTTCATGATATTTTTCTTGCTATCTTCTGTAAGATTTCCACCATGAACATCAATTGTAACAGTTAAGGGGCCAAAGTTTTCTACTTGATAAACCCATAAACATTCAGGCATACCTAACTCTTCCAGCCAAAAGACATCTTTAACTTCTTTTATTCTATCTGCAGCTAAAAGAGCTGCTCCACCAGTAAAATAACCGTAGATGCATTTTTCTTCTTGGCATGCTTTTGCTGTTCTTTCCATCATTCCTCCCTTGCCAATAATAATTCCAGGATGAAAAGCCTTAATAAACTTGTCTTGAAAAATCTCCATTCTTGCAGAAGTAGTAGGTCCAGCTGCAACAACAGTCCATGAGCCATCTTCATTCTTCTTCATAACTGGACCACAATGGAAAAGTCCATTTCCCTTAAAGTCCACAGGAGGTTTTTTACCTTCTTCATGCAATTCTAAGGCTTTAAGATGTGCTTCATCACGAGCAGTAATAACAATACCCGTGATATATACAATATCCCCAACCTTTATTTCTTCCAGTTTTTCTGGAGGAATCGGTGTTGTTAAATGAAATTCTGCCATTTTATTTATTCACTCCATAATTTTTGTTTTACTGAGTGGAAAAAAGACTATGCTTTTTAACTTTTGCTCATAAAATAAATGAAAGTTTGAAGAAAATTAAAGAAACGTTAAATTTCTCAAGAAAAACAGTTTTAATGTGTTTTAAACAACTTTATTAGTGTATGTTAAAGATAGTTCTCAAGAATGAATCCTATTGTAAAAGTAGAACATTTAAAAAAGTCATTTATTGTTGGAGAAAATGAAGTTATTGCAGTTAAGGATATAAGTTTCTCAATAAATAAAGGGGAGTTCGTTTCTTGTGTAGGCCCTTCAGGAAGTGGAAAAACGACATTATTAAACTTACTTGGAACAATAGAACACCCAACCAAAGGAACTATCATAATTGACGGAGAAGATGTTACTAAATTCTCTCCAAATGAGCTAGCACAGTTTAGAAGAAGAAAAATAGGGTTTGTTTTTCAATTTTTCAACTTAATTGATGGTTTGACTGCCTACGAAAATGTAGAACTCCCACTTATCTTTGATTATCAAGATTACTCTGAGAGAAGAAAAAAAGTAAACAAACTGTTTGATGATTTTGATTTAAACAACTTAAAACACAAGTTTCCTGAAGAATTAAGTTCGGGAGAACGACAAAGAGTAGCAATAATGAGAAGCATAGTAAACGATCCATTAATATTATTGTGTGACGAAGCTACAGGAAACCTAGATTCACAAACTGGACAAAAAATTTTAGAACTTTTAAAGGAATTAAATGAGAAAAAGAGTACAACTATTTTGATGGTTACTCATGACTTATCTGCTGCAAAAGTAGCAAAACGGACTATTCACATGAGAGATGGAATAATTGAAAGAGAAACAAAAAGAAATTAAAAATATCAGAAAAATGAGAATAACAGAAATGATAAGCAGAAAATTTTTTACTTTACATTAAAAATTTGTGTTTTTTATTGATCTTATTAATATTTCCTATAAATGAAAAATAAAAAAGAGTATGTTATTTTTATTGAGATAACTCAATGTCCCTTTTCATCTGATAGTAATCTTCACGAGTTATTTCACTATTAGCATAATGTTCATCAAGATTTGCTAAAGCAGTAAGCATTGATGTTGGGTTTTTGTGATAGACTTGTGCTTTGTGTAACAAACTTTGTTCAACTGGTTGCTGTACAGGATAATCAATTCTTATTATGAGATAGACTATAATAGATACTACACTTATCATTGGTACAATAACCAAGAAAAGCCACAATAAACCATTCAGCCCACGTTTTTCTGCATCTAAATATTTCAGAAACGCAATTAATACAATCACAAGTACTACTCCAATCATCATATACCCCACAAAGGGAATACCCCACCAATCCATCATGTATTCACCAGGCTCCATTTTCTAAGCCTCCAATTAATTTTAAATTAAGTTTTCTTTAAACATTTTAACTAAAATAAAAGAGTAGTGGTAGGTAATAAAGTTATTAAAAAAATTAAGTTTGGGACACACAATAGTTAAAAAAGATAAGTTTTTATATTTAAAAAAAATTTAGCAAAATTAATTATTTATCAGTACCATCTTTATAGTGTATACTCAACTCACATTGGTAACAAATAAATAGAAGTGGGTTACGTGGGTAAGTGATATATTATGAATAAAAACGAACGTAACCTGGAGAAACTAAGAAAGATTGTGGTTAAAAAAGCTTTGGAAGGAGAGAAGATAAAAGAGATAGCTCACAAGTATATGGTGAGTAGGAAGTTTGTGTATAAGTGGTTGAAGAGGTTCAGAGAGAACCCTGAAGGAGAATGGTTGGTGGAAAGATAGATCTTCCAGACCAAAAACTATACACAAAAAAGTAGATGAGGCGTTAAAAGAGAGGATAAGGGAGTTAAGAATAAAACAAGGAATGAATGTGGAGAAGATAGCTTATTTGTTGAAGAGAGAAGGAAAAGCACTCTCTCAGACGACAGTGACGAAAGTAATAAAAGAGTTAGGTCTTTCTTTATGGGTTAATAGAAAAAAGAGGAAGAGACCTCGATACAAGAGTTTTGAACGTCAAAAACCTAACGAACTCTGGCAAATAGATGTGAAAGGGCCATTCTGGGTAGAAGAACAGGGACAACATCTTCACCTCATAACCTTGATAGACGACCACTCACGATTCTGTCTGGGAGCTAAATTCCACCCTTTTGCACCAAAAAAAGAGCAAATAATAAGCTTGCTAGAAGAAGCAATAGAAAAATATGGTCACCCCGAGTCTATCCTCACGGACAATGGAGCACTCTTCTCTTCCGTTAGAGGAGGAACAAGTACCTTCTCCCGTTGGTGTCAAACAGAAGGAATAAAACACATCAGAGCTAGAGTTTTTCACCCCGAAACATGTGGAAAAGTAGAAAGACTACATGGGACCCAACAATCATCCGTGAGATGGAAAGATTAGGTCTAAAATACTGCAACGTAGATCTCTCCTACTACCGCTCTTACTACAATTTTAGTCGTCCTCACCAATCTCTTAACTTCCTCACCCCAGGAGAAAGATTTATGAATCACCCCTATGTTTCTCTAGTACCCAAAAGTGTAACCCAAGTCTATTGAGTAAACAAGTACCATCTTTATAGAATAACAAAAAAATTGAATTTTATTTTCTAATTAAGTTATTCTCTTATAATTAAAAAATAAAGTTCATTTAGGAAATATTCTTTAATCTTGAAAGCTATTAGAAAATTATGAAAGAAAAAAAGACCTATGTCACTAGAACAGGAGTGTCTTTCGAACCTGAGTTACTTTCAAATCTTGATGAATGGATAAAAGAAAAAAAATTTCCTAATAGGTCTGAAGCTATTAGATTTATAGTAAGGGAGCATTTAGCTAAATCTGAACTTAACGTTGACCCTAATGTTCAAGTTGTTGGAAGTTTAACTTATTTATATGACCACCATTCTTTTAATAGCTCAGAGAAACTAACTCAAATACAACATGATAACGACGAAATAATCGTATCAACTATGCATGCTCATATTACTCACGAATTGTGTTTGGAAACGATTTTTCTTAAAGGAAAAGCAAGGCAAATAAAAGATTTTTCCGAGGACATTCTCTCCTTTAAAGCTGTTATCGGAGGAAAGCTCTATATTACACCAATTATTTTCAAGCAGTAAAAGATTTTTTACCACCGAGATAGCAAAGATTTATATGTCTCCTCTACTAAATCTTCATAAAATAAAATATTAGGTGAAAAAAATGGTTTATAAAGAACAGTCGGGAATCTCGAATTTTTTTGAATCGTATGGAAGAGCGATTATCTACATACTGGTAGCAATAGTTTACAATATAATTGGTTTTGGTTTAGTTGTAGGAGGATTTTTCTTATTTGACTTTACTGCACTTTTAGCTTTGTTTGGAGGCGACTTCAGCGTACTACTTGACCCCACGGCGTTTTTTGGAAATGTAGCAAGTATTATTGGTTTTGTGCTAATAATCTTAGGATTCTTGTTTATAATGATTGGTGGTTTTGCAGCTTTTATTTTCACTGCCACAAGAGGACCAAAATTCTCTAAAAAAGTAAGTTTCATTGGTGCTTTTGGTGGATCCTTGAAAATACTTTTAGGATTTATCATATTCTTAGTTATCTTAATAGGTCTATCAATTGGTTCCCTATATATCCCTGTACCAATAGTTGTTATAATTATCAACTTCTTTGTTTACATACTTGGAGCTTTAACACCTATTGCAATGCTTTTCAGGATTGTTGACCACATAACAGATAAAGTATAAATCTTCTTTTTCTCTTTTTCATTTTTTGTTTTTGTTTATGATTTTATCAGATTGTCATCTAATCCATATGAGTTTTCTATCAAATCAATGAGTCGTTGAAGAAGTTTGGCTATAGGCCCCCCGTCAATAATTGAGTGGTCAGCCATTAATGTAAGATCTAAGTACTCTCTAATCAAGATTTCATTACCCACCACACCAAGTTTTCTAGCTATTCCGCCTATCAGAACATGAATAGTTTCAGAAGAGATAACTATTCCCCACCCTCCTGTTCTTCCAAACATACCAACTGATGAAACTGTAATCGTCCCTAACATTTTCTTTCTAAATTCAGGTTTTTGTTTTGTCCACCACCAGAAAATTTTTCGTATAAACTTAGGCAAAGAAGCAAAAAAGTTAACAAATTTTGTTTCCTTTTTACTTCCTAGTATAGGCCCACTAATCTCTTTTCTTTGAACATCCCTTATTTCATTATGAATATCTATCAAACTCTTTCTATTTGCTTCTCTAATTATATATTTTCTAGGTATTTTTTTTCCATCAATTTCTCTTTCAATAATTGTTCCTACATCAACTTCATCAAAAATAACTATTTTTTTTCTTCCCTTTCTATATGCATTTACTGCTATATTTTCATCTATTGCTTTAGCTACACAATATATAATCCATGCAGTAAAAGAAAGTTTTTCTCCTTTAATTTCTTTGTATTTTTTAAAAAACTCTCTAGCATCAGTTACATCAACTTCAACTAAAGCTTTCACATGATTTCTTTTCTTTCCTTGCTCAAGTAAATCTAGAATAATTTTCCGATTTTTCTCAAATGGGACTACACGAAAGTTTTTTCCTCTCTTTCCTTTCATAGAACAAAAATTTTGTTGTTATTTTTATTATTTATCTCACCTCGTTTTCTTATAACTTTTTAGAGAAAACGAATATCTGTAGAGTTTTTTTGGTTTTAACTTGTATTCTTCGTGAACAGATGGTACAGCGGGAAAATCTCCTCCAACTCCTCGTTGCTTGTAATCTATATTTAGTGTCAACTCTTCTCGTCTAAGAAGTTCATGAACATGTTCAGCTTCTTCTAATTCTTCTTGTGTATATGGCCAAGCACTAAAACATATAAAATTATTAAGACCACATCGAATTTCTATTCCATTTCCTTTTTCGTCAGTTATTTTAAGCCACCGTACATCTGTTCTGTTTCCATTCTCTTGAGGATAAACATAATCATGAATTAACCCATCAACTTTAGAATCATAAATGCCTACTGGAGCACCATTTTTTCTATCTTCATAAGTTTCATGTGGTCCTCTCCCAAACCATTTAAAATTTTGTAATCTCTTATTTAGAAGCGTTTGCACACCTAATCTTATCAACTCGTATTCTGGTTTAAATGAGATCTCAAATTTTATTTCACTATTTCCTTGGATAGTATAATAAATAGTATAAGGTGATTTGTTCTTTAAAATCTCAATTTCTGCTCTAACTATCACCTCACTTTCTGATTTTTGTTCCCAAGAAAGCTTTTTTATTCTTTTCCAAACATTTGCTCTTTTCCATATACTTTCTTTTAGGAAAAATCTCAAAAATGGGTAATTATACTTTAATACTCTCGCTAAATTGTCATTATCAATAGGAGCTCGCCAGAAATTTGGTTTTAAGGGTTTGAGGAACAGTTCTTCTCCTTCAACCCTATAAGAAGAAATTAATCCACTATTTTTGCTTATTTTGACAGTGAAAAAGTTTCCTACAATTTCTATCTCCTTTTCAGTTTCATTTACTATTAGCTTTTCAGCTCTTTTTTCTTCATTTAACAGCTCTTTCTCATTAAAACTTTGTAGTTCAATTTGTTCCCATGCCAATTCATAACCTTTTTCTGCCCACAGCATGTCTTCGGCTAGACAGAATTTAAACAAAAGATGATACTCTGAAGTGTTCTTAAATTCATAATTCAAAGATAGTTCTACCATTTTCATGTCCATTGGTGAAATATCTTGGCGGCCTATACTTCCAGTTTTTACGATTTTTCCATCTTCAGTTAATTCCCAGAGCATTTCAAGAAATTTCAAGTTTTGAAAAGAGTAGAGGTTGACTAGTTTAAAAAAACCTTTTTTTGCATCTACAGGAACAACTTTTACATTTTGATATCCTTTCTTTACTTCAAAAAGAGAAGGATTGGGAGATCTATCTGGTCTCACAATACCATTAATACAAAAATTAAGAGAATTAGGTTTATCTCCAAAATCTCCTCCATACGCCCAATAGTTTTTACCATCATCTGTTTCAACAAGTATACCTTGATCAACAAAGTCCCAAATAAAACCTCCGCATATGTTATCATATCTATAAAAAAGATCAATGTATTTCTTGAAATTACCAAGACTATTTCCCATCGCATGTGCATATTCGCAAAGAATAAAAGGTTTTGAAGAATAAACTTTAGGCGAAATTGACCCATTTGGAAAACGGTATTTTATTTTCTCTAACCTTCCTATTTGTTCTACCTTTTTTGGAGAGAAATACATGGCACTGAATACATCAGAAACTTTCAAGTCTAGATCATTTTCATAATGAAAAGGTCTAGAATTATCTATTTTTAGTGCTTCCTCCTTCATTTTAATATGTAGTTCGCCAAAACAAGCTTCATTTCCTAATGACCACATAATAACAGAAGGATGATTTTTATCCCTTTCAACCATCCTCACCATTCTATCGACAGCTGATTTTGTCCATTTCTTGTGAAGTTTTCTTCTTAAAAAAATATTACCCATAAACCCATGTGCTTCTACATTTGCTTCATCCATCACGTATAAACCATACTTATCGCATAAATCGTAGAAACGAGGATCAGAAGGGTAGTGACTTGTTCTTACAGCGTTAATATTGTTTTTTTTCATGATTCTAATATCTTCTTCCATTTGCTCGAAGGAAATAGAGTAACCATTCTTTTGATCGAAGTCATGGTGATTCACTCCCTTAAGAATAATGGGTTTACCATTTATCAATATTTGACTGTTTTTTATTTCTACTTGCCTAAAACCTATTGTTTCCCATAAATATTCAAGTTCATTCTCCTCACTATCAACTAAAATAAATAAGAGATTGTAAAGATGGGGTATCTCTGCAGTCCATTTTTTTGGAGAAAGAACTTGTTTAGAAATTGAAATTTCTAACTCATCTAACGAATTTATTGTGTGCGTGTCAGTTTCTAATGAAAAAATCTCTTCATTGCTTCCTTCTTCATAAAGCTTAATTTTAATTCTGAATTCCTTTTCTTTTTCAGAAAAATTTCTCACTTTTATCCTTAAATTAAGTTTTGAATTGATATATTGTTTATCAAAGGAAGTTAAAGTGAAAATATCCCAAATATGCAATTTAGGAGTAGAATAAATAAAGACATCTCTAAATATTCCACCTAAAAACCAATAGTCTTGATCTTCAAGATAATAACCATCTGACCACTTATAAACTTCTACTGCAATAAGATTTTCGCCCTTCTTAACATATTTAGTAATATTAAATTCTGCAGGGGTCATAGATCCTTGACTATAACCTACTTTTTGACCATTAATCCAGAGATAAAAAGCAGATTTCACGCCTGCAAAGTGAATAAATATTACTCTTTGCGCCCAAGTTTCAGGTAAAATGAATTTTTTTCTATAGGAACCTACAGGATTGTTTTTCTTATCTATATTTGGTGCATTTCTTTTTCTTAAAGGGGGAGGATAGCTACTTGCTAAATAATACGGCATTCCATATCCTTGAAATTCAAAAGTTCCAGGAACACTAATTTCATTCCATTTACTATCATCAAAATCGCATTCAAAGAAAGAAATAGGATGAGAAAAAGGATTAGGTGACCAATGGAATTTCCATTTCCCATTAAGAGACAAATAAAACTCTGATTTTTCCTTTATTTTCTCTTTGATTGAAGATTGAGGAATAAGTAAACAATGGCCTTTTTCTTTGTTTATGCCTATTACTTTTTCATTTTCCCAATCGTATTTAGTCATTGACAATAGTTGTCGAAATTATTCTTAAATTATTTCAACGAACGTTTTTTAGTGTTTATCCTTCATTATTACTATAGTCTTATATATTTCCATAATCTAGTTATAAATTATGAAAAGACAAGTTATAATTGGAATTGTTCTATTATTCCTTTTAAATCAGTTTAGCTATTATTTTGACACTTTTGCTATTTCCAGTGAAAATCCTTGGTATTTCGATCAAATTAATATTTATGGAGCTTGGAAACTGACTAATGGTTCGAGAGATATTACTATTGCCGTTATTGATAGTGGAATAGATTTTTCTCATCCAGAGTTACAGAATGTAGCTTGGATTAATGAAGATGAAATAGCGAACAATTCCATTGACGATGATAATAATGGTTATATTGATGATATACATGGTTGGGATTTTGTTTCTAATGACAGCATCCCTGGCCCAGAAGAAGATGACCCTATTCATTGGCATGCTACATTTATTGCTGGAATTATTGCAGCTCCAACCAATGGTGAGGGAACCGCAGGAGTAGCACCCAACGTAACTATTATGGATATTCGAGTACTAAAGTCAGATAATTATCAAGGAACTACGTTAGAAGGATTAGGTGATGCAATAAGATATGCTGTAGATAATGGAGCAGATGTAATTAATTTAAGCTTACAATACTATTCTGAAAGTGAAGATTATCACGACGATATAGTTTATGCTATAGAAAATAATGTTGCAGTAGTCTCAATAACTGGCAACTCTTGGCTTTCATATGGGGGAGGAAAAGAGATAATGTCTTATCCTGGAGCTTATGATGAAGTAATTGCAGTAGGAGCAACAAATTATGATCGAGAAAAAGCTGATTATAGTAATTATGGAGAGTGGACTGAATTAGTAGCTCCTGTAGGAGATGAAGGGACAGGAATAAAAGGGACTTATCCTCCAGAAGGTTATGTTTTTGGGTGGGGGACTTCTTTTGCTGCACCTCAAATTGCGGGGATAATAGCTTTAATGAAATCACTAAATAACACTATCTCTGTCGAAGAAATAAGGAAAATTTTACGTGAAACAGCAACTGATCTTGGAGATGAAGGAAAAGATAAATACTTTGGTTATGGTCTGGTAAATGCTACTGCAGCACTTAACAAATTAATGGGAATTGAAGATGAACAAATACCAATTCCGTCTAAACCTATATATCCAGCTTTTATTATAGGTGGAATAAGTCTAATCGTAGCAACAGTTGTCATAACCCTTATTACTCAAAAAAAGAAAAACTAATTTAGATAGCAATTTCACACAACCATATTGCAAAAAAACGAATGTTTTTTTCTTTTTACAAATTACCTTTTTGAAAAAAAATACATATTATCAAAACATTGTCTAAGCAAATATAGTTGGTGATAAAATGAGGCATAGAAAAATTTTTTCAATAATTTTTTTCCTTGCCTTCTAATTGGATTAACTACAAAAATCAATTTACTCTATGGTAAAACAATAGATAACCCCTCAATAATTGCTTCTTATAACGACACTATTGTGTTAGATGGAATCTTTCAAGAATGGGATAATAGTTCCCTTGTGGAGATAAATTTGTTTCCAATAGAACCCCACGATCCCCCTATAGTTGTTTCTGCAAAAGTAAATTTTGCATATGACAACTCATTTCTTTATGGTTTTGTTTATATTCCTAATCTAGAAGGACAAGTTTATGCAACAGAGATAATGTTCTTTGGGAGAGAAGAACAAGGAGAAACAATTGATTCAATTTTTATGAACACTTCAGATAATAGAGTCGAAGATCATGGTTTTGATTCTTTTTTCGTAGAACCTTTTAATGATGTAGAGAGAGGAGGGCAGAATAATGTTAATGCATTTATGAAAATGACTAGTGATGGTTCTTATTTTGAATTTCAAAAAGAACTACAGTCTAATGATAACAATGGTTTTGATTTTAATCTAGCTTATGGAAACTCAATTGGTGTTTTTATTATAGCTTGGATTGACAAAACTACTCCTGGTGGCCCCAACTGGTCTATTGCTGATGGTTCTACGTTCAAATATATTCGCCTTTCACTTGGTACTGATAACGGAGATATTATACACACACCAGAAATGGGAGGAAAAATCAATTGGTTACTTTCTGACCAGGTTTATGAGTGTGTTTATCTTTCTTCAGTAGAAATTACTTATGATGGTTTTGCAAACGAAGATTTTTGGAATAGTGCAATAAATTATCACGTGACTATTTATTTCGTAGATTGGGAAAACCACTATATCCAAGACGATAATCGTTTTGATGGAGAAATTCGATTTGTTACTGATGGATTTACACTATATATCTATTTGGAAATATATGACGAAAAATATGATGAAGGCGATGTGAATATTTTTGTGTTTGGTCAAACAGCAGATATGTTTGAAATTGACAAAGGGGCAGATGTTGCTGTAATAACACCAGAATCATATGAAGATATGGTCTTTGATCAAAGTAAAGGAGGACCCATTAGCGACATTGATGTTGGAGGAACAATTGATGGACGAGCTACCTTCATTTATAACCAGAGTATGAGACAAATAGAGTTTTCAAAGCCTTTAAGTTCAGGCGATACTAAAGGAGGAGATTTCCAAACCAATCTAGGAGAAAGTATATATTTCACAAATATAGCTCAATATGAATCAGAAGAACCCAATTATTTTGATGCGACATATGACAACGAAAGTATACCAGCACTATCTATTCACGAATTAAGAATTTTAGAAGAAGGAGAAGAACCAACTGAAAATAATACAAACACAGATACAAACACAGATACAAACACAGATTTATTAAACACATTTTCTTTAGATTATTCACTAAGTTACTCCTTAGCAGCTATTATGATCTTAATGACACTTATTTCTGTTCGCAAAAAAAGAATAATTTAATCTAAATACATTTTTTCTTTTTTATAAAATTTCTTTTTTTAATAATCTTGCACAGATTTAATTTTCTTTTTTACCAGTGTAGATAAAAATTTAAATGACTCACAAAAAAAAACAATATGAATGCCTTTAATGAAGTAGATACCTTATTGTTTGATATGGATGGAACTTTAACTGATCTTTGGACAAGATATAGAGCTCCTTTCTTTAGAGCAATATTTGCTGTTTGTCCAAATTTAGATAAAAAGAAACTATTTAACGTATTTGAAAGAATGCTAATGGAGACATTAACAACATCAGAAGGTAGATCTAAAGTACTAAAAGCTAGGATCTTCTTAAAATCAAGAAAAGAACTTGGAATATCTTGGAAAGATACTTTCAGAATTACAAAACAGCTAATTTCAGATACTATGGCTTTTAGAGAAATAGTACCTATAAACGGAGTGGGAAAATTATTGGAAACTCTTCGTTCACGAGGGTATAATTTAGCTTTAGTTACTAGTGCGGGAGATAAAACTGTAGAAAAGGCGAAAGAAAAACTAAAAATTCTAGAATCGTTCAAAGTAATTGTGACTAGAAATACAGTAAAACGAATAAAACCACATGCAGACGGGCTTCTATACGCTTTAAAGAAATTAAAGAAGAAACCTAACCAATGCGTAATGATAGGAGATTTTCCCCAAGATATTAAAGCAGGAAAAATAGCAGGAACAAAAACTATAGCAATTTTAGGAGAGAATAAGAAGTATACTGAAGAAGAGATAAGAAAGCTAGAACCTGATGCTACTTTAAATTCAGTAACTGAACTTTTACCTTTACTTCTAGGACCATCAGAATGTCCTAACAAAGGATTTTGAAATAAACAGTATTAGCATTTTCTTTTTCAACAAAAGATTAAGAAATATAAATTACCTAGTTATAGTGAATGTTTTCCAACAACCATTCTAGAAACACAACTCAAATTTGTGATGTATGTGGAGAAAAGAAACAAATATCACAAATCCTTTCTATTTGCAATTCTTGTTTAAGAAATAACAGTAAAGCTACTGAAGAATATATCTTTAAGGCTCATAAAAAAACAAGAGAAAAACAGAATCTTCCACCATTACTACCTAGTAACTTAAGTTCTATTTGCAATTTATGCAATCATAAATGCGGCTTAGATAAAAATGGAATAAGCTACTGTGGGTTAAAGTATAACAAAGAAGGAAAAGTTATATCTCTCACAAATTCAAATATAGGTATTCTTGATTACTATCTAGATCCTTTGCCTTGCAATTGTTGTGCAGCTTGGTTTTGTCCTGCAGGTACAGGTTCAGGTTTTCCAGAATTTGCGATGAGAGAAGGTAAAGAATATGGGTTCTATAACTTATCAATTTTTTTTTATGGTTGTTCCTTTGATTGTTTGTATTGCCAAAACCAACATCATAAAAACATCAGATTAGGACAAAAAGTAAATCTAAACAAACTTCTTTATACTTTTAGAACTAACAAAAAAATCACGTGTATCTGTTTCTTTGGAGGTTCTCCAGAACCTCACTTTCCTTTTGCTCTCAATTTATCAAAAAAAGTCTTACAAATCTCTAAAGAAGAAAAAAGGATTGTTCGTATTTGTTGGGAGTGGAATGGATTTGGAAATCAAAGATATATTTCAAAAGCAGCAGAGTTTTCTCTAATTTCTGGAGGAAACATTAAATTCGATTTAAAAGCTTGGAATCCTCAAATACATAAAGCTTTGACTGGAGTCACTAATGAAGAAGTGCTAGAGAATTTCAAATTTGTAGCTAAAAATTATTTTGAACAAAGACCAGAACTTCCAGTTTTAAATGCTACCACTCTTCTTGTTCCTGGTTATATTGATGAAGAAGAAGTTGAAAATATTGCTTCTTTTATTGCTGACTTAAATGAAAATATTCCTTACTCCCTATTAGCTTTTTATCCTCAACATATGTTTAAAGATCTACCTGTTACTTCTAGAGAACTAGCCGAAAGCTGCGAAAGTATAGCAAAAAAACATTTGAAGATGGTTAATATCGGAAATAAACATCTATTGATTTGAAAAACTCTTCAAACTATTATTTATTGTAAAAAAGATGCATTAAAAAAAAAGTTTTAAAGAAGATTAATCAACGGTATTTGAATAAGATTAAATTGCAGGTTTGTATATGGGTTATAAAAGATGGTTATTTAAGCATATATTGAGAGAAAAGAAACTAGTAAGTATTATGGTTTTTTTCCTTATTTTCTTTATTGCTACTGTATCTTTTACACCTATGTTAATTGGGGATATTTTTGATGAGTTAGCAAAAGAAAATAGTTCGTTTCTAGAAATTATAAAAACTGCTTTATTAATTGCTTTAGCGGGAATTATTCGCACTTTAGCTGATTTTACACAGAGTTATACAAATGAGGTTATAGCACACAAAGTGACAAAAAATGTTACAGAAGAATTTTATGATGATATGCTAAAAAAGAGCCATGCTTTACTTTTTGCGTAATTTTGCGAACATTAGGATAGAGAGTATGGATGAAAAAGAAAAAAAAGAGACTTTTTATAAGAAAAAATAGTAGAAATAAATGAAGAGAAGAAAAAGAAAAAAAGGAAAAGAAGAGGAAAAAAGATGGAGAAGATAGTCAAAACTTTGAAAGTAAAAATAAAAAATGAAGTTTTGACGAGGAGAAAAAAGGAAAGATTAAGGAGAATAACAGGGAGAGACACAAGGATAATAGAAAAATATGTAAAAATTATACATCACAACAGAAGAAGACTGTGTATGAAAACAAAGAAAGGAGAAATAAGAGTACATAGAGGAAAACTAGATGAACTAACATTGACAACATCAAGGCTAAAAAAAGTAGAAGAGCGAAGAGAGACTGTTCCTCATGACCTTAAAAAGATGTTTCCATATTGTTCTCATGATGAGTTTCAAGAGTGTAGAGATATAGCAGTACAACTGTACGAGCAAGGATATAGACCTGAAGCCACTCGTCCTCCAAAAAAGAGACCCCGAAGACAACTAATCAATAAGAATAGGTTTATTCTTACTAATTTACCAAAAGAGAAAAATAACTCTATTTCTCGTTGGTGGGTAGGAATAAGAGACTCATTAGACACGTGGAAAAGAAAAACAAGGTATCATCAACGATTGTGGTTACCTTTAGAGATGAGCACTTTCCACCAGAAAGAGTTAAAGAAAGGACAGATAAAAAGTTTAGAACTGAGATATAAACGTTCTACAAGTGAGTGGTGGGTATATTTTCAATTAGAAGTTCTTCCTCCTTCTTCTTTTTCTTATTCAGTTAATAATTCTTCTTCTCTTCCCCCAGCTGTGCTGGGGATAGATCTAGGGATAAACATTCCTGCTGTAGGAGTGTTACTAACTCCCAAAAAGAAGTTAACAAGCAAAGAGATAAAATTCTGGTATACCAAACAGTGGAATAGAATCAATCACAGATATAAACTCAAGTTTTCCCGTCTTCAGAGGAAAGCGGCTTTAAATGACCAGTCGGGTAAAAAACACCAAATTTATCGTTTTCTTGGATATCTTCGTCGGAGATATAGAAACGTTAAACAGTCCTATATTCACCAATTTATAAACGACGTTGTGCGGACGATAGGGACCTATGCTCAAATGTATGACCTTTTCGTCGTCGTAGGTTACCCCAAAAATGTCAGAAAAGGAAAAGAAAAAGGGAAAGGTAAAAATACTCGTTATTTTCGCAGAAAACTTCACCAGTGGAATTTTTCTTTAGTTCTTTCTCTTCTCCGTCGAGCATTGATATTAAGAGGTTTTGCTCCTCATCGTATTCTTATAATAGACGAAAGAGGAACATCTTCTCATTGTTCCCGTTGTGGAAAAGAAGTTTCTCGTCCCGTCAGAGGATTAATACACTGTCCCTTTTGTAACTATACTTACCACTCTGATTTAACAGGGGCTAGAAATATTGCCCGTAAGTTCCTTAGTCATCTTTTTCGTCCCCGTGTTACAACTATTACTGATTACTTTACTGGTCAAAAGTTTAGTCTTACGCATTATACTGTTTGCCGAGGACTCAGCCATTGGTTGCAGTCCCAGTAGACAAAAAGAAAGATAATTTCTCTATTTTAGGGCTAGTTATTCTTTCTTTTTTGTCTCTCGTGGAGTGAAGAGAACATCTTCTCTTCTTTATGATTCCCCCGATTCGTGTATGACGTCTGCCTTAATCCTTCTTCTTTCATTGTATGTTAGGATTAAGTTCTCAAGAAACTAACAATTCTCTTTCTTTGTTTTTTTCTTGAAAGACTAAGTTCGACAAACTTCGCAAAAAGTAAATCATGAGTTTCATGATCGAGTCCGTATTGGAGATATCATGGCTCGTGCCACTTACGACACCCGTCAGATGAATATCTTCATTTCTCCAGGGTTAAAATTTTTACTTGAAGGTTTTTTTACGATATTATTTTCTGTTTCTCTTATGATTTATATCAGCCCAAAACTTACTCTAATTCTTGTTTTTGCATTACCATTTTATATTATTACAATTTATGATTTTAACAAGAAATTACAACCAATTTCTAAAGCTCAAGTTGAACAGAACAGCAGACTTAATGAATTCTTACAAGAGAGTGTAACAGGTATTAGAATAATCAGAAGTTTTGTGAAAGAGGACGAAGAGATTAATTATTTTGACATACAAGCAGATAAGCTTCGAGAGATTAATACACAAAGAGGAATACTAAGCACAAAGTATTATCCTATTCTAATAACTATTTTAGTTATAGCTTTTAGTTTTCTATGGGGTAGTTTTGAAGTAACAAAAGGGAGAATATCACTTTCGCAACTAGTTTCTTTTGTAATGTTAGCAATGACTTTGAACTCTCCCACATGGCAATTAGGTTGGGCCAGTACTCAATTTCAAATTGGTATGGCTGCAGCAAAAAGAATTTACAATATGAAAACTAGACAAGAATACGTTCCAGAAGCCATTATCCCTATAGAATGGTTAGAAACAAAAGGTGAAATTGTTTTTGAAAATGTTTCTTTTTCTTACAATGGAAACAATACTAATGAGAAAACTCTTGATCGTATCGATCTTCATGTTCCTGCAGGGTCTACTATAGCTATTATCGGTTCTCCTGGTTCTGGAAAATCTACATTGATTAAACTAATAATGCGTTTCTATGACCCTACAGAGGGCAGAATAACCATCGATGGTATTGACCTAAGAGAGATGAGTTTGTCTAGTCTAAGGAAAAATATAGGTGCTATAGAACAAGATATTTTTCTTTTTAGCAAGACAATAAGAGAAAATATTGCTTATGGAAAACCGCAAGCTAGTCAAGAAGAAATTGAACACGCTGCAAAGTTGGCTCAAGCGCATGATTTTATTATGTCATTTGAAGAAGGATATGATACGATTGTTGGAGAAAGAGGAGTTAAGCTTTCTGGAGGGCAAAAACAAAGAATTGCTATTGCTCGTGCTTTATTGGGAAATCCAAAAATCTTAATTTTTGATGATGCTAGTAGTGCTATTGATGCTGAAACAGAAAGAGAGATACAGATTGCTATTGCTAATGTATTAAAGGAGAGAACAACTTTCATTATTACTCATCGTTTAGCTACTATAAAAAATGCAGATCAAATAATCATTTTAAAAAAAGGAAAGCTTGTTGCTCACGGAACACATATTGAATTAATTCAATCAAGTATTGACTATAGGCGTCTTTTTGAACGTTTTTCTGAACTTCCTCCTTTGAAAACAGGAGTGAAAGAATAGGTGATCATTATGCAGTATAACTATAAAGAAGATTACGACAAAGATTACTCGGATAAAGAACTACTAAGCAAGTTTTGGAGTTATTTAAGAAAACATAAGGTTAAACTAGTTGCCATTATTATTTTAATTTTGGTAGGAGCAGGATTAAATATTCTTCCTCCCCTCATGGTGCAAAAAGCTTTTGATGTTTTAGAAGCAAAGCAACAGTGGACTGTAGTTTTTCCATATGCACTCACTTATGTTATTCTATCTTTCATTCTATGGCTTATCCAAGTATTTAATGGGATATTGTTAATTCAAACTACGCAAAAAGTGATAAAAGATATCCAAGTGGATACTTTTGTTAGTTTGCAAGAGCACGATTTAGTTTTTTATGACAAACAGTCAACAGGAAAAATTATGAGTAGAATAACCAATGATGCACAAGAATTAAATCAAATGATTGGTCTCATAGGACAATTTATTTCTAATTTTGTTATCCTTTTTGCAGTTTTAGCAATTATGTTTACAGTTAATTGGAGACTCACTTTGGTCACACTTGCGATGGGCCCAGTAGTTATAGCAACAGGAGTATTGTTCAGAAAGATTATAAGAAAAACCAGTGGGAGTTGGAGGGCAGCTATAGGAGAGGTAAATGCGGCTTTTCAAGAAAGTGTTGCAGGAATTGCTATAGCAAAAGCTTTTGGTAGAGAAAAGAAATCTAAGGAAGAATTCAATGTTATTAATGAAAAGACATTTCAATATGCAAAGAGAAGAGCTTTTGCAATAACTGGAATTTGGCCTGTTATGGACGGAATTAGTATTTTAGGGGTCTTTGGAATAACACTTTTTGGTAGCTGGCTCATATTTGAGGGTCTTGGAACAGCTTCAACAATTTTATTATTCATTTTACTACTAAATCGTTTTCTCTATCCTTTAATGAGAGTTGCTTCTCAGATTTCAATTATTCAAAGTGGTTTTGCTGCTATGGAGAGAATATTTAGCATTATAGATCATGAGAGAAAAGTCGTAAATAAAGAGAATCCTGTCCAAAAAGAGATAATAGGAAAAGTAACTTTTGAACACGTATTCCACGAATACGAGCCTAATTCTCCTGTCCTTGAAGACATAAATCTTGAAATTGAGCCTGGTGAGACTATTGCAATTGTAGGGCATACGGGTGCAGGAAAAACCACTATTGCATCATTGTTAATGCGTTTCTACGACATTAGTAAAGGCTCAATTAAAATTGATGATGTTGACATAAGAGATTATGACATTAAACATTTACGAAAGAATATTGGCTTGGTTAGCCAAGATGTTTTTCTTTTCAGTGGTACGGTGTTAGATAATATCCGTTTTGGTAATCCAAATGCTACTCTAGAAGAAGTAAAACAAGTAATAGAAATCGTTGCAGCACAAGAATTTATTGATGCACTTCCAAATGGTTTAAGCAGTGAAATCGGAGAAAGAGGAAAGGGTTTGTCATTAGGACAAAGGCAAATGATTTCTTTTGCTAGAACTCTAATAACTAATCCAAAAATTGTCATTTTAGATGAAGCTACAGCTGCTGTTGACGCTTATACTGAGTGGAAAATACAAGAAGCTTTAGATAAGCTTTTACAGAACAGAACTTCTATTGTTATTGCTCACAGATTAACTACTATTCAAAATGCAGATAGGATTATTGTATTAGACCATGGAAAAATAATAGAAGAAGGAACCCACAAAACTCTGCTTAGTAAAGGAGGTTTCTATGCTGAACTATATAACACATACTTTAAACATCAATCTGCTGAATGGATTGCTGAAATGAGTACATTTTTTGAAAAAACATAGTCACTTCTTGATTCTTTTTTTAACTCAATAATAAATGCTAGAAACTTGGTATTCTTATTTCGAAATACTCAATAACAGGACATTCATATGAATGAATTTTTTTAATCGTACTAATTACATCATCAATATTTTCTTTATGCACATTTATTTCTAGTTTTATCTCTGAAGAATATTCAATTTGATTTATTTTTCCCTTAAAAGGGTTAGAACCAGATAGTGGTCTCCAAGTGCTCACAACTTTTGAATACACAAAAACGTAATCATAATTGGGATATATAGGTTTTACAATTTTATTCAATTCACTCATCAAATTTTCCAGAATTTCTTCTGGGACTAAAGTAACTACTTTATAGTAACTCATAACATCCAATAAAATTAGAACTTATATTTTTTTTCGCAAATAAGAGTTAATTTTTTAAACTAAATGTTTCATTCCTATTTAAGCTTATTAAGGAGAGTTCTGTATGACTGATAATATTATTATCACTGAAACAATAGAAGAAATACCCCTTGAAACTATTAGGGTTATTGAAGGAGAGGAAGAGATACGAATTTCTCATCCTGGTTATTTATTTGATGAATCAAAAATAAGCGGAGGACATGCGGAAAAGATCTTTTTTCCTAAAAATGAACAAGAAGTTGCTACAATTATTAAAAAACTTAATGAAGAAAAAATACCAGTAACTATTTCTGCTGCTAGAACAGGGATTGTTGGTTCAGCTGTACCTCTTTATGGTGGAGTTATCATTTCCTTTGAACAATTAAATTCAGTAAAAGGAATTGGATATGATGAAGAGGAAAAACGTTGGTTTGTACGCCTTGAACCTAATGTTACTTTATCTGAATTAAATGATGTTGTAAAATTAAAAAAGTTCGAAGAAAATCAGAGTATACCTCCAGAAAAGAATTGGGTTGAGAAATTTAAAGAATTAAACACTTATTACTACCCAATTGATCCAACAGAAACTAGTGCAGCAATAGGTGGAACTATCGCTGCTAATGCTTCTGGTGCACGTTCTTTTAGATATGGAGCTACAAGAGAATGGGTCAAAAGAATTCGAGTGGTTATACCAACAGGAGAAATTCTTGATATCCCGAGAGGAAAATATCGAGCTAAAGATGGGAATTTTATCATCAAAACAAAGGAAGGAGAAATTAAATTAGTTATTCCAAGTTATGAGATGCCTAAAGCAAAAAATGCTGCAGGACTTTATGCAAAACCAGATATGGATCTTATAGATTTATTCATTGGTTCAGAAGGAATTTTGGGAATAATTACTGAAGCTGAGTTGTGGATAAAGGAATATGAATCACACATGTCCAATGTAGCATTTTTTGATAATGAAATCGATGCTTTACATTTTGTTGATTTACTTCGCAAAAAATCAACCTTTAAACCAGAATTTATTGAATTCTTCGACAAAAACGCTTTAACCTTGTTAAGAGAGAAACAAGAAGAAGACCCAAAATTTGTTGACATGCCTACAATATCCAAAACTGTAGAAGCAGCAATATCTTTTGACTTACCATTTGACGAAGAAACAATAGAAACTATTATTTCAGAAGTGGGTGATTTCCTTAGACAATGTAATTCCTCATTAGAAAACACATGGTGTGGTTATGAAGAAAGAGAAAGAGCTAGATTCAAGCATTTTAGGCATGCAGTACCTGAAATAGTCAACAACTTAATTGCTGAACGAAAGAAAACCTACCCTGAGATACACAAACTTGGGACTGATATGTCTGTCACTGACGAACATTTAGTAGATATAATGCAATTTTATCATAAAAAAATAGAAGAAGCAGGATTAGAGTATGTAATTTGGGGGCACATTGGAGACAATCATGTTCATGTTAACATTCTTCCTAGAAACATGGAAGATTTAGAACAAGGAAAACTTCTTTACAAAAAATTTGCGAAGAAAGCTGTAGAATTTGGTGGTTCTGTTTCTGCAGAGCACGGAATAGGTAAAATCAAACATGAATACTTGTTAATAATGTATGGCGAAGAAAATGTAGATCAAATGCGCCAAGTAAAGTTAAGCATTGATCCCAATTGTATTCTAAATCCAGGAAATATTTTTGATATAGAGGTGAAAAAATAATGAAAATTATTGTATTAGTTAAACAAGTACCTGAAGCTGATAAGGTGGCTGTCAATCCTGAAACAGGAACTTTAATTCGAGAAGGAGTAGCTTCAATTCTTAATCCTTTTTGTGAATACGCACTTGATGAAGCTGTCAGACTCAAGGAAGAATATCCAGAAAAGGAAATAGAAGTAATAGCAATAAGTATGGGGCCACCACAAGCAAAAAGTGCGCTTATGCGTTGTTTAGAGCTGGGAGCTGATAGAGCTTATTTACTTTCAGACAGAAAATTTGCTGGTTCTGATGTTTGGGCTACATCAAATGCTTTATCTTTAGGTGTGAAAAAACTTGTTCCTGACTTTGATCTAATTCTTACAGGAAAACAAGCAATTGATGGTGACACTGCGCAAGTTCCACCAGAAACTGCAGAGCATCTTGGAATTCCACAAATAACTTATGGAGTAAATACAAAAATTGAAGATAAAAAAATAGTTGTTAAACGGGAGACAGAAGAGGGATATCAGATTGTTTCTACAAGATTACCTGCTTTGGTTACCATGAGTAAAGGTTCAAATATTCGCCGTATGCCATCTATGAAACAAATACTAGAAGCAAGGAAGAAAACTTTAGAGATTGTATCTGCAGAGGATATTGGAGCGGATGACACAAAAGTAGGACTAAATGCCTCACCCACTCAAGTAGCAAAGGTTTTTGCACCTCCAGAAAAAGGTGGAGGGGAAATAATAGACGGGAGAGAAGAACCTAAACTTGCTGCAAAGAAGATCTTTGACTTTCTTATTGCTAATAATTTTATTTAAAGGAGGAGAAAAAATGTTAATCGTTGATATGGAAAAATGTATTGGCTGTGGAATTTGCGAAAAAGTTTGTCCTTTTGGAGCAATAATTGTCCCAACTGACACAAAAAAAGCAAAAGTTTTAGAAAATTGCACTCTATGTGGAACATGTGTTAATGCTTGCCCTTATGGAGCACTTACTATTGAAAGGAAAACAGTTTCAAAGGAACAATTATCTCAATACACTGGCGTTTTTATATGGGGAGAGTGGGAGAAAAGAGAAAACATTCCGCATATCAAGAATGTTGTTTTGGAACTATTAGGAAAAGGGAGAGAACTTGCAGATAGAGTAAATGAAGAGTTAACTGTTGTCTTAGCAGGATACAATGTTGAACAACTGGTTTCTACATTGTTCCATCATGGAGCAGACAAAGTTATTTTAGCAGAGCATGAATTATTAGAAGCATATACTACTGATGGTTATGCTACAGTGATTTCAAGTATAATTGCTGCAAAAAAACCTTCAATCGTTCTTTATGGAGCTACCCCTAATGGGAGAGATCTTGCCCCTAGAGTAGCTGCAAGGCTAGGTCTAGGTCTAACAGCGGATTGTACAGGATTAGATATTGATAAAGAGAACCAACTAGTTCAAACAAGACCAGCTTTTGGTGGAAATATCATGGCTTCGATCTTATCTCCATACACCCGTCCTCAGATGTCTACTGTAAGACCAAACGTATTTAAGAAACCTAAAGAAGATAAAACAAAAGAAGGAAAAACAGAAATTTTTGAAGTGAAACTTAAACGTTCTTCCATCAGAACAAAAATACTTGAAGAAATTCACGTTTTGGATGAAGTTGTAAATATAGAAGAAGCAGATAAACTTGTTTCAGTTGGTAGAGGAATAGAAAGCAAAGAAAACATAAAAATCGCTCAAGAGCTAGCTGAAGCAATGGGAGCAACATTATCAGGGTCAAGAGCTTTAGTAGATATTGGATGGTTACCTCATGCTAGACAAGTTGGTCAGTCAGGAAAAACTGTTTCACCTAATCTCTACTTAGCTTTTGGCATTTCTGGAGCGGTACAACATCTAGTGGGTATGAAAAGCTCTGATGTTATTGTTGCTGTAAACAATGACCCTGAAGCACCAATATTTAAAGTCGCTAACCTATCTGTTATTGGAGACATATTGAAAATCATTCCAGAATTAACAAAATTAGTTAGAGAGTACAATACAAAAAAAGAGAGTGAAGAAATTTAGTTTTCTTTTCTTCTTCTTTTTAAGGATTTGTGATACTAATGAGTTGAAATTTTACTTAATTTCTTCAGGACTCTACCCAACCAGTCAATAAACATAGCAAATGTTGTGAAGACTTGCTTAAGAGAACATGAAAGACACAGTCTTAATTAAGTTCTCTAAGGGGTTCATCTCCTGATCCCGGGCACTCATAACCCCCAAAGGAAAGACCGGGTGTCGTAGAAATGAAACCTACGTCTTTAAGCATATAGCTCAAGACATTAGATAAATGAGAATTAAATATATAAAGACAGCGGAAAAGTTGTTACACTCCCCAATATCTTGTATTCTTTATTTATGCAAATGTGTTTCAGGTTGTTATTGGTCTAATAACTCCACAAACTAAAAATTTAATTTTTTAAGTAAAAAAGTATCTCATGGACATAAGCAACTGGATATGCATAAATAAAAATGAAGTTTATTCGAATAATTATCTCAAGGTAAGAAATGATAAAGTACAGAATCCAAAAGGCAAAGAAGTAGAATTTTCTGTTGTTGAAAGTAAAAACTTCACTGCCACTGTATGCATGACGAAGGATAAAAACTTAATTATGATAAAACAGTACAGATACCCTTGGACTAGTATGAGTATTGAGATTCCTGCAGGGCTTATAGAGCCAGAAGAAGACCCAATTCGCTCTGCAAAAAGAGAAGTAAGGGAAGAAACTGGTTACAAAGTAGTTTCTATTGAATCTTTACTAACTTGGCATCCTGTTGCTTTCAGTAGTAGTTGGGGACATCTTTATTTTGCTATTGTAGAAAAAGAGGGTAAACAAAATCTAGACGAAGATGAATTTATAGATGTTTTAGAATTTTCAAAAACGGAAGTTGAAGAATTAATACAGAATAACAAGATTATTCACGGAGCTACGATTTTAGGTTGGTATGTAGCAAAATCAAAAAAACTACTTTAGTTTATTTTTTTAAAAGTTTTTTTTCTCTTTAAGGTATATAAACTTTTTACAATCAAGTGACTTGCTGTATACTCAACTCACATTGGTAACAAATAAATAGAAGTGGGTTACGTGGGTAAGTGATATATTATGAACAAACCCGAACGTAACCTGGAGAAACTAAGAAAGATTGTGGTTAAAAAAGCTTTGGAAGGAGAGAAGATAAAAGAGGTAGCTCACAAGTATATGGTGAGTAGGAAGTTTGTGTATAAGTGGTTGAAGAGGTTCAGAGAGAACCCTGAAGGAGTATGGTGGAAAGATAGATCTTCCAGACCAAAAACTATACACAGGAAAGTAGATGAGGAGTTAAAAGAGAGGATAAGGGAGTTAAGAATAAAACAAGGAATGAATGTGGAGAAGATAGCTTATTTGTTGAAGAGAGAAGGAAAAGCACTCTCTCAGACGACAGTGACGAAAGTAATAAAAGAGTTAGGTCTTCCTTTATGGGTTAATAGAAAAAAGAGGAAAAGACCTCGATACAAGAGTTTTGAACGTCAAAAACCTAACGAACTCTGGCAAATAGATGTGAAAGGACCATTCTGGGTAGAAGAACAGGGACAACATCTCCATCTCATAACCTTGATAGACGACCACTCACGATTCTGTCTGGGAGCTGAATTCCACCCTTTTGCACCAAAAAAAGAGCAGATAATAAGTTTGCTAGAGGAAGCAATAAAAGAGTACGGTTACCCCGAGTCTATCCTCACGGACAATGGAGCACTCTTCTCTTCCGTTAGAGGAGGAACAAGTACCTTCTCCCGTTGGTGTCAAACAGAAGGAATAAAACACATCAGAGCTAGAGTTTTTCACCCCGAAACATGTGGAAAAGTAGAAAGACTACATGGGACAATCATCCGTGAGATGGAAAGATTAGGTCTAAAATACTGCAACGCAGATCTCTCCTACTACCGCTCTTACTACAATTTTAGTCGTCCTCACCAATCTCTTAACTTCCTCACCCCAGGAGAAAGATTTATGAATCACCCCTATGTTTCTCTAGTACCCAAAAGTGTAACCCAAGTCTATTGAGTAAACACAATCAAGTGACTTGCAATAAGGAAAATAATATATTAGACTACTTAGGTATTATCTTCTACTGGAGAAAATTGTTTCTGGGGACTCATGACAATGCATAATTATACTGATACCGTTCTGGAGAGACAGACCTTATTAGGTAAATTTCTAGATAATTTAAACTATAGACCTATTCGTAAGCTTTACAAAAAAATGGGTTCTTTGTTTGAGTACATAGATATTTTTTTGAGTTCAGATGAAGGATCACTTTTCTCTTTGCGTTCTTCACTACTTTCACTCATGGCTTCTCTAGCGCGAACATATTATCAAAGTTCTCTTATAGATAATCTCAGAGTAAATGAAAGTGTTTCTAGAGAATTTGATGAAGAAGTTTCTCGAGCTCGCACAAAAGGATTGATTGAAAAAGAGGCAATTGTTGAGAAAATTATTAACGTTTTGGAAAAAGCAAAAGACTTGTTTTTAATTAAAGAAAAATTAAACAATAAATGGCAAGAAATATATTATCTCCTCTCATCAGAGACTGAAGAATCAGCTAGTTTTAGGCAGCAAATATCTTTAGTTAACGAAAAAAACAGAGAATATATTCAGAAGTTTTTTACAGAACCAGATGAAATTGTACAACTTCAAAAAGAGCAAGTTGAAGAAATAACAGATCTTTCTTTCCAAGCCGCAGAACTTGGAGATAAAGCTCAAATGATTTTACGTGAGCTGTTAGATATGAGCATTAATCCCTTATCCACGGTTTTTGAAGATGAGATTAACACTGCAGAAAAAATTCTTTCTCAAATCAACACAAATAACAAAGCGAAAGATGAAGAAAGAATACCTGACGAACAACTTGGAAGGTTGTGTGATGTTCTTTCTTGGGGTTTGGATGATGTTTCTTCTGTTGAAGAACTAATTAAACTTGGAAAAGAATTAAGAAATGAACTAGCATCAATAATGTCTGAATTTTTAGTTTTTTTAGTTGACATAGACTTAGAAATTCAAGAACTTGAAAATATAATATTATCTTCCGCAGAAATATAAAAAACAACAAAATTTCTATTCAAAAAGGTAATAAAGTATTCAATAGCAAAATTCAATTAATAGGAAGATATTTTCATCAAAATGAGCTATGATTTGTTCTTATCCAA
The DNA here is from genome assembly GCA_021513715.1 of Candidatus Heimdallarchaeum endolithica. GTDB lineage: Archaea > Asgardarchaeota > Heimdallarchaeia > Heimdallarchaeales > Heimdallarchaeaceae > Heimdallarchaeum > Heimdallarchaeum endolithica. The sequence continues at coordinate 2,628,924 of CP084167.1, read as the reverse complement.
AGAGTATTTCATATTTTCTTGCTCTCATATTGTTATTGGAGAAAGCTTTTTTGAAAAATTGCATGGTCACAATTATACTGTCCAAGTAAATGTTGTAGGACAACAATCTAAAGACAATATGGTGGTAAATTTTTACGATATTAAAAAAATAGTTCAACCTCTTGTTGATTCACTTGATCATCATCTTATTTTACCAAAGTATAATAAGCATCTAGAAATTACTGAAACAGATAAACAAGTTATTGTTAAAATTCCTAGATTAAACAAAGAATACGAAATGCCAAAAGAAGATGTTAAAATTTTACCTATTGAGAATACTACTGTTGAAGAACTTAGCAGATACTTCACAGAAATATTGAAAAAAGAACAAAAATTCAACGAAGAACATATCAAGAGTTTGAAAGTTTCAGTTTGTGAAGATGATAGACAAGGAGCTACCTATAGTTGGAAATTTTAAGCGTGTTTTTCTAAATCTTTAGCCTTTTTGTTAAAGTAAACAAAAAAACAATAGAAAATAGTGAAATTAATGCAGAAAACAATGCAAAACTGATCTTTGATGTTTTAGGAATACTTTGCGAATTATTAGGATCTGAACCTTTTTCAACTTCTTCTCCGTCACTGAATCCATCACCATCACTATCTGTTGAAGATGGATCAGTATGATAGATATCCACTTCTTCAACATTTGTCAAACCATCTCCATCATAGTCTGCATCAGCATCAGAAACGATAGGATTCGTAAAGTACCTATAAATTTCATCTCCATCAAGAAGACTATCGGAATCTGTATCAGGGTTACTTGGATCTGTTCCATAAAGATATTCTTCTAAATTTGATAAACCATCTTCATCATAATCTAATTTGGAGTCATCATCATTATTTGGATCCAAAAAAGTATATTCTACCTCAAAAGAATCAGGTAAGCCATCTTCATCGGAATCAGCAGATAGTGGATTTGTAAAGTGAATGAGTACTTCTTCTCCATCTGTTAATGAGTCAAAATCACTGTCAGGATTTAATGGATTTGTTAAGTAAATATCTACCTCTTCTATATTTGTCAAATTGTCCTCATCAGTATCTAAAGATAAATCAACAATAACAGGATTCATTACGTACTGATTAACTTCGTCCCCATCACAAACTGTATCAGAATCACTATCAAAGTTTAAGAGGTCACTACCTACTACTTTTTCTTCACGATCCAACAATCCATCGCCATCATAGTCATTATTAACTGAATGTAGAGGAGAAGAATACTTAAACAACCAAGGGAATAACCCAAAATCATTTGTCTCAAAAATTTTTATTTTTCCGTAATTATTTAAATAGACTATCTCTATCTCACTATCACTATCACTATCAAATACAATAGGAGAAATTCCATTGTTATAAGCATAGGGAATTGTTTTTTCATAATTTTGAATTTCAAAACCTGTGTAATTGAAAACTAGTAAACGATAGTCAGAAACAAAAATTAACTCCAAAATATTATCTTGATTTATATCAGCTAGCACTGGAGCTCCTGTAAAAGAATATGAACCTTCTACTTTTGCTTTGACTTCCAAAATTCCATCAAAGTTAAAAATAGAGAAACCATCAGAGAAAGGTTGTATAATATCTAATAACCCATCTTTGTTAATATCACTGGCAGTAGCCTGATTTAAGCTATAGATAGCATTTGGTAATTTTTGATAATATGTACTTGTTTTTCCTTCAGATAGTTCTAGACAGTAGAGATAACCAAAGGTTGATGAAGCGAAAATCTCCACAATTCCATCATTGTTACTATCTGTTACTACCGGCATAACCCTAAATCCTTCACCACTTTTATAATATAGAATATCAATCTTTTTAGGAAAATTACGTAGTAATGTTCCATTCCAATCCCACACAAAAATTAAGCCTTGCTCTGTTAAGGCTAAAATATCTTTTCTTCCATCTAAATTTACATCATCTACAACAATTTCGGAAAAAATTGTTTCATTTGTTTCCTTTGGCCAATTTTCCTTTAATGTGAAATCATTTTCATAAATAAAAACTTGATTCTTATTATGTATTATAAATTCATTTTGACCATCTTCATCAACATCCCCAAATAAAGTATCGCCACTAAATGTTTCTTCTACTACTTTGGTAAAAGAACTAATAACTTCTCCATTTTTATTAATTCCATAGAAGAAGGTTTGGTTGGCACTATTTTTGTTTTTAGCCCTCACTATTACAATTTGTTCATCGTTATAACTTTCTTGACATACTATATCCTCAATATCCACCTCTAGCTGTATTGGCCAGTTTGGCATGATACTAGAATCCTTTAGTAAAAATAGTTTATTTCCTTCTGTTTCATTATAACGATTTGAAACAATGAAAATTTCAAAAGATTGATCCTTGTCAAAATCAAGAACAAAAGGTTCGATTGAATAGGTAAGAAAATCTGACAAACTTATTTCTCTATCAAAATCCTCTGTGTAACCTTGTTTTATTAGTTTAATATGATCTTCACCTATATTTATGGGATTATTTGCAACAACTTTTGGAGAGTTAATAACAAATAAATGTAAGAACATAGTTGTATATATAATTCCAACAAACACTAAACTATAGAAAGTTTTTTTCTTATTCTGCATTGTTTATTATTCTTTTCTTTTCTTACCTTTTCAAGATTATGTTTTTTCAAGGAGAAAAAAAAGAAAAAAAGATACTAAAGTGTAGATAATGCTGGATTTTGTGAAGCGATACGATAAGCATTTATAATATCTGTTCTTGTAACTATTCCCTTTATTTTATTGGGGTCTTCACTATCCACAACAATTACCCGCCCAATATCAAACTCATTCATCTTTTTCAAAGCTTCAGAGACTGTTTCTTCTGCCTTAACAGTCACAAGTTCTCTTGAACAGATATCTCCAATGATTTTGTTTTTTCTTTCGTCCTCATCTATCTTTTGCAAATCTCCTAAAGTCACAATTCCTACAAGTTTCTTTTCTTCATTTAACACTGGATAGCCATGATGTTGATGCTCTTCAAAATACAATTCTAGGATTGAAACAGGGAATTTCTCTTGGAGAGTAACCACGTCTTTTGTCATTATTTCTTCGTTTTTCACCAATTCCAAAATGAATGGGGTTCCCATTCTTATTTTAACGCCTCTTCTTTCTAGTTTTATTGTATAAATTGAAGTTCCTTTCATAAATATCCAATTTATGAAAAAACTAATGAAGGAAGCAATGGCTATGGGCGGGATCAATAAATAATCATTGGTCATTTCTGGAATCATTATTATTACATTTATTGGAGCTTGCGCTGCTCCTGCAAATAAAGCACCCATACCTGCCAATGAATAAGTTGTCCAATTAGAAACAGTTCCTGGAAAAACTATTTTAAAAATCATACCTATTGCAGTCCCAAACATTGCGCCTATATACAAGCTAGGAGCAAAAATACCTCCACTTCCTCCTGACCCAATAGAGAAACCAGTTGCCAGAATTTTAAGAAAGCCTAGAGCTATTAATAAACCCAAAGTTATCTCTCCAACAAGAGCGAGTTCTATTCCTTCATAGCCAACCCCAGCAATACCATAAGTTGGAAAGAAAACTATTGCTAACCCTGTAAAAAAGGCTCCAATTGCAGGTTTAAGATGGGGATAAATTTTTAGTTTATCAAAAACATCTTCTATTAGATAAAATCCTTTTACCCATAATATTGACAATAATCCAAATACTACCCCTAGAATAATATACAAAGGTAGTTCTGCAGGATTCCATGATGTTGCCACATCAATAATAAAAGCAGGGCCTACTTCTTCTCCCAAAGCTATCGGAATTAGTACTGATGCTACTCCTACAGAAACTACTGAAGATAAAATAACAGGCATTGCGTTGAATAATCCTATTCCTCTTAGCAACACCTCCATTCCAAATAATGCTCCTCCAAGTGGTGCATTAAATGTCCCAGCTATACCTGCAGACAGACCGCATACAACCATTAGCTTTTTATGTTGAGGGTCAAGTTTGAATAGTCCTCCGAAAAATGAACCAAGTGTTGCACCAATTTGTGCTATTGGTCCTTCTCTTCCTGCACTGCCTCCAGATCCAATAGTTATTGAAGATACAGCTACTTTTAAAAAAGCCACTCTTTTTCTTATTTCTCCTCCTTTTAATGCTACAGATTCCATAACTTCAGGGACACCATGCCCTTTAGTTTCAGGAGCAAAAAACATAACAACAGGCCCTACAATTAAAGCTCCAATTATTGGAAGAAACATATAACCTATATTAAATCCACCAACATTTATCGTAATTAATGGAAGTAGAATATCAAAAAAAAGAATTTTAATATATTTTAAGATAAAACGAAAGAATACTGCTCCTAATCCTCCAATAATACCTATAACTATTCCTAATCCATCCAATAATAACCATTTTTTTGTATAACTTGGTAACTTAAAATTTATAGCTGGTACTCGTAATTTCATCGTTAATCCCCTATCTCTTTGGATTTTAAGTAAATATATTAAATTTTAGATAACTATCAATCGTTATATATAATTAAATACTTATAACAATAGTTTATCAATTTTAGATTTGTTTTCCCAACCAAGGAATCTAAAAAGAATATTTTCCAAGTAAAAAAAGGTGTTTACTCAATAGACTTGGGTTACACTTTTGGGTACTAGAGAAACATAGGGGTGATTCATAAATCTTTCTCCTGGGGTGAGGAAGTTAAGAGATTGGTGAGGACGACTAAAATTGTAGTAAGAGCGGTAGTAGGAGAGATCTGCGTTGCAGTATTTTAGACCTAATCTTTCCATCTCACGGATGATTGTCCCATGTAGTCTTTCTACTTTTCCACATGTTTCGGGGTGAAAAACTCTAGCTCTGATGTGTTTTATTCCTTCTGTTTGACACCAACGGGAGAAGGTACTTGTTCCTCCTCTAACGGAAGAGAAGAGTGCTCCATTGTCAGTAAGTATAGACTCGGGGTAACCGTACTCTTTTATTGCTTCCTCTAGCAAACTTATTATCTGCTCTTTTTTTGGTGCAAAAGGGTGGAATTTAGCTCCCAGACAGAATCGTGAGTGGTCGTCTATCAAGGTTATGAGATGGAGATGTTGTCCCTGTTCTTCTACCCAGAATGGTCCTTTCACATCTATTTGCCAGAGTTCGTTAGGTTTTTGACGTTCAAAACTCTTGTATCGAGGTCTTTTCCTCTTTTTTCTATTAACCCATAAAGGAAGACCTAACTCTTTTATTACTTTCGTCACTGTCGTCTGAGAGAGTGCTTTTCCTTCTCTCTTCAACAAATAAGCTATCTTCTCCACATTCATTCCTTGTTTTATTCTTAACTCCCTTATCCTCTCTTTTAACTCCTCATCTACTTTCCTGTGTATAGTTTTTGGTCTGGAAGATCTATCTTTCCACCATACTCCTTCAGGGTTCTCTCTGAACCTCTTCAACCACTTATACACAAACTTCCTACTCACCATATACTTGTGAGCTACCTCTTTTATCTTCTCTCCTTCCAAAGCTTTTTTAACCACAATCTTTCTTAGTTTCTCCAGGTTACGTTCGGGTTTGTTCATAATATATCACTTACCCACGTAACCCACTTCTATTTATTTGTTACCAATGTGAGTTGAGTATACATCCAAGTAAAAAAAGGAGAAAAAGATAAAAGAGTTCTTTTCAAGTTAGAAATGTGAAAAAAAAGACAATTAAAAACAAAGGAAAAAAACGATTTTTTAGGTATTTTAAAGAGGTTTTTATCAAATATTGGAAATACAGTAAAAAATGGTTTCCTTTTGCGATCATTACAGGTATTATGAGTGGGGTTATAATGGGTTTATTTGCAGCTCTTGTAGTTAATACCCAAAAGTGGTTGTCTCAAATTTCTATATTGATTTCTTTTCCCTTAACTGGTGCTTTAATTTCTCTTTTTCTTTATTTTGGATTTGATGAAGTACGAGGAGCTGGAATTTCCTATATTTTAGAACATAAAAACACTGGAAAGAAAATCCCGATGCGAGTTATTTGGTCAAAGTTTATAGCAAGTTTTCTTACTTTAGGTGTTAATGCTCCAGCAGGAAGAGAAGGGCCATCTGTCACAATAGGAGCTGCAATGGCTTATTCTTTAGGCGATAAGATGAATTTCAGCCAAGATGAGGCTACTCACGCAATAACAATTGGAGCTGCAGCATGTACTGCAGCAGTTTTTCGTTCTCCATTAGGTGGAACAGTTTTTGCTTCTGAAGTCCCATACAAACATGATCTTGATGAAACTGTATTTCTCCCAGCACTTCTAGGAAGTGCGATTTCTCTTCTAGTTTCTATGGCAATTTTAACCGCACTGAACTCCCATCCAGTTTATTTAGAGATAGAAACTGCCCCTGTACAGCTATCTATAATTAATTCACTATTATTTTTATTACTAGGTGCCATTTCAGGAGTATCAGGAATTGGTTTTTCATTACTATACAAATCACTAACAAGTTTGGTAAATAAATACATAAAGTGGTCGTATATTCTCCCTTTCATCGGGATGACAATTACAGCTCTTATTGTTTTTTTATTTAGTTTAGGGTTACCTGAAGGTCTATCTTTACAAGGAACAGGTTTCCAAGCGATAAACTTTCTTTTAGAAAATGGAGAAAATATAGGTTTTTCCATTTTACTTTTACTTTTTCTTGGAAAAATTATTGTTACTTCTACATGTGTAGGAATGGGTGCTTCTGGGGGAGTAATGGGGCCATCTCTTGTGACAGGGGCTGTATTAGGAGCTGTTTATTCTAAAGTCTTTCCTGGAGTTAACTATATTGTATTTATCATAGTAGGAATGTCTGCAATGCATGCTGCCACTACAAAAACTCCAATTGCATCCATGCTTATTGTTCTAGAAATGTTAGGTTTTCCTTCACTCGTAATTCCAATTATTCTATCAAACGCAGCTGCTTTTGTAGTTTCTATGGATTTCAGTTTGTATTCTGGTCAGGTACAAAGTAAAGAAGTCATATTGAGGAAAAAAATAAGCAATACAGACATCTTAGAAGGAATAAGAGTTTCAGAAGCAATGGATACTATTTTCCCTAAAGTAAAGAAAAATGACTTACTCAAAAATACTATTTCATTATTATATTTACACAAAGTATCAGCTATTTCTGTTTTTGATGAAGAAGATAATCTAGTTGGGATTATAGCAAGTTCAGACTTTTCAAGAGGTTTTTCTTCAAACAAAAAATTTGTTTATGAAGTAATGACTGAAAATGTAATAACTGTTAAACCCAGCGACACATTAAGAGAGGTTATCGCAAAGTTAAAAGACAACAATATTGAAGGTATGCCAGTAGTCTCTTTAAAAAATAATAAAAAAGTAATTGGTTTTATAACTTTTAATGACGTGGTAAGCAGATATAATACTGCACTTCTAAAACTTGAAAGTAAAAGAAAGATAACAAAGGAAGATTTAGATGATTTTTAAAACTGAAGACAAACTATTCCTTGAACTTGAAAAATTGGATTTTTCACTTACTACTTGGCTAAAATATTGGTATCCTGCAATATGTGATTTCCTTAGTATCTCTCCAAAAAGTGATTTAAATGCTGTAAAAGAGATAAATAGTTTGTTCAAAATAAATTCAAGAAATAAAGAAAAGGAGTTAATAAATCAATTAAAAGGAAAAATAGCAATAATTGTAGCTCCAGGAAATAGTTTGTCAAAGGAAGTAGCAAAAAAGGTTAGAAAAATGTTAATAGATAATACAAATGCCGTCCTTATTGCTGTTGATGGAGCTACATCTTTTTTATTAGAGAATGGATTAAATCCTGGAATTATTATTTCTGATTTAGATGGTTGTGTAGAAGATCAGATAAAAGCACAAAAAAGCGGTTCTATTTTGATTGTTCATATCCATGGTGACAATGTTGATCAAGCGAAGAGATATTTACCTAAAATTACGAAAACCGGACATTTTCTATTTTCAACGCAATCAGAAGAATTAGGAGGCTTTAGGAACTTTTTAGGCTTTACAGATGGAGACAGAGCTGTTTGTTTCTCTGCCAATTATAGTATAAAAGAAGTTATACTTTTCGGATATGACTTTGGGAAAGAAATTGGAAAATACTCAAAAGTAAAAACCATCACAAAAGAGAAGAGAACTAGAAAATTTAAGAAATTTATAATTGCAAAAAGTGTTATAAATTGGTGTTCTAAGGTAATTAAAATTAGCATGCAAGAATAAATCATCTCTCTATTTAACTTTTGAAGCCCTTTAAACCCTTTTATTTAATCCAAACATAGAAAAAATAGATTGTTAATTTCTTATCTATTAACTACAATTTGAACAATAATTATCGTTATTGCAATTAACATTGAGATTTTTAAGTAAGAAGACAGATAAACGATCTTACGAAAAATATTCACTTTATCTTTTATCAAGAAAATTTGTTTAGGCTCTATATAAATGAAGTATAAAAAAATTTGAATAATAAGAAAAAGAGCATTAAAAGCGCTAAAACTGTTCCAAAAAGACTTAGATAAAATATTGTTTGAAATAAACGATAAAGAAAAGCAAATCCCTTGTATGACTAAAAAAACAATTACTGAAGAAAAAGGTATAATAAAAATTTTCTCGAACATTATCTTAGAAAAACTAACTTCAAATTGGTATTTGCACCTAGTACATTCATAAATTAGTCTTTTATTAGTCTTTTTTACTACTTTATGATAACCACAATAAGGACATCGCATAATATTAACACTTGACCTGTTTTACAAAACAATAAACAACAACGGTTAAAAATTTTAACAATCCTCAAAATTAAACTGAATTTAAAAAAGAAAAAAAGAAAATGTTTGAAATTTTAGTTTTTCTTCCTTCTGAGTAATACAAAGGACATGATTGCTGCAACAACGCCAATTATTGGTAATGGAGTTGTAGTAGTTGTAGCTTCCTTGTATACTCCTGCTCTCTTAAGCCATGCAATAGCTGTATCAAGATCGTGGTTGTACTTGATAACGTCGTTATAATACCAGAATGCTTGTACTGGATAAATAACGCTGTGAGAGATCAAGTATTCACCATCATGAAGAACTTTGTTGATTTCTTCTCTATCAATTGCGTATGCAATAGCTTTTCTGACAGCAAGAGCCTTGGTATATTCCTCATAACCAGATTCAGTTAAGAAGACATAGTTGTCATCTCCACCGATGAATGGTCTTCTGAGGTTGAATCCCATGAAGTTAACATAGCTTTGTAGAGCTGATTGAACATCAAATTTAGGATCAGTTTCCATGGCCTTTCTTTCATCTGGGAAGGAAGTCATACCCATGATATCGAGTTTTCCTGCTTTGAACTCTGCTAATGCAGAAGTAATATCAGGAATAACACGAATGTTAAAGGTTTTGATATCTAGATCCTGTTCTGTTCCATCAATGGCTCCTACACCAAACCAGAATGGTGAGGCTTGTAAGACTGTAATTGAGTTCTCAACGTAGTAATCTAACATGTACTTACCACAACCAAATGCAGAAGTACTGTAAGTCTTCCATTGAGGAGTATCAAGAATACCTTCACCAATACCAAGCATTGGTACTCCACCACTGGAGTATGTAACGGTTACGTTAGTTGTATTCAAGAAGAATTCAGGTAATACTCTTGGAGTCATTGCTGACCAGAAGGGAGCATAATTTTCTGCTTCTTCAGTATCAGGGTCACCATCGATTTCTATCCAGAAGGATAAAGGATCTGAAGGATCAACCCATATGTCATGAATCCAGTTGTATACATCAGCATCTTCACTGGTGATTGGGTTAGCCCAAGCAAGCAAAGTGAATACTGCATCTTTAGCAGTTACTTGTTGGTTAGTTCCATCACTAAATTCTCCTTTGTCACCAGACATTAAGATACTGGGATCTACGATGTTTCCATCATCATCAACTAGTGGGTCAGAACTACTGTCTCTTCCAGTGATGTTAAAGGATGGATTCCAATATACATCATCACGGAGAGTGAATTTGTAGAGTAACTCATTTGTTTCATCTTGTTGCCAATCTTTAACTAATCCAGTTTTAATTGGTTCAAAGTCAGGAGTCATTTGCATTAATGGTTCCATGACTAAAGATGAGATATAAGAACTGGATGCATCATCTTGTAACAATGGGTTTAATTCTTTCCATTTAGCGTCAGAATCATAGAATTCTGCAGTTGAGGTTTGACCTTCGTGTAAGGATGTGAATTCCATATAAGGTAAAGAATCAACAATACCCCAACGATTGTCATATCCATCTAATGTAGCCCAATTAGCAACATATGAACGAGGACTGAAGAATGGTAACATTGGCAAGATTTTATCCATGATTAATTGTTGCCATTCATAATAGTGTTGTTGTCTTTCTTCTAGATCCATGATGAGGACTCCTTCCTTCATCATTTGTTCATTTTCTGCTCCATAAGGCATTTTGGTGTTTATTCCAAACATGTTTAGAGAACCGTTTTCATTATACACACCAGTTAGATCTGGGTCTGCACCACCACCAGTTAAACCTACAAAGGAAAGGTCAAAGTCGAAAGTAACAGTAAGAGTGCCTACAAAGACTATCCATTCCTCAACCTTTACATTTACTTTAATACCTAATTCACTTAGATATTGAGCAATGTAAAGACCATAATCAGGACGGAAGCCTCCACCGTTTGTTTTATAGGTTAAAGTGGCTATTGGTTCTACTGCAGCCTTACTTGTTGAAGCAGAATATACACTAGACACCAACATTGTAGAGACCACAAATAGGGCAATAAATAGTTTCTTGTTCATTTTTTTTCACCTTTATTATTTTCTAAAGCGCTTTAATCCTAAAGCAGCCACTAGACCAAAGATTGAGACACTTATAAGGATACCGTATGAGGGTCCTAATCCTGGTACTACGTCAATCTTATAGATTACGCTTGAGAATTGTACTGTTGGGAAGGGTATTCCATAGTAATAGGCATAGTCATATGCATGAAATCCTACTACTGCAAACACAACGTAGTTTACTCCAAGGTTCAAAGGTACAGTTCCTTTTGTAGCTTGAACTAAACTGTTGTTTATAGCAGCATTAAACCATGCAACATCACCATAACCCATTGAGTACATGTCAACGAAACCTGTATCCCAAACATAGTCTGTTAGGTTCAATTTTTGCCATGTTGTGTTATAATAAGCAGTTATTTTTGTTACTAATTTCTTTGTTGATATTTCTAGGTCAGAATATGCTTCTGGTTCAGCTACTGGACGAACATCCCACATACTTGTCCATTCGAATCCGTTTTTCATATCTTCAGAGTTTTGAGCAATAGATTCGAATTTAACTTTCTTTCCGGATGTTTCAACAGCAGGAGCTTCTGTTAAGGCACTATCAGCGCTAACATAAAAGCTTACTTCATCTTTAACCCAGTCCCAGTGGAATTCGGTATGGGTATTGTCTGAAATATATTCAGCTGCTACAATAGTAAAGGTGTGCCATCCTTCTTCTAGGGTAATAGTAATTTCTTGTGTTGTATTACCTTCATAAGGATCGAAATCTGTTAGACCTAAATCATAGTCATCTAGATATCCGTTAAGCATACCACTGAATCTTGTTTCATTATACAATCCGTTTTCATCTGGTTCTTCATAAAACCAGGCATCACATTGGAAACCTCCATTTGGACCTGCTGCACCGAAGAAGTTTGTATAGGCTACATCATAGAAGAAGTGTAACCATATTTCATCTCCAGTGTAGAAGATTTTTCCGTCAGGAAGAACGTCGCGGTCAATTTCAACATAAAGTTCACCTTTGTCAACATAACCAGCGACATCTGTTCCCAATGTAATGGTAACAGTGTCCTTATCTTCCACTACGGCCTTAGTTGGCATTACACTAAGGAATGAAAGTAAGAACAAAGCCATTAAAAAGATTCCTTTTTTATTCATTTTTTTTAACACCTACACACGTGTAGTATGCAAATCATTCATAAAAAAAGTAGTATAAAAATATTGTGCTGAACAGTGCGAAAGATTGCCTAGTTCATTTTTTACTTATACATAATAAATATTATCAAATTTTATACTTAATTCTTTAGAAAAAAGAATCACTATTTTAAAAATTTAAAACACCTCTTTATGAGGAAAACTAATAAATTTGCTATTTTTCTTTTTTTTATGAACAGTTATTTAACCATTCTTGAAAAACTTGTGTCTTTTAACACAATAAATAACCCTGTACAAAACGTTAAACCTAACAAGGATATTTTACTCTTTATTAGGGATCTCCTATCAGAATATGGGTATCAATCCGTTATGTATGAGAAAGAAGGTTATTGGTCACTTATTTCTTATATAAAAAGAGGTTCCCCTATAATATTATATTTAGGTCACTGTGATGTTGTTCCTCCTGGCCCTAATTGGAAAACTGATCCTTTTGCTTTTACAATAATAGACGAAAAAGGATATGCGAGAGGAAGTGCAGATATGAAAGGCTCTGTTGCTGTAATGCTAAGTCTGGCTGATTTCTTTGCAAGAGAGAAAAAAGGCACAATGATTTTTGCTTTTAATTTAGATGAAGAGTCAGGAGGAGCTTTTGGAGCAGGAGAGCTTCTTCCTCAACTAGAAAAACTAGGTTTAACTCCTGATTATGTAATTAATGGTGATGCTAATGGTTTACAAATAATCAACAGAAGAAGAAATCCGTATGTAATAAACCTAAAGATCCCAAAGAGGAAGAAAATTATTGAAGGCAAGTTATTTTCAGAAAAGTTTACAACAGAAATCGCTGGAAATAGAACAATGCACGCAGCATATTTTAACAAAAAACTAGACATTCACTGTGCTGTTGCAGCATCTAGGAAACTTTCAAAGGACGACTTTGTTCAATCGATTAGTGGTATTTTTGTAAAAAATAACGTTATCCCTCCAGAAATAACAGTTAACTATGTAAAGAAAATTACAGACGGAGAAACTTTTGAGATTGATGAAAATTTAACCTCTTTCTTTCGTTCTGTAAAAGACTTTGACAACGTAAACATTCCATCAGATTACAGTGATTATGGAATAAATCTTACTTTTAATTACTTTGTTGAGAGAGAAGAACATTATTTTGTACAATTAGACTTAAGAATCATGAGTAATAAGCATGATTTAGTTCAAAAATATTTTGAAGATTTCTTTAAGGAACATAAAGTTGAATTAGAGATAAAAGCTGAAGGTAGTATTGGTCCTGTTAATACTCCAGAAACCTCGATATTGGTTCAAAAAGCTCTCGAAGTAGTAAAAGATCTTGACTTACCTGCAAAAACAATTGAGATGGGAGGAGCTACAGATTCAAGATGGTTTAGTGCCCAGAATATTCCAGCTATAGAATTTGGAGGTCTAGGAGGAAATGTTCACGGTGCAAATGAGTATGTAGAACTCAAGTCCTTACAAAAAGTACAAAAGTTTTACAAAAAAATATTTGTCAAATTAACGAAACTAGATGAACAATAACTTATCCGTGAAATTCTCTCTTTTTTTTAAAAGTGAAAAAAAAGAAAAGTTTGTATCATTTCTTAAAAAATGATTACCGATTACATCCTATCTAGTCTTTTTTTAAGTAAAGTGATAAAATCATTTATTTTTTCAATGTGGAGCTCTATATGGCTTATTATCTCTTTCAAGTCCTCTTTAGACTTATAATCAACAGTCCCAATTTCTTCTTTCCTCTTTTCTTTTTTAGTATCATGCAAGCGTTTAGTTCCAATTTCTTCTTCAAATTTTACATTGTCACTTATAATTAACCTTCTACTTAGGTCCATAAATAAAGACTGAATGTTTTCTCCTGTAAGGGCTGATGTTTCATAAACTCTAATGGGAAAATTAACCAAAGATTCTAACTGTTTTACTTTTTCATCTATTTGTGCTTTGGTAACTACCCTCTCTTTCTTCAGATCTATTTTGTTACCTATTAAATAGATCTCTTGTAACGAACTTTTTGCATATGTTACTGCTTCTTCAGTCCATTTTTCTACATTATTTAAACTTTCAATATTTGTAATATCAAAAACAACTAAAGCAGATTTACATCCTTGATAAAAAGAAGAACGCATTCCATGGAAGATAGTCTGCCCTGCTAGATCCCATATTGTTAGTAAAACAACTTCATCTTCAATTTCTACTTTTTGTGCTGCAAAATCAGCTCCTATTGTTTTCAAATATTCTCCTTTAAACGTTTTTCCCATATATCTTCTTCTTATTGAAGTTTTTCCTACTTCTGGGTCTCCAATTAAGACTATTTTATAAGCGCGCTTTGGTTCAAGAGACATTATGTTCAAAGTAATTAGCACAAATATCTAAAAAAATGTTACGAAAAAAGAAGAAATTATGATTAGATTTAACATTAGTTTGTTGTTATTAACTCTGATTGATAAACATCAGAAATGAGTGTTAATTGATTTCCCTGGACTGAAACATAGTTATATCTAATTAAGTAGTAGAATGAATATCCAGGAGCTATTTCTCCTGCAGTAGTAGATAAATCATAGCATTGTACTGTGAATGTTGCATTCAAACTACCATTCAAAACAGGATAGCCATAAAAATCTGTATTCCACGAACTATTTGAATCAGTAATAACCCACGGAATTGTATTGTCTACTAAGTCTCCTGTTGGTATTAAAATATCAAAATCTTGTACATAAATTGTTGGAGAATCTAAACCCAAATTAAATTTTACTACAAACGTATCGTTTAATCCATTTGCATTAGTATCTGTGATATTAAAATAAACAATATCTATTTTTACTGAATGAAGTGAGGGAGTTTCTTCTCCTATTTCTATTGCAGGAACGCTAATATTATTAACAAAAATTGCTACAAATACACTCGCAGCAACTACTAAACTGATCATGAGCATTGTTCCTATCACAGGAGAAACAGCACGATTATTTGTTTCCTTCATTTGAATACCTTACTATTTACTACTAATAATGAATTTTTATACTTTATAATTCTTTTTGAAGTGGAACAAAACTATTAAAGAAGGTTTTCTATGTTCTGTCGATGTTTTTCATTAAGGTAAAAAGCAGACACGAAAAAAACAAATATAAGACATAAGAAAATTTCAGCATTTAATCTATTAATTGGAATATGTTTCTTCATTTCAAATTATTTTTGAGATCTTTGTCTTTTTTACGTTTTTGAAAAACATTTTTTATATCTGAATAAATCTTCTTGACATCCCATAATATCATTTTATAATTCTCAATTTTAATTAAACTCGAGTAAAAATCACTTTCCAAGAAGCTAGAAATAAAAATGAAGATTAACAATAAATAGAGAGGATGAAGGAATCTAGACTTTGTAATTATTATCCAATTAACGTAATAAAGAATAATTGAACATGATACTAATGATATAAAGAAATATGTATAAAATAAGATCTTTTGCTTGAATCTACAATAATCGAAATAATACCAAAGTAGTGAAACAAGAAAAATAATAAAGAATGGAGAAAAAAATGCATCGTAATACTTGTAAATTCCTCTGGAAATAAATATATGAGAAACAAGAACAACAATTGTATTATAGATATAAAATTGTTTTTCATCATTAAATATCTCTAAAGCATTGAAATAACTAATTAACAAAGTGAGTAAATAAAAAATAAAAAAAGGTATCATATATTTGTTAATAAACAGATATATGTTAGCTAAGGTCTCGCTCCCTAATTTTAGAAAACTATGAGCTAAACTAACAGTATATCCATTATACTTAGAAGACAAAGAAACAAGAGACAACGGTTTTCCGGGCCCAAATAGCCTAAAAAGATAGCCCAAAGGTGATAGGATTAACCACGGAATGGAAAACATTAATGTAAAAATAAGAAAAGGAAGAAAGAAATCTACAATTGCTTTTTTCAAATCCTCATTTTTTTTCCAGAGTATGATAAACCAAGGAATAACAAGAAAAAGCGGCATTTGCTTTGATAACCATCCCAGAGTCATAACAAATGAAGATAAAACATATTTTTCTTTTCTAAATAAAAACATTCCAAGAAGAACAAAGAAAGTCATTTGAGGAATATTTAAATTTAAAGCATCAATATACATCAGATTAAAAGGCATGAATATATAAACAATGGAAGTTATCACGCCAGTAAAGTACTTAGAGTATTTCTTTGGCTTTAATACATCTAAATTAATTATGATTACAAAAAGCATGACAACTGATAATGAATCAAAAACAATATGTGTCCATTTTACTGATTCAATTACTACTTGAAAATTTGACAGAGATGGATTAATAATAGACACAAAAAGGGAAATAAAATAAAGTCCATAAATAAAGAGAGGTCCATAAGCATACCCATTCAATGGTCCTTCACCTCCAAGGTAAGGATTCCAATTTTGATACCTGAAAGCGTATAAATAAGGTTGATAGTAATATGAAGCATCGACATAACCTTCTATGTACCATACAGCTTCGGGATTAGAGGGGTCATAATACCAATAAAAACTAATACCTTCTTGGTCATAAAACCAAGAATGAAACGCATTTTTAATATAAAGTGAAAAAACAAAGAGAACTAACATTATAATGCTTATAACAGCAATTTCTAACAATCTTTGTTTGTCTAATGCCGTGGTGTATTTTTTTCTTAAATTAGCCATTATAATTAAAAAAAAATCAATATTTAAAACATTATCTTTTTTTTTCGAAAGAATAGAATAACAAAATAGAGGTTAGAATTCTCTATAAAAAGAATAGAGAATAAAAAAGAGAATGCAAAGGATTAGTAGGGTTGAGGAATGTGTTTTAGGAGATTTAGTGTGTTTTCTGCATTCTCAAGGGACGATCTCAACAACGCTATCTCTTTTGATGATAATCCTGCTTCAATTAGTTCATCCTTAAATGAGTGAGGGGCAATAATGAACTTTCTCCAATTTTCATTTTTAAGTAAGAGGCTCTCAATCTTTTTTCTTGAATTATATAAATAAGGACGATTTTTAAAGTGTATTAAAGCTTTTCTTATTTCTCCTCTAACAATTTCAGCATCCTCTGTTGGAGCTTGGGGTTCTTGTTGTTCTAGGAACTTTGTGATTTCTTTTAATATTTCAGGTTCAATAGCTTCACTTGTTGGGAAGATACAGTCGAGAGCAATATTTAGCATCTCTTTCACGTTAAGATTTGATGATGATAGCATGTTGATCAAAAACCAATTCTTAGTTTACCTAAAAAAATGATATAACACGGACACATGATGTGAACATTACTAGGGTATTACAACTAAATCAAAGGGCTATAGCCGCTCACATCTTCAATGATTTTAAGTTTGGATCTCCTAACAAGACTCAGAGATTCAATTGCACCATACTTATTCAATGGAAAGTTATTATTTCCACATTGATAGCTGTAAGTACAGCGGGGACAACCATCTATCGTTTTACATGTACATTTCTTAAGAATATTTAATGACCGATTTAGCGCTTCATCTAAGCGGTCGAAAAGTAGTTTTGAAAGTCCTGAACCTCCTTTAGCTCCATCATACACAAAAATTGCCCCAGAATTGCCCATCGAAATACCTCCTATTTCATTACTCCCTCCACCAGTTATCATTTCGCTTGATTCGATTAAAACGTGTTCAATTGCATGAAATGTGCCAGTGACTAGTTCATCTTCATGCTTATCAGGGTATTTTCTAAAGATTTCCTGAGGTTTAGGCATCACAAACATAAATCCTTTAGTTACAAAAGAATACTGAATAGGTTCTTTTAAGGGAATGTTTTCAACATTCTCATCAGTAAAGATATCAGAAAGTGAATAACCAATTACATTTTCTGTTATTCGTAGATCACAGTAAATTGCTTCTGTTCCAGTAATTTTCTTTAATTCATGAATTTTAATAATTTCAGGCATTGCAAAACGTAAAGCAGTAGTTTTTTTATTAAGTGGAGGAATATTTTGAACTTTAACTTTTCCACGACTTAACCTCGGATCATACTGAAAGGACAGAGAACGATAATATTTTCCGCCTAGTAGATATATTGCCCCTGGATGTAACTCTCTTGCAGCCATTGGCATTGAACGACTACCTAGTTCTTTGCCGTTGATATCTTCAATTATGATAGTATCACCGATTCCTCTTAAATTAAATGCTGACAAAACTTTTCTAGCCTTTGAATAATCAGCTATTTGAAATTCTCCTTTTGGTGCTAATTTAACTAAACCATCATTTACAAGATTCAAAATAATGTGTTTAAACTCTTGAAATTCTCCTTCTTTTACTGGTTTATCCACCACAGCAGATAATATTTGGTAATAGGCAATGAGTTCATTTTTTGGTTCAATAAATCCTTTTCTTATATCTTCAAAATAGTCTTCAGGGTAAAAAGCATAATAGGTAGAGATTGGGTCATTGTCTCGAAGAATAAGAACACCTATTGATTCCTGGCCTTTTCTTCCTGCCCTACCTAGTCGTTGAGTAAACCTTGTAAAGTCAACAATTGAAGATACAACAGAATCTACACTGCCAATATCTATACCTAATTCTAAAGTAGGTGTTGAAACTAACACATCTAGTTCATTATCTCTAAATCTTTTTTCTACCTGTGCTCTATACTTCTTTGTGAGACCAGCTCTATGCACTGCACTGTCAATTTTCATTCTTTGGCTGAGAAGGAGATTAATAATTTCTGCATTTTTATGACTATTCTGGAAAACTAAAATTTTTCTACCTGATGAAACAAGCAATCGAGTAATGTCTCCTGTAAGTGTATACTGGCTTGTTCCATATGGATAAACGATCATAAGATGTGTAGGTGCTTTTCGTGCATCAGTTACTTCTACTATATCCATAGAAGAGCTGTTAAATAATTTAGAAGTAAACTCAACAGCATTACCAATTGTGGCAGAAACTGCAATAAACTGTAATTTGTTTTTTGTCAATCGACTTAATCGCCTAATTATAAAATAAAGATTTGTTCCAAATGCGCCTACGGCTACATGAACTTCATCTATAACAACAAACCTTACAGGATAAAGTAGACTTCTAAAACTTGGTTTTTGCATATGATAGTGTAGCATATCAGGATTTGTTATTAAAATATCAGGGGGATTTTCCAAAATCTTTTTTCTTTTGGATTGTGAAGTATCTCCATCAAAAATTTCACAAGTTATTCCCAACTTTGAACTATATTCACTTATCTTCTTTTGTTGATCTCTAGCTAATGCTTTATTTGGATAAATAAAGATTGCATAAGGACCAGTTCGTAATAGGGGATGAGGATGAGATTTCCAAATTTCTGTTAATATAGCAAAAAGAAAAGCCTCTGTTTTACCTGTTCCAGTTGGGGCTACAATAACGACATTTTTTCCTTCTATTATCTTTTTGAACGATTGTTTTTGAAATTCATATAATTGAACAAAACCCTTTTTCTTAAGAAAGGAACTTAATTCAGATGGAAGAAAAAGGGAATCTTTAGCTAAAGCTGGAGACTTCTGCTCCAAGAATAAATAGTAAACTGGTTCTAAGTCAGGATGTCTTAACAATTTAACTAAGGGATTTGGGAGATTAGAAGGATCACCATTCCCTTTTTTAATCAAATTAATTTTCTCTTGAAGGGTTAATCTTTTAACCAGTTGTTCTGATTCCTTTTTTGATATTTGGATTGTATTATTTTGGACTATAGCCTTTTCCACAGCTTTCTCATAAGCTTCTTCAGCATTCTTAGCTCCTACTATTTTTGAGTAGTATCCACAAAATTGACAACGAAAAGTAAATGTGTGACTTTTTTCTTCAATTGTTAAGGCTTTACTACAATCGGGACATTTCACAAACGAAAAAAAAGTTTTTTCTTTTTAAACATGTCACTTTGATCTTAAGAGGATTTATAAAAAATAATACCATTTAAATTTAAAACTGAAAGAGTTTTACAATAAAGCTTTTAATCCAATAAGAAAAAGGAAATCAGAGAGTTTTTTCTTTTTGGTGAATTAAAATGCAGTCAACGAGAAAATGTAAATGGAAGCCAAGTATTAATGCGAGAGACCCAAATGGTAACGTAAAAAAACTTGATTTTCCTTGTAGATTTCCAAATGAGGAACTTACTACAGAACTATGCACACAATGCTTACTAGGAGAATTGTTTACTATGTTTTATGCACAAACAATGAGCATGAAACAAAGTCAAGATATGCAAGAAGAAATGATGGCTTTTCTGAAGAATCTAACTTCAGATGATTTTGATTTAAGGTAATTACATATATCCCTTTCTTTTTCTTAATATTGCACTTATAATTGAAAATATACTTACTACAACTGTTGCTGTGCCAACGCTCACAACTATAAACATAAAGTGGATTTCAGGAAAAGTAACTACAAAATTTGTTGTTGGTTCCTCTTCTATCGGAGGCAAATCAATGTCAATGCTGTCAGAATACGAAGACCATTTGAATTTGGCTTGATCACTTTCAGTTGCGTTTAGTGGGCTGAAGTGTAAATACTCGCTAACAAAAACTGTGCTTTCTTCACCCAAATCAGTGTAGTCTGATTGGAAGTCAGTTGTCATTATCTCATAAAGTGAATAATACTCTATTTGTAAAGGTGAAAGAACTAGTTTAGTGTTTTTAATGGAATAAGTCTCTGTTATTGTTACTTTTTCTCCAGGAAGAAGAGTAACTTGCTCTATTAGATTTAATTTAATATAAGTCAGGTAACTACTAACTACATAATTATAACTTGCTCCACTTTTTCTAATTTCGACAGATTCTAGGGAAGAGTAGGTTGAGTTATCGAGAAATTGTGTGATGGAAACGTTTGCTTCTGATAAGCCAGTATTGCTTATTTCATATTGTACTGTTACAGTAGAATTGTCGGAAGAGAGTGAATAACTAACATTTGACACTACCTCTGGTAAAGGAAAACTGGGCCTAGATTTATTCACAAATGACTGAGAAGGAATAAGCAATCCAGAAACTAATGTAGAAGTAACAATATTTTTTGTTTCACCACCGTATGTCCACACTGAAGTTTGATTTGTCCAAGGATCAGTAACTTCAACACCAGATTGATCTTTGTCAGAAACAAAACTAATAAACGCAATATAAGTATTAAAGCCGATATAACTGTTTGCTCTTAATTGAATTATCCTCACAAAACTTTCGTTAGGAGCAATCGAATCAATCGTTAAACTCTTTAATTTTATAATGTCGCTAGGTTGCCATAGGAAATCTAGTTTGATGTTGGCAATTTCAATATTAATATCATATGCAGGTATTTGTCCTCTATTAGTTATATTTAATGTTAAAAATATATTATCCCCAACAGAATATACAGAACTAGATGTAGTCAATTTACTTTCTATGATGGCCTCATCATCCCCAATTTGAATATTTATACCGTTTGTCAAACCATAATATTCATCCCCATTTATGTTCGAATACTTAAATCGGGTACCAATATTAATGAATGAATTCGTTATTTCATCGTAATCACTCAATATCCGTCCTGTACTGTCAATTTCTGAATATTTAGATATGAGAAGAGTATGATAATCTGTATTCTTTGTTTGAAATATCGCATATTTCTTTATAACCTGATCATCATTGGCTTCGGATGTTAGGTTAAATATCCCTACTCGATCATATTTTGTTGGAATATTTTCAATTGACCAATTTACTCTAATAGTTTCATTTACTCCAATTTCTGGAATTATACAATAAAGAAAACTTCCAAAAGAAGTATATATTATTTGAAAATCATCTGATATGTAATTAAATATTGATTTCATATCATAGAAGGCGTAGAAAGTTGTATTATAGGTATAAATAAGTGATTCATATAATTTCTCAATTACAGCATCTATGTTAGTATATAATTCTTCAATTGTATAGTTCATAAGAACAGGAACCACGTTGTTTAATAAGAAGTCAACAAGGTCAGATGGAAACCCATGTTCTGAAATCAGTGTTAATTCAGTCCCATATAGTGGAATCTGAGTAGTATCATTCCATCTTTCCAATGCGTTAGTTGAAACATTTTGATACCAACCTAATATTCGCAGAAGTAAGTCTGTCTCTTTTAATGAAGATATATCAATTTTCAATTTAATTTCATTACTAAAACTCGAATTTATTTCGATTTCGTCCTTTAGAACGGGAACAGAAAGGTTTTCTTTTGAATAGAACTCAAGTTCACGAGGAATTGGAAAGAACAAGGTAGTGTTATAAGCTATAGTGTTCCCTATATTTTCTACTTCATAATTCATTTTGAAGATACCATTTTCTTCAATTAAAGTATCAGAATAAGAGTTAGTTATGATAACTCTTGGAAATTTTGCACTATCTTCAACGGATAAGTAATAATGCAAACTAGCATTAAAGGTGGGAAAAATTACAAATAAGGGAGTTTTTAGCACCCATTGAAAGAGCCCAGACAATTTGGGGGCAACATTTGTTGGAAAGGGTCTTACTAATGTAAAATTAGCTAAAAATGGGAATCTAATATCGATATTAGAATACAATGCATTAGTATTTGGCATAAGTGAAGTTCCGAGTATAGAGCTTAATTCAAGCAATCGTTCATTGTTCACCACAGGAATTTTCTCTTTTATAAACACAAACGCTTTTCGAGTAAGATATTGAATCTTACCATTTCTTAGAAATAGATAAAAACCAAAGGCATAAACAGATGGACGTTTTAATAATTGAGAATGAAAAAGAGAAACAAAATTTCCATTACTTACAGTCTCATTAATTCCAAAAATATCAGTAAATATTTCTTTCTGTAAAAAGAAGTCAATGAATGAAAAGATCGAAACTTTAGTTTCTCCTTCATTAAAAGAATTAATAGAATAAACAATTGAGCTTACATTATATTGATTGTTTATGATTGTCATTATATCATGAATAGCATTTTCTACAACAGTTGGATTTTGTGAATTAATTGTAAACAATATATTCAGCCCATTTGGATATCTCCATAAAGGATTAGTCCAAACATCTTGAAAGAAAGTTTGGTTTGAAACAATAAGGGAGAGATCTTTTATTTTGTATAAAATTGATGATGGGATTTCCATATCAAAATCCATGTTTCCTCCTTTTAATGACAAACTAGCCAATAAACTATCATTCTTTCCTGCTATAAAACTCAATTTTTCTTGATATAAAGGTGAAGAAACATTTATGGAAGAAAGAGCTCGTGGATTACTACTATTAGCCAATCCACGAGCTAGAAGAGGAGAAGAGAAAAGCATAAGTGAGAGGAGTAAAAGTGCAATGTATCGTTTCAGAGATGATGGGGCTATTGGAATCTGATTAGAACATAATGCACTTTTCAACTTACTCGCTCTCAGAAAGAGTATACTTTTCTCTCTTGAAAAAGCTTTATTTCGAATTTTTTCGAATATTAGGTTAGTGAATCTATTTCGAAAATTCTGTAACTTTTTCATATACTCACCACCAACCCCCGTAATAATAAAAACGAGAAAAGATTAAGTAAGTAGATAACCAATAGTGCTATCAACCCTGCTTTTTCCATTCTTAATCCTTTAATTACAATCAGAGCTTCAATAATTATCCCTAAAAATAATAATTGAATGAAAATTAAAAGTAAGAAAAGCCATATAGAGATATCTAAAGGCGATACTGAATAATCCACATCTATAGTAAAATATTCAACAATTGAAAAAATAAACAAGGGGATTTGAGAGTAGAGTACAGCTTGGAACAATGCTAATTTATCTGCCGTTTTCTTGAAAAATAGAGAGGATAAAAACTCTAAAAGTAAATAAATCACTAATGTTGATAAAACAAATAAAATTGGAGTTAAAAATTGTGGATTTACTAATGTTGGAAAGATAAAGATTGGTCCATAAGATAAGAAATATGAACCAACAACAAACCCAGAAAAAATGAATAATGAGATTCCCAAAAAACGTAAAGGATCAGATTGAATTTTACCGAAATAATCACGTAAAAAAAGTTTGTGCAGAAAAGAAAAAGGTCCAAATGAGGTGATTTCCTTTGCAAATGCATCAATCTTATCTTCTATTAAATTATAAGCTTGAACTCCTTTTGAAGTAAGTAAGTACTTTTTCTTCTCATCTTGAGTAATCAGATCTCCCAGAGAGTCAAGATGATGATACAAGGTTCCCACTTTCATTTTAAATTCTTGCTGAATTTGGGTAAAGGAAACAGAATCACCATATCTTGATTTGTCACCAATAAAACTAACTAGATTCCTTCTAATTGGATTAGAGAGCGCTTTAAATATATTTATAGGCTCTTTTGTTTTACTAGGTGACATCGACTTCTATTCTAAAGTAGAAACCATTACATAAAAATGTTATTTTACTCTTTGAACGTTAATAGTAGAAAGATAAAATAAAATATAAAGAAAAACAAAAGGGGCTTCTTTACCTATAAGAAGTTAGTTCCTCATATATCGTACTTCTTTGGACAGGAATTCTCCCTGCATCCTTAATCAATCTAATAAAATCATCAACTGATGTGAATTCTCCGTACTTTGATCCTGCACTTTTTGAAATATTTTCGTGGTATAGAGTTCCACCTAAGTCATTAACGCCTGCATATAAGGAAAATTGAGCAAATTTTAACCCGAGTTTAGGCCAAGATACTTGAATATTAGGAATGCTACTATTAAAGTAAACTCTCGCAGTACTGAATATTGCAAGGTCATGTAATCCTGTACTTCCTGCTTGAGCACCATAATCACTATAGAGAAGAGTATTATGATGAACAAAAGGTAAAGGTACAAATTCTGTAAACATCCCTGTTTCCTCTTGAATATTTTTGAGGATAACAAAGTGTTTTGCTTCATCTAGTAAAGATTCTATATGACCGTACATCATAGTTGAAGATGAATGAATGCCAAGGTTATGTCCTGTTACAACAATATCTATCCATTCTTGCGTTGTTATTTTTTCAGGGCAAATAATTTTTCTGACTTGATCATCTAGTATTTCTGCAGCAGTGCCAGGAAAGGAATTTAACCCTTTAGACTTCAACTCTTTAAAAATCACCTCTACGTTTTCTCCACTAATGTGAGACATATAAGCCACTTCAGAAGGAGAAAATGCATGAATATGAACTGTAGAAGAAATACTACGTACAATTTTTATTAACTCCAAATAATATTCATATGTTATAGTTGGATCTAATCCCCCTTGAATGCAAATTTCACTTACTCCTTTTTCTATAGCATCTTTTACTGTTTCTTTAAATTGTTCAGGACTCATCCTGTATCCTTTAATCAATGAGTTTTTACTACTTTTAAATGAACAAAATCTACACGAACCAACACAATAATTTGTGAAATTTATATTATGATTAACAACAAAACTTACTTTATCGCCTACTAATCTAAAACGCAGCTCATCTGCTTTTTTAATTAAATAAAAGAGGTTTTCACCTCTTTTTTTAAGGAGAAAATAAACATATTCTATATCAGCTGAAGATTTGCTAATGATTTCCTCTAAAGATAAAATAGTATCAACCTTTGGAGTTAGTTTTATTTTTATCAATTCTCCTTACAATTGATTAATGATGTTTTTCAACTCTTTACTTAAATACTTAATGTATTTTGTATAGACAGGGAGTCTTTGAATTAGAGCAAATTTCTCTTGTTTTAAGTGTTGTTTAAGTTCATATTCGTTGGGCCATGGTTCATTAGGGTTAATATAATCAGGAGTTACAGGTGATATTCCTCCTAAGTCGTTAGCACCATATGTTAAAGCTTTAACTATTCTTTGAATATTGAGATTAGGTGGTACTTGAATACTTACGTTTGAAGGAAGTATTAACCTTGCTAAGGCAACAGTTAGTAAAAAATCTCTTTCCGATGGAGGAGGATGATTTTTCATTAAAGTGTTACTTTGAGGATTAAAATTCTGAACTATTACCTCTTGGATATGGTCATATTTTTTACTTAAATATCTAATATCTAAAAGACTTTGAATACGTTCTTTCCAAGTTTCTCCAATACCAACAAGAATACCTGTAGTAAAGGGTATCTTCAATTTACCTGCATTTTCGATAGTCTCTAATCGTTTCACTGGATCTTTTCCAAGAGAATTAAAATGAGGCATGCCTTTCTTTAACAAACGACTACTTGAACTTTCCAACATAAGCCCCATACTAACATTTACTGTTTTCAACACAGATAATTCTTCATAATCCAACACTCCCAAATTGGAATGAGGAAGAATTTTTTTTTCTAACGCCAACTCACAAAGATAAGCAACATACTCTGTAGAAGAATTAAAATCATATCTTTTAAGAAATTGCCTAGCACTCTCATAGCGCTCTTCTGGTTTTTCTCCCATCGTAAGTAAAAGTTCGAAACAATTATTTTTTTTAGCTTCAGCTAGATGTATTTGAAATTGAGAGGGGGTCACCCAACTTGAGACATCTGAATTTGAGAAGCTACAGTAAGTGCAATTGTTTCTACACTGCCGAGTTACAGGAACAAAATAATTTCTTGAAAAAGTCACTTGATTCGAGTAAGTGTTAAATCTGATTTCATTTGCTTTAACAAGAAGATCGCATTGTTCATTTTCTATAAAGTTAAGATATTCCTCTATTGACATTTGTTTTCTCCATACTGAATTTTGATGAGAAATCCATCACCCATCTTTTTGCAATCTAAATTTTGAATTCTATCATGTGCAGATATTGTTTCTTTAGCCTTTACAGGAAAAAGAGGGATCCCATCTATAGAACCTACAAATGTGGGGGCATAAAAAATTATTAATTCATCAACCAGCTTGTAAGTGATAAAACTAGCAACTACTTTTCCTCCTCCCTCAACCATTAATTTTTTAATATTATATTTTTTATAAAGAATGTCTAATATCATTCCAAGATCCAGAAAACCTTTTTCTGTTTTATTCACAATTTCAATTGACACACCTTTTTCCTTAAGTACAAGAGATTTAGATTTAGTAATTTCAGAGGTAAATAAAATAGTGGGAAATGTAGCCTGTTCTTGCAAAACTTTAGCATCTAAAGGTATTCTAGCGCAACTATCAAGAATAACTCTATAAGGATGAGGAGGAGTTAATTTAACGTGTTTAACTTTCAATCCTGGATTATCGTTAATTATTGTATTAATACCAACTAAAATAGCGTCAGAGTTATTTCGTAGAGTATGAACACGAGACCAATCTTCTTCATTAGACAAATCCAAAGGTCCTTTATTAGTTGCTATTATTCCATCTAAAGAACAAGCAACATTTATGACTACTTTTGGTCTTAAAAGTTCCTCTATCATTTTATCTTCCGCCCTTCAAACATTTGAAAGTTTACATCTTTAACTGAAGTCCTAAAAACTAATGCTTTGTAGATATCTCTTGAATGTATAATATTTAGAGATGACATATTTATACCTATTAAATCAGCTTTGTAACCTGGAGAAATTTGACCTATTTTCTTGTTAAGCATTAACCCAGGGTTAACAGTAAGTGTTTTCAGGAGAGCTTTAGGAGAAAGAAAAACGCCTTTAGAAGATAAACTTAGAAGAGTAAAACGCAAAAGAAAGAAAGGATTAACGTCAGCAATCATTATATTATCTGTCCCTAGAGCAAGAGGAATATTATACTTCAAACATTCAGCTATTGGAGGAAATCTTAGTCCAAAATATGAAGCTGTTAGAGGACAACAGACAACACCTAATTTATGCTCTTTAATTTTACGAAATTCTTCATCTTCCGTAATATAGTTACAATGAACAATAAAAGATGGAGTAAACTTATCCATAACGTAATTGAAGTCTGATTTTCCTATTTTTAGTATAGATTTTTCTACTATTTCTTTTGTTTCAGCAATATGTATTGAAAGCAATAACTCAGGATTTGAAGAACAAATTTTGTTTAAGTTAGTTATTAATTCATCTTTTTCAAATATTGAAAAAACATCTGAAAAACCAAAGCCATCAACATATCCAACTAGATCAGCTATTTTTTCACTACCATAAGGACGTCCTAATATGATACCTCGAATAGAAAATGATTTTAAGATTTTCCTTAACGCTGAAACGCCTTTAATTCCTCCCTCCCGAAAGTCTATAAAAGTAGAGTAGCCATTTGAAATGAGAAGGGAAAGAGATTGTTTCAAAGAAAATTGGAGACGTTCATCACTTATCTGCGTGAGAAAAGAATGTTTAATTCCATTTTTACCAACAACTTCTCTTAAAGACAAACCAAACCCTCGATCTTTAAGTAGAAAATCACCAATATGAGTATGCATATTAATAAAACTAGGAAGAACTAAAGTATCTTTAGACAGAACTATATCAGCAGAGAAATTTTCTACATCAAAATCTAAAGATTGAATATTACCATCCTCAGAGAAAGCAATTAAGACACTTTTCTTTAATTCTAAATTTTCACCAATTAAAGCTTTATGAGCATATAGAGTCTGCACAAGTTAAAATAGAAGAGAAATTCTTAACTCTTATTGTTAAAGAAATAAAAAAACCAAATATTTTTTAGTTAAACTAGGAGAAGAAAACATAATTTGAATGCTTGATTTACTAGCAACAAATAGTACACTCAAAGAAAGAACTATATAATCATTAACTTTATAATTCAAATTTTGAAAGTTCGCTCAACTTAATGAAAAGCAATTAGTAAACTTATGATTAGTACTAATGTTAAATAATGGTGAAAAATTATGGTTAAAGTAAAAAATGCTGACGATATTAGACAAATGATCAAAGAGCACCCAAATGAACTAAGAAGAGTGTTCAGTATCGCAGCTCACATAGATCATGGAAAAACAACAACAAGCGATTATCTATTAAGAAAAGCTGGACTCATGTCTGATGCAGACGCTGGTAAAAAAGTTATGATGGATTCAGATCAAGAAGAACAAGAACGTGGTATTACCATTTTTACTTCTGTTGTTCTTCTTGATTACGAGTATACAGATGAAAATGGTGAAACTAAACGTTATTTAATGGAGATTAATGACACTCCAGGACACATTAGTTTTACTGGTGAAGTTAGTCGTGCTCTTCGTGGGTCTGATGGCGTTATTCTTTTAGTTGATGCTCTTGAAGGAGTTATGACTCAAACAGAAACCAATATTCGTTTGTCTATTGGAGAAATGTGTAAACCTGTTTTATACATTAACAAGGTTGACCGTCTTATTTCTGAACTTCGTTTAAAACCTGATCAAGTTTTTAGCAGAATTGATGCTATTATTACTGAAGTAAACAAACTTATTGAAGCTAATGCACCTAAAGAATTAGCGAAAAAATGGCGTGTAAAGTTTACTGATGACTCTGTAGCAATTGGTTCAGCCAAAGATGGTTGGGCATTCAACATGTCCACTTTAAAACGCCTAAAGATCAAACCTCAAGATATTTTTGAAAAATACAATCAAAACGATAAAGAATGGCTACGCAAAAATCTTCCTCTAGAGGAACCTTTACTTGAGATGGTTATCAAACATTTACCCAATCCTGAGGATGGTCAAAAAGTTAAAATCCCTAACATTTGGTCAGGAGATCTCGAAAGTCCTCAAGGAAAGGCTTTACTTAATGCTGACCCCAACGGTCCTTTAATGGGCATGATTACCAAAATCTTCATTGAACCCAAATCTAAGCGTCCTACTTTAATTGGTCGTGTTTATAGTGGTACTCTTCGTAAATCTGACACACTATACTTGGTTGGTAAAAAAGACAAAACTAACATTAAACGTTTAGGAGTAATGGAAATTACAGATATTCTTGATGTTGATGAAATCCCTGCAGGAAATCTTTTTGCCATCTTCGGTTTCATCTGCCCTGCTGGTGAAACTTTCATTAATGCTAAAGATATTGGTAAAATACATCCATTTGAGGAAATTTCCTATGTTGCTGAACCTGTTGTCAGCCGTACCATCAAGCCTAAAGACCCACAAGACATAGCTAAATTAGGAGAAGTTGTATCCAAATGGATTATGGCAGACCCTACAGCTGCTTTTCGCCATGATGAAGAGTCTAAAACCTATGTGCTCTCGGGTATTGACCCCTTACAAATCGAGATTCTAGTTACTAGAATTAGAGAACAAGTTGATATTGAGGTAAGTGATCCTATTATTGTTTACAGAGAAAGACCCACTACTCGAGGTCCTGATGTCTTCGCCAAATCTCCAAATGGTCATAACAGATTTGAAGTTCATGTTGAACCTTTAGATGAAAAAACAATCGAGCTTATTAAATCAGGTAAAGTGAATATGGATCAAGACAGAAAAGAACGTGCAGCCACTCTTCATGAAGAAGCAGGTTGGGATGCTAGAGAAGCAAGAAGAATTTGGGCTATTGCTGACACTAATATTTTGGTAGATAATACTAAAGGTGTTCAACGTTTAGAAAACATTCAACAATATATCATCCAAGTCTTTCATGATTTTGCTAGTGGAGCTACACTCGCAAAAGAACCTTTAATGGGTGCAAAATTCACAATAACTGATGCTGTTGTTCACGTTGATCCTGCACACACTGGTTTCAGTGAAATCTTCCAGATGAGTCTCGCTGGTTTTCATACCACTTTCATTTTATCCAACCCTCAACTCTTAGAACCCATATTACAAATTGACATAAAAGTTCCTAATGAATTCATTGGAAATATAACAGCGTTGCTTACCCAACATAGAGGAATGATACTTGACATGACTACAGAGGGAGAAAACACTAAACTCAAAGGCAAGGTTCCTACTGCTGAAACAATTCACTTAGCTGATGAGATCCGTAGTGAAAGTTCAGGAAAAGCTTTCTTTGGTTATCAATTTTTAGGTTTCGAACCAGTACCAACAAACCTTGAACAAGAGGTTATCGCCAGCATCAGAGAAAGAAAAGGATTACCAGCAGAGATACCAACAGCCAACAATTGGGACAGATTCATGTATAAACGAACATAATTGTTTATTTTTTTATTTATTCCATTTTTTATTTTGAAGTTCATTATTTTCTTTTGGTATTAATAAATATCAAAAAAGTGAAATTTAGTTCTTAAAAAAATAAAAAGAAAAGGAAAGTTTTGTTCTATTTTTATTCTTCTTCATCAGAGAATTCTTCTTCTAATTGTTTATAGAATAATTCTTCCTCTGATATTCCGCTTATCGGCCCTTCAGTTACTATTCCTGTCCCCTCTTCTTCTTCATACTGTATTTCTTCCATTAGTTCTTCTTCTGTTTTTTCTTGACTTATTCTTGCAGCCAATCTTTTTTGTATATAACCTATTAATTCTGTAAGCAATAAAATCATCACTATAATAGGAATTAATAGCAAAACCACTCCTTCAGGTTCTAACAGTTCTAAGCTATAATAAATTGAAGGAGGATAACGAAGAATAAACAACAGAATATCAGGGTTCAAGACTAAGAATAATCCTAACATCATAATTACTAGTCTAAAGATGATTGATATTGTAATATATACAATAGTCATCATTGGTGAAACAGCAACTGACGCACCCACTAGTTTTTGATCTACTTCTGTATCACTATGCACTAAACTATCATGATATCGTTGCAACCTTCCAGTTAATTTAGCTTGTCTTCCCCCAGGTTTAGCAAATAATGAGTCTTTAGTTTTTTCTGCTAAAAATGCAACAGCTGTAGCACCATATTTTTTAACTAAACTGCTACCTGCTCCAGAAATCGTTTTTGAAGCTTCTTTTTTAGTTTCCTCTTCCTCTGGTTTACTTATTTCAGTTGTTACAGGAGTTACTCCCAGTCTAAATTCCTTTAGTCTATCAAGAGCTTGTAAGACCCTCTTTTGCCTGTCTTGTGTTGGGTTGAGTATCTTTGAAATATAAGAAGTTTGCAATGCTATTTCAAGGAACAAATATGAGGCTAAAGCTGTAATTACTGCATCATAGGAAAAAAGCTCAAATATTTTTTCTGTTGGAGAATAAGACAACTGATCTTTGAATAATAATTGAGTTTGAGCATATAGAACAATAAATTGAGAAGAAGCAAAAACAGTCGCAGCCGTTCGCATATCTGACCTCATTAAGAAGGCAGTTACACCTAACCAGAAGATAACAACTGCTAAAATAAGAATTGTTGCTCTGTTAGTTTCTTTAAAGAAGACACGGTTTTTCCACAGATAACCAAAGGAGCTAGTAAAAACAGAAAGCAGGTTTGTGCTATCGCTCCCATAGAGATCAGATGAAGACAACGGTTCAGGGGGAGATACATTGTTAAAAATGTCTACTGTAAAGAATGCCCTAGCAGTAAGTAATATAGCACTTCCATCAGAACTGCCGCCCATTGCCCCAAAAATCAGAGAGGTTAAGAATATGGGTATAAGGAAGAATAAAACTGCAACACTCTCAAAATAAAGAAAGGCGATGGTAAGAGAATCAACCAAATGACCTGGAGGTAATTTTGTTTTGTCAATATTAGTCCATAATTGAAGAAACAGCCACAAAATCACGCCTATTGCTATTACTCTAGAGATTACATTAGTAATAATTGTCTGCGTTCTTGCGCCCTTGAGCCTTCGTTCTACACCTCTAATTCCTAGATCAATCATTCTTGTTTCTGATAACGATTCCATTCTTTATCCTCTCCTTTGCATTCTTCTAAATTGAGCCATTATAGTAGGCAAGAAGTCATCTGGACCTACATTAACAGTTGTAGCATCGAATTTTCTTATAGCTTTAAACATTCTATATCTTTCACCCATCTGCTTTTCAACCATTGCATAACCTATCAATTGTTCTATAGGGCTTAATTGCTGTGATACAATCTCAAACCATGGACCAAATGGACTTATCACAGTGACCTGATGTTTTCGTCCTCGTGCCTGTCTTATTGCAGAAACTATTTTTTGAGGATGAGACTCTAAATCAGACAAAACAACAATATACGATGCTCTTCTTGTTCTTTTTATTGCATAATCCATAGCTTTCTCTAAATCTGATTCGCCCCTAGGTTTCACTAAGGCCAATGCTTCTAAAAATGCAAATAGTCTGCTTCTAGAGCTAGTTAGATCAATCCAAGTCCTCACTTCATCATCATATACACACAAACCAACCATATCATGCTTTTCAAAAGCCAGATGCATTAATAACACTGCACTTCGGATAGCATATTCTAGTTTCGTATTTCTAGGAAGTCCAGCACCCATACTTGCAGAAGCATCAATCATGATAATGACTCTAATATTTTGTTCAGCTTCAAATTCACGAACCATCATTTTGCCTGAACGTGCAACGCTTTTCCAATCAATAAACTTGAATGGATCTCCTGTTTGATATTGTCTGATTCCTGCGAAGTCATCACCCATTCCTTTAACTTTAGTTCGATGCATTCCAAAAATAACTCCTAATCGGCGTTTTTTACCAATCATTTCCATTTTTCTAATATCCTCATAGCTTGGATAAACTAATATCTCTGTTTTTGTTTTAATTTCACCTTCTGTAGCATAAAAACCCATTCGGTCTTTAATTATTATTTTAGTTGGTCCAATGTTAAACAACCCTCTTATTGGAATCCTTACTACATATCCAAAAGTTACTATTTCTTTTGGGTTCAGTTGTGTAATGATGAAATTTTCTCCTAACACCAAGTCAAAAACTTCTGGAATAGCATCATAAATTTCTACATGGGGAAGCTGATTTACTGATTTGTTTCTTACTGTCACTTCTATATACACATAATCCCCAGCAAAAGCTTTTGCTTTAGCTACTTTTCTTTTTATTTCAATAGATTCAGGATTTGCACCAAGTCTATAGAATGGTAAGCCAAGCATAACGGAGAAAATAAGCATAACTCCTAGGATGATGAAATACCATATTAGAGTCGAATCTAAAAGGTAGAAATGGAAAAGGTCCATTAATCCTGTTCCTTGGGGGGGTTCTGTTGATGTCTCAGGCACTGGATGTGCTCCAAATGATTCAAGAATGTTATTTAGAGCTAGGAAACCTGCAAGTGCAAAGCCTATGCTAATCATTACAATACCAAAGAATATCAGGTATCCTCCTCTTCGTGTAAAGATTGTAATCACCTAATTAAGTTTATACGGGTACAGGTAAATTGCGTAAGATATCATCCATAACCATATTTCCAGTGGTACCTTCCAACTCCGCTTCAGGTTTCATTTGTAAACGATGAGCTGCACCTATCTTGGCGACACGTTTAACATCATCAGGAATAACGTAGTCTCTGCCATTCATTGCTGCCACAGCTTTTGAAGCATTTAACAGCGCAATACTACATCTTGGAGAACCACCAAGTAATAATCGTGGATCAGTACGAGTTGCTACAGTAATATCTCTGATGTAGGACATAATGTCTTCATGTACATAGATTCTCTTTTCCACAGTTTCTATCATTCTAATGATAGTCATAGGAGTGGTTATTCTGCGAACTGTACGAAAAGCATGTTTATGTGAAAGATCAATTATTTCTATTTCTTCCTCTGGAGAAGGTAGGTCAACAATCAATTTAAACATAAAACGATCTACTTGTGCTTCCGGTAATGGGTATGTTCCTT
Source organism: Candidatus Heimdallarchaeum endolithica (assembly GCA_021513715.1). GTDB lineage: Archaea > Asgardarchaeota > Heimdallarchaeia > Heimdallarchaeales > Heimdallarchaeaceae > Heimdallarchaeum > Heimdallarchaeum endolithica. The sequence continues at coordinate 2,594,433 of CP084167.1, read as the reverse complement.
CTTGTTCTACAGGGTTCTGAGTTGCAATTACCAGAAAAGGTGGCTCAAGTTTAAATGTGGTTCCTTCTACTGTGACTTGTTTCTCAGCCATAGCTTCAAGCAAAGCAGCTTGGGTTTTTGGAGGACTTCGATTAATTTCGTCAGCCAAGAAGATGTTTGTAAATATGGGGCCTTTTCTCATCTTAAATGTTCCTGCTTTAGGATCATATATAGTAGTACCTACTACATCGCTTGGGAGTAAGTCAGGAGTAAATTGTCCTCTTTTGAATTCAGCCCCAAGTGTAGCAGCAAAATTTTTAGCCATCACAGTTTTTGCAACACCAGGTACACCTTCAAGCAACACATGCCCTCTTGCAAGAAGAGCAATAAAGAGATCTTCTAGTACATCTAATTTACCAATAATTACACGTTTTAATTCAGCATAGATCTCTGACCACACTCTTTTGATATCTTTTGGTGTAACCACTGCTTCAGTTTGTGCTTTTCCTTTAGCCGGTTTTTTAGCCGGTTTTTCTTCTTCACTCATTTTTTTTCACTTTCCTTTTCTTTTTTTTGATTTTTTTATTTCTTTGAAACATTATTTTATTTAGGCAGAGTATCAATTAGATTTTTGATAAACTGCAACATTTTTTCAAATTCTGATTGTGGGAGCAACTTTGGTCTTTGTAGATAGCGATCAATTCGCTCAAATTCGCTTACCAAAGCTCCCTTTTTCAAGGGGAATCCCCTTGAAATAAAGAACTCTGCCAAAGCTCTAGGAGAACTTGCGGCAGAAGTATCAACTTTTCTTACTCCCCTTAACATGGACCTATAAAGCAAACCTACTGCTTCACTGTAGCTTCCAGTTTCTAATATTCTTTTTATTTCACGCTCAAAACGTGATCTTCCTCTTTCTCCTCTGTATCGTGTCCACAATACAGGAGTCAATCGTCTAGTTTTTGGTATTAGGGGATATGCCATAACTGCAAACATAATAGGAACAAAAGGTGAATAAAGTGGATACATAGACATCTCTGTAATCAACCTCATTAAAATAGTCGATACCAGAGCTGGACTATAAAATTTATATTGTGTATGTCCTTCATCAAATATTATAGGTATTTTTCCACTTGTTGTATTTGCAACAATATTTTCAGTAACATAATCAAACAAATTCTGACAAAATATAAGATTATCATTATGTTCTGTATCTTCTATCCATTTATTTATGAAAATGTCAGGATCTCCAATCATTACTATTTTTCCTCTACCTATAGGTATTGACAATATAGGCGCAAAAGCAGTGTTTCCCCACTCACCCTCATCTGGTATCGCATCACCAGTTAAAGCTTCTCTAAAATTTGATTCCATCCAAGATGTTGTAGTAGTGAAAAACGAGAGAAATGGCAACATTACATCTTCTATAAATATTGGTTCCATATTGCCATATTCGCCACCTTCAATCGTAATATTTATAGACAAAGGCTGCAAAGGAACCCAATCTGTATACCACTCATACTGTCTTGTAGAAGGATTATAACGAGAGTTGTTTATTTTAACGCTTAATACCGTACCAAATTCCATCTGAACACCTTTTGTGATTCCAGCTGTCAAAGGATTATCAGGGTTTGTATCTTTTAACAATGGTTGAGAACTTACACCCCCATAATTACTTCCAGCGTCCATTAATACTGTTTGGTTAAAGCCTATTGCTTTTAACATCCCAGCCAGCATCTCGAATATTGCTGCACCAGCTAAATCTTCAACTGATGTAACATTTGAAGGAGAACTTTGATTTCCAAAAAATATGTCTGTTAAGGAAGGAACAAGTCCCAAAGAAACAAGTGAGTCATATGTTTCAATAACATTCCAAAAAGGTTCAAATATCTTATTTCCTGAACCAAAATCATCTGCAACTATCAAACTTCCTCCTCTAACCAAAAAGGTTACAAGACTAATAGTTTCTGCGAAATTATAACTTGTTGTTGGACCAATAATTACAAGAACACCACTACTATTTAATCTGTTCAAGATTGTCAAACTTGACATTCCATTTGATATCTCATATTTATTTTCAGCTTGTAATGTATTATACACAGTGGAAAGACCATCCCATCCAGTGTTATAGATGGAAAATTTCACACTTTTTCCACCCAAGCCAACCAAACCAATAAATAGTGGAATTATAACTATGAGAAACAACAAAGTCATAGCCAAAGAATATTTCGTAAATTTTACTTTTTGAAGCTTAAATTTTTTCTTTGGTTTTTTACTCTGTTTTTTGGTTTTTACTTTCTTAACCTTTTGTTTTTTTGCTGATTCATCTTCTTGCTTTGCAAGTTCTTTCTCATACTTGTCCACTATTTCTTGATTTTCTTCCTCGGACATACATTACACACCATTTTTTGATTATTCTATTTCTTTATTTACCAAAATCCACTATCTTCTAGTTTTCAACTGTTTTCTAGTTTTTAATTGCTTACTAGCTTTTACTTTAGCTATTTCCTTTTTAGCTGTTTCTTTTTTAGCTGTTTTTATTTTCTGTTTCTTTTCTTTCTTTGAAGATGTTTCTTCAGTTATTTCTTGAATACCTTGTTCTCGTATACCTCTAAAACAAACATCCAATCGTTGTACAGCCTCTTGATAATCATCATAACCTATTTCTCTTTCAGTATATCGAGCTATTTCAAAAGATGTAAGAAATTCGTCCATGACTTCAGTAGAGATATTTGCTTGTTCTGCAACTTGCATGCCAAATTCTCTACCTGTCTGATGTGGAGCTCTTGTAAGATTGATTAAGTTCTCAGCAATACTCGTAAGCCCCCCAAATGAAGCAATTACTGCTCCGCGATAGTCTTGCCTTTGCTCAAATATTCTTACATCGGCCATAGCAGAATTAAACAGTTGATCTAATTTTTTTAACCTTTTTCTCTTTTTTGCCCATCCAAACATTTTATTCACCTTATGTTTCTATTTCCATTTCACCAGCTTCTAGCTGGTTAACTATTTTCATTAATGCAGATATGGTTGCATTAAAGTCTGTTTCAGTAATTACTTCAGCACCATATCTTGCTTTTTCAAAATACTCAGAAAGAGTATTTAAGATTGCTAAATCTATCTTTCCTCTTCTGGAAAGAACGGTAGCATACTCCATAGGTGTTTGATGTCTAAACCTAGGAGTATCGAAAAACTCTCTCCCCACACCTTCTATCACTTGCCACGTTTTTAGAATAGCTTCTTTGTATCGTCCTTCAGATCCTAGACGATTAATATCGTCCAATATATCTCTTAGGTAGTCTCGTAGCCTTTTTCTCAGTGTTTGCTGTTGTGCATAACTTCTGAGAGAATGCCTATTAAACCACAGGAAGAGAATTACAATAAGTGCAACAATTCCACCAACAGCTCCTCCAACGATACCGCCTATAGGAGTTTCACTACCAGGGCTGGTTGGATCCCCAACAGGAGGACGATTAGGTGGTGCAGGATTACTAATGGCTAATTGTATTGTTGTCGTGCTCATATTATTGCCCACTGTATCTTCCACATAAAAGTGATATTCTAACAAGTAACCGCCATATAATGAATAATTAAAATCGCTCAAATTTAGGGTATAGTCATATATAATTGTACCCGTTTGAGCTGTTAAAGCTATTGCTTCATTTTCCACTTCAACACCATTTGGGTCTGTCAAAACAATAAAAAGTGTAACATTTTCTACTTCATTTTGAACATCATCTACTCTTATTGTAAAGTTCATAGTGCTATTCCACAGAAGACCAGAAGAAGGAACAACATCAATATTATAGATAATTGGGGGACTATCATCAATCGCATCATATGTATATGTTTGACTCATATAAGTCCCAGGAGATGGTTCAGCATTGTCATAAGCTATATAGTACCAGCTATACTGATAATTATATTCAGCTAACAATTGATAAAACCAAGCATTTGTTCCTGGGATGTTAGTCATTTTGGCCCCATTTACCCAGTTAATTTCAGTAGTACCTCCAACAGCTGTTCGATTGATAAAAATTAAAACTTGAGATACTCCAGTATAAATAAGACTATCATTAACATAAACAGTAATATTAAGATAAGGATTTTTAGGGTCAAGAGAGTCTACAGTTGAGGGAACTGCAACTTCTATAGGAGGTTCATAATCTCCAAGTTGGTAGTAGTTAGTATATGTTTCATTATACAAATAACTTGTTAATCCAAAATCTTCATCATATTGAGCAGTTGGTTGTCTTGTTCCATTTTCCTGTAAACCATAACCTGCATAATCCTTTACTTCGATATAATAATGTACATATTGTAGGGCATAATCAGTAGTTGCATTAATATAACCAAACCATATACCTCCACCTAAATCTGTAAGAGTTAAAGTAATCCAATTTGCTGGGTTAAGCAGACTACTGTCATTAGATTCAATAACTTGATAGTAAATAATTACACTTCTAACACCACTACCTACATCTGAAACACTTATACTAAAACTAACATTAAAGAATGGTTCATGTGAAGCTGTTGTAAAAGGATTAGGAGACAAGGTTTCTCCATTAATGACAGGAGCATCAAGATCAGGTCCATATATAGTCACTGTATGTGAAATTGAGGACTGGTAATTAGCTTCCCCAGCTGCTGCAACTAACGATATTGTCGTGGGAACGTTAATATCCACTCCAGTAGCAGGATCAAGATCTGGATCTAGCTCAATGAAGTTATTAGCTGATGTTATAACACCAGAAACGATTTGTCCTTCAAAATTTAATGAGAAGGGTGCACCAATAGGATTTCTTCCCCATTCATCAACCACAGTAAGATTATATATATCACCAGATTGGAAAAATGAATAATAAGTATTATTAAAGTAAGAAACAGTCTCACCATCAACAATATTAGAATCATAAGGACCCTTAAGTGTTAAACTTAAGTCAAAATAAATGTTAAATGTGTCACTGTCTTGAGGAGTCCCATTAACAATGTATTTATACGATCCACCATCAGTATTTAATGCTGTAACATTTATTGTTTTTGTTTGAGTGTGAACAGCATAAGAAGGAATAATAGAAGACAATGCTTTTGTTCCTGAAGAACTGGTTGAAGAAGTGATAGTACTTAACCCTGGAAAGTCCACTTGAAACTGTGCTAATGGTGCATTTCTACCAAAATTATCTTTAACAGTTATAGTATATGCTATTGATTTACCAGGAGTATAGAAAACTGTTGTGTTAGAAATGGATATACTAATAGAATTAATTATTGATTGTAAAACTGACCCAAGAGTGTCAGGAGTAACATCAGCTCCTCCGAATTCAGAAGCACTCACTGTCATCCTTACATAAAAAGCATTATTAATAGTTATATCACCAATGTTATTATGGTCAACATAGTGTTTAGTTTGAATAGCTCCAGAAGAATTAGTTTTTATCGTAGTTAAATTATATCTAGTTGTTCCATGATAGAACTCCAGAGTGACATTATAACCTGCTCCTACTAACCCAGACGAATCAGAGATATTTGCATAAACTGTTATATATGAATCAAGAAGTATTAAAATATCTGCATCAGTTAATCCAGCTCCTGTAACATAATAGGATGATACAACTACTTGTTCACTTGTAGCTGCTTGTTTTACAGAATGGAGAAGTTGATTACTAAAAGAAGAATCACCTACAGCAACAAAGAAATTCAATGATAGTTGGGAACTATCATAATATGATTCATATTTCACCGTTTGAATTGTGGAAGGACTAGTGTTGGAATAAGTATGAGAATTTGTGGCATCAAAAGTAAAATTCCCATTTATATCGACTCTATTATCCGTTAACCAAGTGACCTTAATGTTATACTGACTTCCACTAGTTTGAACTACTGTATCATTATCAAACAATATTTGTGTTGTAAATGAATAAGGTTGATTAGGGTTAGTGACAGAGTATGTTACATCTGTTTTCAACCCACCGTAAACAAACACATAAGAACTGCCAGGAGAACCAGACCCACGCCCTTTCTCTGGATCTCCGTTGAACCACGTGAAAATAGTGATATTTCCAACCTTTGAACGAAAATCAGTAGAGAGAGTAGATGTACTAATTGTTGCAGTAAATTCTCCTTTGCTATTTGTAACTACAGAAGTAACATAATAATTAGAACTACGATAAGAATCAGGATCTACTTTAAATTCAGCTTCAGTTAGGTTATAATATAGCTCCACTGTTTCTCCGTCCCAGAAGTCATTTGGTGCAGCTGAGCGAAGAACACCACTAACAGTTATTGTGTTTCCACGAAATAGTTTTGTCCCTTCTGTGGGAGAACTAATACTCAGTTTCAGCCTAGACGTTCCAGAACTAAGAGAAGTTTCAGAAGTACCAATATATAACTTATTTTTTAATGGAAAACGATAATAACCATAGTTATCAAATAGTTCTTTTTCTTTTCTAGTAAAGTGAGAACTGTAATGAAAATAAGAATTGGTTTTTTCTCTATTCTTATGATTAATTAAACTATTTTCTTTTAATATCAGACTATTATCACTTTTAGATATTATCTTATCATAATTTAATGAATAAACTGGTAAACTTGATACCAATATTACCAAGGAAATAAAAATTGTACAAATTTTTCTGTGCTGATAATGCTTCATAGTTCTCACCGATTATTTTTTTTCTCACAATTGTTCCTTTTTTTGTAAAAGGAATATTTTTTAGCAATGACAAGAGCTATAGTAGAAAATATTGCACAAAAGAAACCATTTATACTTCTCACAAAAGCAACTAAATGATTATCTGTTCTATAGCTGTCTAAAACAACTGTATCTTTTGTATTTATAATAATGCTTAAAGCTGGCCCAGTTATAATAAATATATCTTCTGAACCTTCCCATCTCTCTGAATAAATAGCAACAATTTTGAATTTTCCTGCTCCAAGTTGATTTACATCAATCAAGTAGTTTTCTATAATTTGTCCGTTAGAGTCAGTTTTTCTATGACCAATATAATAACTTCTTGTCGAGGAATTTAATGTGGAATTATATGTTGTTCCATCGATTGAACCATCATATTCTTGCCAATCACTCTCATAGACAATCCACAGCCATGTATCTTCATCTGCAAGAGGTTCAACATATCCATTAGGCGGTTGCATGGAAAGAGTCACATTTATTTCTTCCCACATTGTGGGACCATCTGCACCTGTATCTAGCACAGTATCATTAACTCTTACAGAAGCCATTAATCCATCAATTATCACTATTGGCGCATAGGAATAATTTAATCCATATAAAGCAAAAATTGCATATGTAGTGTTCACTTGTAATGAGGTAAAATAATCAGAGTGAGTTGTATCATTTACTGAAAAAACTGAAGAGTTACCATTCGGATCTGTTGTAACACTTCCAATTAAGGTAAACTGTGCTGGATCTATTGTAGCACCATTAAGCACATCTTGTAGTTGCTCTGGAGTTAAAAGGTAATAGTTTACTGTCCGATTTTCTAAAGGGTCAGTTCCGGGAGGCCCATCTTTGTAGAGATAAGTAAACATTTCATATTTCCATCCTTGTTGAATCAAGTAATAGGTTTTCGTTTCTGCTGGATTCTGAGGATTAGGTATCGTTTGTTTTGATGCATTTAGTACTACATCAGTTAAATAACCAAAAGGAAATATCGCCACACCTTTTGCAGAGTAACTATTTAATCCATTAAGAGCTACAATAAAATATGTAGTACCTGTTTGATCCGCAAAATCAAATGTAGAGTAATTCTGCGATGTAAATTCATAAGACAACGTCGCGACACCAGAAGCATCAGTTAAAACAGGTTGTTGAGAAATCTCTATTCCACCAGATAAAATGGAAGTAGAAAATCCTCCTTGTAATTCACTTGCAGAGTAAGATTTTAAGGTTATAGGAATGTTTTCAGAAGGATTCCCACTTCTAGTTGCAGTAACTTGAATAGTATATGTTACTCCATGGTCAACAAGAGATATTTCACCTTCTCCAGAAGACATTGTTCTAACATCTCCCGGGGTTTGTTCAAATATTTGTAAATCCAAATCATATTGGGCATTAAGACTATTTTCACAAAAAACAAATGTTGATTCATCAACAGGATATGGGCCTATTTGAAATTGACCCCAACGATATTCATCAGTTGAACCATCGTTATCTGTATCTAATGGCATTAAAACTTCTACCCAATAGTATAAGTTTGCCAATTTAATTTCTCTGTAACTCTCAGTTCCACTACCTACTGCAAAACCCATTACAGGACGAGCAGGAATACCTAGTCTTCTCAAAGCCATAACAGTAAGAGAAATGTAAGCAGAAGATGGTGCATTTTCGTTTCTAGCTAGCACATTGGCTGGATCTTCTCCTCCAGTATCTACATTTGTTGCACCAAAAATATTTTCTAAATTCCCTTTATTTAGCACATTTTGTATTACACTACTAACAACATCATAAACCGAAGTTGAAGAATCTATTGTACTACCTATTTCATTATCAGCAAAGTTTGTAACAGCTGTTGAGATTGTATCATAATATCCTTCTGGAGCTTGTAAAAATGCTGAATACTCTGATTGAATATAATTATTGTCTAAATTTTCATAGTCAAGAGAGTTTTGCATTATATAATCTACATCATCCTCGTACATAAAGTAAGTACTATACTCAAAAGTTCCCTGAAAAGGAGTTAACGGATCGGATTTATCTGCTTTTGTTTTTAAATGAAGCTGATCTTGAGTGTCATAGTAAATACTTGTATCACTAGAACCTACTGAATTACCTTGTAGATCTTTTACATTATCACTCCAATCACTTTCCCAATCAATATGAGGACGATAAATGGAATTCCAAGTTGAAAGTAAACTAATATCCACACCGCTTGTAGCAGTATAAATTGACTGCTGAATAGACATTTTTACATCTGTAGCATCATCAAAATCATCAGGTTCTCCTCTCTCATCTTGTGGAATGTTATACAAAGTTGCTTCATTTGATTTTTCAAATTCCCACCCATCTGGATTGTATTCATCATATACATCCCAGCGATAGAGAAAATTACCTAAAAAACCATCTTGAGCTGTAATATTAGCAACGCTTGTTTCTAAAGTAAGATCATCAAGGTTACCTAAATTATTTAATAAATCTAAGAAAGATTCTATATCAACTGGAAGATTAATAATAAAAGGGGATGATAAGAAACTTGTATCTATTTGATTCTTATCTGGTTCTGCTCCATTTAAACTATCTCTATAAAAGACACCAGTAAGGTACGACCCAAAGAAGGTCATAAAAAGTGAGAGAATTGTAGTTCCTACAAATATAATTCGCCAAACATTATGCCTTGTATAATACTTGAATAAAGTTAAGGGGAAAAATATAATTAATGTTATAATCGTCAATAATATTCTTAATGGTTTAGGATGAAATTTTACTTTATAAGTTTCAAAAGATAAGAGTGTAATATATGTGAACAATCCTATTAAAAACATACGTACAATTGTGATAATAAGCTCTGTCACAGGATCTGATGGAGGATTTAGATTACTTATAATTCTTCTAAAGAAAAATGCTGCAATTGTTAAAGCTCCAAAGATAATCGTAAAAATAATATTTTTTACTTTTAATTTCTTTTCCTCTACAGTAACTATAGGGAGCTTACTTTTTTTGGTCTTGATTTTCCTTGTTTTTTTAGGAATAACAGCTGGTTTATGCTTCAACCTTTTTGTAGTTTTTAGTTTTTTTACTTTCGTTGCCATAAAGAATCCTCTATCTTATCTTAGAATAATGTAATATAACACCCTATTTTTAATATTATACTTTTTAGTTCAAAAAGGTTTCTGATTTCATTTTGCTTAATAAAGGGAGTGTTAATAGTTTGTAAAAATCAATAGAAACAAATTTGAAATAGGTCATAATAATGGATTATAAGAGATAAATAATCGAAGGAAGTGAACATTATCGAAGTTAGCCTTATTAGTTATCCTGAAGAAGCTGAATTAATTGCGAATATAGCAGCAGTAATTTGTTATAGTGAAGAAGCAGAGTTAGAAAGAGTCAAACAAAAAGCTAAACTAAAAAAAGAAGAATATTTATGTAAAATTATTGAATCAGGCCATCTTTCAATTATTGAGCATAATATTTTTGTATTTCACGTATCAGGTGTGAGTAGAGTGTTATCTCATCAATTAGTAAGAAAAAGAATAGCAAGTTACTCACAACAATCACAGAGGTATGTTAATGCTTCTTCTTTTAGTTTTATTACGCCTAAAACAATTACTGAATCAGGAATGAAAGAAGAGTACGAAAATAAAATTAATGAGTTATTTGTCTTTTATAACAAATTAGTAGAAAAAGGGATACCAAAAGAAGATGCAAGATATATTCTTCCAAATTCAACAAGCACTCAATTAGTTGTTTCTATGAATGCTCATGCATTAATAGATTTTTTTGCATCGCGATGTTGTACAAGAGCTCAATGGGAAATAAGAGAACTTGCTAATAAAATGCTGAATGAAGTAAAAAAAGTAGCTCCAGTGTTGTTTAAGAAAGCTGGTGCTTTCTGTGATTTTTATGGATACTGTCCTGAAAATGAGAAAACATGCGGAAGAGCTCCAACACTAGAACAATTGAAAAAATATTGGGAACAAGATTTAAAGTAAAACACTCTTTTACTTTTTATAGCCAGTAAAATTTGTTGCAAAAAGGGTTTATTTAAATTTAATAAATATTTTAAGTCTATATCTTTCTCACGAACTTTTTTTGATAAGCTCTGGTAAAGAATTAGCTACTCTTACCAATATAAAACTGAACAATAATGAAAAAACAATAAAAGCAGGCTTAACTATAAATTCTTTAAGCACGTCATTGGGCAAAAGCAAGTAAATAAAATAAGCATAAGCATAAGATAACAGTACAAAAAACCCAATAATGATTATTGGAACAAATATTTTAGATACAAGATAGTAAAATTGCTCTTTAAGATCTAGCTGTCTAACTTGCTTTACTGAGAAATTGGTTTTTAGCAAATTACTTTTATACATCTCCAATTGTTCAGAAGAATAGATAGTTTTTGGATGTAAAACCTTAAACTCTTTAGAATATAAGGATTCAAAGTATATAGCAAGGAAGAGACGCAGAGAGATAGATACTCCAACCATAATCTGATATGATATTATATTTAACTGGTTAAGGTTATCAATAAAAAACATTGACTCTATATTTGCAAAATACATAGAAAATAGTGTTCCCAAAAGCACTAAACCAAAAAAAGTCATTTCATCTTGAATCTTAATATTACTCCCGTGAGAAATATCAATTAACAGGAGTATTATTGCAAATGACAACCAAACTGTAAAGATAATAACATTTTCACTCAAAATAGATTGAATAAGGACAAGTAACAAAGCTATAAAGCCAAACAAAAGATGAAGAATTTGTATAATTTGAAAACCTCTTGTTTTTTTTAATTCCAAATTCCAATTTGCGTTAAAATCTGCATCACGTATTCTTACCATTAAGTTTCCCCTCTGTTATAAAAAACATCTAATTTTCGCTTTGGATTATATTTTTTCATTAAACGATAAAGTGCTAAAACAACATCGTCATCATAACCATATATTGAAACAAAATCTCCATCAAAAGCATTTAATATTCTTCTTACTTTTAATTCTCTAATTTTATATTCATCCATTGTTAAACTTGAAAAGACTTTATCCAGAATAGTAGAATAAGATATGGTGGGAGATTTTTCAATTAACCATTCCTTTGAAGCAAGGATATTAAAATTTGGTGTAGAAAAATTAACAAATATTATCTTAGATCCCATTAACTTAAGAATATCTAGCCCACGAAGTTTTTGATTAATGTCGCCATCTAAATCTGAAAAGATAATAGCAATACTATGATGAAAATTTTGTGTTCTTGCAAATTTTGCAGCTTCTACAAAATCACTTTGAACGCCTGTGGCGTCTAAATCATATAAATTAAGCATGAGTTTAAGTTCATGGATTCCAATTTGAGGTACAATAAATTTTTCTACCACATGCGAGTAAGCTACCACAGTCAGATCATGATTAGTTCCTTTTATTAAACTACAAAGAGAAACGACGCTTGATAAGGCATAGTCAAACTTTGGTCCAAACATGGTACTGCCTAGATCAAGAAAAATGAGAAAGTGAAGTTGTTTCTCGTCTTCAAATTCTCTTGTTATAAGCTTATCGTGTCTAGCTGTAGCTCTCCAATCTATGTGCTTCATCTCATCTCCAGGTAAATAATCTCTTAAAGCGAAAAATTCTGTTCCTTGACCTTTTACTCTTTGAGCAAATTGGTTTACTAGTTGCATCAAGAGATCCTTTTTTGTTTTCCATGGAATTTGAACTTTTGGTCTTTGAGGAAGTATTTTTATTTGTATTTTTTCTGAATAGATTACTTGATTAATAAATAATTGTTGAAAGAATCCAAAAGAAATTGAAATTGGTCCAATAATCCCATTACCTCTTCTAACAGCTAGTAAATACCAATCTAGCTTAGTTTCAGAATTTGGTTCAACTTGAATAAGATAAGATTCAGGCTTTTCAACCATGAGAAAGTGATAAGAGTAGTTTAAAGTTATACGACAAGTTAACTTTTTTTTGTTTTTATTTTGAATACTACCTACTACAGCAACCAATCCCCTACTTCGAACATGATCTTTTGAAACGAGTATAGAAGCTTCAGGAAAACTTTGAAAAAGGAAGAAATTAACAAGAATTGAAGTAATAACCAATAGAAGAAACAATCCAGGAATAATAAACAAATAATTTTCGATAGCAATTCCTAAAACAAGCATAATAGAGCCTACAAGTATGAGAAATCGTCCTGATCTAGTTAATTCCGTTCTTGTTTCTAGAGACAAGTTTTCACCACTGTTTGAATTATATAACTACTTCAACTTCAGAAAGGAGATTCTTAATTATTTCTTCCACTCTTATTTGTTCAATTTCTGCTTCAGGTGATAATATTAAACGATGATTAATCACAGCATGGAAGATAGATTTAATATCATCAGGCTCCACATAATCTCGTCCATTTATTGCAGCAATAGACCGACTGAGTGTCAATAAAGCAATAGAACCGCGGGGACTTGCACCTAGTGATAAAGAGGGGATTTCTCTTGTTGCTGTTACAAGCTTAGCGATATATTCCAACACTTGATCAGAAATCTTAACATTTGTCTCAATTTCTTTTTTCATAGTCAAAATTGTTTCTTTCCTTATAACCATATCAACATCAGCAAACATTTTTTCTTTTTTCATTTTCAACATTTCAACTTCTCCAGTCACGTTTGGAGGTTTAACTAAAATTTTTACTAAAAATCTATCAATTTGCGCTTCAGGAAGAGGATAAACTCCCGTACTTTCTATTGGATTTTGAGTTGCAATAACAAAAAATGGGTCTGGTAAGTCATATGTTTTAGTTCCACTAGACACCTGATGTTCTTGCATGGCCTCTAGAAGAGCAGATTGAGTCTTAGGAGGACTCCTATTTATTTCATCAGCTAAAAGGATATTAGTGAAAACAGGCCCTTTAACAAAATCAAACTCATTTGTTTTTCTGTTGTAAATATTTCCTCCAGTAATATCAGCTGGAAGTAAATCAGGAGTGAATTGAATCCGTTTAAAATTTAGATCAAGTATTTCTGCTAAAGTGGATGCCATTAATGTCTTAGCGATACCTGGTACTCCTTCCAAAAGCACATGCCCATCTGCTAACATTGTTGCAAAAATTAATTCTATCACTTTATCGTTCCCAACAATTCTTTTTTTCATCTGTTCCAAGACTTTTTGGAAAATTTCTTTTGTTTCTTCTACATTCATACTAAATTCCTCTTTTGGATTTCTTCTAATTTATTAAACAAATAAATAAATACTTTGAAATCAATTTTTCTTTTTATAATTTCATTAAACAATGTTTTTTCTTCGTCAGTAAAGTTCTTTTCACTGACATTATTCAACTTTCTTTGCAAATAGATGTTGTACACTCTATTTGGAAAGTTTTCATATTGAAAATATAAAGAAGTTAATATTTTTTCTTCTTCAGTTGGTTTTACTGCTTGTCCCAAAGTATCATAAAGTTCTCTTTCTTTGCTATAGATATGCTTTTTTAGGAAGTCTTTATAGCCTTTTTTCGATTTTCTTTTAAATTTGCGAATATTAGGTAATATATAGTAAAGTCCTATAATCAAGAGAATAATCATAAGAATAAAAGCTTCAGATTGTGTAAGAAGAGTAATAGTCCCGTAAGTTTGGTTAATTAGACCATCTCTAGACCAAATTGACCAACGTTTATGACTTTCATCAAAGTAAACATATCTCGCTCCTTCACCAAACAAGTAACTAGAATAGAGTTTTAAGAGATAAATTGTAGTATTAATATTAGCAAAACCAGCAACATATAAGTCATTTGTCAAGAAACTTGGAGAACCAACAACTATTAAAACCCCTGACCCTCGACCTTCAACCCTAGCTATAGTGTATTCTCTTAAATCCTCTTTATACATAGACCATTTTTTATCAAAATTTGAATCAAGAAAAGCTGTATTATTTGTTTTTATTTTAAGGTAAGTGTTTGTAGAACCATAAACAACTTTAGGTTGAAGAAAAGCTAACTTATCGATCGGAGAATATTTGAGAACTTCCTTAAATGGAGCTTCTGTCAAGACAATTTCTGGGCTCTTGTAATAATTAACTGTTTCCATGATATTACTCATTGAAGAACTAATATTCAGTTTGAGTGCTAAGTTTTGTGAAGTAATAGAGTCAATAAGCAAAAAGACTGTTCCTCCACGATATAAAAAGGCGGTAATTCTTTGGATCTCGATATTTCTATAAGACTTTGTTCCTCCAGCAATTATTAAAATTGACGATTTAGGAAGATCTAACAGATTTTCTGTGCTTATCAAGATACGGGAAACATTAAAGTCCTCTTCTACTAGTTTTTCTCTAAAAATAGAATAACCACCAGGACCATAGTTATTTATAGTATAGGGAGGAGATGTAGTAACAAAGTTAAATACAAAAGGAAAAAACAAGATTAAGAACAAAATTAACGTTTGTATAACTGTTTTAAAAATTGCTTCATAACGAATACTAAAAAGATTAGTTTTTTCCATTTAATCATTCCTCCTTAACAATTACTTGGCGAATTTCAATTTTTTTAGCAGTTTTACTTTTTTCTTTTATTATATCCAAGTTATTAATAAAATCCAACAGATCATCCTTTTTTAACTTTTCAAGTTTATATCTCGCTCTATAAAATAAATTAACAATATTTTTTAAATTTTGAATGATTTCAGGAAGTTCCAAGGATTCAGCAAACTCCTTAGGAGTTAAAGAGCGCTTTCTTTTTAGACCTAATAATTTTTTCATATTTTTATCAAGGGTGAGGAAACCATAAATTACCCCCTCTGTATATTTCTTATCATCAAGGTATTCTAACAAGATATCTTTAAGTGTAACAATCTGAGTTCTGAAAATTTCTCTTTTTTCAGTTATAGTTTTCATATGTTCCCTTTTTGGTCTAGTAAAAGAACCATAGGTAACAAAATTTTTTCGTTTCATAATTAATAAAACAATAACACCTATGAAAAAAATGCTAGTTACAATAGCAATTAATGTTGCAGGAGAGAAACTAGAAGGAGAAGAAGAAGGTTGAGGGATAGAACCAGTAATTTCAGGAAATGTTGTTGTAGTTGTAGAAACAGGAAGAGAGGAAGTCCAACTGGTTTCTGAACCTGTTTGAATAGTTTCTAAAGTTGTATAATCAATTTGATCAAGAGGGATATATGATTCTTGAGTACTATTTAGCAGA
This sequence comes from Candidatus Heimdallarchaeum endolithica, assembly GCA_021513715.1. Classification (GTDB taxonomy): domain Archaea; phylum Asgardarchaeota; class Heimdallarchaeia; order Heimdallarchaeales; family Heimdallarchaeaceae; genus Heimdallarchaeum; species Heimdallarchaeum endolithica. The sequence continues at coordinate 2,578,601 of CP084167.1, read as the reverse complement.
ATAAACAAGATAACTGCTAGTAAAATAACAAACCCTTTTAGATTCATGTAATTTTTAATATTAACCATTTTTTTCTTCCTCTTTTATTTCTTTAATTAATAGTTTACTCTGTAAAATAAATGCAAGAACCCTACATGAATTGTATGATTCTGTTGTGCAAATTTGTTTTTTTGTTGCTGTTGTTTTATACCCTAAATATGCGCAACGTCCTTCAACAAAATAGGGGCAATGCTCTACTTTTATTCTTTTTGAATTTAACTCTATAGTTCTATTTAAGTAAACTAACATTATCCTAGGATTAAATGAAGAAGTGGTGAGTGAAGAAACATCTACCATATCAAACAAAGTTTTGACAGTAATAGGTATTACAGGAAGAATAGAAGGAGAGAAAAAAGAGTGCTCATCATTTTTTTGTGAAGCAATGTTTGAAAAAGAAATACCTAGCATAACACCTAACGCACCACCGAGTAAACTAAGTATAAGTGCTTGAAACAGCACTATAAGCATCATAGATTCATATAATAATGACAAAAACCAACCTGCAAGAATATCACTAATTTTAAAGGATGATGTGATGAAGATTTCATTAAAGAAGAAAGCTAAAAATAGTAAAAACGATAGAAACGAAGATGGTCCAACAACATCTTTTGCATCATCTTTCCACGCTATTCCTGCAGCAATACCAGCAACAAAAAAAGGAATTAAAACAGTTAGAATAGTATTTGTAATTATATCAAAAGGCGTTTTAGCTGAAAAAACATAAATGTAACTTAAACTTAAAGCCCTATCAGGATACCAAACTAATGAACGAATATCATAAAGAGAAGAGACAACAGCTGATTCTAAAATGAAATAATTAATAAGAACAAGAACAATAAGCGTTATTGAATAAAATGTTGAAATATGTAATATTAGTTCAGAATAATATTCTCTTTTACTTCTATTTTTGTTATGAAGGAAATATTTTTCGCTGTTCACATTATTATAATCAATGACTAACCAAATAAGATTGACAATAAATCCAAACAAGGTCAATAGTAGTTTTTTTGTTTTTTCAATAAAAGAGAATTTTTCAACCCTTCCTTCATCAAACACTCTTCTACTCCTTGAATCTTCAAACAGAATTGGTGAGAGCTGATATCCTCTTGCTTGTAGCTCTGCTGCAGTAAATTTAGATTGCTCTAAAAAGTGTTTCTTTGCGTCTAACTTTAGTTGTCGCTCTTTGTATTTCCTTTCTTCATCCAAGAACTTCACCCCCTACAATTAAACTGTCACCTCTAAAAGTCGCTCTAAGATATTTATATATTCCATAAATAACAATGGAAGAAATTATTAAACCAAATAAACCGAAGACAAGGTTGTGTATAATAAACAATTGAACTATACTCAAAAGAATCAGAAGTAAATTCATAGATAATATAGTGAAGAAGACAGATGAAGTCACCACAATTGACACAATTATTGAATCTATTCTCTTACTATTCATTCCATACCAAATTAGAGAGGTAGATAAAGCTATCAAAATCGAAAGGAGTAAAATTGTAAAACCTAAATAACTTAATTTATTTTTTAAATTAAGCAACCCAACAATCAAACTAATCAAGACTGTAGATGAAACAATTCGAGTTACTGCAACAGAGAAGGTCATATAAGACGAGGGAAATGTAGATCTGATTTTATCTTGTAGTGTCGGTAATGATGCTCCACATGACCAGCATGTTCTCGCAAAAGGAGGTACAACTTGATTACAGTTAGAACATTGAAATTTTGCCCAACTGTTACAAGCATAACAAATTTCACCATCAAAAGCTTGAACTCCACAAAGAGGGCAGACAATATATTCTTCTTTAACGATATAATCACTTTCAACAACTAAATCTTTCTTAATAAATTTTTTAAGAGAGATATTAAGAGCTGAATCTTTCTTGCAAGACCCTTTTGGATGCTGTATTCCACAGTCAGTGCATATATTTGGCCTTTTAATTAAAAAAACGCAGATAACAAAATACAATCCAGTAGCTGCCCAACCTATATACTGCAAGAGAGTAAGCAAATTAAAATAAGAGTTGTAATTCCAAAAAATATGAAAAACTAGAGACAATAAAATAGGTAGAAGGGTTGCTAACCAAGTTTTCATTTTTTTAATATTTGAATCAACAAATAAAAAATATCCAACACCAATCGCTAACAAACCAGAAGTTACAGGATGAAGAGGATAAAAAATACGAAGGAAAACAATATTACCAATATTCTCAAAATCAAAAAGTGAGGAAAATAAGAAAAAGTGCTCAAAAAACCCAAAACATGAGCCAAAAAGAACTGAATAGAACACAAATTGTCTGTAAGAAACAATTAAACGGTATGTTTTTAATTTTCCTTCATACCTATAACGGATATAATGTCTGAAAAGAATTAAAATAGGAAAAATTTTAGAAATTTCCTCTATTACAGGAACAATATAAGAAGTATAAATAATAATCATTAATTCTTTTTTTAAGCTTGTAATAAGAATAAAAATCCTTTCCATTATTGAAATTAAGTAAGTAGATAATATAGCCATTACAATAAGCAAGGAGAGAGTAGAAAAAAAAATTTTAAACTCTTGTTCTGTTTTATTTAAAAAATAAAATAAACTAGAAGTCAACGACCATAGGAGAAAAATCGAAAAAATGAACAATATATTAAAAATAACAGCAAATTCTTCAAAAATTAAAATCATTTTATTGAAGAAAAAGATATAGAGAGATAAACATAATATTGAAAAACCTATTAAAAAAACATCTAGAAAACTACTGTTTTTCTGTTTATAACTACTATTTAAGCTTAGGTTATTCATTGTTATCATTCGTATAACAAACGTTTCCTTAACAAGACTATTTTTCATACATTTAAATAGTTTTACAATCGAAAAACCATTCTTTTAAGCTAAAGACAACTTTTCAAACAAAGTCCGTTACTACAAAACAAATTTTTTTTAAAAATAGTACTTCCGCAATAAGTTGGCCGATTTCTATAGGTTAAAACTATAGGAGTTCATACTATCATTGGCGTGTTCTCAATTCATACTTTTTGAGATAATTCGGAAGTACTATAAAAAAAAGAAAAAAAAATTATTCTAATAAGGCTGCTTCAGCAATATCTCCTATAGCTTTGAAAAGTCCAACGAAGAAGATAAACGATGCAACTATTAAAAGCCCGAGATTGCCTAAAACAGAACCAGTATCTACTCCTTCATTTGCATATAAAACTTTAAAATCGAAACCAAAGCCCATTGAAATCAAGGATACTATTGCTATAACGACTAATACGAAAGGTATTAAGCCGAAAATAAGGAAGAGTAGAGATACTTTTAGTGCTTGTAATATACTGACCAAAGTGTTCACCTTTTAATCTACTATTATTGATTAATTTATTTAAATCTATTTAAATATAAAGAAATAAGCAATAAAAAACCTTTCCCAATAATGTGTTGCTTAACCATAAATTTTAAGGGAATAGAATTCTATGTTAAAACATGAGCGAAAAAATTGAATCTTTAATTTCAGATTACGTGTCAGTTGGAGAAAATGAAAAACTAGCAAAAGCATTAGAACTTTTTGATGAAAATACAAGAGAAATATTAGTTTTTGATGAAAAATATGTGTTTTTAGGTTATTTAACAAAAAGATTTCTAGCTAGACAATCGAGGCTTTATTTAGATTCTAAAGTATCTACTTTTATTAAAAAAGTCCCAACAATAAAGAAAAATCTCGCAATTAATGAAATTGCGAAACTACTTATTAAATTAAAAATTCGTTCTATTCCTGTTGAAGAAAATGGAGAAATAATAGGTGTCATTCGGGATATAGATCTTATAAAGAGCGAACTTGAACGTTATAAAGGAAAAAAGGTAAAAGAACTAATGACACCCAACCCAATAACTAGTAATCCAGAAACAACTGCAGCACAATTACTATCAATATGCAGAAACAATAACATTTCCCGATGTCCTGTTGTAAATGAAAAAAATGAACTAATTGGTATTGTTAGTCCCCATGATCTTAAACCAATTCTTCTATCAGATTTACCAGGACAGACATTTGGAGATAGATCTGAAACACAGATTGATCCTTACTCTACACAAATAATTAATCTGATGAGTACAGATGTTGTAGCTTGCAAACAAGATGACACTGTTGAACTAGCAATAAAAAAACTTCTTGACTCTGACCACAAAGCGTTAGTTGTTGTTGATGATTCAAACCATGTTGTAGGGATTCTAACCACACATGACTTGCTAGAAACAGTTAGTGTTCCTCCTAAGCAGGAGGGTTATTTCATCAATGTTATGGGAGAGATTGATGAGGAAGATTTAAAGCAACTTTTTGATTTATCTTCAGAATTCATTAAGAAATATTCTGCAATAATTGGAAATACTGGACATTTCTATATTCACATTAAATCTATTCCAAAAAAGAAATTTAGGGGATATATCTTATATCATATTAGGCTGAGAATAACTACAAATAAAGGAAAAACCTATGTTTCTCGCTCAGAAGGATATGGATTATTTGGAGCTTTTGCAGTCGCCTTAGACCGTATAGAGAGAGACATTATCAGTGAAAGAGAAAAAGAGCAAGATGCAAAAATGAAGCAAACTAGTACTCGCTACTTATTAGAAGAATTAGAAGAAATAGAGTGAGAGCACTATTTTCTTTATTTTTTTTGTCATTAATAATATTTTAAGAACTATTAATTATCAGTTGTACTAAAGTGATTAATACTTAATTGATATCTTTTTTGCAAACAAAAATAATAAACATAGTCATACCCTTAATTTTATATTCTTATTTAGAACTTACTATTTAATAACTTTTCAAGGGATTTAATTGAAAAAACGAATAGTAATTATAGGTGGAGTTGCTGGTGGTGCAAGCACAGCAGCTAGATATAGGCGATTGAATGAATTTGCAGAAATAGTTATACTAGAACGAGGACCCTATGTATCTTTTGCCAATTGTGGACTTCCCTATTATATTGGAAAAGTGATACAAGAACGAGAAAAATTAGTACTTATGACACCAGAAAAATTCAAACAATTCTTCAATATTGATGTTAGAGTAATGAATGAAGTTACTTCTATCGACAGAGAAAAAAAGACAGTTAAAGTACTTAACAGAGAAGTTGGAAAAGAATACGAACTTTCTTATGATAAACTTGTGTTAGCTCCTGGTGCAGAACCAATTCGCCCGCCTTTTAGAGGAATGGATGGTATTCCTATTTTTTCGCTTCGTAATATTCCAGATACAGAAAAGATATATGACTTTATTGAGAAGAATAACCCTGTTACAGCTACAGTAATCGGAGCAGGGTATATAGGACTAGAAATGGTTGAAAATCTTAGTCGGAGAGGTATTCGTGTAAAAGTGATTGAACTTTTAGACCAAGTTTTGCCAACATTAGATAGAGAGATGGCACAATTTGTCCATAACGAGCTTGTACTAAATAGAGTAAAACTAATTCTAGGTGATGGAGTTGCAGGTTTTGAAAAGCCAACAGGTGGAGAAGGAAAATATAAGGTTATTACTCAAAGTGGTAGAAAAATCGAAACAGATCTTGTTATTTTAAGTATAGGAATCAGGCCGGACACACATTTAGCTAAAGACTGTGGACTTGAATTAACTGAGCGTGGATATATAATAGTCAATGAACACATGCAAACCTCAGATCCTGATATTTATGCTGTTGGAGATGCTGTTCAGGTTAAGAATTATATAACAGGAAAACCCACTATTGTTCCTCTTGCTGGTCCAGCTAATAGAGAAGGAAGAATAGCTGCAGACAATCTTGCAGGAAGAAAAACAACTTATAAAGGTTCAATAGGAACTGCAGTACTTGAGGTTTTTGATAAAACTGTTGCTCAAACAGGTTTAAACGAAAAACAACTTAAATCATTAGGGATTACCAACTATGAGAAAATCTATGTTCATCCCCAAAATCATGCAAGCTACTACCCTAATGCACAAGAAATATCAATGAAATTAATTTTTGACACTAAAGATGGTAGAATATTGGGCGCACAAGCAGTAGGAGGTCCAGGAACAGAAAAAAGGATAGATGTCATTGCAACAGTCATAAATTTTAAGGGGACTGTATATGACTTAGAAAATCTTGAATTATGTTATGCTCCACAATTTGGATGCGCTAGAGATTGTGTAAATATGGCTGGTTTTGTTGCTTCTAACGTTATGAGGGGAGAAGTAAAAATATGGCATTGGAATGAAGCGCATAGATTAAAAGAAGAAGGGGCAACAATTATTGACGTAAGAGGGCCAGAATTACATGCTGAAGGTTGTATTCCAGGAGCGATAAACATCCCAATTGGTCAACTAAGAGAAAGACTAGATGAGATTCCAAAAAATCAACCAGTATACTTACATTGTATAACAGGATTTACTTCTTATCTTGCGTACCGAATTCTAAAGCAACATGGTTTTGATCCAAGGAATCTAACTGGAGGGTATAAAATTTATCAGATAGCAACTCTTGAAGAAGATTCACATATTGGAGAACTTAAGCCTTACTTTACTCCAGGGTGTTAATAGTACCTTCTTCTTTTTTCTTTCTTTTTTAGAGGGTTTATAATATATATACTAATATCTCATTTGTTAATAAAATGCTGTCAAAAAATAACCTTAATAAAGGTCAATTAAGGTTTTGGATCAAGGAATAATAAATAAATTTCATCAGAGGAAATAAAGAATGGCCGAAAAGGAAATTGTACTACGAGTAGCTGAAGCTAAACAGAGAGATGTAGGCAGGGGAAAAGTGCGTTTAGACAGTGTAGCAATGTCTAAAATTGGAGTGTCAACAGGAGATATAGTAGAAATTACAGGAAAAAGAAAAACAACAGCAGTGGCTTGGCCTTCTTATCCTGAAGATCTAAAAAAAGACATTGTAAGGATGGATGGAGTAATAAGACGAAATGCAGGAGTTTCCTTAGGAGACAAAGTAGTAGTAAAAAAAGCTCAAGTAAGTGTAGCAAGACAAGTTACTTTAGCTCCTGAATCAATGTCAGTTAATATTGATTTTAGTTTTGAAAATTTCGTTAAACGTAAATTATTAGGACAACCACTATCACGTAAAGATACAGTTTTAATTCCTATTTTAGGTAGAGCAATACCATTTAGCGTTATTGCTACAGTCCCACAAGGCATAGTAGTAGTTACAGAGAGCACTCAGTTAAAGGTAGCTGAAAAACCTGTTATTGAAGGAGAAAAAAGAGGTCCCCGAATAAGCTATGAAGACATAGGAGGACTACATTCTGAAATTCAAAAAATAAGAGAAATGGTTGAACTCCCTTTAAAACATCCAGAATTATTTGAAAAACTGGGGATCGATCCACCCAAAGGAGTGTTACTACATGGTCCTCCAGGATGTGGAAAAACACTTATTGCGAGAGCAGTAGCTAATGAGTCTGCAGCTCATTTTATTGTATTAAATGGACCTGAGATAATGAGTAAATTTTATGGTGAATCTGAACAAAGATTACGTGGAATATTTAAAGATGCAGAAGACAACTCACCAAGCATTATTTTCATCGATGAATTAGATGCTATTGCTCCAAAAAGAGAAGATGTAACTGGTGAAGTAGAACGAAGAGTTGTTGCGCAACTTTTAGCTTTAATGGATGGTTTAGTATCAAGAGGACAAGTAATTGTTATTGGAGCAACAAATAGACCAAATGCGATTGACCCAGCGCTTAGAAGACCAGGAAGATTTGATAGGGAAATCGAGATACATGTTCCAGATAGAGATAGTAGAGAAGAGATCCTTTTAATTCACTCTAGAGGAATGCCATTAGCTGAAAATGTTGAACTAAAAGCTCTAGCAGATGTTACCCATGGGTATGTTGGAGCAGATCTTGAAGCCCTATGCCGTGAAAGTGCAATGAAAACACTACGCAGAGTCCTTCCTGAGATCGACTTAAATGAAGAAAAAATCCCAGTCGAAATATTAGACAAATTAGAAGTCACGCAAGAAGATTTTATTAACGCTCTAAAAGAAATAACTCCAACAGCAGTGAGAGAAGTATTTATCGAATCACCCAATGTTCCATTTTCTAAGGTTGGAGGACTAGATAAAGTCATAGAAGAGATAAGAGAAGCTATAGAATGGCCTTTGACACATCCTGAAGCATTTAAACAAATTGGAATCAAACCTCCTAGAGGAATATTACTTTATGGGCCCCCAGGATGTGGGAAGACACTTATTGCGAGAGCAGTAGCTACAGAAAGCGAAGCGAACTTCATTAGCGTTAAAGGTCCTGAAATATTATCTAAATGGGTAGGAGAATCAGAAAAAGCTATACGAGAGGTATTTCGTAAAGCAAGAATGGCTGCTCCATCAATCATATTTTTTGACGAAATAGACTCTCTAACACCTATAAGAGGCATGTCAAGCGACAGTAATGTTACTGAAAGGGTAATAAGTCAACTACTCACTGAATTGGATGGTTTAGAAGAGCTAAAAGATATTGTAGTTTTAGCTGCAACAAATAGACCAGACATGGTGGATACTGCTCTTCTACGACCAGGAAGATTTGATAGGCTAATATACATAAAACCACCCAACAAAAGAGGAAGAGAAAAAATATTCAAGATATATACTGAAAATATGCCTTTAGCTGAAGATGTTAATGTTAAAGAACTTGCAGAAGTAACAGATGGATTCGTGGGAAGTGACATCGAAGCATTGTGTAGAGAAGCAGGTATGAGAGCACTCAGAGAGGACTTCAATGCAACAAAAGTAAAAGCAGCACATTTTAAAGAAGCACTGAAAAATATTCATCCCACAGTGACCCCAGATGTACTCAAATATTACGATAAAATCGCAGAAAGGTTCAAGAAAACTACACAAATATCAACTAGCCCAAGAATAGGATTTACATAATCCACTTTTTTTATACTTCTAAAACAAATGAAAGAAATACAAAAATCAGACAAGTTAGTACAGAAACTGATAAAGGAATAAGTTTAAATTTATTTTCTAATTAATATTAGAAAGGTGTACTAATTGGCTAATTTTTATATACTAAACAAAAATAACTATGACACTATCTTTACAGACACACCCAATAGTGAAAATTTAATTCTTAAACCAGAGCATTTTTCAGGGCTATTAGAATTTATAAAAATGGGAGAACAGAGAGAACTAGGTCAATTACGAGAAGTGATCTTTAAGAAAACTACTGTATTAATTGAAGAAAAGTATGATTTTATATTTGTACTGATTTCTCAAGAGCAAAAGGAAGGAATCGCATATTCTCAATTATTTTTTTTAATGAATCTCTTTCTATACTCATTTGATATTTATGATAAAGAAACAGCTAAAAATTTCCTAGATGAAATTAAACTAGTAAAAAAACCTTTATCACCGTCTATGGTAATTTCTGAAGTTTTCAAAGTTAATTCGATTATATCAAATCATGTGAAAGATATTGAGTTCAGGAATTTATTAGAAATATTTGAGAATATTATAAACTCTTTATGTACAGGAATAAAAAAAGCTACAAAATCGCAATCCAACGAGGAAGAAATTAACCAATTATTAAGAATCGATGTTAATAAACTAATAAATGATTATAAGGAAATTGATAAATTATTTTTCTTTAATAAGGAAGGATTTTTTATAAAAGATGAGTTAAACTCAATACAGATAACAGAAATTGAAAACTGTAGCCAAATGAAAGAAATATTCCTTAATTTCACTTCTGAATTAGTAGATATCATCAGAAAATACTTTAGTCCTGAACAATTTAGAGAATTAATTAATAAAAACACAAAACCGTTGATTCTTGATGAATGGAGGCGTTTAAGCAGTATAAACATCGAAAGAAAATTAGTAGAAATATTTTGGAGATAAAAATGATAGAACGGCATTTATATAAAATAATTACAATTGGTTCAGCTTTTGTTGGTAAAACCTCATTAGCAAGAAGGTATACAATGAACACCTTTTCTTATTCATATATTCCAACAATGGGTGTAAGTTGGTTAACTAAAAGTCTATCCTTAACAAAAGAGGAATTAAACGAGAATTTGTCTAAAGACATACTAACTGATGATGTTAAAGTTAGAATTAGCTTATGGGATACAGGAGCACAAGAGATTTTTGGGTTTGTCAGACAGAAATATTTTCTAGGAGCAAAAGTCGCTATTGTAGTTTATGATATTACAAAAACTGCAACATTCGATGATGTTCCTTTTTGGGTTAGTGAAATAAAGAAAAAATGTTCTGAAATACCCATTATTTTATGTGGAAATAAGAGCGATTTAACTAATGCAAGAACTGTAGAAAGAGAAAAAGCAGAAGAATACGCTAAAGAAAATAACTTTGATTACATAGAAACATCTGCTTTATCAGCTGAAAATGTCGAGAATCTTTTTTCTCATGCAGCGAGACTAGCTATACAAAGTGAAGAAGAAGTTTTGAAGTTTAGAAAACCATTTATTAAATAAATAACTGCATAACTTCTAAAAAAGGGCAAGAAATGAACATTATAGGTTTGTAGCTAGATCATCAATCATCTTTTTTATTTCTTCTACCCTTTTTGACATTCCAGCTTTTTGATAATTTTGTAATGCCTCACTAAAATAACGAAGAGCTTCTTCCTTCTTTTCATCTTTTATAAATAACCCATTATAATAGGCTAAATGGCCTTTTATTATTGGATTATCTGTTCCTGTTTCCTTCATCAATTCCACTGCTTTTCTAAGAAAAACTTTTCTACCAGATATTGTTTTTTCTGCTGCAGCTCGAGAAACATAAGATTTGGCTTTACAGTCGAGTTCCATCTCTTTATTCTTTAATTTTTGATAAGCCATAGCAGCTTGCTCAAAATAAGATGCTGCTTCAATAAAATGCTTTTCTTTCATGGTTTGTCTAGCCAAAATAAGTAGAATGTCTGCTTGTTTTTTGTATACTCGATTCAAGTCATTAACCATATGTAGACGCATATAGAAGCCTCCAGCTCGTCCAAGATAATTGGAAGCTTCTAAAGCACGATTAGACTTTATAGATTGCTCAGCTTTAAATTCATAAAGTAATGCCTTAGACAAATCAAGTTTTTGTCTATCATTCTCATGTGTGAATAGTACTATTGCTTTTTCAATCGCTTCAACAGCTTCTTGATATTTTTTTTGCTGACCTAAAACTTTTGCTTCTCCTAAAAGTACATTTGCTTCTTCAAGTTTTGAGCGTTTTGAACGTTTAAACACCTAATAACACCTTACAAGCGAATTGCTTTCGTTGATTGAATTAATTTAGTTATTATTTAAACTTACGCTTTTTTCATTTAAAAAGTCGTTTATTATCTTCATATTGCAATTCATAAATTGAAGAAACAGGAGAACGTTGATTAAATCCTCTTACCACAACAACTGGAGACATTTCATCAGCTTGTCCCATTAATAATTCTGCAGCAGAACAAACCTCATCAGCCAAAGCAACTAAAGTAGATTTTAATTCATTACCGAAAATATCTCTACGTCCTCTTGCATCATCAATTACTGAAAAATTATAAGAACCAATAGCTACATTAATCGCTCCCCTTCTGAGTGCTCGACCATGAGTATCAGAAATTAATACAGAAATAGTCTTCTTTAATCTTAATTTCAAGTAAACACCTATTTTTCTAGCAGTTTTTTCAGGATCAGTAGGTAATGTAACTGCATGATTAGGAAGAGAATTAGATTGGTCAACTGCAGCATTAGCAGATATCCATCCTAAACGATGTTTACTAATAATAATCCTATTCTGAACCTTTTCTAGAGAGGAAGACTCATTTAGAATTAGCTGCACCAATGAAGGATCTTTTCCTGTTTTACGAGAAATTATTTCAGCAAGAAAAGAAGGAGAAATAGAAGGTAGGTAGTACTCATTACCTTCTGCACGAGAGATAATAGTATGTGCAATAACAAAAATATCTCCATCTTGAATTCTTATATTGTTATCAATCAATTCTTTTACAATTAGTTCAGCTATGTTATCGCCTTTTTTAACAATAGGAAAAGGGATAGAAAAAAGTTCTATTTTTTTCAATGAAAAAATCACCAGCAATGATCAATCCAGAGGAGGGAGAGGTTTAACCTCTTTTTTCTTTCTTTTTTCAAGTTTGAAAACAAGCCCAAATTTTGCTTCCCACTCTTGAGGATCAATCATTGTCACATCTAAAAGTCCTTTTTCTATCGCTGAATCAAACAATTCTTTTCCCTTTTGAGTACGAATTACAACCACATTACTCTTTGCATCCACACCGATATTTCCCACGGCGATATCAGCATATTCAGCAGTAAAATCAGAACAGTAGTGACAACCATTATAGAAAGCAGAATCGACTTCAGACAGCTTAACCTTATATTTCTCTGTTTCAGTAATGAAGATAAACTTACCTTTATCAATGTCCATCTTTATTATTTGTTCAGGACTAATGTTAAATTTGTCAGCCACAAATTGTTTGAGCAGATTTTTATCATAAGAGTGCATACAAAATAAACCTATTTTCAATGCGACCCTATGCTCAAGCCCAAGATATCCAAATTGCATAATTCGCGTAAGTGATTCAATATGGCAAGGAACTCCCACAACTGCTGCTTTCTTTTTATGACTAGTACGAATTGCATCTAATTTGGTTAAACTATTACTAATAACATATTTTGATCCTGCTCCTTGAATAACTCCTTCTGGAGAATTTATTAATAGAGGTTTAGGTTCAAAAAGGGTAGAGTATTGACCTGTAATCAATGCTCCGTCAATCATCCCTTCTTTAAGTGCATGAACAAGGAGAGTAGTAACAACTCCTCCGTTTTGAGCTTGAGAATAAATATTTTCATCTTTAGTTCTAGCAGTATATATTTCTAAAATGTCATTTGGATTCATTGCTGCTTGCTTTTGCTTCTCACGTTTTTGAAAACGATAACAAGCATCAACACAAGCTCCACAAGAAATGCAAGTAGAAACAAGTTTTGGAAGATCATTATGCATTTCAATGCTATTAACAGGACAAACACTTACACAAGCACCACAAGAAGCACAATACCCAGCTTTAATTATTCCTTTAGATAAGGTGGCAAAATTTGTTCGTTTAACTTTTCTTGATGATTTACTCGAAGACATTCTAAAAGAAATTTACCATAGAAAAATTAAATGTTTTGGAAAAATTGATTAGGATTCAGAAATTTTTTCTTTAATTTTTTTTGCAATCAAATAGGAAATTAGTGGGGGAACTGCTTCTCCAACTTGATTATACATTTCTTCAACGGTTCCAGTAAACTCATAATAATCTGGAAAAGTCATTAATCGCCCATGCTCACGTATCGTCAAAGCCCGATCTTGATCAAAATGAATAAACCTAGATTTTCCCATCACAGTAGGAGAAAGTTTGTTTTTATCAAGCCTAATCCAATTTAATTTTTCACTTGATGCACCTTCAAAATAAACAGCAGCGTTTCCAGGTTTGATTTGATGAATTCTCTTTTGGATTTTATCTGGAATAGGAGTTAGAAAGTGATTAGGAAGATCATTTGGATAGGAAGGATCTTGGAGACCAGATAAAACTTGACCTACAGTAACAATTTTTTTCTTCTCCAAATCAAGATTGATGTTAGAAATAAAAACACGCTTTCTAGAAGAAGGAGAACCATGTTTTTCAGCACGAATAACATTAAAATATATAGTTGGGAATTTGGAGTCAGCAAAAGCTTCAAGAATAATTTCTCTTCCTTCACCATCAATAATAGGTACAACATTCTCGATAACAAAAAATTCAGGATTTAAATCTTTGATTATCCTTATTGCATGAAAAATCAAATCCCCTTGGGGATCTTCAAAAAATCTTTCCCATGTTGTTGGTTTTCGTTTGGTATTTGCAGAAGTAAACGGTTCACAAGGGGGAGAGGCTAACACGACAGTTGGTTTTTGATAACATTTTCTTTCTATTTCTAAAGAATGAATATTCCGTATATCATCATTTATACAAATTGCGTCAGGCAGGTTCAAGTTGTATGTTTTTATGGCAGAGAGATTCCTTTCAATAACTAGTAATTCTTTAAAGCCAGCAAGTCTAAACCCAGAACTAAAACCTCCAGCTCCAGAAAAAAGGTCAATAAATCCGTGATCAATATTTGATTCTGACATTTGATTTCTCAACAAATTGTTGGTGGTGGGGTAGGCAGGAATTGAACCTGCGACCTACGCCGCGTGAAGGCGTTGTCATACCACTAGACCACTACCCCTATTTTCTTCTAAATTGCTTAATTTCAACCTATTTTTAATTTTTCTGTTTCAATATAACTAAAGGGTTCCCCCAAGGCTAACACTAAGCTTCATCTTTGGGACAATCCCACATCTGCTAGCAGAGCTCCTCAGGAGAACCCAATGTAGCCTATCAGGGTTGACTCAACCTCATTGTTCTGAGTGTCACACTCAACTTGGTAAAGAGCCCGTATATGATAGGCTGTAGCCTTCTTTTTGCTCTTGCTTTCATCGTTTGTCATAAACAACCTCTAACAAGTCCTCGATAGAAGGCATAAGAATCTACTCAAAGTCTTATTTAACTTTCCCTATTTCAAACTATTCAACAGAACACAAAGTTTTTTTCTGTTAAACTATGGTTGTAATCAATAACTACTAAATGTGAAACTTATGATACGGATAAGAGAAATGCAAACTGAAGATATTGTTGATGTTTATGATTTAGAGCGAATCACATTTGCATTTCCTTTTCCTGAATTATATATTTCCTTAATTTTCTTTCAGAATCCTGACCTATGCTTTGCTTTAGAAATTGATGTTAATTTATCAAATAATAATAATTCTTATAGCAAGATAATAGGTTTCATTCTTGGAGGAAGATCATCATTTAAGTCTGAAGCACATATACTTTCTATAGCAATTCATAGAAATTTTAGGAAGAAAGGATACGGAAAAATGATACTTAGATACTTCATAACTAGAGTAAAAGAACTAGGATTTAATTCAATTAAACTTGAAGTAAGAGTAACTAACAATTATGCTATTAACCTATATGAAAAAATGGGTTTTAAGCGAATCAGGACTATTCGAAAATATTATGAAGATAGAGAAAATGCTTATCTTTATCGTTTAATTTTATAGATAAAATTAATCCTGGACTAAGACTTTTTTTACCAAAAAAAGATTGAAAGAGATTTAAAAAAAGGTTTAAAAATTTAAGAGTCACATTTACCTACTTCGAGGTTATGTTCTTCCTCATCGATTTCGTGACCCATTAATTGTTTATGGATGCTTTTTGCAGCTATTTTTCCAGCGCCCATTGCTGCAATAACTGTTGCTGCTCCTGTTGCTATATCTCCTCCAGCATAAACTCGTTGCAAGCTAGTTTCTCCTGTTTTCGAGTTAGTAATTATTGTCCCCCATTTACTAGTTTCTAAGTCTGGTGTAGTTTGAGGAATAATAGGATTAGGATTGTTTCCAATTGCAATTATAACAACATCACATTCAATTATATGCTCTGAACCTTCAATAGGAATAGGTTTAGCTCTTCCTGTTTCATCTGGTTCCCCAAGTTTGTAACGTAAACATTCTAAAGCTTTTACTCTCCCTTTTTCATCTCCTATTATTCTAATTGGATTTGTCAAAAATCTAAAATCTATTCCTTCTTCTTCTGCATGATGTACCTCTTCTACTCTAGCTGGGCATTCTTTTTTACTTCTTCTGTATACAATAATAGAGTTTTCAGCACCAAGTCTTTTTGCTGTTCTTGCTGAATCCATAGCTACATTTCCAGCACCGATGGTGATCACTGTTTTTCCTTTTTTCACTGGCGTTTTATATTCAGGGAACAAATAACCTTTTAGCAAGTTTACTCTAGTTAGATACTCGTTAGCAGAATATACATTAACCAAGTTTACTCCAGGAATGTTTAACAATCTTGGAGACCCAGCGCCTGTTCCTATGAAAACTGCATCAAATTCATTAAGTAGTTCTTTAACGGTTTTATTTTTTCCAATAATAAAATTGGGTATAATCTTTACACCTATCTTTTTTAAGTAACTAGTTTCATATTTAACGATATCTTTAGGTAAACGAAACTCTGGAATACCATAAATTAATACACCACCTGGTGCATGAAGTGCTTCAAAAACTGTTACATCATGTCCAAGTAAAGCCAGATCTCCAGCACATGATAAACCAGCAGGCCCTGCTCCTACCACAGCAACCTTTTTTCCTGTTGGTTCAGGAAGTTCAGGAAGTTTTTCACCATGCTCTCGTGCGTAATCAGCCACAAAACGTTCAAGATTGCCTATAGACACTGGTTGATATCTTTTTCCCATAACACAACGAGCTTCACATTGAAGTTCTTGTGGGCATACTCTTCCAGTTATTGCAGGAAGACTATTTTTTGTTTTTATTATTTCTGCAGCTTCAACGAACTTACCTTGTTGAACCAATTTAATAAACTGTGGAATTGGAACTTCAACAGGGCAACCTTTTACACAAGGAGCGTTTCTACATTGTAAACATCTTTGTGATTCAAGTACTGCTTCTGCTTCATTATAACCATAAGGTACTTCATCAAAATTATTTATTCTATCCTCTGGTCTCTGTGTAGCCATAGGTAATCGTGTTCTTACTAATGGCTTTCTACCACTACTTTTTTTTGCGTCAGAACCCATTTTTTTCTACCTCTACTTCTTTTCTTTAGAATTTTGCTCTTCTAAAGCCTTTTCAGCTCTACATTTATGGTAATGCTCTAATGCTATTTTCTCCTCCTCTCTATAAGCTTGTGTTCTAGCCATCATTTCATCCCAATCTACTAAATGTGCATCAAAATCAGGGCCATCAACACAAACAAATTTAATTTCATTACCAATAGTAACTCTACATGCACCGCACATACCTGTTCCATCTAACATAATGGTGTTAAGAGAAGCGACAGTGTGGATCCCATGTTTTTCTGTTATTTTAGAAATAAACTTCATCATTATGGGGGGTCCAACACAAAATACGGTGTCAATTTTTTCACCTTTATCTATCATTTCTTGCAGTGGTTGGGTGACAAATCCTTTGATACCAAAACTCCCATCATCTGTACAAATTGTTAGTCCATCTGCAAAAGATTCTAATATTTCAACATTAAAGAGTAATTCTTTTGTTCGAGCTCCAATAATGACATGTACTTTATTTCCTGCTTCTTTATATGCTCGAGCCACAGGGGTAGCAATTGCAATTCCTAATCCTCCACCTATAACAATAGTATTCCCTGCTCCTTTTGTGTGTGTGGGTATACCTAATGGACCTACAACATCAAGCAAAAAGTCTCCTTTTTTGTAGGTACCTAATTCTTGTGTACTTGCTCCTACTTTTTGAAAAACAACTTCAACTGAGCCCTCTTTTTTATCCCAATTGGCAATGGTAAGAGGGATACGTTCTCCTTTTTCATTTGAACGTATAATAATAAATTGTCCTGCTTTACATCTTTCAGCAATTAATGGAGCTTTAATTTTCATCCATGTATTCTCGGAATTTAACTCTCGTGTATCCAGAATCTCGAAACTCATTTTAACTAAAACGAGATTTTTACTAATATATTTAAGTTTAGAGATAAAGACCTTTTATTTAGAATAAAAATAGAAAAATTAGACTAAAAAGCTCAAAATAAGAGGTAAAAACAGAAAATAGAAAAATAAGTAAGTCCAAATTTAATGAATATCTTCTTATACTATTTTCCAATATAAAAAATGAGAATGAATCTCACAACACAACTAGTACTAAAAATATCCAATGTATTACCTAAATTAAGTTATTTTATTCCCGGAAAAGCGCACCCAGAAGTCGTAAAACTATGCGTTGAAGAATTAAAAAAAGCAGGATTCGATATCCCAATGTACGATTATGAAAATGAAGGATATCAATGGGTGAGTTGGACACTTAACGAGATACTAATTTTTGATTTTGTAGCTTTTAACGACCAAAAGCTCATTTTAGGTGAAAGTAGATTTTATAGGAACAGTTTCGTTCCTATTGAAGATATTAAAGATTTTATTGAACGTATAACAAGAGTAAAACCAGAAGGGAGAAAGATACATGCCTTATTCATTTCAAACTTACCAATTGATAGCGAAGGATACTCAATTATTAATAAGTTCGAAGATATAAACTTTGAAACTGTAATAGCTTCAGTTCAAATTTAAAACAGATGTTTTTTATTTAAATCAATGGGATAAAAAAATAACTTACAAAAAGAAAATTATAGAATCTCTTTTAATTTAAAAAAGCATGTCCAAAAATTCTTTTTCACCTACTAAACGGTCCGAAGGAGTAAAAGGTAGTTGTAACAGAGAAGAGAACTGTACAAGGTAGAGAGGATGGTGGAGGGTAAACGATCAAGGATTGGGGGAAGAGAGAGTTTAAGGAGACCAAAGACGTGTTCAATACTACTACGATACTCGGGATGATGATTACGACGATACAGACCAGGGTAGAGACGATGAGCTTGAACTATTGGTCCGAGGGGAGGAGGAGAGGGATAACGAGCATTACTTTTTGGGGGAATAACAGGGAAAAAGGAATGTTGGCTAAGAAGTCCCACGATATTTTCTGTCCAGTAGGCACAGTCTCCATAAAATCGCAAGAAAGGTCTCAAGAGTGCAGAAGGAAGTTTCTGCCAGAGTAAACCGAAGACTTTACTATCGTGAGTGTTACTAGCAGAATGAGCGAGAGAGACTATAGCTCGAGAGGGTAAACCAACTATAAGGTGTATCTTCCAGAAAAGTTTAGAGGTTTTCTTTAGTGTCCCTCTTGACCATTTGAGAAAACGCCAAACAGAAGCTTGACGGATTTTAAACCCTGAACTATCCACTGCCATAGCTTTCAAGCCTTTTTTCCTCACTATTTCCCTACCTAAATCTATTATCC
The DNA here is from genome assembly GCA_021513715.1 of Candidatus Heimdallarchaeum endolithica. Lineage (GTDB taxonomy): Archaea > Asgardarchaeota > Heimdallarchaeia > Heimdallarchaeales > Heimdallarchaeaceae > Heimdallarchaeum > Heimdallarchaeum endolithica. The sequence goes on along the minus strand of CP084167.1, from coordinate 2,559,665 downwards.
ACTGCTCTAAGATTTTACTTTCTGTCGCTCTCCACACTGCATGAAAAGTAGATTTAGAAGGAATCTTCTTCATCCACCCCTCTTCTATCAAAAAATCGCATAAAGACAACTTTTCCTCTAACTTCCTCCAAGCTATCCCTTCTATTCTAGCAATGATTGCTAAAGCCAGTATCACCCATCTTTCTGCTATTCTCTTTCTCCCTCTCTTGCTTTCTCTCGGTTCCTCTTTCACCAGTTTCTTAAGGAAAGGTTCATTAATGATTATGAATTCTCTTGCTTTGTGGGGGTCTATGATCTGAAAGAAATTCATACTTCCGACATAAACCCCCACATTAATAAAAATTAATTTTTGGACATGCTTTAAAAAAAAATAAAGAATCAGAAATAAAATAGTACATCTCTTCTTATCAATGAATAAACGAAAGGTTGTTTTATTGTACCGATAATAGTATAAGTTTCACATCGATATTCATTAGTTAATTTTATTTTATTTTGGTAAATGTTATCTATACTTTTTTGCTCTTCAGTTTCACAAGTATTTTCTGTTCTCATTATTTTTGAATTCATTTTAGTTAACAATGGCGAGCTGGTTGGCCAAACAGATGTAAATGTTTCAAGATCATCATCACCAATATCAACAAGAATTAGATTAACATCCCAATTTCCTCCTCTATCCCCACTTTTTACTAGAATATAATTTAATCCTGGAGTTAAGGTGATGTTTTTTAGAGCACTCCATTCATTCCAACTTAAAGAATCGGCAAAGCTGTCAATAACAAGCTCTCCATTTACCCACAGATAAAAATCGTCGTCAGATTGGCATGCAATACCAACAGTTGCAGAAGTCGATTTTGGATTATTGATGCATGTTACAGCATAAACAATTCCTCTTGAATCCCAATTCAATGTATCTCCTCGATCAAATCTTGAGCTAGAACCACCAATAAAATCTATCAAACCTATTTGGTTACCAACATCTAAATAAGCAACAAAACTATTATTCGTTTCTGTGCCAATGTTAGTGTTGAAAGTATCTCCAGAATTCAAATAGGGGCGGTATGTAGTCTCATTAGCATAACCACTAGCTTCTATGTAATCAACTTGCATATTAGCAGAACTTGAACTTGTTCCTGGGATAAAACGACCTAAAATGAACCATTTGTGAGGAGAATAACCAGGACCAGGAAAAGTACCTCTACTAGTGGAAGAATCATCTGTAGAAGTTCTATATTGGAGAGGTTGAAAAATGTCAGCACTTGCATTAACAAGTATTGGAAGATAAAATCCTAAAGTTAATGTCCACTCCTTTTCTGAACCTGTACTTGAGTCTAAAGTGTAAGCAACATAAAGGTCTACATTTATCCCGCCAACCAATTCAGTAACATTTTCTACAGCTTGAGCATGAAATTCATCTCCAGTTCCTGGAATAAGCGTACGAGATTGAACAGTAAAATTCCATCTTAAATCAATACCAGAATCACTGTTTTGAATAAGAAGAGCTTTAGGAACAATGTTTTTTGTACCAGAATTAGTAATTAGAATTGTGATTTGATCATAAAAGTAGTTTTGATTTTCATCACTAAAACTAGGATAACCAGCTAGTAAGCTGTCGCTGAGTTGAAGCATCAGCATCACAACTAACCATACAACTGCAACAGCAGCAATTACAAGAGCAATAATTAAAACGGTAGCAATAACAGGGCTTACAGCTCTATTTTTTCTGAAAACATGATTTGACATAAACTACCACCAAAAGTCACATTTTCTTTATAAACATAAAACAATTGCTGTAGGCAAAAAATAGCAACTAAACCCCTACAAGAATTAAATTACTCTGAAGCTCAATTTACAGATTCATATACCTACAAACATTTTTTTAAATCCCACACACAGAAATTAGTGAAAGATAATGAATAAAAAAAAGATTATTGTTCAAGTCTTAATTAGTCTTTTAATTGTTGCTTTCGTTTTTTCAGCTAGTATGATTTTTTTACGAGACAAAAAAACACATCTTGTCGTTTTTCATGCTGGAAGTTTAAGTTATCCTATAGAAAAACTATCAGAAGCATATGAAAAACTACATCCTAATATCATTATCGAACATGAATCTGCAGGTAGTGCAGCTTCAATTAGAAAAATAACAGAAGAAGGAAGATTAGCTGACATTCTTTTTAGTTCTGATTACAAACTAATCGACACTATGATGGTCGAAACCGAACCAAAATGGGCGAATTGGAGTATTGTTTTTGCTAGAAATGCGATAGTTTTAGCTTACACTCCAAAAAGCCAATTTTCATCTAATATTAATGAAACAAATTGGTATTTATATGCAAATCAATCTTCTGTAATAACAGCAAGGTCGAATCCTGCAGATGACCCATGTGGATATAGAACACTCATTACTATTAAACTTGCTTCATTCTTCTATAATGATAGTAGTCTTTGGGACAACTATGTAAATCACCCTACACTCAAAAGCCCTTGGGCAAGCAACGAAGCTCAACTTGTGGGTCCATTACAGATTGGAGAAATAGACTATGCTTTTCTGTATGAAAGTATGGCTCTTCAATATAATTTATCCTATATTAAATTAAATGATTACATCAATCTAGCGAATCAATCTTTTAACGATTATTATGGCAAAGCGACAGTTTACTTCAACTCATTAACAGGAGATATTGCGAATGCAACAGGAGCAGATATTACAGCAAAAACAGGAAAAGCAATATGGTATGGACTAACAATCCCAAATAATGCTCCACATTATCAAGAAGCAATTGATTTTGTAATTTTTGTTCTTTCGAATGAAGGATTAAAAATAATTAGCGAACAAGCTTACCAACCAGTCATTGATCCTCCACAAACAAGAGACAAAGGTTTATTACCAGAAAAATTAAAAGATAAAGTTATAGCTAACATTGAGCTGTAAAACATGAGAGTAAAGATAAAAAATTTTACTAAAAAAATATCTCTTTTTTATATTATCCTTTACCTATTATGTATGTTAGCTCTTTTTCTTTTAGTAATTCCTATTTTGTGGATAGTTTTTTCAGAAAAACCACAGACTATTTTTGAGATACTAAAGATTGAGAAAGTTCAACTTGCAATACTAACAACTTTCTTCACAGCTACAATTACATCAATTATCTCAATATTTTTTGGGGTTAGTTTAGGATACATTTTTGCAAGGAAGCAGTTTATAGGAAAAAATATTCTAATCACATTAGTAGACCTACCTTTAGCTCTTCCCCATAGTGTAGCTGGTATCGCGTTATTATCAGTTTTTGGCAGATATGGATTAATCGGTCAAATTTTTCCTTCAGAGTATGGAACTATATTTACAAGATCAATTTTAGGAATAATTATTGCTCAATTATTTGTTAGTGCACCAATTTTAATACAAGGGGCGAGAGAAACATTCGACCTTATAGATCCTGACTTTGAGATATTTTCTCACATATTAGGGGCTTCCTCTTTCACAACATTTAGAAAAGTTGTTTTTCCTCAAGCAAGAAAAAGTATTTTGGCTAGCACCATCTTATGTTGGGCGAGAGCAGCTTCCGAGTTTGGTGCAGTGGTATTCATGGCTTATTATCCTTTATCAGCACCAGTAATTGTTTTTGACTTATATAACTCTCAAGGAATAAGTGCAGCTAAACCAGTTGCTGTTTTTATTATTATAATAAGTACGATTCTTTTTGCATTGGCTAGAGTGGGAGCAAGAATTATGATGAAGGAGGACAGATAAATGTTAGAAGTAAACTCAATTCGAGTAACTTTAGGAAAATTTGAGTTAAAAGATATAACATTTTCTACCTCTGAAAACGATTCAATAGTAATTTTAGGTCCCTCTGGAAGTGGAAAAACATCTTTACTAAAAACCATCCTCGGTATTTATACTCCTGATGAAGGTACAATTTTTTACAGAGGAAAGGATATAACCTATTTTCCTCTTAACAAAAGGCAGATAGCTTATGTTCCTCAGAAACCAACTTTATTTCCTCACATGACTGTTCAAGAAAATCTCGAGTATGCCCTTACCCTGAATCATATTCCAAAACAAGAGCGAGAAAAAAGGATTAATAACATTCTTGAATTTATGGGGCTAGAAGAAAAAAGAAATCGACTACCTAAAAATTTGTCTGGAGGAGAATTACATCGAATATCAATTGGGAGGGCTTTAATTCTTGATTTTCCGTTAATTTTGTTAGACGAACCTCTTTCTGGAATTGATAAAAGAAAAGCTAAAAAAATAATTAAATTACTCAAAAAAGCAAAAGAAGTCTATAACAAGACTATTATTTACGTCACTCATGATATTAATGATGCTACAGAACTAGCTAACAAAGTTATAATCTTAAACGAAGGGCAAATAGAACGATTTGCAACTCCTGAAGATATAATGGAGAATCCTAAATCACAATTTATTGCAGAATTCTTTAATTTTGAGAATATTTTTTCAGGATTTATTTACTACGAAGACAACCATACTTTTTTTATTCCTGAAAAAACTAGTAAAGAAATCAAAATATTCTTATCAGACGATCTTAAACTCAAACAAAGCAAAAAAATAACTATTACAATACGTCCAGAAGAAATTATACTTTCTCCTAAAAAAATGGATTTCACTAGCGCGAGAAATTGTTTCAAAGGTAAAATTATTGAAATCATAGAAAACTTATCGTCGAATGTAAAAGTAGTATTAGATTGTGGAATAAGAATTACAGCTGTAATTACAAGAACATCAAAAAAGAAATTAGACATAAAAGAAGGAAAAGAGATGTGTGCAGTCTTCAAAGCTTCATCAGTTTATATTATTGATTAAATACTCGTAAATAGAAAAAAAGTTACTTATACCTTTTTTATATTGCTTATTAAAAAACTGAGACTATAAAAAAAGTGATAAATAAAAAAAATAAACCAAAGTGAAAAACAGTGTTAATCAAAGCAATTATGATACTAAAAAGAAACGGTTCATGTAGATTTTACAGAATCTATCATGAAACTTGGTCTAATAGAGAAATCAAAGCTGCCCTTATAAGTTTCATAAGTGCTGTAACAACACTTACTTCAGAATTAGGAGAAAAAATACCAAAAAAAGTCATTTTTGGAGATAATGAAGTTTTTTATGAACCAGTAAATGACTATTTTTTAGTTATAGTAAAGAAAAGGGATTATTATTCTTCAATTATAAAGAAAGTAGTAAAAATCTTTCGTCAACAATTTGCAAATATTAAATGCAATTCTGTAAATGACATGATAGAAGATGTAAAAATAAAGGAATATGAAAGAAAACTGGTAAGTAATTTTGCCCGATCACTTAACCTAATTGTAAATAAAAGAACAAATATTGAAAGAATAAAAGTCGGTAATGAAGAAATAATTTCATCATTTGGTTTAGTTCTAAAGGATTTAGATATACTAATAGCTAATGAAGATGGCCAACCTTTATATTTATTAATGACCCAATCTTTACCCTACGATGCTGTTTTATTAGTTGCTTTTATTTCCGCAATATTAAACATGAGTCAGCAATATGGATTAGGAGATTTAACTGAAATAGAATCAGAGCACATAATAGTGCTTATTAGAAAAATAGAAAAAGCATTTACAATCGTTTTAACAACCAACAAGGAAAAAATAAGAGCTTACCAAATATTTACTGAATTTTTATCTAATTTTTCTAATGAATGGATTAAAGAAAATGAAAACAAAGCTATTGAAATATTTCAAGATTATAAGAAAAAAATTGAATTTGAGGAAGTTCTAAAATTAGCTATCGATACAGAAACATGGGAGAAACACATCATTAAACAAAACGAGATAAAAGCTGTAGATGAGTTGGAATTAACTTTTTAATTTAAATAAATAAGACAACATTATTTTTGAATAGTTATTTTTATTCATTCATAATGAGAGAGATTGTAGTTGTTGGAGGAGGACCTGCTGGTTTACTATCTGCAATTGAAGCGAGAAAATATGATGTTGATGTTCTTGTGCTTGAATCAAAAAATGAAATAGGAAAAACTGAACACTGTGCAGGATTATTAAGCATAAATGGACTAAAAAAAATAGGTCTTGAGAAATTACCTTTAGATATTATTCAAAACAAGGAGATTATTGGAGCAAAGATATTTTCTGCCAGAGGATCAGAATTAATAGTAGAAAAAAAATCACACCATGCACTTGTAGTTAACAGAAGTAAATTTAACAAATATTTAGCTTCAATAGCTCATGATCTAGGAATAGAAATAAATACAAATTCAAGGGTTAAAAAGATTCAGAGAAATTCAGAAAATGTCGAATTAATTCTAGGGAAACACTCTAAAAGAAATAAAATTATGACCAAGATTTCAATTCTAGCAGAGGGGAGATTTCCTAAACTCAACTCTCAAGTAGGTTTACCTTATCCAAATGACATAATCTTTGCCTCACAATTTATCATTAATGGAGTAAAAGATTTAGACAAAAGATATGTAGAACTATACCAGATATCAGAATATGCTCCTGGTTTTTTTGGGTGGATTATCCCAATTAATGATGAAATAGCTAAAGTAGGAATTGGCTCCAGATATCGACCAGCAAAGCGATATTTGAGAAACTTTATTTTTAGTGATCTGCTAAAGAAAAGATTCCATTCCTTCAAAATTTTAAAAGAAATGAGTGGAGCAATACCATTAGGTTCTTTTATTAGGAGGAGTTACACAGATAATATTTTAGTTGTTGGAGACGCAGCTGGGCAGACAAAGCCCACTACTGGTGGAGGGGTAATCTTAGGAGGTATTGCTGCCAGGATTGCAGGTGAGATAGCTGCAAAAGCAGTAATTGAAGGAAATTATACAAAATCATTTTTGAAACAATATGAAAAAAGATGGAAAAAAGAGTTTGCGAGAAATCTTCTCATAATGAAACTTGTTAGGCACTATTTAGATTCTTTAGATGATAAGGAAATCGATGATCTAGTAAAAATGTTAAATAAACAGAAATATCAGAAAATATTCACATCTAAAGGAGACGTGGATAATCAACAAGCTATAGTCTGGAAACTACTAACAAAACTGGAACTTTGGCCTTTCTTAATAAAAACAGGATTGAAGTTTACTTTTAAAAAAAAGAAATGGTAAATTGTTTGTCAGTATCTAGTTTCCAAGGCTGAGATCTTAAGTTTTATTTTCACAGATTTTTCGACTAAAACTATATAATCAGAAGAACCTAAAGGAATAGACAACTTTGTTCTGATAATATGATCATCCACCTTCAATGGATCTCTTTCACGAAGATGAAAAGGAACCATAATTGTTCCCCTCTCTGGTTTATGAATAAATTGAGTATATAAGGTCAACCCATCTGTTGGTTGAAAAACCTCATTTTTTTCTAAGTTTATTGTCCCTTTTTGTGGAATTCGATGCTTGTGCAATCTTTTTCCTACTTTAAAGTAAAATTCACTTTCATTTCCAAGCATATCTTTATCTTCTAGAACCTTTAGTGATACAAGTTCTATTTTAATAAAATATCGACCTTGAAACTCACTTTTATCTACCTGCCCTCTCGCATATGTATCTTTATATGTTCTTTTTATTGTTTTTCTACCCATTTTTATCACACCTACTGTTGTTTACTAAATTCTACTAAACAGAATTTTCCTCTTCTTGTTGCTGGAATACGTTCTCCAAGTTTGAATTTTCTTTCAGGAATCAGAGAATCTAACATTCCTTGCCATAGAAATAGAACAAAGTCACATAAATCTCTTTTCCCTTCCACACATCTTTCTCCTGGTGCATATGAACAATAATCTCTAGCTCCAAACTCAACATATGATACTCTTCTAGAAATATCAGACAAGAGTTCTTTTGGCAAATAATTCTTTATATCCTCAGGGTTTTTTGCAAGTACAGCTTTTATTAAATACTGCCCTGTAAGAGTAGCAATTTCACTCACACTTTTTCCAATTGTCGGGAGAGATCGAAGTATAAATTCTATTAAGAAAACAGTATTTATTTCAGAATATGCAGATTTTGCAGTAACTACTTGATTATCTTCAATCTCTGAGAAGAAACTTGTTACTATTTCAGATAGAACTTTATGGAATATAGGTAAAATCGATAGAGGAGGATAATTCTGCAGAATAGGAGTAAATATGGATTTAATATCTAGCTCTAACTCAGGTTTAACTTCAACTACAGAGGTTTTTTTGGTTACAGCAGACTGTTTTTGCTCGACACCCACCTTCTCTTCTTCTTTTGAGATTTGAACATCTAACTTTTCTTGAATTTCAGCAGTTATCTCCTTATTAGTACTTTCAATTATAACTGTTAATTGTGTTGAATCAAACTGACTTACAATCAACTCTACCTTAACATTTTTATTAAAAATGAAATATCCAATTGACTTTGCAATACCTAAAACAATTGCATTATATGCCAAATTACCTATTTCACGTTCAATGAATCTGTTTGCACCTAGACTCAAAGAAATGGTATTATCATTTTTTCTCTCAATAGAGATTAATTTCCAACCTAGAAATTCCAGTAAATATTCATATTGTTTGTTGATAGCTAAATCTTTGTTTGGTGTAAAATAATTATAAATTGTGTTTGCTATTATATCTTCAACCATATTCTTAGTTTTTTCATCAGTTACATCGATCGAATTGATTAGTCTATCTATTATATTCATTAGTATCTTTGTTACTTGAAGAATTCTTAACTTGTCAGAACCTTTTGAAGTCCAAGTAGGGCTATATCCACTCATTGTAACCATCCTATTTTCTTCTTTGATAGATTAAAGATTATCAATAAAATAACTTTTTGGTTGCTGTAGAAAAAATACTTCAGCTATTTAATTAGATAAAAATTTAAGACTGCTGAACCAATCTTAGCAGCATGCAGTTCGAACTCGTTTTGGAAGCCGTTTTACTGTCCTTAAGCTCCACACCGCTTGCCATGGGCATCATGCATCGGCCTTAGGGCTGCTCACTTCCGTGCCTGACCCATTTTGATCCCAACCCTTCTAACGCCTTCCTCCAAAGACGCCTCGGGTGTGCACAATCTCATGGGGCGATGCTTCGACGCTTTCCAGACAGAGCGTATCTTCCTCGACGAGCCCTCAACAGCATTTTTCAGCCCGGCATATAGAGCGTTTCCGGTTACAGGAGAGCCCTAGCTTCCCACTTTAGCTGTTGCTATTAGTCCAGCATCTTCCTATGTTAGAAAAAGTAAAGAGATTTTAAACATTATGATTTTGTTTTCTATTACATCAAAATTTTCTTCTTTTTTTTTATTTTCGTCAATGTATTTAGAAGAGTTTATATTCTGCCGAAAAAAATAATAGCGTGGTAGTTATGCCGAGAATATCAAGATCAGGTGGAGGCTTCAGCGGAGCTAGAAGCTTTGGTGGTAGATCATTCAGCAGAGTAGGTTCTTCTTCATTTGGAAGATCAATAACTAGAGGAGGATCACTTCATCGATCCAGTGGTTCACTTATAAGAGCTGGAAGCACTAGAAGACATACAAGCAGTCGACACTATAGAACAGGTTGGGGTACATATCCCTATTATAGAAGAGGTCGATATTATAGAACTGGGCCATCATTTGGTGGTTTCTGTTTCTTTCCTATATTAATATTCATTCTGTTTGTTTTTATAATTATCATTGTATCTACACTTGCAGTTTCTTTTGAATCTTCATCTTTTCTACCACTTATTGTACTTGTCTTCATGTTTATATTTATAGGTTCAATTATTCGTTCTGTAACAAGAAGGACTAGTTATGAAAGTAAAGGTTACCAACCTTATGGTGGAGTAACAAGAACTGGGATCTCATCAAGCACTTCAACAAGCTCCTCAGCTTATGCACAACCTTATACCTCAAAGACCACACAAAACTCAGAGAACTTCGTTTATTGCGACAATTGTGGAGCGAAACAAAAAGCTTCTTACTCTTTTTGCGCAAATTGTGGAGCTCCTCTAAAATAAAGAAACCTCTTTCTCTTTTTTTTATTAAAGATTAGATAATTGTTCTTTTAAACTACATGCTTTGCATATTTCACTAGCTGAAGGGTCTCCACATATCTTACAACTTTTAATTTTCCCTTTTGTTTCTTCTTTGTTTTTTGTTAAGTAAGGAATTAGTTTATCTTGAGCTTTTACAATATTAAATGAAAGCATGGGTTGGGAATTTTGAGTTTCAAATATGAAATTACGAACGTTACCTCTATAAGCTTCAACTGCATAGGGACATGCAACTTCCTGGTACTCTAGTCCATTTATAACCATGTACATTACAATTTCTGCTTGAGGAGTAAGTCTAAAGGGTTTTACTCTGGGAATTAAATCCTTGTGAACTTTCTTTGGATAGGGACTTTGCCTACCTAAACGATTAACATCTCCACGTATAATATTTAAGAGAACTGTTTCAGCTTCGTCTTCAAGGTTGTGTCCAGTTGCAACTACATTTGCTCCAACAGTTTTAGCTGCTGCGTTAAGTATTTTCCTTCTTAAAATTCCACAATAAGAACAAGCTCCATATGCACGGTTTTTTCCTCCTCTTTCGCCTAATTTTTTTATTATTTCATCAAGAGAATAGCCAAAATCTTCTTTAAAAGAGAAAATATAGTGTTTTACATTAAGCCTTTTTGTATGTTTTTTAGCATAATATAAACCTTCTTCCCTGTACCCTTCGATACCTTCATCAATTGTAATAGCAACTATTTCGCTTTCTGGAAAATCTTTTTCGATTTTTACAAGAGTATTAAGAAGAGCAATACTATCTTTTCCTCCTGAAACACCAACTGCTATTTTGTCCTTTCGTTGAAACATTTTATAACGATTAATTGTTCTTTTGACTCTCTTTTCAAACTGCTCATTAAAATGCTCTTTACACAAGGCAATCTTATCATATGGGCGAACATAGACAACTTCATCAGTCCCACAAAATGTACACTTCATTAGGAAAAAAAAGGAATATATTAATAAGTCTTTTTTGGAAGAAACAAGGTAGTGTCTAGTTTTTATACCACCTCCTAGGTAAAAAGGAACTAAGGGGAGGATGTCCCAAGCTCTGATGAGGACGAACGAAATTATAATGGAGCATAAAGAGAGTAAGAAAACCAGAAAGATGAGTAGAACCATAGACGGCACGGATAGGACAAGTGCAGTGGAGAATAGAATGAAACCAACGATAACTCTTAAGAGTAGCATTAAAACGTTCAATATAGGAGCGTAAACCACCTTTGATAACGGAGATTTTGATACCTAGACGACGTAATACAGGATACCATACCCCTGCATCTGTAACGATAATACGGGGCTTAAAACCCCAACATTTGAACCAATAACGGAAAGTTAGTAAACATTCAAGATTACTCCGTCCTTTAGTAATACTAAAACCCAGTAAAGTCTTGTTGTAAGGATCTAACGCGAACCACAGATATATTGAGCCTTGAGAGGTCCTAATCTCTGTTTCATCAACTACTATAATCTCTGGTATTCCCCCTCTCTCTGCTACAACTCTATGTAAACTTTCCCTAAAGAGCCTGAACTTCTTTACCCAATACCATAATGTTTGATGCGTTAAACCATTCTTCCATGCTACTGTCCTCAACCCATTCTTTGAACCAATATATTCATAAATAGCTTTTATTATTATTTTCTTGGGGACTCTGCATCTCTTAAAAAGAGCAGATAGTTTTTGTGTTTTCATATCTTACTATTAGAGTCCCCACAAATATTTTTGTCGGAAGAAAACTAGACACTACCAAGAAACAAATCCTATAGTTTATAAGATTGTCCACTTTTGTTATTTAACAAATGTTAAAGATCAGAACATGGTCAAAAAAAAATAAGATAGTGGGAAAACCTCCTTTAGGTTGTCAGCTATGTGCATTAGGTTCTAAACTAGTGATCTTTATTACAGGTAAATGTCCTTTCAATTGTTTTTATTGTCCTGTTAGTTCAGAAAGAAAAGCAGATGTGATTTTTGCTAATGAGCAAAAAATTGAATCAGTTGAAGAAGCAATAGAAGAAGCAAAACAAATCAATGCATTAGGGGCAAGTATTACTGGAGGAGAACCAACACTCAATATTGAAAGAACTTTAAAATACATTCAAAGATTGAAAGAAGAATTTGGAAAAAAATTTCATATACATCTCTATACAGCAAGAGCAATACCTAATGAAGAACTAGAATTACTTTATGGTGTAGGACTAGATGAGATTCGTTTTCATTTTCCTCAATTAAAAAAAAGCGAAGAGATAGAAAAATCGATAAAAGAAGCCACAAAACACAGTTGGAAAGTAGGCATAGAGATACCAGCTATACCAGGAAAGAAATTAGAAATAGAACATATTGTAAAATTTGCAATAAAAAATAGATTAGATTTTATAAATTTAAATGAGTTTGAATTTGCTGAAACAAACTTCAGGAACTTAAGGAAAAGGGATTTTACACCAGTTTCTAACACACAATCTGCAGTAAAAGGAAGTAAGGAACTAGCTTTGAAAATATTAAAAAAATTTAGAAAAAGTAACATTACTTTACATTTTTGCTCTTCAGTGTACAAAGACAGAATACAACTACGAAATAGATTTATTCGACGAGCAAAGAACTATGCTAAAAAGCATGACTGGATAACAAAAGAAGGATTAATTGTCAGAGGAAGAATAATTCTAGATAAAAAAGAGGATATTAAAGGTATATTGGAATACATAAAAAATGAACTATATGTTTCTGAAGACATGCTCAGTACTGAAATAGAAGAAAAGGCAATTTACACTAGCCCAATAATAATAAAAGAGATAACTGAAATTCTAAAAAATAAGTTTGAGGATAAAATAGCCCAAATAGCTATAATTGAACAATATCCTATGAAAAATGGGTTTATTACTTACCTTGACCCCCTTTTTGAAAAAAGTTATATCTCAACTGAATAACGTAATAGAGCTACAATACCACCCAATGATTTCAACTTTTCTCCTGTCTCATGTTGTGTAGAAAAAAACACAGTTTTTCCGCCCATTTGTCTATTAAACTCTATAAGCTGTTCAACTTTTTCTCGCTCTTTTTCGTCATAGATCCGCAATTTATCATCAGAAATCATTAATGTGTCTACAGCGCCCATTTCTAATGCTTTTTTTACATTGTCATAACCATATGTTACAGTGTTAGTATCTTTACCTACACGCTTAAAGAATTCTTCAAGTAACCTAGTTTCGTAAACTACTCTTTGTTCATCAGCTATTTTTTCAGGAAGGTTACGGGACAAAACTTCATGTAATCCTACTCGTCCTCCAGTATTAGCATGAACAAATTGAATTTTTTGAGCTAAACTATTATCTCTTTTTCTAACAAAGTCTAGAAAATTTTCTGGAGTAAAACCAGGTCCAGCAAGAATAATTGTTTGAGGATTGTGTTGTTCATGGACTTCTTTGATGATCTCAAGAACCTCTTGGAAAAACTTTCCTAAAGCAGAAGAATGTTGTTTTGCATCAGAAAATTTACGAGTGATAGAATGATCAATTTCAGCAACAATTTTTACAGCGAATTGTGTAACTAAAGCAACACATACGCTTCCTTCATCAAGAGTAATAATTACTATCTTAGCTAATCGAGATTCTTTTTCTATATCACTAATTATCTGTTTCTCCGAAGTATTCCAGTGATCCTTATAAATTATGACTTTTTCCATTTCTTTTAAAGCAATGGTGTGGTATTCACCTAAGGAAATAAGATTTTCATTTCCTGCAACGATAGGGCCTTTAATACTAAGGTTATCTCCAAAGGAAATATTTTCAACTTTTATCTCTAAAACTAATTTCACTCTTTCCCCAGAATCTGCGCGGCTATCTTCAGAATCTTTACGTATTCTTCTCTTTGTAGAAGCACGCACTCTATCACCTGGTTTTAGAATACGATAGATAACATAGAGATCATCTATAGTTTCAGGAATTAGTTCAAGATAGCCATGACGATAATCTTGTCTTATAATTTTCAAGTATTTTTCACACCTTATCAAAAAACTAAGAGGAAAAATATAAGTTCTTTGAATACAAACTACTCTGGTTGAAAACGAAAAACTTTGTCACATAAATCGCAAAATTCTTTTTCAAAGTTTTCTTTTTTTTGTTCTGAAAACCATTTTTGGCGTACTATTTCTTTAAGCCCATCTGGTAATTCATCGAATTTCGGAATGGAAAGTGCGTAACCGATTCTTCTCTTTTCTGCATCATTGGTTTCTAAATAAGTTAAAATCACCTGATATTGGCTACTGGTTTTCTCAAAACCGTAATTACTGAAAGGTGACTTTATTTCTCGTTTTATTGTAATCATGGTGTTCATCCATTCTGTTTCTCTGGTTAAATCCTCGCCATAAAGACTGTTTTAAATTTAGTGGTTGGTCAGTTTTTTATGTTTACTCAATAGACTTGGGTTACACTTTTGGGTACTAGAGAAACATAGGGGTGATTCATAAATCTTTCTCCTGGGGTGAGGAAGTTAAGAGATTGGTGAGGACGACTAAAATTGTAGTAAGAGCGATAGTAGGAGAGGTCGGGGTTGCAGTATTTTAGACCTAATCTTTCCATCTCACGGATGATTGTCCCATGTAGTCTTTCTACTTTTCCACATGTTTCAGGGTGAAAAACTCTAGCTCTGATGTGCTTTATTCCTTCTGTTTGACACCAACGGGAGAAGGTACTTGTTCCTCCTCTAACGGAAGAGAAGAGTGCTCCATTGTCAGTAAGTATAGACTCGGGGTAACCGTACTCTTTTATTGCTTCCTCTAGCAAACTTATTATCTGCTCTTTTTTTGGTGCAAAAGGGTGGAATTCAGCTCCCAGACAGAATCGTGAGTGGTCGTCTATCAAGGTTATGAGGTGGAGATGTTGTCCCTGTTCTTCTACCCAGAATGGTCCTTTCACATCTATTTGCCAGAGTTCGTTAGGTTTTTGACGTTCAAAACTCTTGTATCGAGGTCTTTTCCTCTTTTTTCTATTAACCCATAAAGGAAGACCTAACTCTTTTATTACTTTCGTCACTGTCGTCTGAGAGAGTGCTTTTCCTTCTCTCTTCAACAAATAAGCTATCTTCTCCACATTCATTCCTTGTTTTATTCTTAACTCCCTTATCCTCTCTTTTAACTCCTCATCTACTTTCCTGTGTATAGTTTTTGGTCTGGAAGATCTATCTTTCCACCATACTCCTTCAGGGTTCTCTCTGAACCTCTTCAACCACTTATACACAAACTTCCTACTCACCATATACTTGTGAGCTACCTCTTTTATCTTCTCTCCTTCCAAAGCTTTTTTAACCACAATCTTTCTTAGTTTCTCCAGGTTACGTTCGTTTTTGTTCATAATATATCACTTACCCACGTAACCCACTTCTATTTATTTGTTACCAATGTGAGTTGAGTATACAGTTGGTCAGTTTTTTAATAAAGAAATTAGTATAAAAAGAAAAGAGAAAAACTGAATTAATCACTAATTAGTTCTTCCAATTTTTTTCCAACCCTAGTAACATGTTCTATATTTATAACGTAGCTTTCTCCTCGACTTTCGATCAAATCGTCAGGGATTTTAAGAAAAAGAAAAGGAAGGCGTTTTGACACATATTTAATAGCCAAAATAGGAATCGCACCAAAGATTTCAGAGAATTTAGTTAATCCACTTATTTGTTTCTTTGTAACATAAAAAGTCTCTTGTCTTGCTGTTTTAAGTTCGATGGCGAAGATTTTCTTCTTTTTTGATGACCCTACAAGTAAATCAGGCCTAGGAAAAATAGAGGTTCCTGAAGAAGAAGGGGCACGCATAACAGCGAATCCCTCTTTCCAAAATCTATCACCCAGATTTCGTTCATAATTTGTTGCTCTTTTTTTACTCATTTGTTCATCTCACTATTTTCTAATTAAATTCAATATATGCATCAGCTCTTTTAAGATAATATCAATTCCTAATTTAACTGCATTTGGAGATCCTGGGAGTGAAACAACAAGTGATTGTTTTATTATTCCTGCAAGTGCGCGGGTCATTATTGAAACTGTACCTACTTGTTCAAATGTTAGAGATCGGAAGAGTTCTCCAAAACCATCTAGCTGTTTTGTTAATAAAGGTTTTACTGCCTCAATAGTTACATCCCGTGAGCTAATTCCGGTCCCGCCCATAGTTATAATAAAATTTTTACCTTCTTCAACTGCTAGTTTTACTATTTTCTGAATTTCTACAAGGTTATCCTCTACATAAATTATAATTCCTGGAGAAATCCCTTCTTTTTCAAGCATATCTTTAGCTATATTTCCAGATTTATCGTTTCTTTTTCTAGTTATATCATCTGCTTTTGATAAAGAATCACTTACCATTATAAGTTGAACATTTATTGGAATGTTTTTGTTAACTGTATGTTTATCTTTAGGAGTTTCATTAACCATTTAAATCACTAAAACAGTGTTACTTCAACTTCGGCCCCCTCTTCGATCAAGTCTACATTATAAGGAATTTCGATATAACCATCAGCTAAAGCAATACTTGTAATTGCACCAGACTCTTTAAAGGCCGGATAAGCTATATCACCTTCTAAGCGTACAGTAAAAAATTGATGTCTTCCTAGATTAGAAACAATTTTTCTTCCTAACTTTGCTTTGACTTTTTGTTTTGGTCTATCAGGAAG
The DNA here is from genome assembly GCA_021513715.1 of Candidatus Heimdallarchaeum endolithica. GTDB lineage: Archaea > Asgardarchaeota > Heimdallarchaeia > Heimdallarchaeales > Heimdallarchaeaceae > Heimdallarchaeum > Heimdallarchaeum endolithica. The sequence continues at coordinate 2,543,007 of CP084167.1, read as the reverse complement.
ATGAGCCATTTTCTTTACCACAGGAGAGACAATAATATAACCATTTGTAAGGCAAGATGTAGGATAACCAGCAAGGTTTAGTATTAACTTCCCATTGACCTTAGCACACAAATTAGGTTTTCCAGGTTTAAGTTGAACTCCATGAAAAAGTATGATACCATGCTTTTCTAAAACATCAATGTTTATATCTCGCTCACCAACTGAACTTCCTCCTAAGATTAAGACTAGATCTGCTTTTTCCAACGCCTCCAAAATTGCTTTTTCTAAGTCTTCGAATTTGTCTTCCACAATATTAAAAATAATTGGTTCTCCTCCAATATCTTTGATTAAAGAGGAAATTGTATAGGTGTTAATATCATAGACTTGTCCTAACTTTAATTCGCCTCCTAAAGGAGCTACTTCTCTTCCAGTTGGAATAATTGCGACTTTTGGTTTACGATAAACCTCTAAAGAGGAGATATTTAAAGCAGCTAACACACCTATTCTTCCAGGAACCAAAACCACTCCTTTTTCAATAACTTTTTCTCCTTTTTTGATGTCCACACCTTCTAATGAGACATTGGCGTTAGGAGGAAAACTTTTGATAATTTCTATTTTATTTCCTTTTCTGTTAGTATATTCTACTGGAATAACAGCATCAGCAGAGCTTGGAAGCATAGCTCCTGTTGCGATCTCAACACATTCATTCTCATTTATCTCTTTGTTTGGAACATCACCAGCCAGTATTTTATCTATACACTCCAAATATACAGGATTTCTGTCAGATGCTGAAAAAGTAGAAGAAGCTTTAACAGCATAACCATCCATTGCTGCTCTGTTAAAGGGAGGAATATTTAGGTCAGCAACAACATCTTGTGCTGAAACCCTACCTAACAGTTCAAGGATAGAAACTGTTTCTGTTTCCAACAATGGTGTTGTGTTTTCATCCAGTATCCTTAGAGCTTCATCTAAACTAATTAATTCTTTAAAAGGTCTCATAATTTGTTTGTCGTCTTTCCTTTTATAAATTTTAACAAACAACAAAGATATTCTTGTTCTTTAACAAACAAAAGTGTAAATAGTAAATATTTAAAAAAGAAAATAAACGCTTATTTTTAATATGATTGGAAGGGTTAAAGCTGTAAATATTAGCGAAAATAAAGGAACAAAGAAAACTAATGTCTACAGTTGTGAAATTACCCAAATAGGATTAAAAGGAGATTCACACGCAGGAGATTGGCACAGACAAGTTTCTCTTTTGGCAAAAGAAAGCATAGACAAAATGAAAAAACAAGGTTTAGCTCTTAATTATGGTGACTTTGCTGAAAACATAACAACAGAGGGAATAACACTCTATAAATTACCAATTGGAAAAAAAATAAAAATAAATAACGTCGTGTTGGAAGTTACACAAATTGGTAAAAAATGTCATCACGGCTGTGAAATAAGAAAATTGGTTGGTAATTGCATAATGCCAGAAGAAGGGATATTTGCCAAAGTATTAAAAACAGGAACTATTACTGTAGATGATAAGATAGAAATTATAAATAACGGGTGATCAACATAAAGCTAATAGATAAATACAATAGAGAAATAACGAGATTAAGAGTTTCTGTTATTTCCAGTTGCAATCTAAATTGCCCTTATTGTCATAACGAAGGTTTTTCTTCACATAATTCTAACAAACTAACACTTGATCAAATAAAAAAACTATTGTCGATTATTGATAAATATTCTATTTCAAGTGTTAAAATTACTGGAGGAGAACCACTACTTCACCCTCAGATTGTAGATATAGTAAAAATTTTTTCATCCCACCACAAAATTAGAGACTTGTCCATGACAACAAATGGGTTACTATTGGAAAAATACGCACAAAAACTGAAAAATGCAGGTTTAAATAGAGTAAACATTAGTTGTGACTCATATCACTATAATCCTTCATATAAATCCTTAAAATCGATAGCTAAACAAATCACAATTGCACTAGAAGTAGGTTTAACACCTATTAAACTAAATATGGTTCTACTGAAAGGGATAAATGAAAATGAGATTGAACCAATGATTAATTTTACTGCAGAAAAGGGTATAACACTACAAATAATCGAACTTATAGATTTAGATAAAGAATATTTTAACAAATTTCATGTTAGTTTGGAGAATCTTGCTTCAAAATTAGAGAACGAAGCAGTTGAGATAAGAATAAGAGAACTACATCAAAGAAAACAGTATACTCTACCAAATGGAGCAAAAGTAGAAATTGTTAATCCTGTTCACAATACCAACTTCTGCATGAATTGTAAAACCCTACGTGTAACAAATGATTTCCAATTTCAACCATGTTTATACAGAATTGACAACTTAGTTCCAATAGGAGAAGATATAGATAAATCGCTTAAAGAAGCAATAGAAAGGAGGAGACCTTTTTTTGTCAAAGGAAAAAATATCCATGATTGATATTAGCAATAAAAAAAATACTATCAGAATCGCTACTGCTAGAGGAAAAATTCATCTTAAAAAAGAGACTATAAAACAAATAACAGAACACACAATAAAGAAAGGAGACCCATTAGTTGTAGGAAAAATTGCAGCTATGCAAGCGATTAAACGTACTCCAGAACTAATACCCATGTGTCACCAGATACCAATAACGCATATTGATTTTAAACACGAAATTAAAGAAGAAGAAATAACTGTAGAAGTAACAGTAAAAACTGTCGCGCAGACAGGAGTAGAGATGGAAGCAGTTATAGGAGTAAATATTTTTCTTTCAACAATTTGGGATATGGTAAAATATTTAGAAAAAGATCAAGATGGGCAATATCCAGTTACAACAATTAGTGAAATCAAAGTAACTAAAAAAGAAAAAATTAAACTAGAGTAAAATTCCCCTTTGTATCTAAACTGTTTGTTCTGGGTTAATTTAATAATAAGCCTATTTCCTCTTTTTTTCTCACTTTTTTATTTGTTTCACAAAAAAAGAAATTTCATTCAATAAAAATAAATTTATAAAAACACAAAATGAGAACAAGATATGTCTGTTCGTTCTCTCGCATTAAAAATTCATTATACTTACGGAGAACAGACTAGAAGATGGTTAATTAGTAACAATTATTTAGATTTAAACTTAAAAATTTCAAAACAAGGAGATTATCTTTTCTTTCCATTAAAAAGCGATATTGAAAATAAAAAGACCTTTCTCAACGATTTCCCACTAAAAAAACAAGGAGAATTGGAGGAATTTTCTTTTAAGAAGAAAGAGCAAAAACCAAAAAGTCTTGCTGAAGCTTTAAAGAAAATTATTCCAAATAGTTTGTATAAATTTATTCCAAAATCATTTGACCAAATTGGAGACATTGCTATTATAGAATTTGATGAGATTTTATCACCTTTTAAACATGAAATTGGAAAGATACTGTGCACCCTCTTTCCATCTATAAAAAGTGTTTATAGAAAAAGTTCAGGAGTCTCAGGAGAATTTAGACTTAGAAAAATTGAATATCTATACGGCGATAAAAAAACTGAAACAATCCATAAAGAATATGGAATAAGAATTTTTGTAGATGTTGAGAAAACTTATTTCAGCCCAAGGTTAGGAGATGAACACAATAGGATAGCAAACTTAGTTGAGGATGGAGAAATTGTTGTAGACATGTTTACAAGTACTGGTCCTTTCCCTCTTCATATAGCTAAAAAATCTATTGCTACTATTTATGGAATAGATATTAATCAAAAAGCTATTGATTGCCTTAAAAAATCAATTTTATTAAATAAACTTAAAGGAAATATACATCCGATTGTAGGTGATATCAGGACGATTATTAATGACCTACCCAAAGCTGACAGAGTTATTATGAATTTACCAAAAACATCGATACATTTTCTACAACTAGCAACGCAAATTTTTAAGGAAGGAACAATTTTACATTTTTATTCGTTTGTTAAAAATGAAACAGGAAAAAAAGATCTTTATAATTTAGTAAATAACGAATTGAGCAAAACAGATTGGAGAATTGAGGAAATTCTTCACTTTCAAAGAATAAGAGAAAGTGCTCCTTATGAGATTCACGCGTGTATTGATCTTTTATTATCTTCTGGAAACACTTGAATTGTAACTTTCATTTTAGAATTAGGGTTTTTCATTTTGTGAACGATATTTCGTGAAATATCAATCGCTGCTTTGTTTGCTCCAATTATAAGAGTTCTTGAACATGTGTATGAACTTTTTCTAATAATTATTGCATGTTTATCTGACAATTCCAGTTTTGAACTTCCATATCCTACTACTTCTTCAATTAGATTATCTACTTCAATCTTTACAATTATTTTTGTTGTATCAGTCCTAATGATTTTTTTCAATTTTTCTGGGAGAGAAATCAAACTCATAGTAGATCTTATCCCAAGGATACAATCACCTTTTAATGTAAGAAAGTCATCAGTAGTGAATTCAAGTGTAGATAAATGCTTACACAAGACATTTTTGTGTCCATAACAGTAGAAACTTGTTTCAAAGCTCATTTTCAATTCCAAAAAAAACTTTCATTGCTCTTTAATTAATTGTTTGTTATAGAATAAAGTTAGAAAAAAGAGATTATTTTTCTCCTTCGAAGTAGAGAATTTGCTTCAAATAGATTTTTGTAGAAGGTCGTTTTACTATTAAGTAGAGAAATTTTCCAGTCATCCATTCTAACCCGTACTTAAATTCTGCTTTTTCCCAGAGAAAAATAATAATTGTCCATAGAATTAAATTTGTAAATGAAAATATGAAACATGACCACATTTGAGTGTTCCACCCTCCCCAAACTAAACTAAACAATTTCCCAATCAACTCAGAAAAAGTAGTTTCAAACATAAAAATTGTAAATGAAACGACTCCAAATCGTCTAAAGAAACGAGTAGTTTTTTCTTTTTTTGGGCTAACATTGGCTCCATTCTGATCAATGAGTTTAAAGAGTAATTGAAATGTCAGAATAAAAATACCTAACATTAGTACTTCAAAGGAAACAGCGTGCATATCAACAGCTCGTTCAAGCATTGTATCTTCAAAGGAGATATAACCAACCACACCCAATATCAACCAGAAAAAACCAAGAATAAAAAAGAATTTCCAGTAATATTTTTTATATTCATCATGTACTATTGCTAACCCAATCATAGAACCATAGAAAGCGAAGCCAAGATAAGGAAAAATTGGATAATAATTATTTACTAAAAATCCAAGGAAAATTGCAGAAAAGTAATTTGAATTGTCAATAAGTCCATTAAATATGGGATAAAGATATATTCGAGATAATCCGGCTACTGTAAAGAAGGTTCCTAAAAATAACATGATCATAATATTCCGTTTAACTTTTTGTAAACCATTTTTTCTAAACATAAAAAAGAGGGCTATATTCACAAAGATTATACTCCAACCGATAATCCCCAAAATAGTTGCGTGAAAATAACGGTCTATATCAGGAGGAACAAAAACTCCTTTTCTGATTAACGCAGGAATAATAGACATCCTAAATTCACCTACTTCCCTGTCCAATAGTCCAGGAGCAAAAACAAGGAAATAAATGTAGTTCATTATTAAAAAAAAGAGACCATAAACAATTGAACTAATTAAAACATTTCTGAGAGACTGGGTATTGTCTCTTAATCTTCCATAATTAGTAACAGTATGAGCAATAGATGAAATTATAACAAATAGGCCCCCGAATTCTAAAAGAAAACCTACTATGATTACAATTATATTTGGATTTTCAATTGCTTCAACAATATTAGAATAATGAAACACAAGCTGATGTAATAAAACAACAAAAAAAATTCCTAATCCTCTAAGAAAATCTATAGATAAATAACGGCGCATAAAAGGAAAATAATGCTCGTCTATATAAGTTTTAAAGTAAAAAGAAACTTCAACTAATAGAAAATGACCTTTGAATTCGTATTAACTTCTTAGAAACTGGGTGAAGTTGAGACTTGCTAATTTTCACCACTACATTAGGAATTTCGCAATTATAAATTTCAAAAACTTGTTCTATAGCCCTTTTTATCATCTCTTTTATGTTGGGAAATTCTTCTTCATCTTTTGATAATTGTATTGAAATTTCCAATCTATTTTTACTTGTTTGAATCGCTTGATATTCTACCACGTTTTCTGAGGAAGAAATAATAGCTCTACGTATATAATCAGGGAAAATATACTGCACTTGCCCTGTAGAAGAATTAAAACCAACTAGCAGATCATCTGTTCGTCCTACAATTTCATCAATTACCCTAAATCCAGAGCCACAAGTACATTTTTCTGCGCTTATTCTAATCATATCGTTAAGTTCAAAGCGGATTATTGGTTGAGATGTCTTATATAAATCAGATACAACAAGTTGATGACAAAGTTCTCCTTTTTCTGTTGGACTATCGTCCTTATTTAGAGTTTGTACAGCTACTAAGTCCTCATTAATATGTAACGAACCATGTTTACAGCTCATAGCAATTGGACCTTCACTAGCTTGATAAATTTCATCAATTCTAATTCCAAAAGTTTCCTCAACTTTCTGTCTAATATCTGGATAGAGAATTTCAGCATAAGAGATAATTTTTTTTGGTTTAATGTGCAACTTTCCTTCATTAAGCTCCCTTGCAAGAAGATTAAGCATTGAAGGAGGAGCAGATAAAATATTTGGTTGTAGCGAGTTAAGGTTATTTACTATTTTTTCCAGAGGATCAAGTAAACTGAAATAAGTAAGTTTTTGTCCAAATTTATTAATGTTAAATGCAGGAGTGCTTACTCTTAAAATAAAAGCAATATTTAACTTCAGAGTTTTAGGAAAAGGAAATCGAGCAAAAAAAGCTGCTTTTAGATATCGTTCTTCTTTAGGACTAGTTATCACTATTCCTTTATTTCCGCTAGTACCAGATGACATGGCGACGTTATAGTTTTTATATCTTTTAGAATAATCACGAGACTTTTCTACTTCTAAACAAAAATTGATTAATTCTTCTTTTTTAAAACCTACCGTGTTGTATTCAGACAAATTTTCCATCATTATGTATTTATTTACTGTAGGTAAACTAAACACTTTATTAATATCATAGTTAGAATAATACTTTTTAAAAAAAAGAGAGTTTTTTACACTGTAAGCCACGATTTTTTTCAATCGATTTACTTGATAATTATGAAGTTTTTCTCCTTTTAAATTTTTAAAACGATATTTACATGCTAAAAAAAAAGCAAAAAAATTATTTTCTAAATTCATCTTATTATGAAACAATTGCTTCTACATATTATAAACTTGTTTCAATAATACTTCTCTAGCTAGAGACTGAAAAGCGCGTTTAACACCGATACCTTCTGTTGCAATTGTTTCATAGACTGGTAGATTTGTTCCAAGATTTAGAGCATCAATTAACTCTCGTTTGTCCATTGCATCAGGTAAGTCACGTTTGTTTAGAACAATAACTAAAGGAATCTCTTTGTTTAATTTATCTCCAAGTTCTTTTTTTAATTCTTCAGCTGACTCTACATTATCGGCTAACATTGCCCTTGAAGAGTCAGCAACAAATAAGAGACCATCGACACCCTTCAAAACCAACGCTCTTTGATGTCTATGCCTTTTTTGTCCTGCTACTGTATAAATATCTAAAATAACATTTGATGTTGCCATAAAGGGAGAAAAATCAAAATATATTGTTCTTCCAGAAGGGTCTTCAATACTATTTAATCCCCCCTTCTTTATGCCAGTAACATCAGAATGCAGTCTTCTAAGTAAAGTTGTTTTTCCAGCTAAACTAGGTCCAACAAACACTATCTTAAAGTGTTGCTTTCCTGAGGCATCTTTTCTCATTCTAACTCTCTCTTCCGTTGTTTAATGAAACCTATTTCTTTTATATATAATTTCTACTAATGGTGACTCTATTTTTGCTTATTTCGTAAAACGATTAACACATAATCTTGTTCTGGAGCGACAAGAATCTCACCCTTCGTTGTATCTAAAGTAAAGAAATTCAAGTCTCCTTCTTCTAGTTCACTAACAACAGCTTTAGCCCTTCCGACTAAGGAAGCTACTAATGCTGAAACATTTTCTCGCATTTCTACTGAAAGATTTTTTGTACTAGAGATAGGTAAACCATCATTACTTGTTATAATAACTCCCCTCACACTAGGATGGCTTTCCAACTTTTTCAGAGTTTCTTCAAATTGTTTTTGTGAAATCATAGTTGATTCTCCTCAAATACATTTACATATCCTTAATATGCTAAATGACGTTAAACATATTAAATGTTGTTCTATGTTTACTATCGTATATCATTTAGTTATATCATTTAAAAATTGTGTTGGTAATTGCAAGATACTTTTTTTATAAAAAAAGAAAAAAACAGAATTAAATGGCGTTTAAAAGAATGTTTACTTGCTTTCCAGTGTATTCTTCTATACGTTTCATTAAATCTTCATGAAGATTTTTCACTTCTTTATTTATTTCAGCTAATTCTCTTCGTTGGGCTAATGTTATTCTATCTTTATCTATTTTTAGGTCTTCAATTTCACGTTTTAATTTGGCTATTTTCCTGTCTATTTCTAATTCAGCAAATTTTTCTTCAATAGCTTGCGTTTGCTTTAATAGAAATTTAGCTTCTTTTTGTAAATCAAGTAAGCTGTCATTCAGAATTTCTTCCATATTGTTAAAAGCTTTCTCTAGTTTTTCTTTTTTCATTTGAATATTTGGTGAATCACTAATTTTTCTAATTTCTTTTAACATGCTTTTAATTCCAGGATATCCATCAGCTTCCTTAACAAGTTCTTCCAGTGGATTTTTGATAATGGATTTAATCAATTCTCGTATATAATCATCAAGTTCAACTTTTCTTGAATCAGCAGCCTTAAGTATCTTCGAACATAATTTTTTAATTTCATTAACTTTGGAAGAGATTGTAATTTCAATCTGTGAAAGTTTTGTCTTATTTTCTTTTAGCTGTGCAAAGCCAGGATGGCCTTCTAGTTCTTCTTTTTCATGTTCTTTTTCTGCGATCATTTTTTCTAATCGCTCAATATCATCTCTATGAGATTCAATTTCATCTTCAATCTCTTTTTTTCTGTTAACTAATTCTTGTAAATAGTTTAAATCGTCAATTACACTCTCATATTTTTCATACTCTAAATATTCATCAAGTGTCTTTGTGTTAAGCTTATACAATTCTTGCTGTAATCTAGTAATAGCTCTATCTAAGTTTTTAACTCTAGTTTTATAAGAACGGTCTCTTTTAAGCCAAGTCAAATATTTCGCTAAAATTTCAATATATGAATTAAGGATATTTAAAGTTCTACTATAAAAATCCTCAATATTTTTATATGTAATCACTTCTGGAAACTCAATTTCATTCATTTTTGCTAAAGTTTTCTTATAAATAGATGTTGCATAATTTTGATAAACATCAGGATCATTAACATCACTATAATCAAACCTTTCAGATGTATCTTTAATATCGTTTACTCTGTCTTTTATTACATCAAGGTGCTTAGAAGCAGTTTTTCTGGGTTTAGCAAGTTCAGAAGAAATTTCATTTTCGAACCATTTAAGCGTTTCTTGTATAGTTTTATTCATTGTTATAACCGCCATTCGACAATTATTAAACCGCTTTGAGTAATTCAAAACACCATCACTTTTTAGTCTTTCTAAAACATAGATTCATAAATGGCAAATCTTTTTCTAGATGAAGAAACATTTACACTAAATTTTGTTTGGTAAATTCTCTTTTAGACAAAAGTTCAAGACACCGATAGAAATTTTTTTAATATCAAACACAGAGCAGAAATTAGGACACGTAAAGGAGAATTATAGGAGTTTAAAAAAATGCCAGTAACTAATCCCGAACATCGCGCAATAGCACGAGCACATCTGATGGATGTAAAGGTTTGTAGAGAATGCTCAGCTACTAACCCGATAACTGCAAAAAAATGTAGAAAATGTAGATCAAAGAATCTACGTATGAGACGATCTGACAAGAAATAATAATAATCTCCTTTATCCAAAGGTTGTGTCGCAGAGAGTGTTAAACTCTTTGCTAAAAAAGAATTTAGAACTTCTAGTGTGCTGACAAATGAGCTCGAACGAGGAAAATATTAATATCAAAGAGGAAGAGAGTGAATCTGAATTAACAGGGAAAAACAAGGATAATCCAGAACAGGTGCAAGAACAAGTACAAGAACAAGTACAAGAACAAGTACAAGAACAGAAACAAGAACAAACTACCCCAAAATCAGATACTGAAGAACAAAAAGAAGACCAAAAACAAAAAGAAGAATCACGTTTTGCTGGTCTCAGTCTTGATGAAAAGAAGGAAAAACTGAACTATCTTAGACAAAGACGAAGTATGCTTTCTAATGAGTTACACCAACTTTTAGAAGAGAGAAGCGAAAAGAGAAAATTACGAGACGAGAAAAACGAACTTGTAAAGAGACTTTTCCAAGAATCAAGAAGTGAAAAAGAGAAAAGAGACAAAATCAACGAAGAAGTGCAAGTTAGAAAGCAAATGAGAGATATCCTGAAAGAAGAAGCAGAGAAGATCAAAAACAGACTTTTAGAACTATCCTCAAAGATAAAAGATGTTGGAGCTCCTAGAGATAGAAGAGTAGGCGAAAAAATAAGAGCCATTGAAAGAAAACTAGAAACAACTCCTTTTCTGGATAAAGATCAAGAAAGAGAAACTCTTAAGCAGTTAGAAGCATTAAGTGGAGCGCTTGAGAAACTAGAAATTTTTAGAGAATTAAAGAGTGAAATCAAAGAAATGCAAAACAAACTTCGCCAAATGCAAATGGAAATTAAAACATATCACACAAGTGTTACTACACTAGCTAATCAATCCCAGGTCCATCAAAAGAGAATGGTTGAAGCAACAAAAGAGGCAAAAATGGCAAAAGAAGAAGCAGACTCATTACACGCAGAAGTATTAACTATTAGCGCTAAGATTAAAGAAATAAAGAAAGAACTAGATGCAATAACAAAAGATATGAAAATACTTCAAAAAACAGTAGGAATTGAGCTAAAAGCACGAAGAAAAGAAAGGAAAATCAGAGCTAAACAAATAAGAGACGAAATTCTAGATTCAAGAGCTGAAGCTATTCTGACAAAATATAAAAACGGCGAGAGTTTATCTCTTGAAGAATTTAGAGTGCTTATGGAAAGAGGACTAATATAGTAACAAAACTTAATTCTTTCTTTCTATTAATTTAATATCTTTAGTTCTCAATTATATTTGTATAACTTTTTAGTAAATGTTAAAATTAACACTAAGTCAATAAAATTAGTAAAAAATCAAAATATAGCAGAAATCTATGTATTTGAAACAAATATAAAGTTGTTTATCAAATCTGAAATGATAAATAGTTTTTTAAATAAAACTTGAAATTTAGAACTAATAATTTGCCATACGTGATGTAGAATGAAACTTCCAATATGTCGTATTGACGCTCAAACAAATACTCTATGTAGAAAATGTAAGGTTCTTTACAGAGAAGGAAAAATCAGTGATTTAGACATAGATATCTCAAAATTACTAGTAGATCTAGCCAAAACACACAAAGAACTTAATGATATTCACTTTTACTCTTCAATCGAATTAGAAGATTTAGTAATCCTAGTTGTACGAAGCCAAGATGTCCCAACTTTATCTTCAGACTATGTTTTGCTAGAATTGGAGAGTATAGCTGCTAAAAAAATACGATTCTTGAAAAAAACAAATGATCCAAAAAAACTAGTAGAAAGCTTAATTGACCCTACACCAGTGCAAAATGTTACTGTTTTATATATTCCTCCTTTTAGCGACAAAGAATACAAAGTTGAGATTAGTAAAAAATACAAAAATAAGCTCCCAATATCAGAAGAAGTACTAGTACAAACAGTTTCATCAATATTGGGTACTGGAGTCTACATAGAATATGTATAGTTTTCAATCAACCCCTATTATTATTTTTTTTAGTAAAAAAGGAGTTAAAGAAAAAATTCTAAAAAATTAGAGACAAACAAATCTTTTTTTTCAATCTCAGGAGTATGAGCTTTCCATTTCTCTGTTTCAGAGAATGAAACAACTCCTGCATCCACTAACTTACAATTTGTAAAATGTTTAATGAAAAGATGATTATGGGAAAAGGGGACAATTGGATCATTCTCTGCCCAAAAAAGCATTAAAGGTTTTTTCTTTACTAGATTACTTATATTTTCAACAAGAAGACTAGAAACAGCAGGAGCTATTAGAGATAAATGAGACACCATTTCCGGGTATTTATGTGCAAAGTGTAAAACGACATTTGCACCATAGGATCGACCCACCCAGATCTTTTTTTCATAGTTCAATAATATTTTATCACTAAACTTTTTCAACGCCTTTACTTGTATTTCAATTGATGCTCTTTGACTTTGCACTAGAGATCCTCCAAGAACTGACTTGCCGTGTCCTAAAAGGTCAATTGCGAAAACTGTAAAACTATTTGACAAATCATTAAAGAGAGGTGTCCAATATTGTGCATTTTGGAATTTTCTATCTCCGCCGTGAATTAGGATAATTACATCTTTAGATTCTCCCAACTTTAAATAATGAAGAGAGATATCTTCACTCAGATGAAGGAAATGAGAAGTAAATTTGTTCATAATTTACAGTAATTGAACATTCTTTTAGTTTTTTCTTAACTGTAAAATTAAAAAACACATTAAATAGCTCTTAAATCTAAAATGTCAACATTTTGGAGTTTTAATTGTTACTCTTTGTACAGTATGGTAAGTTTTTTAATATTATATGTGCAATTAGTCATGAAGTCTGATAAAATATTAGAAACAAACTTCAGACATGATAAGTAAAAATATTGAGTCAAAATAATAACAAGAATAATATGGATAGAACTATCCTCTGACTCATCACGATCACATCACAATATCATAATTCATAATAAATAAAGTAGTATAAATTGATTTAACAAATTTGACTAATGTTATTGTAGAGAGTAGGTAGGGAGAGTTAGAGGAAACGCTGTATCCATTCTTACTTAAGAAAAAAGATACACGAGATGATGAAAATGGGTGCTAAAACCGATACAGCAACGACAAAATATGAGATACATGCAAATTTTAGAGTAGTGGGAATAGTAGAAAAACCAGATATTATAGGTGCATTGTATGGCCAAACAGATGGTTTACTTAGTGAAGAATTAGATATTAGAGAATTACAAAAAACTGGTAAAATTGGAAGAATTGATGTAAAAATATCTAGTAAAGAAGGAATAACTACAGGTGAAATTATCATCCCTTCTAGTCTATCAAGGACTGAAACTGCAATTTTAGCAGCAACTCTTGAGACAGTAGACAGGGTTGGACCTTGCAATTGTGAAATAAAACTAAATGAAATAACTGATGTAAGAATAAAAAAGAGAAAAGCAATTGTAAATCGAGCTGCAGAGATTATTAGACAATGGGATGAAAAAGTAAGCCCTTTTAGTGCTTCAATTCAGAGAGAAGTTGAAGAATCATCAAAAAAGGTAAAAGAATCTTCAGTAGTCCGTTTAACAGATGAGAAATTCAACGCAGGACCAGGATTTGAAAAATCATCCAAGGTTATTTTGGTAGAAGGTAGGGCAGATGTAATAAATCTAATGAAAGTAGGTATAGATAACACAATTGCAGTAAATGGAACAAGTATACCTAAAAAATTATTAGAGTTGATAAAAAATAAAACAGTAACTGCTTTTCTTGATGGAGACAGAGGGGCAGATCTAATTTTAAAAGAACTAATTCAAGTTGCTAACATAAATTATGTGGCAAGAGCTCCTCTAGGGAAAGAAGTAGAAGATCTCACAGAAGCAGAGATACATAAAGCGCTGAAAAATGCAGTTCCAATACAGCAAGCAGTATTCTTAACAGGAAGCGATAAAGGGACTACTGTTGCAGAATTCAAAGCAAAAACAAAGAGGAAAGAGGAACCAAAAAAACGTAAAAAAAGAGATGAACAAGAAGTTCATCACAGACACATGCCTCAAAAGGAACAAATAGGACAGCATCAACAAAGAAGTTATTCACAAAGTGGAAGACAACAAAGAAGTTATTCACAAAGTGGAAGACAACAAAGAGGATACGCTCAAAGCACTATGCAACAAAGAAGTTATTCACAAAGTGGAAGACAACAATACACTAGACGAGTAACAAGAAGAGTAAGACTCCCTGAACAACTAGAAAAAGCAATAAATGATATAAAACAACAATTTGAAGCAGTTGTTTTTGACGAAGATTATAATGTTGTACTAAAAAGTTCAGTAAAAGAGATCTTCAATAAACTACAAGATATTGAAAAAGCTCAAACAATGATTGTTGATGGAGTAGTAACACAAAGACTGCTTGAAATCGCTCATACAAAAGGGATCTCACTTATAATTGGTGCTAGAATCGCAGATATTTCAAAGAAACCATTAACAGTTAGGATTATTAATTACAAACAACTCTAACTTTTTTTACTACTATTCCTTTTTTTAGTATTATACAAATAACTTTTCAATAGTTTTGGTAAAACGAATTTCTAAAAAGTGTATTTAAGTTTCAATAGTTTTTTTTAGTAGTATAGATTCCTTTAATTATGCAAACCAGTTTAATAATAATTTTATGTTTAGTTGGAGTAGTTTTAATCTCAATAATGTTTATTTTACTAAGAAAAAAGAAAGAGCAATCCCCAATAATCGCTAGAGCTCAAGAAATTTTAATAAAAATCAATCAAAAAATATATGCAGTTAACCATAATATTGACAAGTTAGATAATGAGATAAGTAAGTTAATAGTAGCGAAAGAAAGAGGGGAACTTAAACTATTTCCTTCTGTTGAATCAATTGAAGATATACCAGAAATTGTAGAAAAAAAGAAGGAGAAAGTTGAGCAATACATATCAGACTTAAGAGATTTGAAGCAATTCAAAGAAAACATTGAAAGTCAATTAAAAGCAAGAAAAGAAACAGAGTTACTTGAACTCGAACAATTACTAGATAAAATATCAGAAAAACTGAAACAAATGTTTTGAAAAGTTACATTAAAAAAAATGTTTAGATTAACCTTTCTTGTGTAAGTATTTAATTTTCAAACTTAAATAAAAAAAAAGAAAAATTTCAAAAAGTGATGTTAAAATTTCTTAGAAAAGTATCGATGTTTACACTGCCTAACATTTCAGAGATAAATTTTCTGATTTTTTGACCAGATAAAAATGTTGATGTTTCAAAGGATATAACACCGTTTTTGACAATAGTAAAACCCTTTTTGTCTAGATACAACAGATTATCATCTTTTTCTCGCGCTAATACTTCGGGTAAATGAACGAAAAATGTTTTTTCTTTTGAGATCATCCAAAAAGATCCTGACTTATCTCCCCAAATAAAGGTATTAGGTAAAGTTTTTCTAATAAAACTAGTAAAAACTATTTTTTTGTTAAAATCATCCATTATCTTTGTATAATAACTGAAATCAGACAATGGATTAATTTCCTTTACAGCATTAAAGGATAAAAATTCAAGAACTACAGGCATAAAGATACTGTGAGTGTATTGTTGTGAAACGATCTTTCCTGCAGCGCCATTATTTGTATGAACAATCAAATCTCCGAAAATAGAAAGTTTTCCAGAAAACAACCAACCTACTTGGATATCATCAAAATCATTGAAAATAGGGAAGAGTAAAGAACCTTTCTTCAATTCTAGTTTAACATGATTATTACTAAAGGTATGAGTAACTGTCTTTTTAATTTTTATAGGAGAATTTCGAATACTCAATATCATTTTAAATTCCTCCTAACTAATATCAATATTTATTTCATCATCATCTTCTTCTTCATCATCTAACGAGTCTTCTGAAGAGTAGAGTTCCTGTTTTCTAGTGTATAATATTTCAGCGAGTTTTAAAGCTTCAATCCCTAGTTGTGTTATAAGATATCGCCCTCTTACTGTTTCTTGGGTTATAAGACCATTTTTGGCTAGGATATCAGTATGATGTTTAAAAGTTCCTCCTCGAAGACCTGTTTTTTCTGATAATTCTTTTTGATACTCAGGTTGAAGTTCAAGTAGTTTTAAGATATGTAAACGATTTTTATCACCTATTGCAGATAGAAGTTCAGATATTTCTTCAAGATATGATTCTATTTCTTCTATCGGTATCCGTCTATAATCATAAGGAAATGAAAATTTACGCCCTTTTTCATTTGATGTGAATGAACTGGAACCGGAGAATTTAATAGTTGAAGCTTTATCTGGAGAAAAAGCGCTTTTTACTGTTTCTTCAATATTTCTTGAAACAGACGATAAAATGCTTTCAACATACTTTGAAATAGTTTCCCCAAAACCATCCAAATCGATATTCTTAGAAAATATGAAAGGTTTGGCATCAGATTTCTTGGCAGATTCTAAAGCTTTTCTTCTGGCTTCATGCCTTAATTTTTCCCTTTCCCGTCGAAGCTCTTCTCTTGCACGATTAATCTCTTCTCTAGCGCGAGCAATCTCTTCTTTAGATAATAAGATATGCTTTCTTGAAGGACCATCAATGCGCTCTGGAGGCAAAGGAGCGTCAGGAGGATTAGGAGCACTAGGAGGTAAAGGTCCTTCTCGTAAAGGATGAATTCTTTCATCTCGTCTAACTCTTCTTCTTTCTATCTTTGGATCAGGAGACAGATGAGTTCTATGGTTCTGAGTAATTTTTTTCTCCTTTAAGCTCTGAAGGTCTCTTTCAAGAAGTTTTTCAACAGCTCTTTTTTTCATTTTATCAGGCGTGACGTTTTCTACTTTCTCATTTTCCTTTTTTAAACCATTTATTTTATCTATTTTGTTAAATACTGTTTTAATCATCTTCTCTAATTCTTGATTTCTTTTCTTCAACTCTTCCAATTCTTTCTTAATTTTATCTCTATCATTACTATTACTCATAAACAGACCCCCGTTTTACAACCTTGACATTACAAGAACTATTTGTTGTTAAACAAAACTTACTATTTGAGAAGGCGTTGACAGATAGTTCAAAACAATTAAAAGTCTCATACAAATAAATACTATTTAGAGAAGAAAAATATTGGAATGTGTTTCCTTTATTTTTCTTTCTCAACCCCTTATTTAAAATGGATAAACTTTTTAACAAATTTGCTTCTACACTTTTTCTTTTCATTTTTATCACCTATCACTTTATTATTATTGTCTCTTTTCCTTCCTCTGCAATTTCTTCTAGATCATCAATAACATCTTCAATAGTATCAAGAGCATCTTCTACTGCATCTAAGAAATCTTCTGATAGTTCTGTTATTGTTTCTCTCAGATTATCGGTAAAATTAACTAATATAGATTGAATTCCTTCTGATGAAATTTGTGAGAATTGTTTTAATGGTTCAGAAAATCGTTTTAATTCATCCTGTAAAGCACTCATTGTTGTTTCAGCCCAATTTGTAATTGACTTTGATAATTCTTTAGATAATAAATCAAAATCATAAATTTCTTTTTTCATTTTCAACCCTCCTAAAAAATGATACTGAAAGTATCATAATTCACCCAATTCCTAGATGAATCACTTTTATTTCTACTTTTTTCTATTTTTTCTTTCAACTTTTTTATTTCAGCATCTATTTTTTTTACTGATTCTTTTTGAGACATTTTTTTCACTCCAAACAGATGTAATTGACTTACATAAAAATGTAAGTCTCAAATAAACAGTTTCTAATGGACTATTTAAAGGTTATCATTCAAATTAGTACTTCCGAATTATCTCAAAAAGTATGAATTGAGAACACGCCAATGATAGTATGAACGCCTATAATTTTAACCTATAGAAATCGGTCAACTTATTGCGGAAGTACTATCAAATTACAAAAAAATATAAATTGTTGGAAAGAGCATAGTAACATAAAAAGTTTGAAAGGTTTCTTGAAAAGGAAGAAGAGGTAAAAGAATAAAGAGAAAGTTATTTAACCTTCTAACGTTAGCAAATAAACATTCTTTTTCTTCCATTTTTACAGAGGAGAAATATTCAGCTTTCCTTTGGTTCAATAAATAGTAAATTTTGCGCTCCAGAACTTCTTTGAGGAAAATGTTTCATATAAAAATAAACAAAAATTAAGCTTATTGACTGAAAAATTTAAGAAAGTATAAATATCTATATGTCTGATAACTCGTGAACATTTTTCATTTGTCAAATCGAGAGATTGGATTATTAATCTACATAGCACAAAAACATGCAATTTATCACAAAGTAGAAATTACTACAACAGAAGTCGCTAAAGTGTTTAATATATCTCAACAAAGTGCCTCAAGATATTTACTTAAACTAGCTGCAACTGGTTTTATTTTATGGGAATCTGGCCCTAGAGGTTCAAATGCACAGCTAACAGAAAAAGGTATTGAAACATTGCATAACCTTAGGTTTGAACTAGAGAAAGCTATTCATCCAGATAAAACAGAACTTGTACTATGTGGGGTAATTTTTACTGGTTTTGGAGAAGGAAAATATTACATGTCCCAACCAAGCTATGTAAAGAGCTTCAAAAAAACACTTGGCTTTGTACCTTACCCAGGAACGCTAAATGTAAGAATAGGGGCTAACGATGTGGAGAAATTAGATCTTATTAGAGGTTCTTTCCCTAAAATAATAACAGGATTTAAAGAAGAAGGAAGAAGTTTTGGAGATGTTTTATGCTACACAGTTAAGTTATTCGACTCTGATGAAAAAGCCGCAATTATTGTCCCAAGAAGGACACACTATGGAAAGAACATAGCCGAAATTGTAAGTGACATTAATATAAGAGAAAAATTTAACTTAGAAGACGGAGATGAGATAATAATTCGGTATTCATTAAAGAGAAGTTGAGAAGAAAATGACAGGTTCAATTGATAACTTAATTCTAAGGCATGCTTATTGTGACACGTTAGTAGAAAGAAAGACAAATAGTATAAATCTTGCAAGAAGATTAGAACTACCAGTAAAAATTATTCAAGAAACAGTTAAAGAACTAATAAAAAATGGTTCTTTAGCAAAAAAAGACGAAGATAATATTTCTCTGACAGAATTTGGGAGAAAACAAATTTCTGTAGTAATGACTGGTGGAGTATTTGATCTTATTCACATAGGGCACATTTTTACTCTTAAACAAGCGAAGTTACTTGGAGATGTTCTTGTTGTAGTAATTACAACAGACAATAATGTTCGGAAACTAAAAAAACGCGAACCAACAAACTCGCAAAGAGATCGAGCTCAAGTGATAGCTCACATAAAAGATGTAGATGTAGCAGTTATTGGAAACGAGGGGGATTTCATTTTAACAGTAAAACAGATAATGCCAGACATAATAGCTCTAGGATATGACCAAAAATTCAATGAAGAAGATTTAATGAATAAATTAAGAGAGAATAAATTAGAACACATAAAGATAATTCGATTAAACCAATATGTTCCTGGAAAATCAACCTCTAAAATTATGCAAGAAATTATTCAAAAGAACATCAGGATGTAAAGAATGAAAGAATGGATTAAAAACAGAAAAGAACTTTTATCTAAGATTTCAAATAAAAAGGAAAGGAAATATGTTGAATTCTTATTAGGTGTAGCTGAAGAAACTTTAAATTTTTCACAACCAAGTTCTTTTTTAAGCAATAATATAAAAATTGAGAAAAATAGCTTAATATACAAAAAAAATAAAATTACTTTTGACAAAAATGCGAATTTTTGCTTGATTTCATTTGGAAAAGCTGCAGAAACAATGGCTAATTGGTTTATAGTTAATTCACCTTACTTTTTCAATCAGATTCTTGTTTCATCTCCAGATGAAACAAGTGATAAAATAAAAGAAATGTCTAATTGTCATTTTTTTAAAGGAGGACACCCTATACCAAATGATGAAAGTATTAACAGTGCAAAAAAGGCAATTAAAATATTATCAAAATTAAAACAAGAAGATGTTTGTTTTTTTCTTATTTCAGGAGGAGGGTCATCTTTATTTGAACTACCAATTATCAAAATGAATAGTTATGTAAAGTTAATGAAACTTTTATTATCAAGTGGTGCCACAATACATGAAATAAATACTATAAGAAAACACTTTTCTCAAATCAAAGGAGGAAAAATAGTTAACTACACATCTGCAAATATTTATTCATTTATTATCTCTGATGTACCAGGAAATGACCCAACAAATATAGCTTCAGGCCCTACTGTTATGGATACAACAACATGGGAAGACTGTAAAAGAATAATCAGAAAATACAAAATTGAAAAAAGATTACCAAAAGAAGCAAAAGAGATACTACAAAATAGGCAGAAGCAAAAGAAGCATGAAACTCCAAAAAATAAAGAAAAATTCAACAAAGTAAATAATATATTAATTGGTAGCAATCAAATCGTCATAGACCATTTAAAAGAAAAAATATTAAAACAAAACGACATTAAAGGAAAAATTATTTCATACAACATTGAAGGAGAAGCTGCGAAAGTAGGCAAATGGTTAGCTAAAAAGTATGTAAAAAAATATCCACAAGAGAGAGCATTTTTATGGGGAGGAGAAACTACAGTAAAACTTCCTAAAGAAACAGCAAATATTGGAAAAGGTGGGCGAAATCAAGAATTAGCTTTGTCTTTTGCTTTAAAAATAAGAAACAATAAAAAAGCATATCTTATTGAATTTGGAACAGATGGGATTGACGGAAACTCTGATGCAGCAGGAGCAATTGTTGGTCCGTTTACAATTGATAGCAAATTAAGAAAAAAGCAGGCAAAAGAGAGTTTAAAGAAACATGATACAAACAGTTTTTTCCATAAACACAAAGGAGAAATAATTACAGGATACACTGGCACAAACGTTATGGATATTGGAATTCTAATTATCCCAGAAGATTAGTTAAAATCTTTCATTTTCATTTCTAATCTTTTACTTTGAATAGCAATAAATAAATCAGAGAGTGTTTTTTCGATTAAAACTCGAGCCATGTCACGCTTTCGTCTGAAGTCACCGATTAAAGATTTGTCAATTTCTATTTGTAAGAATATGTCATATAGGTCTTTCATCAATTGAAAAAACCTTTTTGCTTCTTCAATATTATCATCAATTAATATTTCGAGAATATGGCGCCGAAGTTCTCCGATAACATCTGCAATGCCCAAAAGATACGCTTGATCTGTCACACCTAACTCTGTAGGAGATTGGATTGGAGAATTAGAAATTAGAGAAAAGAAAATATGTGCTTCAGTAAATTCTTGTAAAGCTGTTAAAATATACCCTGAATCCGTAAAAGATGGATCTTGAGTCAGCAAGTCACATATCTGGGTGTGAAGAGATATAGCTGAAGAAAGTAGTTTTTTTGCCTCAGTTACTCTTTTTGAATGAACATTCGAAATAACTTTTCCAGAAGTTTTTACTAAGTCCCGAGATAATTTTAACAATTTTTCTTTTAAGGCTGATTTTTTATTAAGTTCTGTTTCTATTGATTGTGCAACTTCTTGAAATTTGTCTAAATAAGGGTTCATATTATTCCTATAAAAAAAAGATAGAGACTTTAAATAAATTGGGATAAAGCATTTTTTATTTGCCAAAATAGAAAAAACAAAAAAGGATAAATTTCTAGAAAAAAATTAATAATATTACCTTTCTCTCAAAATATCAAGGGATACTCAATGAATTTCAAGGATTTTTACATTAAAAAAATGGAACAAGTAAATATCGCCCTCACACAGTTTATAAATGAGGAAATAGCTGCGTGTAAGGACAATCCTTTTTTAGAATATTATGTTCAAGAAACAAATAATTTTCTATTTTCTGGAGGAAAAAGGATAAGGCCAATACTTATGTTACTTTCCTATGAAGCTTGTTTAAACACTGACTTCAATGAATCTATTTATCCTGCTTCATTATCAATAGAGCTCCTTCATAATGCTAGTTTAATTCATGATGATATAATGGATTTTGCTGAAACAAGAAGAGGAAAAAAAGCTTTTCATGTAGTTTTTAGAGATTATTCAAAGCAAAATTATCCTCAGAAAAATGTTCACCCAGAAGATTATGGACTAGCCATGGGGATACTAGGGGGAGATTTTGTTTATAATTTAGCTTATAAAGCACTAAATAGAATAGATTTTAAGCCAGATATAATGATAAAAGCAGCATCGGAGTTTAATAAAGGCTTTATGGAAGTTGTAAAAGGAGTCATATATGAAACAGATATGCAAGGGAGATTTGAAGTAACAGAGAAGCAATACTTTGAAATGATAAATGGAAAAACAGCAGCATTATTCGAAAAAGCAACAAAGATGGGAGCAATTTATGCAGAAGCAGAAGAAACCCAGCTTAAAGCTTTATCATCCTACGCTAGGAACATGGGAATAGCTTTCCAAATTGTAGATGACATTATTGGTACTTTTGGCGATGAAATAAAAACTGGAAAGCCTGTAGATAGTGATATTAAAGAAGGAAAAAAAACGATTTTACTAATAAAAACTATAGAAAATGCAAATGAGAAAGAAAAAAACAAACTCAAACAAGTAGTTGGGAAAAGAAATGCAACAAGAGAAGAAATAGAAGAAATAAAAGACATTATGAAGGAAACAGGAGCTTTAGATTATGCTAAAGCAAAAGCAGAAGAATTATTTTCAACATGTAAATTGTTTATTGAAAAAGCAGAGCCTGCATTTGAAAAGAAGTATAAAGAATATCTCATAGAGATAGCAAAAATGGGAGTAAACAGATCAAAATAATAATTGGAAAAATATAAAGAAAAATGTAAAGAAGGAAAAAAAATGGTTACAGCGGAGATTGTTTGTTTAGGAAATGAACTGCTAATGGGAATTACTGTTAATACAAACGCAACTTACCTTGGAGAACAGCTAACAAGATTAGGAATAGAAGTAAGAAGAATAACTAGTGTAAGGGATGAACTAAAACTAGCAAGCGAGTGCATTAAAGAAGTCATAGAGAGAGAACCAGAAATATTGATTGTCACAGGTGGATTGGGTCCAACATATGATGATATACAAATGGAAGTTATATCAAAAGTAACAGGAAAGAGACTAATAGAAAACAAAGAAGCGCTAGAGTTAATAAAAGAGCATTATGAAAAGTATGGATTAGAAATGAGTGAAGAGAGAAGAAAAATGGCGTTAATACCAGAAGGAGGAAAAATACTAAACAATAGTGCGGGAGCAGCGCCAGGATGTTTAATAAAATATAAGAAAACAGAGATATTCTGTTTGCCTGGTGTCCCAACGGAGATGAAAACTATATACACAACGGCTATTCACCCTTACCTATCGTCTAAAATAAAAATTCTCATAACAGAATGTAAAATAATAGTAGAAAACTGTAGAGAAAGTGAGATAGCACCTTATATTAATCAAACAAAAAAGAAATTTAAAAAACTGTACATTAAATCTCACCCCCAGTTCGGAGAAAGAAAAGGAATAATAATTCATTTTTCATATTCTGGAGAAGAGGGAGAAAAAATAGTTGCAGAAGCAAAAAGGTTTTTGATAGATAAAATAAAAGAGAATCAACCCAAAATAAAGATAACAGAAATAGGAGAATAAAAAGTGCCAGATAGAAAATACATAATTTACTTACTAGGAACTGCGGGAGCAGGAAAAACTTTTCTGACAAGGACATTATTTGATTGGTTCTCGGAAAAGAAGTTAGATGTAGGTATACTTAACTTAGATGCGGGTGTAAGAACAATACCTTACGCTCCTGCGATAGATGTAAGAGATATAGTAGACATAAATGAAATAGTAAACGAATACAACCTAGGTCCAAATGGAGCGATGATAGCCAGTATGGACCTAATTGCAACTAAAATACATGATTTAATGTCAGAAGTGGAGTACGTTGACCCGCAATATTTAATCGTAGACACACCAGGACAAATAGAATTATTCGCATATAGAAGCAGTGGAAAGTTTATCGCTAATATGTTAAAAGAAAATAGAGAACCTGTATCGGTGTTCCTAATAGATCCATCATTAGTACTAAAACCTGAAGGTTTAGCAAGCATATTGTTACTAAGCCTATCAGTAGAATTCCAATTAGAACTCCCACAAATACCTGTAATTTCAAAAGCAGATTTAATAAAAAAAGATCACAAAGAAAGATTAGAAAGATGGATAGAAGAACCAGAAACAATAGGAATAGAAATAGGAAGAGGGCAAACAATATCATTATCAAAACAACTAGGATTGAATATAATACAAACCATAGAACAATTCAGAAACACTGGAGAACTATTTCCAATAAGCGCAACAACTATGCACAATATAGAAACACTAATCGCTGCAATAGAAAGAGAGTTTGGAACAAGAGATGATTTTTACGAATAAATCTTTTCTTTATTTTTATAAATAATTTCGAAAAGTGATTCATCTTTTATTTTAACATTTTCAATTTTAGGGAAGTAAAGATCAGTTTCTTGTGCAGTCATAACAGGAAAACCATAAACAGAGTTACGATGCTTAAAGGAATGTGTTTCTTCTTTTTGTTGAACAAAAGCCAGATGTGTCTGCAAACGATTATCAATATAACCATTTGCAAAATCTTTTACCTTTCTTATGCTTTCGAGAATAATAGACTTGAAATTTTTATCAATTTCTACACCAATACTGTTACGACATGAAGTAATAGCTGCTAGAGTAGTTGTTCCCGTACCTAAAAAAGGATCAAGAACTGTATCACCTTGAACTGAAAACATGTTAATAAGGCGAAAAGCTAACTCAAAAGGATAGGCAGCACTACGAGAGCGCAAAACTTCAGAATTAAGTTTTTGGCTTACGCCTTTAAACTCCCAAATATCAGAAAACCAGAGGTTACGTTCTTCCCAAAAATAAGCGCTACGACGACGATTCAATTTAGATTCGGGAGAATTAAACTCTCGCTTAGAACCTTTACGGAAAAGCAAGATGTGCTCATGTTCTAAAGTTACATAAGCACCGGGAGGAAGCATGCCCGACCCCATAAATTTGGTGGGAGAGTTAGTTTGTTTACGCCACAGAATAGAAGGTAAACAAAAATAGCCCAATTCAAGAAATTTTCTGATTATTCGAGAACTATTAGAATAAAGAGCAAAGTTACAATTAATCTTTCGCGTTGCATCACCAATGTTTATACAAACGATAGAACCAGGTTTGAGAAGACGATCAATTTCAGTCCAAGTTTTGTCCAGCTCTAAATGCATAAGCTCAAAAGCTGAAGAAGGATAAGAGGTTAAAGAAGACTCGATATCAGGGTTAAGATTAAAAAAAAGCTCATCCCACATCTCAATCATTGGATAAGGGGGAGAAGTGACAACAAGATCAACACTACTAGAGAGAATAGAAGGAAGAGAGCTAGAAGAGGAGTATATAATTTCATGAGTGGTTTGCATGCAAGATATAGAAAATAATAAGTTATTAAAAGATGTTGAAAAAAATTTTTGACATTTAAAGTATTTAATATTTAGTTAGTTACATGATTTTTAGTTATTCTTTTTTCGACCTTTGTGGAGGGGAAAGATTTTATTCTTGAACGAAAATTTTAAAATAAGAAAGAAAAACAACCATACGAGAACAATAACACGGAAAAATGCAAGAAAAGCATTCCCCGATAGTTAAGGAAAAATTACCGGGCTCGTAGATCAGCTAGGTTAGATCAGCAGGCTTTTAAAATTGGTGCTTGTCGGCACCAGTTTACGAAACCTGTCAGTCGGGGGTTCAAAATAATTATCTGCGTTGCGGCGCAAATTATGAAAATCCCCTCGAGCCCGCCAAACTCTTTTTACCTTATTTGAAAAGAAATAATTGAATTAGTCTTATTGCTTCTATAATAAAAAAATCCTAAAATAAAAATAATTATTCTAAACCCTTTTTTTTTACTCTCCTCAACTAATTCCTAAAATCCACCTTAGAATCATAACTATACTGTATAACAAATAGAGTTTCAGTATGCATTATTACAGATAAAAAATAGGTCATTAATCATCTATTGAAAAAACAATCAAATAATTATTGGAAAATCATCATGTTCCGTATAACTATTCTATAATATTTATTTTCAATAAAAGTCGAATTAAATAAAGAAAAAATATTTGGTAAATCACAAGTGTATAAGTAGACTAAGTAGATCTTTAGAAAAAAAGCATAATTTTTGTTTTTGTTGGTATTATTACATTCTTTTAGTAAGGGTGGTTAAGATGCCCAATAGCCTCAAGATTAATAGAAGAGGAAATGATAGAAATAATGAATAACAACCATCTTTTGAAAGGAGAGCAACAAATAGATAACTGTCTTTCTCCTGAAACTTTAGTTCATCCTTCCAACCACTCTTCTTTTAGAGTTTTAGAAACGATTCTTTCTTTGATCTCCTTTGGTGAAGTAATTACTCTAGAAGAAGTTAGTTTTCACCTCAAAGAAAAGTATAACGTTGATGATCCCTTTTATCTCAACTCCTCTATTACCTATTTGTTAGCCCGTGGAATAATTAAAAGAGTGCGGATAAACGATAAAAATGGACTTCGGGTTGTGAGTCTTTATGAGTGGAAAAAGTGAAAAGATTGTAATCTCACTATTGTAAAAGAAAATAATAAAGATAAAGGGTTAAAAAAAGCAATAGATAGAAAAAGTTCAGTAAAAAACTGCAACTTCCTTGCTTTGTATTTATGAAGTTAGAAATATTAAATTACATGAGAGTAAAAAACTTTCAGCTTATGACATTTCTGTGCGCTTGCTTGAAGCTCTTCTCAAATAATTTTGGTACTTCAGAATAAATGATATCGTTGTCTTATTCTAAATATAATAAAAAGTAGAATTCAAACTTATTCAAAAGAACAATCTAAAAAACTGGTGACCTCGAGGGGATTTTCAAATTTAGCGCCCGCAACGCTAGTTTTTTGAACCCCTAACCTACGGATTAAGAGTCCGTTGCTCTACCGAGTTAAGCCACGAGGCCACATAACGCTCTTTTTCACAAGTTTTAGGCTTTCTGTTACTTCTACTTTTTTAACTGTTTTAAAATTTTCGTTACTTTTGAAAAGTTTTTCTTTTGCTTTCTTTATTATACAACTGATTTTTTCTCAAGAGTATTAGCCTTTTTCATCTTTAATTTTATATAAATCGTCTTAATTGTTTTCTGTTCCGTCTTTCTTTTCTTTCTAATCGTATTCTTTTTAATCTTCTTTTATTTTCTTTTCTTAGGTGTAATTTTTGCGTTTCTTTCAACCTCTCTCTGCCTTTGGTTTTTCTCGCCTTTTAGCCGAGACTCGTACTTCTCATATCCTCGCACCAGGTCTTCTCTCTTTCAATTCTGGTAACAAACCTTCTAATTTTGGCTTTTCAGGTTTTTTTGATTCTTCTTTTCCTCCCCGTTTTTCTGACTTAGATTCTTCTTTCCAGTTACGATGGTCTTTTCCACCTCACCTTTCCGAGCGAGTTCTTTCTTCTTCTTTTACACTTTCATCTCAACCTTTTTACCCCTCGTTTGTTTCATCTACTCTGTCAGAATCATCTTTTTCTGAATATGTTACCTCTTTTCTATCTCTCCCAGAACCTCATTCTCAAATTTTTACTTTACCTTACACTTTCTTCGATTCTCCTCTATTAGAAGATGTTTTATCTACTGACTGTTCTTTTTTTGTTCTTACTGGTCTTTCTTCTCTCTTTAACAATCAGCGTAAACTTTCTGAATTATTTGTTTCTCTACGCTCTCGACTTGCTCCAGATATAGCTCTATATGTTCCTGGTCCAATTACCCCCACCTATTATTCTTTTCTTGTCTATTCAGGTATAGACTTTTTCGACGATTCTCTTGCTTACTATCTCTCAGAACGAGGGTTTTTCCTCACTTCTGATTCTGTTTATCCTCTTTCTAATCATCCTGAATGTTATTGTTCTTTCTGCCGCTCTTCTCCTCCCGACATCTTAGGACACAATCTTCAAGTCATGGCTAACAAACTTTCTCAAATCCGTTTCTTTTTGGAGTCTGATAACCTTCGTACTTTGGTAGAACGCGATGTTCATTCTTCACCCCTTCTTTCTTCGACTCTCAATTACTTCGACCGTAACTATTCTTCTACCTTCCTTTCTCGTTTTCCAGCTCAACAGTCTACTTCTTTAGTTTGTACTAGCTCTTCATCGCTTAATCGTCCTGAAGTTGAACTTTTCCGACATCGTGTTCGTGAACGCTTTAATCCATCTCCTCAAACTCGAGTTGTAATTCTTTTTCCTTGTTCTGCAAGAAAACCTTATTCTCTTTCTCGCTCTCATTCACTTTTTAGTCAATCTCTTCGCCAAGCAGGAAAATCCTTTTTACCGTTTATTTCAGAATTGATAATCACCTCTCCACTTTCTGTAGTTCCTCGTGAACTTGAATCTCTTTATCCTCCCCGTTTTTATGATATACCAGTTTCTGGTTACTGGTCAGAAGAAGAAATAGCTGTCACTTCGTCTCTTCTCATTGATGTTCTTTCTAAGTTTCCTGAAAACATTATTCTTATTAATCACACGCATGGTCAAGGTTACTCTGATATAGTTGAACGTGTTTCTAATTCTTTGAATTTGACAGTTTATCATACTTCCACATCTGATCGTCCAACTAGTTCTTCCTCTCTTTCCAATCTTTCTTCAACCCTACGCGAAGTTTTTTCTTCTTTGGACCTTACTGATTCCAATTCATCTCACAATCTGTCTTCTTTTCTCCGCAAACTCATTGCTACGGCAGATTACCAATACGGTCCTGGCTCAGGTAATGTTCTCTTTTCTTCTCCAATTCGCACTCGTGGTAAATATCCTAGAGACATCCAGATATTCAGAGAAAAAAAACTTATAGCCACATATCTTTCCCGTACAGGTTTTCTTTCTCTCCAGCCAGCAGCAGCTCAAGAGATTCTCGATTACTCTCTCGTCAACTTAGATTTTGCTGCAGAAACTATTACAGGTAGTTCTATCTACGCTCCTGGTTGTAATCACGCTTCTGAATTTATTCTTCCATCTGATGAAATATTTATCGTCAATTCAGGTCGCGTTTTGGCCACTGCTCGAGCACTCATCGCTGGTGTTGACATGAATAAAATGTCATCTGGTTCTTTAGCTATAGTAAAGAAAAAACTCAAACTCAAAAAAGGTGAAACAAAATGAAAATAAACCCTTCTTTTAGTTCTATAATCTACAGTTACCGCCAATCTGCCCTTTCCAAGCGTTCTACTTCTCGTCGTCTTGTTGCATGGGTTGAAGATCATCGTCTTCGTACTGGCCCGGCGAAAGCTATTGTCTTTATTCTTCCTACAAGAGGTTGTTCTTGGGCTCTTTCTCGTAGTGGAGGTTGTTCAATTTGCGGTTATCTTTATGATAACCCTCAAAAACCAGATTTTTCAGAGATGCTCTCTGATTTTTCTTCTAAATTATCCTCTTTAATTGATCCGTCCCTCTCTTATTCTATAAAACTATTTACTAGTGGTAGCATTCTTGATTCTCTCGAAGTCCCAAAACAAGTTCTAATTTCTATCCTTCATGAACTTCAACCTTATTCATCAAGTATTAAAGAGTTAGTCCTAGAGTCTCGACCTTCATATGTTACAGAAGAAAAGCTAACACTTCTCCGTGATCACTTTGATATTGCTAAAGTTGAGATCGCTATAGGATTAGAAAGTGCAAACAATGCTATTC
This sequence comes from Candidatus Heimdallarchaeum endolithica, assembly GCA_021513715.1. Taxonomy (GTDB): domain Archaea; phylum Asgardarchaeota; class Heimdallarchaeia; order Heimdallarchaeales; family Heimdallarchaeaceae; genus Heimdallarchaeum; species Heimdallarchaeum endolithica. Next base: position 2,513,392 of record CP084167.1, on the reverse strand, counting down.
TTCGTGATTCTATAAATAAAGGCTTCTTTTGGGAAGATTTTGAACGTGCTACAAAACGCGTATTTTCTTTTGGAGCAAAAATTAAAGCTTATCTCCTTTTTAAACCTCCTTTCGTTTCAGAATTTGATTCTATATTAGATATTTTCAACAGTGTTAAACAAGTTGTTTCTTTAGGGGTAGATACAGTTTCAATTAATGCCATAAACATTCAGCGTGGTACTTATCTTTCTTCACTCTTTGAAAAAAATTTTTACCGTCCTCCCTACTTATGGTCTCTTGTTCATATCTGTCAGGAACTTTCTACTCTCTATCCAAATTTAAGAATCATTTGTGACCCTGTTGCAGGAGGTAAAAAGAGAGGAGCTCACAACTGTGGTTCTTGTGACTCTGCTATCGTTCAAGCTCTCAAAGATTTCACCCTTTCTCAAGATCCTAGCATTCTTCAGGATTTACCTTCTTGCCCATGTAAACTTGAATGGAAAAGCTACCTATTACATTCAAAACTTAATAACAATGATTTTTTCTCCTTATCGTTTTAATATTTTAATTCTATGTCTTTTTTTTCATCTAAAGGAGATAATCTATCAACCTAACTATCTTTATAAATAAAAAAAAACTCTATTTGATTAATTGGGAAAACAATGATCATTGAACGTATTCGTGCTAAATCGTTGATCAAAGAAGTAACACCTTCTTTTTTCTCTTGGGCTAAAGTTTACCTTAATCCCTATCAGGGTTGTTGGCACGATTGCAAATATTGTGACGGTAAAGCTGAATCCTATTATATGCATGAAGATTTTGCTAATCGAATCAAAGTTAAGGTTAATGCTCCAGAGCTCTTGGAGAAATATCTCAAAAAAAGAGGATTTTTTTCTTCTAATTCATCTCACTCATTACTCAACTATTTAGATGCTACAGTTGAGCGAATTCAAATGCCTTCTCCTTCTAAATTCGTTATTTTTGTGGGTGGAGGAGTTTGCGATGTTTATCAACCAGCAGAAAAAGAACTTCAACTTACTCGTAAACTTCTCCAAATCATATGTGATTATGAATTACCAGTCTTCATTCTCACAAAAAGCACTCTCGTTCTTCGTGATCTTGACTTACTTAAAGCTATTAATGAACAGACTTATGCTAGTGTTAATTTCACTATCACTCTCGCGGATGATTCAGTTCGCAAGATTTTCGAACCTCGGGCTAGTTCTTCAGAGGATCGTTTTCAAGCTATATCTCAGTTACGTAAAGAAGGAATACATTCTGGCGTTTATTTCTATCCTTGTTTACCATTTATTGGAGATACAACAGAAAACATCAAAAATATTTTTCGTAGTGCAAAAAAGGTCAACGCGGAATATGTTATCACGTGGGGTCTCACTCTTAAGCCAGGGAGAAATAAAAACGAATTTATTGACACCCTTAGAAAACACTATCCTCATTTAGTAGCCAAATATCTAGAGCTTTACGGAAACAATGACAAATATGGAAATTTCGACAAAAAAGTATTCAAAAGATTAGGGTTAGTTCTTCCCCGAGTTAAAGCTTTTCGATATAATTATGAGATGAAACTTGGTTATTCTCCAATCCGATATATTCCAGAGAAGACAAATAAAGTTAATTTAATTTTATCAGAGATTCTACTGAAAATATCTCATCTAAAAGGATTCATTATGCATAAGAATTTTACCTTTATCAAAGAACTTTATTCTGCTGCTCTTTATATTGAGGCTCTTAAAGTGAGTGTAGAAGAAATACTTGAAAGTAATAACAGTGTTAAACTTCCCATATCAAAATCAGTTCTTTCGATTATTCAGGATTATTTAGAAAAAGGTTATAGCTCTATTCTTCAAGAAACAGAAAAAGAAGCATACCATCATTCTTTACAATTTAAAAGTTAATACAGAAGAGAAAAGAGAAAAAAAATTTCTATGAAATAAGTTTAGATATCAGAATCTGAAACCTATTTTTAGAGCTCCTTCAGGACAAGCATCTATACATTCTCCACAATTTGTACAATTAGGGTGTGTTATATTTTTATCATAATCTAGTATAGGTACTTGCACTGGACAAGCTTTTTCACATTTATTACAACCAGTTGGGCATCTATTTTTATTTATTTTTAAGCCGAATAGACTAAAACGGTTGAAAAAGCCTAATATGTATCCTGTTGGGCAGAACCATCTACAATAAGCTCTTGGATATAGAGTTATGAGGATTAATATTATAGCTAAAAATATTATTCTTGCAATGAACCAGAATTTCCAATCACCCATTTCAGCTCCAAGTGTTTCAGCTTGAATTCCCCATTTTAAATAGTAAAATAAAGTTGCGAAAATTGTTGCCACAGGATCTAATACACTATAAGGGATATTTCCCCATATTCCATAAGCATCTTTTGCTGCAGCTCCGTTTTTATTATAAGATATTCCTATAACTAAAGAGAATACTAAAGCAAATATAATGATGAACACTGCGAAACTTCTTAGTGACTTTTCTGTTGGTTTAGAAACTTTTTTCTTTTTTATTGGGATGTAACTAAACAGATCTTGGAACAACCCCATTGGGCAAGCCCATCCACAAGTTGTTTTTCCAGCCACAGCTCCAAATAATCCAAAGATAGCTATTACAAGATAGGGGAAGGTAAAGATTGTTAACCCGTACTGTAACGCTTCAAAACCGCTCCATACTGTAGAAAATGGTCCTCCTGTAGGGTATTCAATAGGTAAAATTAAACTTACTCTAGCTAGCCCAAATATTAACCCGTTTAATAAGCTAAATATTACTAATTGTGTAATGATTCTAACTATCCTAATTTTATGATTAGTTATCGGACGTAAAGATAGTGTTATGTTTTTTTCTTTGTTCTTTGTCATTTCAATCCTCTCACTTTATTCCCATGGTTTTGGGAAACCTGCTAAGTATCCCGACAAGAAATTTTTTACTTCTTCTTCAGTCATCTTCGTTATTGCGCTAAAACTGTCAATTTGTGATTGAACAATTGCAATGATTAAGAATAATATTGCTATCGATAAAGTAATAATCACATATATACGATTTCGTGTGTTCATAATAACTAAAAACTTGAAAAAAAGTATATATTAAAAATTTTGTCTTTCTAATTTATTTTGTCTCTTAGATTTAAAAGTTCGACTCTTTTTCTTGTGGAACAAAACATTCTAAAAAGCTTACTACATCTTTATTTTAGGTGATTCTACGATGACCTCTGCAGCATGGAGAGTTACGCCATTAAAATCTTGTATTCTTGCAATTTTAGAAAAACGTGGCGGAGTAATTATTGAGAATGAGCTAGAAAATCCACTTAGAGAACTTTATGGCGATTATTCCGAAACTGAATTAAACAAAGCTCTACTTTCTTTGGAAACTAATGGATTAATTCATGTCTCATGGATTTCTAAAACTAAAAGACGTATCCAAAAACTAACAAAAGATATGAGTTTTCTTGCGGTTGGCGAAGATTAAATAAGATTAGTAAATTAAACAAAGATTGAAAGATTATTGTTTCATACTATTTTTCTTTAGTATAACAATTTGTCTTGAGATAATATTATGTTCTCTTCCGATGCTGATAGGAAAATTAACATTAAAGTGAAGAGTCTTTTCTACTAGTTCTAACGATAAACCATTTATTACACGTTCTAAATTAATTGAAAGTTTAGTTTTATCTGGATATTCATAAAAAGGAAAGATTATGACTACTCTAGAATCATCTTTCAAGATTTGACTACACGAATATAAAACTTTAGCATATAACTTTTCAAGTTCATGGATTATATCTTTTCCTTCTTCTAAATCAGGAAGGTTTTTTAGAAATGGTCCTAAATATGGTTCTGTTACAATTGCATCAACTTTTTCATTGATTATTTTATGCATATCTCTAGCATCATTCTTGTATATTTTCCAATCTTTTTTAATATTATATTTATCAATTGCCCAACGTATATTTGTCTTAGCTACCCTCACACATTTTGGGTCTTTTTCAAACCCTATTACATCATAACTTTGTAATAAACCTACAATTAACAGAGTTCCTGTTCCTGAGAAAGGATCAACTATTTTACCATCATTTTTTGTATTAGTTAGATTAATAAGTGAGCGGGCAATCTTTATTGAAGTCCCATGTGTAAACAATCTTTCTGGTCTTCCTTCATCAAGTTTTATATCGAAAAATGGGTTTGTTACCCATTTTGTTTCTCCAAGATATATTTTTGATTTTATTCCAAAAATAACTAATTCTACTCCTCTTTTAGGCATATTTTCTTTGTGATACTGATAGGGACTTAGTTCTATTGAATATCCCTTTTTAGGAATTATCTTTACTTCTACTCTTCTATCTTTAGCAATTTTTAGAATCTCTTTTCTTACTATTTCAGAAATAGTCTTTTGTTTTAACTGTTCTATTTGGAGATTAATTGAGAATTTTATTTTTTCTTTTTTCCCAGAAAATTTATTTATTATTTGATTAATTTTATCTGGAATTATTTCTCTAACTTCAGTTTCTGAACCACACTTTGCAAAACAACAACCAACTTTTACTACACTCCCTGTTTCCCTAATTTTCCTAAGAATATTCTGCTCTTCTTTTTTTTCTATATTAACAAAGAGAAATTCTTTCCACTGAAAATAATTAATTTTTCTATTAATTCCTGCTTTTTCAAAAATTGTGGAGATTTCAGCTTTAGCCAATTCTTTATTTCTCCCAAGTTTAAAGAACATATATTCACTATTTATAGTCATTGGCGGTTTAACTTTTTTCTTTTCTTATTTAATTCTTGTCTGTTCAGACCATTTATTCTCAATTTTTATTTAAATTAACTTTAAATAGTGAAATGTATAAATTACACAAGCAATGGTGTTTTGAATGGGAGTAAAGAAAATTTCAGATCTTATTAAAGGAGAACCTATTGAGCTTTCTGATTTAAGCAGAAAGCGTTTAGCTATAGACGCTTATAATATTCTTTACCAATTTTTAGCTTCTATCAGAGGAATGGATGGTTCTCTATTAAAAAATATAGATGGCATGGTCACAAGTCATCTATCAGGTCTCCTCTACCGTAACGCTAGATTATTACAACATGGCATAAAATTGGTTTACGTTTTTGATGGAAAACCTTCAGAACTTAAAAAAGAGGAAATAAGAAGAAGAGTCAAGCTAAAAGAAAAAGCCAGAAAAGAACTGGAAGAAGCAAGAGAAAGAGGAGACATGGAACGTGTTCGCACTGTTGCACAAAGAACTGTTTCACTTACTGAAGATATGTTAAAAGACGCAAAACATTTGCTTAAATTAATGGGTATCCCTTATATCGAAGCTCCACAAGAAGGAGAAGCTCAAGCTGCTTATCTAGCTCAGAATAGGAAAGTATGGGGTGTAGCCTCACAAGATTTTGATAGCTTATTATTTGGAGCTCCAATCCTGATTAGAAATTTAACTCTATCAGGTAGAAGAAAACTTCCTAGAACTAATAGGTATATTACTGTGAATGTCGAGATATATCGTAGAGAAAACTTGTTAAAAGAACTAAACTTAACTCCAGACCAGCTTATTGATATGGCTATTTTAATTGGAACTGACTTTAATCCTGATGGAGTAAAAGGAGTAGGACCAAAAACAGCTTACAAATATATTCAACAGTACGGTTCCATAGAAAAAGTACTAGAAAATGTCAATATTAAATTAGAAGCAGATTATGAAGAGATACGTGAGGTTTTCAGAAAACCAGTAATCACAGAAGACTATAACCTCAGTTTTGGAGAAATAGATATTGAAGGGATAGTTGAATTCTTGTGCGAGCAAAGAGGTTTCGATGAAGCAAGAGTTAGAAATGTTTTATCAAAAACAAAAGAAGAACAAAGGTCCATTCTCCAACAAAGAAGATTAGACTCTTTTTTTAGCTAAAATAGGAGAATGAAATTACTTTGTTATATTATCTTTTTACCCAAATTTTCCTGTTAAAGGGACAAACCTAACACCACAAATATTTCTCTGTGAAAATTTTTCACCTTTTTCTTTTTTTATTAATATTAGTTCTTGAAAAAATGTAGTCCCAACAGGAATGATCATCCTTCCGCCTACTTTGAGTTGTTCTTTTAACGGTTTTGGAACTTCTTTGGAAGCAGCAGCAACAGAAATTATATCAAAAGGAGCTTTTTCAGGGTAACCTATCCCTCCATCTGCGTGAACTATTGTAACTCTATCAGAATATCCTGTTCTTTCAATATTTTCTCTCGCAAAATCTACTAAATCAGGAATGATTTCGAGTGCATATACATGTCCAGGATTAGTAGAACCTCTTGGAGCTACCATTTCTGCGAAAAGTGCAGCATTGTATCCACTTCCTGCACCAACCTCAAGAACAATATCTCCTTCCTTTGGATTAGCAAGTGAAGGAGAAATATACATAACTACCATGTGTATAGCTGAAATTGTTTGTCCTGCGAGAATAGGTCTTGGAGAGTCTATATAAGCTGAATTTCTATCTCTTTCAAGAACAAATTCTTCTCGTGGGACATTAACAAAAGATTGAATCATTCTCTCTGTTATCTCTATACCATGTAAAGCCCCTATTCTTTTGATTAAATTTTTTTTATATTTCTCATCTAGCTCTGAACGCATGTTTAACAACTTGTAAATCTAATAAGTAACAATAGTCACTATTCTTAATTTACTTTTTGAATAAAGATAGTTCTTTTTTGTGAGATAACTTCTATAAGAAAATTACATCTTCAGAAATCTTTTTTTCTATAAAATTTAAACCCCTCTTGAAATGTATAAAAATATAAGCAGCGAAAACTTACTTGTTTCTCAAGTTGTTGGTACCTTGCGCAATAAAGAAACAGAACCAGCAGAATTCAGATTTAATCTTCAAAAACTGGGTACTTATTTAGCTTATGAAGCAGTAAGATATTTTGACTGGATAGAAGAGAAAGTAGAAACACCATTAGGTACTGCTGAAGTAAGAATGATTAGAGATAATATTGTTGTAGTCGCTATTCTTCGAGCAGCACTTCCAATGGCAGAGGGAGTAATCAATCAGTTTTCTAGGGCCTCAATGGGCGTTGTTTCTGCATCAAGAGGAAAAATGCTTAAAGAAGGCGGAAAAGATTTTAGGATAGATGTCCCTTACATAAACATACCTTATTTGGATAAATCAAACGTAGCTATTATTGTTGACCCCATGTTAGCAAGCGGATCAACGATGTTATTTATTTTGGATCATCTTTACCAGCAAAAACCGAAGAGAATAGTTGTTTTAAGCGCCATTGCTTCAGAATATGGAATAAAAAGAATATTGGAGAAACATCCTGAAACTATTATTCTCACAGGAGCTATTGACAAAGAATTAAATGAAAAAGGCTACATTATTCCAGGATTAGGAGACGCAGGAGACAGAGCATTCAACACTTAAATTAATTTTCGCTTTTCTCTTTTTTATAGTCAAGAACAAGCTTAACTATACGTTTTGCTATTCTTTCAAAAACTGGTTCCATAATTATAGGATCAATACTTTTTGTAGCTATAGCATACATAAAATTAGTTTCATTTAATGGAACAAAGATAATTTGATATTTTTTACTAACTTCTATTGCACTTTTCTCTTCTTTGTCAGCCATAAGTTCAATTATCTCATCAAGAAATTTTTCACATATGGTTACAGTTTGTTGAACTATTTTTTCTTCAATCTCACCGTATTCAAAAAACATTTTAGCTTCGTTATCGGTATGCTCAATAAAAACAAGATGCTTAATCCCTGATAGAGAGTTCAAAATATTATATGAAATAGATCTCAGATGGTCTTCTTTACTGACAGGTTTTGCTTTTTCTTCCTTTTCTTCACTAATTTTTTCTTTCTCTTTCTGATTTGAAATTTGATTATCCATTGATTCTCCTGAGATAGAAATAGGAAAGTCAACAATCTCAAGATCAGAGAGAATGATTTCTTCTGCATCTGTTTCCACTGTTTCCTCATACATAGTTTTCCTTTGTTGAGCTATTATTATCTCTCTAAAAACTTCCTCCACCACTTCAGAAAAAGAGGCAGAAGCTCCAGAAAATAACAGATTTTCACCACCGCTGTGAAAACGGCGTTTAGATCGATCTTCAAAGATTTTTGCAATTCCATTTAGAATGTCATATACTTCTTCTACTTCTGATATCCCATGACTTATAACATAAGTCACATCTTTAATCCTAATAAAAGAGATAAGAGAATTTGATAAAGTGATTGCTCCTCGGTCAGAAATGTCTGTTTCTCGTAGAAACGAACAAACAGAGCTTACGACATTTTCTAACACTGATTCAGGACATAGTTGTTTGTTGAAAATTCTATGCTTAAAGATAATACCGTCTTCATTCCCAAGGAAAAAGCCATATATGTTATCCTTATAAGTATTAACTTTACCTTGCACATCTTTGACAGAAATTTTTCACACCCGAGAAGATTCATACACAATGTTGCTATTTTATTTTCTTTTTTATTCTATAAAAAACTATTCTCAAGAGCAGATATAAAAAAAAGACTTTGAAAAAGGAAGAATGATGCGTTAAGGTTATCTTATTGTTAGGGCATCCTTCTTGGAAGAGCAAAAAAATCGTGAAAAAAATCGGGGAGAATAGCCTTTTAGAAAATTGCAGATTTAGTTAAAAATTGAAATTTTATTAGGAAATTCAGATAATAGCAAATAATGAATCATATCGAATTTTGTATAATTAGTCTAATAACATTACAACCAATGGAATTAGAAAAGCTAAAACTCCAGTTGCCACAACAACCACAGTAAAGAGTTTGTACCTTGTTCTATAGGATTCTAAAACACTTGTGTCATAATATTTATCCATACCTTGATCTTTATACATCTTAACTAAACCAAGTATCAATTTTTCCCTATTTTGCTTTCCTTTTGTTAAGCCTACAACAACGACCCAATTTATTATTCCTGCTAGCACTAAGAAGAGTGAAAAACTTATGTATCCTGCTGTTGATTCTGAATATGCTAACCCTGTATTAACACCAAGAGTGATTAGATTCAGTAACAAAGCTGTCAAAATAAAAATTCTATCAGTAGTTGTATTTACTTTTAATTCTTCAATAATATGATCGTGAACTTTTTCCAACATTATTAGCCTACCAATTCTTTTCTCCTAGAAAATTTAAATAGTTTTCTTCTTGAATCTATAAAGTTTCAATAAAATAATTAATAAAAAACGTATTTTATTTTTAGGTTTTAGGTTCATCAACAAGTGTTTTTTTGTTGATTCCTGCACTTTTTTTTGTAGGATTTACTACCCAAGTTAAGATGAATAAAATTACGATAAATATTGCCACAACACAGGCTGCTATTTTAAAGAGTGGAATAATGCCTAGATTTCTCCAAACAGGACTTAATACAAGAGTAGACAATGATCTCCCAGCTGATAAATAAAATCCTAGCGCTCCAACAGCTAAACCTCTCTGAGCAACTTTTGCTCTTCTTGTTGTTTCTGAATTTGTAGCTATATAGCTTGTTAATGTTGCAGCACTGTAAATAAGATAAATCATCACGATAACAAAGAGAGAATTGACAATAACTAATGACCATATGGTAAGAGCACAAATTGAAAGAGTTATTGTTATTGGAAGTTTGAAGCCGAATTTATCTATTACTCGTCCAAACAGAGGTTTGAAAAATATTAATACTCCAGAGTTTATCCACATGATTAAGGCTACTGTTTCATAGGGCATTCCTTTTCCTCCTAATTCCACACTTGTAGTAATTAAAAAAGGGAAGAACGCAGTCATAAAATATTCCAAGAATGCTAATACAATTTGATAGAAATAGACAATCATTAAGTTTTTTTGCTTTGAAACAATAGCCAGAGAGGAGAACATGGATTTAAAAGAAACGAATAATCCTCTTATTTTTGATTGTGTGTCACCACGAATAGTAACATCTAACGATTCAGGGACATAAAAGAAGAGAAATATTCCTGCAATAAATGATGCCAAAGCTGTTATACCAAATAGATTTTGTAGAGGGAGTTTGAGCAATTTTATTAAAAGATAGGCTACTAAGGAACCTAAAATAGAACCCAGATCTGTTCCTTGAAAAGTTTTTCCTTGCAATTTTCCTACATCATCTTTTTCCACATCAGCAATATAAGAAATCAAAGCAGGCCAAAAACTGCTCATTCCTAAAGCTATTAAAGTTGTAGCTACAAAAACCAATATCCAATGATTAGCTAGAAAAAGTGTAAATAAGGCAAGTGAATAACAAAATAATCCAGAAAAAAGTAAAGGTTTTCGACCCACCTTTTGGGAGAAATCAGAGAGAGGAACACGAAGAAACAACTGGTAAATATTCCTCATAGCTAATATAACACCGATTACAATTTGCGTTGTTCCTATGTCTTTCAAATGTAAACCAACATAACTACCAAAAATAGATAAAGAGAAAACACCAACTACACCAAGCAAAACAGGAGAAAGTTTTCTTCTATCTAAAAAGTAATCACGAAATTTTAAACTTAAGGTAGAAAATTGTTTTCTCATAAATTTCACGCTGTTTTCCTTTTTTTACAATTTAAATCTAGTGATTTTACTTTTAGCTGGAGAGTAGTTTAAAGATAATGATAAATGGTATAAGCATAAGCTCTTAATAACAATCAATTTTTTGTTTTTAATAACCCAAAACACATAAAAATAGTAAAAAAACAGTTAAACCACATAATGACAGAGCAAATAATCACTTTATTACGTAAAGATACAAAAAAAATTAGTTGTTTTTTTGAAGGAACAATACTTCATGATTTAACAAATAAGCAAATTACTGAAATGATAAATGAAATAAAATCCATTGGTAGCATTCGCTCTGCAAAAATTTTTTTTGATATTAAATTACAAAGCGAACAACACAAAAAATTCATTCAATTAGGTTTAAAGCCAATAATTGTACCATCGGATGTAGATCTATATATGGCACTGGATATATTAGATACGCTCTATTTTAGCGATAAGGATATCATTGTTGTCGCTGTCAAAGATACACAATTACTTCCTGTAATTATTGCTGCTAGAGATAAAATTGAAATAATGGTTATTACAAATAATAGAAACGTTGCTGAGAACTTTAGCAACTATAGTGATTATTTATTAACGCTCTCGTAGTTACTTATTAACGTTAAAATAAAAAATATTTTATAATCTATTAATTTCGTCAATTTAACGCACATTTGCATCATTGGTGTTTACAATGCAATTTATACCTAAACTAGTCTACAATGTCTATGAAAAGAAACTATATTCAGAAATTAAGAATAAACCAGTCCCACATCACGTTGCCATAATTTTAGACGGAAATAGGAGAGGAAGCAAGCTTTTGGGGGTATCCTATGAAAATGGGTACGAACTAGGAGCAAAAAAATTAGAAGAAGTTCTTGATTGGGCTTGGGAGATAGGAGTGAAAATCGTTACTGTCTGGGTTTTTAGTACAGAAAACTTTTCCAGACCAAAAGAACAAGTTGAGACAATTATGCGCCTAGCGAGAGAAAAACTCATCAGTATTAGAGAAGACCCCAGAATTCACAAAAATGAAGTAAAAGTTAATATTTTAGGAAGGATTAGTTTACTTCCAAAAGAGGTTCAGGAAGAAATAAAGAAAACAACAGAAGCAACAGCCAATTACAGCAAATATGTTTTAAATGTTTGCATGGCTTATGGAGGAAGAGCCGAAATAGTTGATGCTTTAAAGGAAATAATAAATAAAGCAAAAGAAGGAATAATCGATTATGATGATGTAGATGAAGACTTGATTGCAGAGCACCTTTATACAAGTAATATTCCTGACCCAGATTTAATTATACGAACCTCAGGAGAAGAAAGATTATCCGGTTTTCTTCTTTGGCAATCAGCCTATAGTGAATTTTACTTTACAGAAGTTCATTGGCCTTTATTTAGAAAAATAGACTTTTGGAGAGCAATTCGCACCTACCAACAAAGACATAGAAGATATGGAAAATAAGCAAAAAATAAGCAAAATATGCAACAGACTAAATAATAAATTCCCGAATTACATTAGTTGCATACGAACCTTTTTTCAATTTAAAATTTAATTTAATTGTAGAATTATTATAGATATCATCATCCCCAATTTCATAGGAAAAATCATAGGGGACAAAGAGAATTTTTCTGAAAGCTCCTTTTCCCCCAAATCTTTTGAAAGCAGAGGATGCAAAAAAATCTTCTTTTAGTCCTTCTTCTTCAAATATCGTAACATAAATGTCTCTTGTTTCTCCATTTAACTCCGTTTTTGCTCCAACAATTGGAGCATAAACAATTCCATCTTTTAGTTTTTCCCCAGAAATTGGTTCTTTAAAATTTTTACTATATTTTTCGAAACGCATTTTTAGATATTTATTAAAAAGATGAGATTGATAAGCATGAACAAATAATTTTTTCAGATGATATGAAAATGATTGAAAAGCATGTTCATAATTGTTCTCAGAGTTTCTAAGCAAAAAAAGAAGTTTTCTCTCTGTATTTAAATATGAAGGAAAAAATTTAAGCACTTCATTCACCTTTTCTCCTTCCCAAAAAAGTTTCCTTGCTTTTTTTGTTTCATCTGATTCATCAGGAAAGACTTTACCTATGTATAAGCGTATTGCTTCTTTATAATTTCCTTCGATTATTAATTTGCCAACAAGATGTGTTATTGGTCTAATATCTCCAAATCTTTGTGGACCAAATGAATTTATTAATCCTCCAAAGTTCTTTACAGCACCCAGAAATTCTTCTATTTTTTGTTTTATTTCACTTTTTGATATAGAAATATTACGAATAAGAATATTAAACATATTTCCCCAAAGATCGCCTAGTTTAATATCACGAAGTTTGAGAGTTAATGCTTTTGCTTTTAGGGTAGGGTAATCTATTTCGCCAATTAACCCTTTCTCAAAAACTTTGTTCAACCCCCAAACTGAAACTCTTTGAGCAGTAATAGCTTTTTTGTCTTTAGTTCCTGCTATGTTAAAATTATCTCTGTTAACATTCCACAATTTTGATAACCAATCTAAAGCTCTTTCAGTATCAAGATTTTTCTTGATTAAAACAAAATGCAAAAATAATCCAGGAGCCTTTCCAGGAAGTAAATAGTTTTCTTGAAAAGGAGAGAGAACAGTTTTCTCATCTATCATTTCACTTACAATAAAATCTTCTGGTAATTCCTTTATTTTTCCTTTAATTGGCTTAAAATTAGAAATTCTAGGTCCAAGTTCAATCATTTACTTATCACTTTCATAATAACTAACTACAACAGCTTTAAATGACCAGATATCTTATCTATCAGGTCTTCTGGTCCTGGCCCAATACCAACCACAGTAGTTGTTCCAGGGGGTAGTTCTGTTAATCCTGCATCATTGATTATAGCCACAGGCAAGTCTTTTTCCTTAGCAGAATGAGCTATTTGAAAAAGTTCTTCTTGTGTTTCAATTTTTACTGTAACTTTTTTCTGACCTTCCTTAAGCCATTTTTCAGTCCATGAAGGATAGTATTTACTAGCTTTAATATAGGCAGAAACGGAACCATGTGCTACTTGTACAGCAGTCTTTCCCTTTGACATTTTCAGATCAGTTCGCACAACAATTACTTGTTTGTATTTGAATTTCGGTCTCATATAATGTAGACAGAACGCAATACTTTAAGAAAATTGGTATTTTTGCTATATTTTTACTTACAGTTTTTACATCTATTTATATAAGGGCTTTATGTTATTTAACTAATTAAAAATTAATTAAATATATGAAGACAATTGCCGTTCCAAATAAATTTAAAAATGTGATTGAGAAAATATCTGTAAGATAGTTTAATTTATAAATTAAGCAATAATTATCATTATATAAAGAAGAAAGGGATATAGATGGCATTTGGAGTAACATTTGAAAATAAAACATCAGAATTAAAAAATACGCTAGGAGATCTTAAAATAAAAGTCCCTGAAATTGAAAGTGCAGCAATTGTATCTATTGAAGGGTTACCTATTGCTTCAGTTCTTCCTCAAGAAATTGAAGAAGCAAGATTAGCAGCTATGACAGCAGCAATGCTTTCTTTAGGAGAAAGAGTAGCTCAAGAGATGCAAAGAGGAGAACTCGAAAAGATTTTTATCGAAGGAGCTTATGGTTATATAATCACAATTGCAGCAGGACCAAATGCAGTATTAACTGTCTCAGCTAGAAAAGAAGCTAAATTGGGATTGGTATTTTTAGATATGGCTAGAGCAGCAAGTGATGTTGAGAGATTGCTGACATAATAGTCTTTATCTTTTTTATTATACAGTATTCTGCTAACTATTTTTTATTTATGAATGTAATGCAAATATTTTTCTTTTGTACTTTGAATATTTGTTTATTTTTCATAAACTTTTTTAGTTGAGAAAGAAAACGAAGAATATGGTACTTAATATAACTGCTAAACAATTAGATGACATAAAAAAAGAACAAGAAAAATTCATTAGTGAAACAGCAGATACTTTAAAGGAGTCTATTCATGCATCTGTTAATAACCATATTCAATCACTGGAGAACATCTATAACCTAGCACATAAATTGGGTAAAAAACTCAATGAAGAAACTTCGACGTTAATAAATCAATATGAAACAGAAAGACTTCGCTCATTCGGGAGATTTCGCATAAATTTGGATTCTACAATGAGAAGCATGAAAGAGGAAATTATTCGAAATTTAAGGGTAAAACTTGGTTTTACTCCTATTGGTGAGCCCATTTTTTCAGAACGAGAACCCATTCCTACACTTCCTTCAGCAGTTTACATGGCTGAGATGTTTAACAATACAAGAAAGATAATTGACAGGGGATTCACTAATTTAGCAAAAAGAACTAAAGAAATAATGGATGAAAATATAGGAAATAGTTCTAGTGAGTTAAATCAACTGAAAACCTCAACTTGTGAACAATTCAATGATTTTTCGCAAGAAATTGAGAGTAAAACAAAAGAACAAAAGAAAAACATTGAATCGCTTATGATATTACTAAAAGAGAAATTATCTCTTACAGATCAGGATACGTTAATGGCATTAAATCAAAGTGAAATGGAAGTACTATCCTTACTAAATCAAAATCATAAGGAACTTTTACATAATACTAACTTAATCCTCAACGAATTTCTTAGAGAGAGAACCAAGATCACCTCACAAGCATTAAAATCTATATCTTCATTTTTAAATAAATTCGAGGAAGATTTCAAAAGATTCTTTTCTATTACGAAAAAAGAACGAGTGACTAGACTCTCAAATCTCATCTCTACTGATTTAAGCTATTCAATAAACCTATCTAAGCAATACAATTCAGTTATAAAGTCAAACACTTCAGCAGTTAATAGATTAAAGAAGAACAGCAAAACAAAATTAGAAGATATTTCTAAGTTACAAAAAGATTTGAGATTAGAGATTTCAAAACTATTGAAAATAGCTGAACAAGACCAACAAAATAATTTGACTGAAAACATGAGAAAAATTACAGAGATTACACATTTGTTGGATATTAAGGTAGATTCTATAAAAGAAGAAATAGAACAAAGTTCAACCCAATTCAATGAAATTTCCCAATTATCTGAAAGTATTCTTACTAAACATGAAAAGCAGCTAAAGCAAATTGAAAAAAGAGAAGAAGAATTAGAGGAAATCTTGTGGCAACTATTTTCAAGTCAAGCTGAAAGTCTTTTTCGGAAAGTGACATCATCATTTAAGCAAATAATTCAAAAAATAGGACTAGAGATATCAGAATTAAATTTAGATATTGAGAATCAAATAACCTCTTTAGTTGAAGAAACTAAAGCAGATATTCAACGCAATTATTCGTCAATAGAAGAAAATGTTAAGCATCTTTTCGCTAATCAGACTGAGAGTTGGTCTAGTCACCACAAACTTATATCAAGCAACTTACTTGATTTTTCTTCAAATATTGAACAAGTTTTTTCTTCCATTCTTAAAAATAACTCAGAACTATTTGTTCAGATAAAGGAAGAAATAGAAAATAGTTTAACTAGGATAGTAAACACACAAGAGGTAAACCTGGCACAGTTATTCGAAAGTTTAAAAAACATATTTAGCGAACTTTCCCTTTCTGTAATTAATAAACTTAATGATTTTGAGAATAAATTAGGTGATGAATATGAAGCTATTATTGACTACTTTGAGAAAGCAAAAGAGACTACGCTTGGAACTGCTAAAACTTTGCTTGATGACCTTTCCGAATATCTAAAGAAGAGTGTTGATGTGATTTGGACATCAGTCTTAAAACAGTTTAATTCTCTTCAGGAACATACTAGTTCTTCTTCATTAGAGAAAAAAACAAAGCATATAGTAAGAACAACCTACTCTGAGATTGAAAAAAATATAGAAGAAAAAAATAAAGAAGCAAATGACTTACTAATGATTTTTAGTGATAGTATAAGAGTTACATTTGAAGAACTTGCCAAAAGTATCGATAAAGCATTTGAAAAACTTTCAAATTCATTGATTAATGAATAGCTTTCCCAATTTTTTTAATGAAGATACTGGAAAGTTGAGATGTTTAGAGAGAAAGAAAAACAACAGAGTCAAAATACTTAATAAATATCTTATTCCGTTAAGATATAGTCGTATTAAAGGTGGAAAAATGAGCGGCGAAATTACAATGCCAAGTTGTTCTAGTTGTAATAGAGTAATAAGCCCTTCCGAAGAGGGTGTTACTAAGTTCTCTTGTCCAAATTGTGGAGAAGTATTGATCATCCGATGTGCTAAATGTCGTTACTTCGGAAATGAGTATCAATGTCCTAAATGTGGATTCACAGGTCCTTAAAGGTGAAAAAAATATGGGTGAAGTATTATTAGTATATGAATTAAGACCAGAAAGTCCCGAGATTAAACCAGAAAGTCTAGAAGAAAGAGTAAGAGCTAATCTTCCAGAAAGAATAAAAATGCAAAACACTATAGAAAAAAGACCTCTTGCCTTTGGTTTAGTGTCAATGGTTGCTCAATTTATCATTCCAGAAGAAGACGGAATGCAAGATAGTTTGGAAGAATACCTCTCTGCAATTGAAGGTGTGCAATCAGTCAACTTAGACTTTGTAACTAGACTCTAATTTTATTTTTTGTTATATTATCTAAATTTTTTTAATTCATGTCAATTTTAATCTATTCGTTTTCTCCTTCAAAAAGAACTTTAAATGACACCCCGAGAGGAGTATCATTAATGTTTAGTGAGTCAACAGACATCTCGAATTCATTTCTTTTTGCAATTTCCTTTACTACTTGTAACCAGAGTTGTTTACGAACACCATATTCTAGATCAGAAGAGATTATTACATCTTTCATTGAATCAATTATTTTTTGATCAATCTCTCCTTTAACATTTATAGAAAGTACTGTTTTCTTTATGTCCTCGTCGTATGAGTGAGAATAAGAAACAACCACTTGTTCTGCAGTCGTGCTTTTTATAAGATTAGTCACAATGTATTCAAAAAAATCTATAACAAAATATGTCCCACGAATTTTAACTGAGGTTGGAATAGCATTTTCAATCTTGATATTTTTTGTTCTACAGACACGTTTTACCTTTTCTTCAATAGTTTCTAAAATTGTTCTTAATGGTAAAAGACTTTTCTTTTCAACAACTGTTGTATTCAATACTTTACTCAAAAGGCGAATATGCTGTACGGTTTCTGTCCCTCTTTCAACTAAGTCAGAAACTTTATTTAGCACTTGCTTCTGCTCTTTAGGTATTTCACCTTTCACAATTTCATAATACCCTTCGATTGCAAAAAAGATGTTAAAGATATCATGAGTTAACACATTTAGATACATTTGAGATCTGATGTTATACTCATCCGCAAGAGCCCGAAGTTTTTCTGACTCTGTCACGTCGAGAAGTGAAAAAACAACACAATATTCACCAGTTAAATTATTAATAGTTGGAGAAAGATTAGCAAAATAAGTGTAATCTCTCATTTGTCCAGAATCTTCAACCTTAATGCATAGTTTGATGGATTCTTTTTTTAGGGTTTTTAACACGCTATTTATTGCGTTTTCCACTTTTTCTACTTCATCTGCATTAAACAATAAAACGTTATATATTTTATTTCCTATAATATGAGTATGCTTTAATCTAAATATTTTTTCAAACTGATAATTTACATATATAATACGAGCACTTTTATCTAAGATGAAAACTGGAAAAAATGACAACTCTGACATTTGAGTAACTGCCTGAATGTCATCAAGAAGCAATCTCCTTTGTAATATAAGAAAGAGCTGATTGGTAATGATTCTTAGAAAATTTTCTACATCAGGAGATATCTTTGTTCCAGGTTGAGTTACAATGAAAAGAAAACCTAAAAAGATGTTAGCACTTTTTACTGGGATAATCAAACAATATTGATTCTTAGCAGTAGCTAGTGTTTCATCTAGAAGATTCTGATGGTTATAATAGGGTAATGTTTCTATTTTAAGATCTTGCTCGGAAAAATAATCTGCTAATTGTTCACTTATATTTATTCCTTGGTATAATTCAAACCTGCTCTTTTTTATTCTAAACAACCCAAGGGAGTAAAAATTATCTAATTCAAAAATTCTTTTAAACAATGATTTCAAAATAATGGGGATATTTGTTGTTTCTAATGCCAATTCTGACAATTCAATGATTACATTACTCTTATTTTTCTCTTTTTCCATTAGATAAAGTTTATACCAAGAAGAGACAATAGAAGAAATCAAACCTGAAACATATTCAATATATGAGAAAAAGAATTCTAATTTGTTTTCATTTTCAGTATTAGAAAATAAAACTGATACAAAACCCACAATTTCTTCTTCAAGTTTAATTGCAACGATTATTACATCAGTATAACCAGTTCTAATGAGTTCACTCTTTATTCCTTCAGAAAAAGGTAAATTGAAAACTTTTCCGTACTTTATGCTTCCAGTAAACATAAGTTCTTTATACATACTGGTTGAAAACAGTTCTTCACTAAGGTAAACATCATAGTCATGGATTTTTTCTTCTCCCTCGCTACAAAAAAAAGTATCAATATATTGATTATCTTCAGAAGTGATAAAAGAGATAAGAATTATAGATGGTTTAATTTCAAATTCTACTAAATTAAAAATTCCATCAATAGTTTTTTTTATTTTCAGATAGTCCACAACACGCTGTTTTTTTATTCTATCAACAAAATTGAGGAAATTTCTATTCATTCAATTTGACCTCTACATACATTGATTTTCCTCATTTTTATTTTTTTGGAAGTTCTAGTTTTTCCATTTGCTCTTTGACATATCTACGAATAGAACCTACATCACCTAAATCACGAATAAGTTCTCCATTCATCATATATTGCTTAACTACTTTTTCCATTTTTGACCCACATTTTGGGCATATAATCTTCCCTTGACTTTCTAATGAGCATAGATAAACGTCACAAGCTTGACAATAGCCAACTTGCTTCCTTCCAGAATATTTTCCTCTTTTAGATATTGATTGACCATTCATTTCTACAATATCAAAAGCAAAATTAACTGTCGGGCTATTTGCAACAGAAGTCCCAACTCCAAAACCATCTGCAACATCATGGTATTCTTCAACCATCTTTTCATCGAAACCTCCAGAAAGGAATATCTTAACATCTTCTCGCCCTCTCTGTTTTAGTTCCCACTTAACTTCTTTGATTATTTCCTTCAGGTCACCTCGTCGTGAACTTGGAGTATCTAATCTCACACCATATAGATGATCCCCGACAGCGTCAAGAGCTTTCATCACTTCAAATCTCTCATCACTAAAAGTATCTGATAGAGCTATTCTTTTAACTTCAGGGTCAATATTCTTATCAAAACTTCGCATAGCATTCTCTATCCCTTGCTCAATAATGATAAAAGCATGAGGGATCGTTCCTGTAGGTTTAATTCCTAATTTTTCAGCACTGAGAACGCAAGACACACCATCAAATCCTGCTATATAACACGCTCTGTCAATAACTGGAGCTAAAGCAGGATGCATTCTTCTTATTCCAAAAGACAAAATTATTTTCTCCCTTGCAGCTAGTCTAACATATAAAGCAGATGTCCCAACACCAGTTTGAAAGCACAAATATCCCAACATTGGAGTTTCAT
Source organism: Candidatus Heimdallarchaeum endolithica (assembly GCA_021513715.1). Lineage (GTDB taxonomy): Archaea > Asgardarchaeota > Heimdallarchaeia > Heimdallarchaeales > Heimdallarchaeaceae > Heimdallarchaeum > Heimdallarchaeum endolithica. Next base: position 2,493,249 of record CP084167.1, on the reverse strand, counting down.
ATATTGCAAAATCTCCATAAGGTCCTTCAATTGATAAAACAGGGATTCTTACGCCATTAATATCTTTTGGAGGTAAAATCCGGCCTTCATCCACAGAATATATGTTAACATTTAATTTCGTTTTCTGGAACATTGCAATAACTTCTGCTAAACCTAAAAACAGAAAATGAGTCCAGTTTTTTGGTAAACTATCAGTTGTCACCTCTGCATAGACTACTGTTTTATCTAGGTTATCAGCTTCTAGACATTTTTTTGCATTTAAGAAATAGACGTCAGTAGTTTTTCCTTTAATGATCTCATCAAAGGAAGCAATCCAATTTTCCATAAGATACTTTTTTTACGTAAATTTATAAAAATTTAGTAAGAATTACAAATAAAAAAAAGAAAAGAAGGAAGAGAGTGGAAAGGAAAAAGAGGTCTCTTTATTTTTATAGTAAAAAAGTATAATTAAGAAGAGTAGAAGAAAAAACAAAGAAAGAGAAAATAAGAAGAGAGGAAAGAGAGATGGAGGAAGTCGTCAAAATCTTGAAAGTGAGAATAAAGAATGAAGTATTGACGACGAGAAAAAAGGAGAGGTTAAGGAAAATAACTGGAAGAGACACAAGAATTATAGAGAAGTATGTGAGAATAATCCATCATAACAGAAGAAAGATATGCATAAAAACAAAAAAGGAAAGATAAAAGTACATAAAGGAAAATTAGACGAGTTAACATTAATGATCTCGAGATTAGAAAAAGTAAAAGATAGAAGAAGGAATGTTCTTCACAATCGCGAGAAAATGTCCCCTTATTGTCCTCACAACAAGAAATAATCACACAAAAAACACTTAACCTTTTACCAACAAACATTACTAATAAATTAAATACGAATAAAAAAATCTGTTAATACAAGGTAAAACTCTAATTTACTCTAAAAGGAGTTCATCCCACAACTTTAAATCTTCTTTTGCTTGCTCTTCATCCAACTTAGATATACAAAAACCTGTATGAACTAACACATAGTCTCCCTCTTTAACCTCTTCAGAAAGTAAGGAAGTATCTGCTTCTCTCACTACACCAGTAATTTCAACTTTTACCATATTATTTTCTAATACTTCACAAACTCTAGCAGGTATTGCCAAACACATAGTAACCAACTGTTAAACAATGCAACAAAAACCATTATTTAACTTTTCTTTTTGGCAAAAGAAAAAAAATAACTCTGAAAATTGAAAAAAATGAAAACAGGATTACACTGTGTTGATCCATAGCCCATGTAAGTTACAATGTTCTCGAGCTTTGACTACTTTGGACTCTACAATAAATTCAGCTACAGGTTCCTGTTCTGGTTCAAGAAACTTTCTATATGAGCGCCCATCTTCTGTAATGATCTCGATCCACTCAATATAATGTTTTTCAATCATTGGATGAATGGTACTACCAACTGTAACTTTAACTTTATTTCCGTCAATTTCTACAACAGGAACATGTTTTTCTGTAGCCATTTCTGCAGTCTTTTCTTCCAAAAGAATCATGTTTTGACCACAGCAAATAAGAGAACCTTGTCCTCCGTGAACTGCAGCAACAATGTTACCACAAATTTCACATTTATAAATTTCATTTATTTTTACTGCCATATTTATCTCCTCTTTGAGGAATTTGGTAAAAATAAGTTATTTTTTTTATATAATAATCTTACCTTTTTACAAATAGAAAAGTGGTTTATTGACAGCAATTATAATATCTGTGGATAAATTAAAAACAGTTGATCTGACAACGACAAATATTATTGATTCCGAATAAGTTAAAAGTGATGAAATTATTAATTACTTTGATGATGTTTAATAATATTGATAAAAATGCCAATATCCTTAGAATAATTATAGATAACTCTGTACAAGATAATTTTGCACTAGTTAGCAGTTTATCTCGCATCTTATCAGATATTTTTGATGATCAGAGTTGTAAAGCAAAATTAGGAGAGGTCATCAACATTAAGAAAGGAATTGAAGCTATTATAAATAAAAAAGTGATTAACAACTTAGATATTGCCTATTTAATAATATTAGCAGGAAGAGGATATTCACTAAGAGAAGATAGGAATAGTTTTTATTTATGTGATGACACAGCCGTAACTCCTATTTTTGAGAAACTCACACCAACAAAACCAAAACTAAGCAGAAATGATAAAATTAAATCAGCTATCCTTTTAACACTGCTAGACTCAATCGAAAAAGATGACGATTATATTCTTCGAACATTAATACGTACAGTTCCAGAATTTATAGAAAGGGTTAAAGGAGTTAGCTATTTAGGACGCTTTCTTTCTATTAATGAGTGGATAAAAATGAAGGAAGAAGAGCCAGATGCAATCTGGGAAGAAACAGAAGATGGAGGAATGCTAAAACTGAAAAATGAAACGCTTGTACATTGGGTATTTGCTAATTTACTCATCTTACAGATGAGAGGATACTACTTACAAGAAGTCCCAGCATTATCAGGAAATTCATATACATTTGTAAAAAAAGAACACCCCTAAAACTCGCTCCTTTTTAAAAAAAGGAAGATTAGATTATTTAGTGAATGTATTTAAATTAATCCACGATCTACTAATAAACGAAATTCGTCTAAAGTCAAATTACTTCCTTTTTCATATTTAGCAAAAGCTTCTTGAACATTTTTTTCTAGATTCTGCCTTAGTGCTTGTTTATGCTTTTCTCTGAAACTTTTTTTGAGTTGACTGAGTTTCTCTTTAATTTTATTCCTGTCTGAATAAATGGACAAAAGCTCCTTATGAATTTCATCTCCTTCTTTTTTATATGACAAAAAAGATTTATGATATTTGTTTGCTAATTTTCTAGATTCATTAACTTTTGCATAATTTTGGTTCATTAATTTATGAAATACTTGACTTTCTTTAGCCATCTCAACAATAGCATTATGGATTTGATTGACTTCTTTTTGTATTTTAGAAATTTCTTTCCATAATTCAGACTGTTTCTCTGATAGTTTAATAGAAACCATTAATTTATTTAGTTGACTGGATAATTTTTCTGCTTGCTGAATGAGTATTTTCTCTTCTTCTGCTTCTAAGTTACTTTTTGTTTGTATATCCCATTCTATTTTCTGAATTTTCTTGTTAATATCTTCAATTTTCTTTTTCAGTTTATGAAGCTGATATCTATTTGCAGAAGTATCTTCATCCATTAATTGATAAAGTTCTTTTTTCTTTTCTAAAAGAATACTTTGAAGTTCTTTCCTCTTTTCTTTTAATGATTTTACTTCTTCATTTAATTTATTTCTTTTCTCTTCGTATTCTTTAGCTGCTGCAAGATATTTAGCAACTTGTTGATTATGTTCATTCCTTAATTGTATGGATTCTTTCATTTTTTTGTTGGCATAGTTACGTTTTTCGCGTAATTTCTTTATTCTATCCTCTATGCTCCCAAGCTCGACTACATATGTGTCTAATCCTAACTTGTCTTGCGCTTTATCAACCATAGCGACCGAAAAAAAGGAATTTATTCATTTTAAAGATGTTTCGATTTCAAAGTTTTAAAAGAAGTGATTTTTATTCTTACAAAAAATTATAGAGATAGATTTTTTACTCATTAGTGCTATGTTTTCTTTGAAATGAGCGAAAAAACAGACAAAGAACGTAAATTTGTTATCGATACAAGCGTTTTTACTAATCCAAACTCCAGAAAGAGTTTTGGTAAAACAACAGTAGAAGCAGTAAAAAATTTTCTTAAATTCGCTGCAAAAACTCCTTTTATTCACTTTTATATGCCATTATCTATTAAGAAAGAGTTGACAACATTCCTAGGAGAGGATGTACCTTTTCTTGAAAGCGTCTTAATCGTTAAAAGCCCTTCACTATATGAACTAAATGTCCCTGCAGCAGTTGTATACAAGTTCATAGATGAAATAAGAAATAGGATAGATAAAGGGTTAAGACTTAGTGAAAAGATGCTACGGAGCTATAAACCTGAAGAAATTGATCAGAGGATCCATGATTTACGAGAAAAGTACAGAAGTGCTTTACGAGATGGTGTTATTGATAGCAAAGAGGATTTTGATGTTGTTATGTTGGCAAAAGAAGTAGGAGGGATAATTGTTACTGCAGATTATGGGTTAATGAAAATGGCAGAATGGCTAGGATTATCGTTCTTTAAAGCAGAAAGGTTTCATGAATTTTTAATATATGTATCAAACAAACAAGCTGTTTTTTCAGAGGATTATACACATTTCTTAGAAGAACAATTAGATAAAAAATAGTAGATATGCAAAAATAAAAGTTAAAATAAAACTTGTACAAAAAATTATTATTTCAAAAAACTAAGTTGTACTGTGATAAAAAACGATAAAATAGTTGAGCAATTATACTATAAGAGTATTGTTTACAGTAGAGATGTTCGAGATTTCGGAGAGCACATAAGGGGAACAGTTAATATTGAAAATAAAATAATTCCCTCTTATCCTAAAATTCCCAGAGCATTTTTTTTGAAGGAAGCAATAAAAAAACAGTTTAGCAACAATAAATTTATCGTTGAAGAAAAGATAGATGGAACAAACGTCAGAGTTTTTTATCATGCAAATTCTAACACACTCTTGGCTTTTACTAGAGGAGGATATGTTTGTCCCTATAGTACAGAAATATTACAAGAGAACAAGAATATAGGAGAATTATTACAAGATTTTCCACATTTATGTGCTTTTGGGGAATTAATAGGTAACAATCCCTACAACCATATTTCTACCATTTATGGTTTAGAACCAAAAATATTGATTTTTGATATTTTTAAAGTAAGAAAAGACTATCAACTTGATCTACTCCTTCCTCTTCAAAGAAAAGAACTACTAGAAAGATATGAGATTGATTCAGTACCAATTTTTGGTGTAATGGATATACATGACTATAAAAAAATCGAAGAAAAATTACAGAATCTTGAGGCAAAAGGGAGAGAAGGATTAGTAATGAAATCAGTTTCTGGAATGGAACCTAGATTGAAATATATAACTTTTAATGCATGTGTAGCAGCAATAGCAGATCATATAGCTAAAGGGTTTGAGCAATCAGCACCTGGAACAAAAGAAAGATTTTACTTAGCTGGAACTTACTTAGAAAAAGTAGGGGGAATAAAAAGAGAACAAGCATATAGCTTATTTGGAAAGATGATACTTGAAAGATTGACAGAAGCAATAGCAAAAGGAGAAGCAACAGAACAGTTCACAATAAGAATATCTGAAGAAGGGTGGGAGTTACTAAAAAGAAGAATAAGAAAACACGTGATTCTAAGAGAGGACAAAAGAAAGAAAATAGGAAATAATAAAATAGAAATAACATTTTCAAAAATATATCCAAAATCAACTGGGTTTATTAAGGAATTTCTAAAAGGAAAAGTCTATTTTGATTAGAAGAAAAAAGAGCTATATTAAAATAAAAAAATAGACCTAAAACAAGATTTATGAAACAAAAAAAATAGCAAAACAAGAAGGGAAAAAAGTGAAAAACGTAACACAAAAATACAGAAACAAAGAAACAGTAAAAAGTCTAGTAGAAAAAATAAGGGAAGAAGCAAAGAAAATAGAAAAAAAAGTAACCATTATGCATGTTTGTGGGACACATGAGCATGACATAGTAAAAGCAGGAATAAGAGCTCTTTTACCAAAAAATGTGGAACTAATTGCAGGTCCTGGGTGTCCAACATGTTGTGTATCTGCTTTGGACATAGATGAAGTTTTATGGTTAGCTGATCACCACAATCTTACCATTACCACTTTTGGAGATATGATGCGCGTTCCTTCGTCTAATGAATCTTTATATCAAGCGCAAGCACGTGGTATGGATGTTCGTGTTGTATATAGTATCGCTGACGCCGTTAATATTGCTCGAACCCATCCTGATCTTGATGTTTTATTTTTCAGTGTTGGTTTTGAGACCACTAGTTGCATTACTGCAGCTGAAGTTCTTCGTGTTGACTTACCTAATTTTAGTATTTACTCTTCTCACAAACTTGTTCCTCCTGCTATGAGACTTCTTCTTCAGCGGGATGACATTGAGTTTCAAGGCTTTCTTGCTCCGGGACATGTTTCTACTATTATTGGAACATACCCTTACGAGTTTATCCCCCGTGAATTTCATTTTCCTGTTTCTGTAGGAGGTTTTGAACCTGTTGACATTCTTTTATCCATTTACTCTTTATTAAAACAGATACGTACTGACTCTCCTACTGTGTCTAATGATTACAAACGTTATGTAAAACCAGAAGGAAATGTTGCTGCTATTAAGGCTATGGAGAAAGCATTTGTTGTTAGTGATGTTCGTTGGAGAGGTTTAGGCACTTGGCCTCTTTCTGGTTCTGAAATTAGTGAAGATTATGCCCATATTGATGCCAAGAAGCGTTTTTCAATCCCTAAACTTGAAGGTAAAGATTTACGTAGTAAATGTCGTTGTGATGAGATACTTATTGGAAAGACTAAACCCCAAGAATGTCCTTTATTCATGAAAGCTTGCAGACCAGATCATCCTGTTGGTGCTTGTATGGTTAGTCATGAAGGAACATGTAATGTTGCTGCAACTTATGGCTCATTTCTTGAAGAATTTCAAGAATAAAAAAAAAGAAAAAATAGAGAAAAACGATTAGTTGAAAAAGAACTATAGTTCTTTTACCTTTTGAGCTACTTGTTTTCCCAATTCTTTAGCTTGAGACAATAACTCTTTTGCAGGTTTCCCTCTAAACTCCAATAAAGGTTCTACTATTTGCCAATCTAAAGTTTTTAGTTTATCAGCTGCTTTTTTCAGAGCTCTTCCTGACCACAATGAAGAACCAAAAAATCCTACTATCCTATTACGAATATTCTTTCTTCTCATCATGTCTAAATAGAATGAAACAGGTGGAAATTCTTCACCGTCATATGTAGGAAATCCCAAAATTATACCTTGGTTTTTTGCTGTTTCTTTTATTTGATAAGATAAATGGTCTCTTGCAACGTCTAATATAGTAACTTTTAACCCCGCTTCTTCTATTCCCTCAACCACAGCATCAATTACCAGTTTCGTATTTCCATACATAGAACCCCAGAGGACAAGAATGCTTTTTTCTCCTTGCATATCAGCCAATTGTTGATAGAGAGAAACAATATGTTTGACATCTTTTTTCCATATCAACCCATGTGCAGGAGCTATAATTTTAATTTCTATAGGTAACAGTTTATCTAACGCTTTTTTCACATATTTCGTATATTTTGAAACAATATTGCTGAAATACCTTATTGTTTCATCAATATAACCATGGTAATCCACTTCCTCATCAGTTATTCCTTCCTTTAGGCCTTTAAAACTCCCAAAAGCATCTGATGAGAAAAGTGTTTTTGATTCAGCTTCATACGTAACCATTGTTTCTGGCCAGTGGACAAGTGGGTCCATATAGAAAATTAACTTTTTATCCCCTAGATCAAGTTCTTCTGCTTCTTCTACTCCATGTACATTTTCTTCTAAATTAAACAAACTTTTAACCATAGCCACGGCCTTTTTGGAGCAATAGATTTTAGCTTGAGGTGCTTTTTCCAGTAGTTTTAGTAAAGAACCTGTATGGTCTGGTTCCATATGATTAAGTATAATATAATCGATTTTGTCGAAACTTGTTACTTTTTCTACTTTTTCAAGATACTCCTCAACAAAAGGAATCTTAACAGTATCAATCGCAGCCACTTTTTCTTTTCCTTTAACAATGTAAGCATTGTAACTTACTCCTTCAGGCAGTGGCCACATACTTTCAAAGAGATCTGTTTCGTAATCGTCCACACCTACATAAAAAATTTCTGGGCTTATTTCTTTCATTTTAAAACCTCTATGTTAAAAAACAATTGAAAAACACTATAAAAATATTGGTTTTTTACTATATTTTCATAACAAATAACAATTACTTTAGTTCATTTTTACGTTTTTTTGTCGCATGTTCAGAAAAAGCACACAAGAAAGGTTTTAAACAAGAATTAAAGGTTAATTGATAATAAGAACTAAGAGTGGGACTTCGTATGAGTATGAAAGAACTCGTAGAAATTTTACAAACTGAAATACCAGAAAAGCTGGTAGATGAAATTGAAAGAGTGGAAGGGGCGCCACATTTTACAATATATGTTAAAGTTGACAAATCTCGCGATTTAATAAAAATTCTTCATGACAATGCAGGAATTTATCATTTAACAACAGTTACAGGATTGGAAATCCCAGATAAGGAATTTAGAGTAATTTATCACTTACAACATAGAGATGAAGAAACAGAAAAAGAAGTGCCAATAAACGTAATTATCACAGGAATCGATATAAACAAGCCAACATCACCCACAATGAGTGATATTTTCGTCTGTGCAGAGTATTATGAAAGAGAGATATATGATTTTTATGGCATTTATTTCGAAAATCATCCATTCATGGAAAGACTGATTTTACCTGAGAACTGGCCTGATGACGTACGCCCAATGAGAAAAGAATACAGCTGGCAGGACATCAAAGAAATAACTCTAAGTTTAGCTAAGAAAATCTCGGAGGACTAAAAATGGCAGAAATTTATAGATCAAGATTTAGAGCAGATCCTTATGGAGATAAAGATGCTCCACCAGATAGTGATTATAGAATTTTTATTGGACCACAACACCCATGGGCAGAAGAACCTGCACATTTCATTATCCACCTAAAAGGAGAAAGAGTAGTTGAAGCAGATATAAGAATAGGTTTCAACCTCAGAGGACTAGAAAAAGCAATGGAAGCAAGGACATGGAGACAAAATACTCTTCTTGTCCCCAGAGCTTGTGGTATATGCAGTGCTGTCCATCAAAATGTATATGTCAGACTTGTAGAGCGTTTGGCTGGAGTAGAAAACGACATATCTGAAAGGGCAAGACTAATCAGAATGTTTAGTTTAGAAGCAGAGAGAATTCATTCTCACATATTATGGTATGGAATTTTAGCTCATGACTCTGGTTTTGATACACTACTTCACATTTCGTGGAGAGATAGAGAAATAATAATGGATATAGTTGAAGACATCAGTGGGAATAGAGTTAACCCTGCATTAATGATGATAGGTGGAGTAAAGAGAGATATTCCGAAAGAAAAAATTGAAAGAACAAGACCAAAAATAGATCACTTAATAAAACAAGTTGAATATCACAGAAAAGTTTTCACAGAAGAAGCTTCAATAAGAAACAGACTAGAGAATGTTGGCATTTTAACAAAAGAAGAAGCAAAGAAAATAACTCCAAATGGACCAACAGCTAGAGGATCAGGAATACCTTTTGATGTGAGAAAAAGTTATCCATATGAATTGTATGATGAATTAGATTGGAAACCAATTTATTACCCAGAAGGAGATGTCTTAGCATTAACACTAGTAAGAATAGATGAAACTTTAGAGTCGTTATATATGCTTAAACAAATACTGGATAAATTAGAAACAGCAGAAGGAGAATTACTACAGAGGGTGAAAACCAAAGTGCCAGAAGGTCAATACATGACGAGAGCAGAAGCACCAAGAGGAGAAGATATCCACTTTGGCATGTCAAATGGAAGTGATAAACCAGAAAGATACAAAATACGTGCTCCATCTTTAGGAAACATAGATGCAACATTAAAGAGAATGGATGGAGAATACATAGCTGATGTGCCAGTAATATTAAGAAGCTACGACCCATGTTTTAGCTGTACAAACAGGATAATGATTATTAATAAGACTACAGGAGAAAAGAAGGTAATGTTCCAAGATGAATTCGCCAAAAGAGCGATTAAGGCGAAAAAGTATAATAGATCAATATTCTAAAGGTGAAAAAAAATGGGTAAAAAAATACTAGTGATGGGAGGAGAAGCAATAAAAAATCATGTAAAAGGACCAGTAACAAAACATGTTTTAAAAAGATTAGAAGAAAATCCACCACCAGAAGACATAAGGGCTATACCAGTAATAGAATCAGACAAATGTATATTATGTGGAACATGCGTGAAGGTATGTCCAACTCATTGTTTAACAATGGAAAAGGAAAATAAAGACAACGGAATGATATGGATACTAGCTCCACAATGTATGGTTTGTGCTCATTGTGAGATATACTGTCCAAAAGATTGTATTCACGTATCAGGACAAAATCCATTGGAATTTGCTTTTGAAATGAGAACAGATTACCGAATGTTATGCGAGAAAGGTTCTTTTGCAGGAGAAGTAGCAGAAAAGAAAATAGAAGAGCTCAAAAATGAGGCAGAAGAACAGAAGAAAAGTTTGAGAGGTTATGCATAGGAGGAAGAAAAAATGGCAGAAGCAAAAACAAAAGAAGGTTTTCTCACCCGCTTCCTCAAGAAAGTCGGTGTAAACTGCGCGGTACGTTCTCCTTGGATTATTCATATGAATGCAGGAGGATGTAACGGTTGTGACATCGAAATAGTCGACGCACTAACACCAAGACATGATCTTGAGCAATATGGTATCTTATTAAGAGGAACTCCAAGACAAGCAGAAGTTTTAGTCATAACAGGACCAATAACATTGCAAGTAGCTGAGAGAGTAAAAAGAATTTATGAGCAAATGCCAGCTCCAAAATTTGTAGTAGCTGTAGGTAACTGTGCTACAACAGGAGGAGTTTTTCAAGAAGCACCCTTTGTGTTGGGAGGCATAGATAAACTATTACCAGTGGATGCGTGGGTTTATGGTTGTCCTCCTCGCCCTGAAACTATTGTTGCTGCTATAGCAAATCTTCTTGGTAAAATTAAGGAAGATATTCTAAGTGTTGAGAAGAAGGAAGTAAAAGAATAAATTTTAAACTCTCTTTTTTCTATTTTTACTTTATTTTCAAATGAAACAAACATTTTTAATTTCCAAAAGTTAGTTTTGTTCATTCTCAATAATAATAAAATACAGCAAATTTGACAGCTCAATTGCAGATTTAAAACATTCTTCACTTAAAGGGGACTCAAAAACCGTATATTTTGGCTGAATTCCGACATAAAGAATATCTAAATCTTTTATCGTGTAACTTAGAAATTCTTCAAGCATTGTAAGTGATAAAGTATGGGTACTAAAGTTATACTCTTTAGATATAATTTCCTTTGGGAATATGGCTATAACACCAGGTGAGTCTTTCATATCTGCTGCATCAATAACAATAATTCTATTTGGTTTTAATTTGTCTAATTTTCCTATAAAATGTTCAGGAACTCTTTCGCAATAATACAATTTTACCCAATTAGGTAGTGTTTTTTCTTCTAAAATGTCTATAACCTTCAACCCAACAGCATCATCACCATTGTCCTCATTTCCAACACCTAGTATTGCTAGAGTTTTTACACCTTGTAAAAAAGATCTGATTTTTTCCAAGAATTCTTCGTTAAAATCTTCAATTGAGAAACTATCCATTTTGTTCAACATTAGCATAAGATAGATAAATTTTTTTTTAGAACACCATAAATAAGGAATCTTTTTTTCTAATTTTTTCTTTTAACATAATATCTTTCTACTTTTTTAATATGCTTCTGTATTCCTTCAGGAAGTTCTTCTATCTTTAGAGAAATGTTTTCCCAAATTATCGAAGCATCAGGATCCAAATTAAAATTAATCAAATTGCTACACTCAATAAGAGGAGATAAATCCACTTCTTTAAAATTATTGAACATTAACCACAGTTCATCTAACTTCTTACAACCTTTAAGGGGAGAAAGATCAATTGTTGACAGTTGATTATTGGACAGATTAAGTTTAGTTAAATTACACGCACTTAGTGGACTTAAATCTATTTCTTCTAACAAATTATTAGAAAAATTAAGGTGATATAGTCTCTTATTATTTTTTAGTGGGGACAAGTCTACAGAGGTTAAAGTATTTCGATTAACTATTACAAAAGATAGGTGCTGGCACTTTGATAAAGGAGATAAATCTATATTTTCTAATATATTATTAGCTAGAATTAAAGTTGAGAAAGAATCACAATTAGCCAAAGGTTTTAAATTTAGCTCCTTAAGTTGATTGCCGCTTAACCACAGTTGACTTAGATTTTTACACGAAGATAAGGGGGAAAGGTCAATATCTGTAATTTTATTACATTCTAATTGTAAATGAGTTATACTTTCATTATTTTCTAAAGGTGAAAGATCAATGTGCGACAGATTCTTATCTCTAAGAGAAATTATTTTTTCTTGTTCTTTTATTTTAAAAATTACTTTTTTCCCTTTTTTTCTAGTTCCAATAAGTTTGAGTGTCATACTATCTCCTTTAAATTCAATAAATAAAATAAAACTTCACATTATTTATTTTTTCTCTAAAAAAAGGAATTTGTTTAATTAAAAATTATGTAAAAAAAGAAAAATAGAAGTGTATTAGAAGAGATTTAACGCGTTAACTGCATCTCTAATTAATTCTATTAGTTTTTCTGGCCACAATCCTATGAACATAATGACAATTGCGATTATGGACAGAACAATTCCTTCATAGATTGGTACTTTGATTTCTTTCTTTTCTTCTTTAGGCTCATCAAATACTATGTATTTAAGTAACAAAAGGTATCCTCCAAGTGCAAGAACTGCATTAATTCCTGCAAAAGTCACAAGTACAATGTTCATAGCGTATGAATGGTTACCATTTAGAGTAGCGACGAAGATAAGCAATTTGGAAACAAATCCTCCAGTTATTGGAATACCACCTAAGGATAATAGACCAATTGTTAGAATAATACCTAAAAATGGTTTTTGTCTTCCTATTCCTTGCATATCTCTAACATCTCTTGAACTAGCCACAGAAATGAGCAAACCACTGAGCAAGAACAGCATCCCTTTTCCTAATGAATGAGTTATAATGTGCAAGAATGAAGAAGTTAAACCTACACTAGTTCCACTTCCTAATCCTAAAACAACAAAACCGAGATGTACTGTTGTAGAATAAGCTAGGATACGCTTTAGGTCAATGATATCTTCTCGTTTAAATTGTGCAAAAACGAGGAAGTTACCGTCAACCATTGTCAAAATTGCAAGCCAAGAGATTACAAGAGAAGTATTAGACAATAAGTTATTTCCTGTACCACTAAAAGCCCAATAGAGTGTCCTATAAATACCAAAAGCACCAGCTTTTACTACTATTCCGGAGAGTAAAGCTGAAATTGTTGAAGGTGCGTTACTATGGGCATCAGGTAGCCATGCATTTAGTAATAACATTGCTGCTGTTACTCCAAAGCCTGTAACATAAAGAGCCACAATCAGACCAGCCATTGGTCCTTCTTTTGATATGCCATGCAAAGTATCAAAACTCACAGAACCATATACTCCATAAGTTAATGCTGTAGCTAAGATAATGAACATGCTTCCTGCAGTACTCATTATGAAATATTTTAGACTTGCTTCAACAGCTCCTCTTTTTTCTCTATCAAATGCAACTAATGCGTATCCACTTAGACCGAATAGTTCCCAACCAATAAATAAGGTAAAGTAGTTACTTGCTAATACTACAGAACTTAATCCAGTTAGCAGGGTGAATATTAGTCCATAGTAATTACCTAACGCTTTTTTATCTTTCATGTAGTCGACACTAAATAGCACAGCCATCCATACAAGGAAAGCAAAGATGGATACAAGAATAGCCTCCAATTCTCCGAACTTAAGCAAAGAATCAGAAGTAGTATTTAAATTCCACAAACTGTTGTCAAAGATAGAATAAATTCCTAATACTAACACTGTAAGTGCTGTAAGATTTGCGAAAATATGTTGAAGGAAATCAGGGTTTATTTTCATTTTAACTATGAAGTTTCTAAATTGTTCGAATAAAACCAACAATGCTGCTCCTACAATTGGAACAATTAAGATTAGAGAGAGTATTGTATTCATTAGACAATCACCACCGTTATAACGAGCACACCTATGCTTACAAGGCTTCCAAAGATCATATTCCAATTAATTTTACCTGTTTTTAGATAACTAAGTTGCTTTCCAATCCAGAAAGCGGGTTTAACAATAACAAGGTTATAGAGATGATCTATGTAAAAGCCTTCAGCAACGAATGTTCTTAAAGCTCTTAATACCTTATTTTGCTCAAATATTGCCACTTCTGTTTGTCCTTTTCCGTACAACAAGTAGGCGATTACAATTCCAAGCACAACAGCACCTAGTGCGCTTCCTAAAGCTGCACCATTAATGTGGAAAGGATTACCAAAACTCTTTTCATTGTTCTCTAGGAAATCACTGAATACTCCTTCAACTGTGAAACCAGTGAAAACAACTAGAAAAGCTAGGATTCCAAGAGTAGTACGCATAATCCACTTTGGTTTATGAACATGAGCACCTCTGTTTTTTCCATGAAAGATCATGAGGAACATCCTTGTAGAGTATAAAGCAGTTAGTAGTGCAGTTAAAACTGTAATTACAAACACGAACCAATATCCATTTTCCAATGCAGTTCCTATAATAAGCTCTTTAGAGTAACCTCCATTTGTGATGAATGGAATACCCATTAATCCTAAAACACCTATTAGCATAAACCAATAGATCCAAGGTAATTCAGTTCTTAATCCACCCATTTTTTTAATATCCCGCTCCTCAGCTACAGAGTGAATTATTGCTCCTGCAGATAAGAACAGTAGTGCTTTGAATATTGCATGAGAAAATAGATGTAGTTCTCCAGCACTGAGTCCCACTTCACCCTCTCTCATTGATAAAGCAAGGAACATATAGGAAAGTTGCGAGATTGTAGAATATGCGAGCACTCTCTTTAGGTCTGTAGTTACTAAGGCACCAAATGCAGCACCAACACAAGAAATACCTGCAAGTACCATTAGAAGGACATAGAAGACCTTCTCATTCCATGCAGGAGTAAATCTTGCAACTAGATATACACCAGCTTTAACCATTGTAGCTGCATGGATTAAGGCAGAAACAGTTGTTGGACCTTGCATTGCATCAATATCAATTGTATCTCCAGAACTAAGCCAAGATTGGAGTGGAAACTGAGCAGATTTAGATAATGGTGCAAGGATAAGAAAAATACTCATTACAGCATTAGAACCATTGATTTCAGTCCTTGGAATAAGTAAACTATTAGTTTGATAAAATAACCAAGCAAGGAATACAAGTAGACCAATATCTCCAATTCCAGTCATAATAAGAGCTTTGATACCACTTAATGCAGGTTTCTTTCCCTCTTCTCCTTCTTTCATGAAATGATGAGCTATAAGGAAACAAGAGCACAATCCTACAATTTCCCAGCCAGCGAATAGGAGTACCATATCATGAGCTACTACTAGAAGTAGCATTCCACTCACAAATAATTGCATAAAGAACCAATATCTATCTTTGTATTTGTCTCCGCCCATATATTCTAAAGAGAAGAAAGCTATTAGCATGCTTAGGATAGAAACAATCAAAAGCATCATTACTGATAAGCCATCTAAATAAAAACCTACAGATAGATTACTTGGCCAGATGAAATTAAACCACCAAAAGTCCAAACTTCCTGGCTCCTCAAACATAATAAATACAGCAATAGACATTATTGCTGATATGCCTATAGTTAGTACTCCAAAAACATCTCTTATCATTTGCCATTTCTTAAGAAGTAAACTTGCAAAAGCTCCGAATAAAGGAGTTAAAACCGCTATTATTGTTAGTAAGTAAATTGCTTCCATTCATATCACCTCTTTAAAGTAGCCATTTCATCTGCGTCTACGCTTTTCACGTGACGGTAGTTATTAATTACAATGGCTAGACCAAGTGCCATAACTGCAGCCCCTACTGCCAACGATATCAGAGGAAAGACAATTGTAAATTGGTTGAAGGTTCTATTGTCTAGATCTGTTCCTAAAGCAATAAAGACTATATTTACAGCTACAGTCATTATTTCTATTCCCATCAGTATTTTAATGATGTTTCTCTTTCCTAATAGCGCATATAATCCAACACCGAATAGGATTGTAGCGAATATGAGTAAAAGTATTTGATCCATCATGATTTTATCTCCTCCTTACGAGAATCTGTTTTATGTTTTACAAATAAAGCTCCAATTGCTACTGCAGTTGCAAAGAAAAGCAATGCTTGAATAATTAAATCAGTTGGACGGTTGACCCACATTTCTGACATTGCTCCTGCAGGCGAGGTTACGCGTCCAGTAAAGGTGAGTTTTGTTTCATCAAAAACAAGAAAAACACCTATTAGGATGCCCACAATCAACCCAGAGAACAAAGCAGCAAAAGTTGTTTTCTTCCAATCGAACATCTCATCTGTTTGTTTTTCAGTTAAAACTACTACAACTAAGAATAGTGCTGTTAACCCACCACCATAGACAATTAGTTGTATCCAAGCGAGTAAATCTGCATGGAAAAACATGAAAACTGCCCAAACAAAGATATTCATGAGTATTAAACTGATTATAGAAATCATCAAATGTTTGGTTTCGAGAGCGACAATAGCAGATATTATTGCTAATGACATAAAAATTACAATAGGTACTACTAGACTCATTTATTTCAATCCTCCATTAATAGGGTCAATCACATCTCTAGGATACCTCTTTTTCATTGCAAACAATAGTGTAGCAAGAACGATTGAAGAATATACTAAAGCAAGAGTGATACTATCGGTGTAATTGGGGTTGGCTTTTGTGATAAAGAACACTGTTGCAAGAATAAAAGCAGCAACATCAAATAACACAAAGTAAGCAATAAAGACATATGTGTCAATATACATTCGACGTGGTTTTGCTTCTATTGCATCCCCACTTTGGAACAGTTGCCTTTTCTTCTTACTCTGTTTCTCAGGTTGAGAACCCAAGATTTTTCTAACTTTCCAGCTGATTGCATAAATTAATAATACAACCAGAGCTCCAAGACCTATATCAAAAAGTAAAGCTATCCATTCTTCCATAACAATCACTCCTATATTAGTTTAAAGCCTAAGGTTAGCATTATGGCAATTAATGCAAAAGGCAACACGAATCTCCATGATAATCTTACTGTTTGATCTATTCTTATACGTGAAATTAAAGTTCGTAAGAATGACATCAAGGTGATCACTAGTATTAATTTAATGGTAAAGAATATTATATGCAGAAAAGCATCTAAGAATGGAATAGAAGTATCAACAATGTATGGACCGCCTAAGAACAAGGTTACTATAAGACCACCAATGAAGAAAGCTCCTATTCTTTCTCCTAAATGAATAAGTGCATATCTCCATCCACCATATTCAACTAACCACCCATCAGCTAGTTCTGTATGCGCTACTGGAGCATCGAACGGAAATTCTTCCAATTCAGCCATCAATGCTAATATCGATATTGCAAAAGCAATAATTAAGCCAATAATATACAGAGGGGTTTCTCCAATAGCAGAATAAAGGTTTTTACTAACATCTCCTAAAACAAATCTTTCTGTTTTATCACTTGTTATTAAAATTGGAACGAAAATAGCAAAGCTTAATGGAATTTCAAAGGATAATACTTGTAACAACGATCTTGTAGCTCCAGTTTGAGCGAAGGGATTCTTTGTTACATAACCCATTGCAAAAATGAGCATACCGTAGGATAATAAGACAAGCAATACAAAAAACACATCAAAATGAAATCCTGCAAATCCAGTAACTACATTTAAGTCATCAGAAAAAACAGCAATAGGAATCATTAATGCGCCAGTTAAAGCTGTCCAAAAGAAAAGAATAGGTAAAACTGTCATCCAAAATTTTGAAACTCCTTCAGGGATTATGCTTTCTTTCGCAGTCAATTTTACGAGATCATAGAGCGGTTGAAAAAATGGTGGACCTCTCCTATTTTGACCTCTGGCATATACTTTTCTATCTAACCAATCAATAAACAAAGCCATTGAAATGATAAAAAGTATACCAGGTACAGTTATAAATGCTAATATTTCAAGCCAAGCCATATTTATTTAATCCTCCTTAGGATCCTATTTCCTTTTGTAACAAACTACTATTTGTTACTTTTTGTGTGTGATATGTAACGAACAATAAGTTTATGTTTAAAACCTTTCTTGTGGGAGAAGCTAGCACACTGAAGTGAAAACGTAAAAAAAAACTTAACTCTAAATTAAAAATAATGCAATATCCATATTCTGGAGAAAAAATAAGGCAAATTTATATTTAATATCTTAGAGACAAAAGGTAAAGTTGTCCAACTGATATCCCTCCATCCCCAGGAGAAACTTTTTCATTAAAGAATACACTAATACGCTTTGTATTAATTTCCTCAACTATATTCTTAGTGATAATTTGATTAAAAGATACTCCACCAGAAATTAAAACTTTATCAACGCCTCTTTCTTCTGCATATTCATTTAATCGTAGCCCATAACTCCTTCCTAATGCCTTTTGGACTGCAGAAGCAATGGCATGTGTAGAAAAAGATTTTTTATATTCGTTAATTTGGGGAAAGATATTAGAGAGGTTTAATTCATCTCCTTTCCATTGAAAATCAATACATGGCTCTTTTTCTTTAACATTATAAGCATGACTTTCTAACTTGATAGCTGGTTCGCCCTCAAACGTCTGTTCAGCGCAGAGATTTAGAAAAAAACTAACAGCATCCAAGAATCGTCCAGTGCTTGAAGTAATAAAAGTTGAAGGAAGTTTTTTTGATCTTAATTGAGCTAAAACGAATCTTATTGATTCTTCAGAAGTATGTTGTAAAGAAATTTGAGGGAGTATGTTAAATATTTCATCATCAGTATAATTTTTTACTAAAAATGAGAGCAGTGTTCGTAACGGATATTTTACAGCTAGATCTCCCCCAGGTAAATAAAAACGTTCATTATGAGCTACACGTTCTAACGAATATATTTTTCCCCCAAATATTTCACCACCCCAAATTGATTTATCATCACCATAGCCAGTTCCATCTATCGCTAGACCCAAAATTTCCTCTTCAGGGTCTATTTGGTGTTCTAATGCCACACTGGCAATATGTGCTTTATGATGTTGAAACGCAGTGTAACTATTGGCACCAAAAAAATCACTTATTTCATTGATACTTGTAGAAGTCATATATTGAGGGTGAAGATCATAAGCTATTGAATCAATCTTAACCTGATAAAGATCAGTAAAATGTTTTATTGCATTAAGCATAAAATCAAGAGTTTCCATTAATGTAACAGTGCCGATATACTGAGTAGGGATAATTCTATTTCCTTTCATTAAAGATGGAATGAGATGCATTTCACCCCCTACTGCCAGCAAGGTTTTATTTCCTATATCTACATGAGCTATTAATGGTTCAGGAACCCATCCTCTTGATCTTCTTAAAAATTTGATTGAGTATTTATTGTCAATATTATTTATTCTTAGAACAGAGTCATCACAGCGCTGGTATATTGTTCTATTGTGAAGAAGAAAGAAATCAACATAAGGAAGTTTACTAATTATTTCATCATTTTCAATAAACATTGGATAGTTAGAAGGATTTGCACTCGTCATAACAATAGTTGAATCTTTTAAATATTCAAAAAGCATATAGTGAACGCCTGCATAGGGTAACATTACCCCAATATTATGTAGTTTGGGAGAAACCCACTCTGATAGATCATAATCAGAACTTTTATCTAACAACACTATTGGTCTCCTAAAACTCTCAAGCAACTCTTTTTCTTTTTCATTTACATGAGCAAAAGAGAGAATACTTTCAATATCCTTTGCCATTATAGCAAATGGTTTATATTTTCTTTTTCCTTTCACTTCTCTTAATCGCAGTAAGACCTTATCATTCTTTGTTGAACAAGCAATGTGTGTTCCACCTATTCCTTTAATTGCCACAATTTTCCCTTCTTCTATTTGTTGAGCAACAAACTTTACAATTTCACTGTGACTAGAATAAGGAAGTTCATCTCCATTTTTATCGTATAATAAATATTTTGGACCACAGTAGTGACAACAAGTTGTTTGAGCATGAAATCTTCTATCATCTGGGGATAAATAGTCATTTAAGCACTCATCGCAAAAAGGAAAATCTCTCATTACAGTATTTGGTCTATCATAAGGCAACTTGTCTATCACAGTAAAGCGAGGCCCGCAATCCACACAAGAATTAAATGGGTAATCTTTTCTTCTTATATCATTGGAGTGCAATAACTCATTGACACATTGATCACATATTGCAATATCAGGAGGCAAGTAAGAGAACCCAGCACCCAATTTTTCGTTTGAACTTTTTATTATTTCGAATTTTTGTGGGAGAGTACTCTGTTTCACATTCCATTTAACTATAAAGGAATCATATACACAAAGTTTAGGTTTGTTAGATTTTAGTTTTTCAATAAACAAATTTACTTTATCTCTCGTTCCCACTGCTATGATTCTAACACCAGCATCACCTAAATTTTGTACAGTACCCTTAATACCTATAGATGTAGCTAGGCTGTAAACAAATGGTCTATAACCGATTCCTTGTACAATCCCGGACACTTCTATTAAGCAAGTTTCTATCGACACTGAAATAACCCTTACTTACTGATAGGTTTAGAATTTAACATACACGCGGAATAGGTTCTCCAAGAGGTTTTCTCAACAATCTATGTCCTCCGATAGGAGTATGTACAACCACTTTTCCTTTATATTTTTCACTCACTTCACCTATTATTTGAGCATTTTTGCCCAAGTTATGACTTTGAAGAATAGAGAGAATTTCTTCTGCCTTTTCTTTTTCTACAGCCATTACTACAGTTCCCTCGGAAGAAAGTGAAAACATGTCAATCCCTAGTAGTTCACAAATACCATTAACTTGAGGATGAATAGGAATTGATTCTTCTTCAAGAATGATACCTTTGTCAGATTTTGAAGCCAACTCATTCAATGCCCCACCAAGACCTCCTCTCGTAGGATCCTTCATTGCTCTGATACCTCCTTTTTCAATAATAGGAAGTAACAAGGAAGTTAGAGGTGAAACATCGGATTCTAAGGTTGTACTCAAATTAATGCCTTCTCTTCTGGCAATTAAGGACGCACCATGCATTCCAGGATAATTAGAAATAATAATTTTATCACCTACTTGTAGCTGATTATCAGCAATGGGTTGAGGAGAAATCCTAAAACCTAACCCCACAGTACTGATGTATATCTGATCAACATTTCCTTTAGGAAGAACTTTTGTGTCACCACCAATAACAGCAACATTATTTTCTTCACAAACCTTTGCAAAAGAAGAAAGAATACGCTTAACCAAGCCATATTTTGTTCCTTCCTCTATTAGCAATGCACAAGTAATAGCAATAGGCTTTCCACCCATCATAACTACATCATTAATTGTTCCACTGGCAGCTAATTTACCTAGATCTCCTCCAGGGAAGAAAAGAGGAGTAACAGTATGAGAGTCAGCAGAAACGATGAGAGTATCGCCAGAAGGAAGAGAGATTGTAGCTCCATCATCCATTTCATCAGCGCCAATACCATTCTCAACTTTTTTTAGAGAATAAAGACTTAAGATAGAAGAAAGAAACTCATCCATAATGGTGCCCCCAGCACCATGATTAAGTTCTAAAACGGTATCATCATTCATTGAGTAATGATTTTTGTTCCTTTTATAAATAGTGAGTTATTACCTTTTTTTGAAAAAGAAAAGAAAAAATGAGATGAAATTAAGAATAGTTTAATTGAGTCAATATTAAAACGAAAAGCAAAAGAAATAAGAAAAAGAAGAAAGCGGATTGCTAATCCAAATTCGTCTAGACTTCAAGGTTCTAATCCTTGTCGCGGCTAAAATTTTAAAGAAAAATAAAAAACAGAGAAAAATAACAATTTTATGGAGCCACGACAGGGATTTGAACCCTGGAGCCTGTAACGGCAATTGCTTAGCAGACAATCTCCCTACCGAGCTAGGATATCGTGGCCTTTTTTTGCTTTGTTTTGTTTGCTAAAATTCCGTTTTTTCAATGAATTTAAATATTTCGACTTTTTCCTTTTCTCAATAATAGCAACATTCAAATATATTATGAAAAGGGTTCTTTTGCCTAACAAAACTCCTCTACGGATGTTTCCGTGTGGTCAGGAAAGTTAAGCCTGCCAACGTGTGGTTTTGTACTAAGTTGCGAGAGCACTTGGGAAGGACCATTCGCTGCGATTCGTCGCGGCCATAGCGGTAGGGTAACACTCAGACTCATTCCGAACCTGAAAACTACTGAAGTTTTGCTGGGTTAGTTTCTAATTTTCTTTTAACTTACAAGCAAAAGAATTAAAAAGACTTTTTTTAGAAGTACTTGAATACATTGCTTAAGCGTATAGGAGGTAATTGACGTGACTGTTAATATTACAGAAAAAGAGAAAATACCTTTATTATCTAAGCCTATAAATCCTCCTTTCACCTTTAGAGACCCTGAGAACCCTTCTAAGATCTATGGCTCTGCTTTATCTCTTAAGGAACTTGCAGATATTCTTCGTTATATTCCATTCTTTTCTATTGAATACCACACTCATAGAATCGATGAAGATATGACTATTTCTAGCGATCTTGCTTTATGGCTAAAATATGTTTTAAATTTAGACGATTTAGCTAAAGAAGTTGAAACAATTGCTCAAACCTATAAAGGATTAGAATTAAAAGAAAAATTGATTAGTCTTATTAACTCCAAATTGTTTGAAGGAGGATAAGAATATTATTTTATAAAGTCAAACAAGGATGTTTGAACGAATTTTCCACTATCTATTATTTGTGCATCTAATTTTTCGTAGAACTCTTGATTCCTTGTTGTAACGATAAAAAGAAAATTTTCTTTTTCAGAGTTTAAAACCTCAGCTAGCAGTCCCAGTCTTTCATTATCTAGTGAATTTTCTGGTGAATCAATAATTAACATTCCTTGTCTTGTAAATCCATTTTTTAAAAGATACTTCCATACTGCTATTCTCAAACATATATCTATAAAGTATTTTTCTCCTCCTGACAAACTTTCATAAGCTCTTGTTGAGTGGTCAACCATTAAAGTTATTGACATCTCTTTAGGATTGACTAACATACCGTACCCAAATATTTCCAATGTTGCTTGCTGAAAATTTTCTAGTATTTGATTTCGTTCATGAGATATGTTTTCTAGTTTTTGTAGTTCATCAAGTTCATCTTGTTTCTCATCTATTCTTTTCTGTAAATCCAATTTTTTTCTTAATAACTCTTGTAGATTAACTTTAGTTGTTAAAAATTCTTTTTCTGTTTTTATTGATATTTGTTGATTTGTTAGCGAATGAATAGTTTGAGTTAAACTTTTTATTTCTTTTTCTCGCATTTTTAATTTAGTTTTCAGCTCTATTATCTTATTTTGAATTATTCTTTCTGCTGATTTAACTTCATTAACTTCTACTTCCTTATTTCTGATCTCACTTTCTAATTTTTTTATCTCAATGTCGATTTCTTCTAATTTTAATTCTAAACTTGCAGTATCAGGTTTTTCTGGTTCAGCAAACAATCCTTCCCTTAATTCTCTTGACAACTTTGCCCATTCTGTCCCACATAATGGGCAACCCACCTGTAGTCTATTATTCCATTCCTCAGCTAAATTTGTACCACAGAATTCACATTTAGGCTTTCTGGACACTTTTTCTTTCAAATAACCATATTTTTCGTTACCTACTTTTGATGCAGCAGCTATTTCCCTTTGTACTTGAATCCTTTCTTTTTTCTTTAAACTCAATTCTGATTTTATTTTTTCTAACTCTTTTACTGCATTAAGAAAGTGCTCATCTTTAACATTATACAACTCATCAGTTTCTTTGTCTATTTCTTCTTCAATACGGCTTTTCACTTTTTCGATATTTTCCAGCTCTCTCCTTTTTTCTGTTATTTTTCGTGATAAATCATCATATTTGGCATCAAGTATGGCTTCACTTACCTCTGAAATACCTATTGTATTCATAACTGTTCTGATTTTATTTTCTTCTTCCTCGATTTTACGTAATTTATCTTGTAGTTCTTTTTTCTCTGTTTTTTTCTGGTTAATTTCTTGTCTTAACCTAATATCATCAGGAGAACCAGAAGTAAACTTGTTTAGTAACTTAAAAAAAGCTAATAATTGTGGATCTGTCTCTTCAGTTCTTCCCAGGAGAGTAAAATCATCTTCTCTTTTGTAATATAAACTCTGAAAAAGTTCTTGGAATTCATTCAATGTTAAATGAAGTTTTCTACTAAGAAAGTTAGAATATTCTTGTCTTGGAAGTGTTTTTTTTCCTCCTCCACGATCTGATACTGTCGTTTTTACTCCTGCATCAGTTAAAGCTTGATGAATTTGCACTTCAGTATCCATTAACCAAGAGCTTTTGATGTATGCATCTTTTGTTTTTCTTTTTCTTGCAAATGCAGAATAACGCTGAGCATGAGCATCTGAACAAATTGAACGTTCGATAATATCACACAAAGTAGTTTTTCCTTTTGCATTTTCTGCAACCATTGCATTTATGCCAGCATAAAACTGGAACCTTCTTGTTGCTGATTCTGATATAGGTATAACTTCCGTTACTTCCAAACTATTCAAAATTGGTAGCATATATTTCAAATAAAAAAGGTGGTCAAAATATATAAAGATTGACCGAAATTACTCATTTTCAATATCTATCAGAGAAGCAAAAATAACCTTTTCTCCTTTCCTTAACTCCATTATTTTTACTCCACGGGTATTTCTTCCTACTTCACGTACAGAGTTAATTTTTATCCTAATCGCTACTCCTTGATTATTTAACAAAGAAACAGTCTGGGTTTTTTCAGGTTTTCTCGGAACAATTAACATAGAAGCTACTTTTCCATTCCTATCGTCAGTCTTAATGTCGATAACTCCTTTTGCTCCTCTATGTGTATGTCGATACTCAGTACAAGGTGTTCTCTTTCCATGCCCTTTTTCAGTAATTGTTAGAAGAGAATAATTTCCAAGTTCATTTTCATGAACACTTCCTCCTGCTACAACTTTATCGTTGGGAACCTTAAATCTCATTCCCCTTACACCTTGAGTGTTTCTTCCAAGTGTTCTTACTTCTTCCTCATGAAAATGAGCAGTCAAACCATTTCTTGATGCTAAGAAAATGTGATCACGCCCTGTTGTAACAAAACCATCTACAACTTTATCTCCTTTTTCTAGTTTTATACCAATTATTCCAGTTCTTCTAATATTTGAAAAAGCTGAAAGTTCTGTCTTTTTCACTGTTCCTTTTTCTGTGACAAAAAACAAGTAGAGTTCCTTTTTGAAATCATGCCTGTCTACAGGAACCATTTTCACAACTGCTGATTCAATAGGTTGAATAGTTTGCCATTTACTTCCAATAGAATTTCTTCTCTTTGCTTCAGGTATTTCAAATGCAGGAATAGAATGTACTTTTCCTTGCTCAGTTATTAATAATAAAGTACTTTTGTTTAGAGCAACAACCATATCGTGTAATCTGTCATTTGCTTTCAGCATCACTGCCCGAAGACCCTTTCCTCCTCTCCTTTGTGTCTTAAATTTTGAGATATCGATAGATCTTGCATAACCTTTTTCAGAAGCAGTAATAAGCAAATATCTGTCATGCAACATTTCATAGACATCAGCATTTATAGGAATCTCAACATCAGTTATTATCTCTGTTCTTCTTTCATCTCCATATTTTTCTTTTATTTCAGACAACTCTTGTTTAATTATCTCCATACGTTTTTGCTTACTAGCCAATATTTCTCTGTATTCTTCTACTTTCTTTTCTAATTCTTTCTTTTCATTAATAATTGATTCTACTTCCATTCTAGCTAGACGTGCAAGTTGCATCGAAAGTATGGCTTTTGTTTGAGATTCGCTTAAATCGAATCTTTTCATCAGTTTTTCTTGAGCATCATTTCTATCTTCTGATTTCTTAATTATTGAAATAACTTCATCAATATTGTTTAGAGCGATATATAATCCCTCTAATATGTGTAATCGCATTAAAGCCTTACTTAAAAGATGTTTGATTGTTTTTGTAATAACATATTCTCTATGTTCTAAAAATATTTGAAGAGCTCTACGCAAATTTAATAGCCTAGGTCTTCCTCTCGCGAAAGCCATGTTTTTTGCGTAAAAAGGCTTTTCGAGTTGTGTTTTCTTATATAATTGACCAATAATTACTTTCAAACTTCTTTCATGGGAATAATCAGGTTCTACATCTATCTCTATATGTATCTTATCTTTTGACAAATCTCTTACATCACTTAATCCTCTAATCTTTTTATCATATATTATATCATGTAACTCTTCCATAAGTGTTGATTTGTTTACTAAGTAAGGTATCTCTGTAACAACAAGAATGGCATAGTCTCTTTTTTCTGTTGGTTCTTTAATATCTATTCTAGCGCGTATAATTATTGGTGATTTTCCTGTTAAATTATAATTAGGCATAGAAGCACCATTAACTATTACCCCCCCTGTAGGAAAATCAGGCCCTTTTACTATTGACGAGAGAATTTCGTCAGAAACATTAGGATCATCAATCAAAGCGATAGTAGCATCTATAACCTCACTTAAATTATGTGGGGGGATGTTCGAACTTAAACCAACAGCTATCCCACTTGTCCCATTAACTAGAAGCAGCGGAAATTTGACTGGTAGAACAGTAGGTTCCATTTCTTCTCCATCAAAGTTCTCTTGAAATTTGACAATTTCAGGTATAACATTTTCTAGTAGTTCATTTGCTATCCGAGCGAGACGGGCTTCTGTGTATCTCATTGCTGCAGCAGGAAACCCATCAATTGAACCAAAATTTCCTTGTCCATCAACTACAGGGTATCTAAGTGAAAAAGGTTGAGCCAACCGAACTAGTGCTTCATAAACTCCACCTGCATGTGGATGATATTTACCTGTGCAGTTATGAGAAACCATTCCATTAGCTATAAACTCATGATCTTCTTCAACTTGAATATCAAAAGTTTTCTTTGCAATTGAGTTAGCTACACTTTTAACTTTAATGAAATAGATATTATTATTCAAAATATCTTTAACCAAGACAAAATATTTAGAGTCTATTAATTCCATTTTCTTTAGGATATTCAGCTGCTTAATATTAGTTTTATATATTCTAACATTCTCTTTTAAATCTTTAGAATATCTGATTTTGGTTCCGTCTGGATATTTAATTCCCTCTCGTACTTTTTCTCCCGTTTTACTTAAATACCACCCTCCTCCTAAGTGTTTCTCCGAAAATTCTTGGAAAATATACTTTCCAATATAAGGTATCTCATCCATTTTAGAAGGTAGAAAATTATCAGTTTTTTCAAGCCGAGCTTGCTTCTTTTTATCACATAGTGTCAATTCTTTGGAGAGATCAAAGGCATACTTTCCCCGAATTTCAAGAACATAGTAATCATAATTTAATTTCTTTCCATTTTTGTATTGAGCATCCTTTTTTCTATGAAGATATAAGCTAGAATTTATGCCCAATGCAAATAAAAGAATTTGCAACTCTCCCAAAAATTCCTCTGCCACAGAATAAATTGCGATTGCATTCCGATCTTTATGAATATGTCCATCACCATCGATAAAACCACTAATAAATGAAAAAACAACGCTTTTTGGAGACCTAAAAATTTGTTGAGGGATGCGTATATTGTAAGAATACTTATCCATAAGGTCGAAAGTGTTAATAAGTTTCTGGTTTAATTGATGATCATTTATACGTAAGTAATAAACATCTTTGAAATTTATACTTTCAGACTTCCCAAACTTTTCTTTAATAATTTGCATAATATGTTCTATAACTTCTTTTGCTTCTGACGAAAAAGATATTCTGTGGTATCCCCTGTTACTTCTGTCAATCCATCCATCAGCTAAAAAGGCACCTAATAAATAAGCAATGTCCTCATCAATTGTGATTCCATTAATCGACACATAATTGTTAGAAAAATTAATTTTTGAACTGCAAACTATATAATCGCCTTCTTTTAGTTTGTCTGCTCGTTTCCACTCAAATTGTAGATTTTCTGTAAATACCTTAAATTTTTGACCACCAGTACATACATTTTTCATGCCATTCTCCAATTCAATTGTATAAAGAGGTTTTTCTGGAAGCTCATACAACTGTGTGACTTTTTGTAAGCCATTTTGTGTATATACTTCCTCTCCGATCATAATCTCTTCTATGGGTTTTAATCCTTCTACTGTATTTACAAGCGTTCCCTCAACAAAACACTCGCCTACTATCCTTGCACATTTTTTATGAGGTTTGTTATACGTTAACCCCATTTGATGCATGGCCCACAATATTCTTCTATGTACTGGTTTCAAGCCGTCTCTTGCGTCAGGAATAGCCCTTTCGCTTATTACATAGTGGCTATAATCTTTATATGCTTCTTCAAGCGTCTGAGTTAAAGGTTTTCTGATAATTTTTTCTTGATTGTTATCTACTTCAGTCACTTTCTACACCCTATAGTTCTAATTCTTCTGGTTCTTCTTCGCCAGATATTTCAACATCAATTAATTCTTCTTCAGCTTCTTTTATTTCTTCTTCCTCCTCTTCCTCAGGAATCTCAACCCCATATTCTTTTTTGTAGGATTCAGAGTCATGTTTGAATACTTCTTCCATAATGAACTTTTTCCTAAATGTTACATCGCTTCCCATCAGTTGCTCGAATTTCAGGTCTGCTGAAGCAGCATCCTCTATTTTCAATTGAACTAAATAGCGATGATAAGGTTTCATTGCAGTAAATTCTAGTTGTTCAGCATTCATTTCTCCAAGACCCTTATATCTTTGAACTTTTATTCTTGAAGGATCAATTCCGTTTTCCACCAGCTTGGAAACAAGTTCATCTCTCTCTTGTTCTGTATAACAATATTGATGTTTCTTCTCTGCTAACAATTCTGATGTTCCTCGATTTAGATAAACCCTAAATAGGGGAGGAACAGCCACATAAACCTTTCCTATTTCAATTAATGGACGCATATATCGATAGAAGAAAGTAAGTAAAAGAGTCATAATGTGAGCTCCATCAACATCAGCATCTGTATTATGACAACAAATTCCTCCATCTCCACAAATAAAGTTTTCATCAGATTCTACTGAAAAGTCATACACATTACCCTCAAAAGGTATTTTTTTGACATCTTTTACTTTTAGAGCCACTAGATCTTCTGATATCGCTTTTAATTGTAGATTTTTAGTAAAGTTCTTTGAAACATATTCTTTTGTCTTTTCACTTTGGTCAAAATCTTCCCATATTTTTTCTATTCTTCTCAACTGTTCTTTACCAGTTATGGAAAGTCTATATTGTGTCTTTTTAGATATAATTTTACTTTCATTTTGTTTTTGTTTTTCAACATTAGGAACATACGTATAAGAAGAAGTAAAAATACCATGCATACCTAAAAGATATCTAATACCATGATAGAGGTCTTTTGAAGTGGTAGAGCAAGACAAAGATGATTTAGTTAAAGTACCATCGCCTAAGAAATAGCCTTTTAAGAATTCTAATTGTATTTCACCAGGAGCAGAGAAAATTATATCAGGTACTCTTTTCTCGTGCGCCTTTTTATTTAATTCTAGGGCAACTATTACTGACTTAGCAAAAGTACTGTGAATGTATAGATTGCGAACATTATTGCGATCTACATAAATTTTTGGAGTTTTATTAAACACTTTCTTGATGCACTTTTCCAAATAAGGGATATATTTATCATCTTTTTTTCCTAAGTGGAGTCTTACTTGAGATCTAGAACCTATAGAGCCCTCAGCTGTATACCAACCCAAGAAGTAAGCAAGCTCTTTAGTCAACAAAATAGACGTTGGAAAAGCATCCTCGTGATGAGCACGAGGGACAATTACAGAACTACTATTTATAAGCTCTACTTCCTCTGCAGTAAACCATCCTAAATTCTTGAATGGACTAACAATTCTGTATTTGTCATTATAGCTTGAATGTTCTTGTTTTAATTCATCGATTTTTGGAATTTTGTATTTTAATGTTTTTAATTTTTTATCAAAACTTATAATTTCTAAGTATTTATCAAAGACAGATTTAATTGGGAGACTAATTTTTCTCTCATACTCTGATACAGTTATCGCTTGCTTCACTCCAATTTTATGCGCTATAAAACTTTGACTGTAACCTTTATTTATTCTTATATTGCGTAACATTTTCCATTCTGATTCAGAAAGCATAATTCTAGGCTCAGTGAGGAGCTTGACTTGAAAAGAGTTCATTCCATCCTTTGTTTTCTCTGCAATTTTTGTCAATAATCTTTTTGCAGCTATTTCTCGAATATTCCCACCTTTTACAAAAATTTTTGATTTATATTTTTGCTTATATAGTGCTTTGACTAGATTTATCTTTATTTGATGTTGTGGTTGTGGAATTTTTTTAGGTGCAACGATATAGTCTCCTTTTTTTATCTGATTTGCTGGCTTAAGAACTATTTGACCATTGTCATAAACATAAACACTATGACCTCCAGTCACCTTAACTTTTCTATTATAAATTGTAATAATTTCGTAAAGTGGTTCATTGTGTTTGTGTCTTATTACATTTTTTATTGGAGCAAATTTCACCTTATTAGTTATTAAATCGAAACAGGCAACTTTCCACTGTGAAAGATTGTTTGATAAATCTCCAGAATCTAATTGTTTATCTATAAATTTTCCTATCTGCGTAAATAAAACTGTACCATCATCGTGTTGAAGTAAAACAGGCTCATCTCTTGCTACACTAAGTATTATGATTTTTCCGTATCTACACCTTTCTAAATCAAAATCATCTCCGATTCCAGTTCCGATTGCAAGAATTAAACTTTCAATTTCTTTGTTACTTAATGCTTTTACTTGTCTTGATTTAAGGACATTGATCACTTTCCCTCTCAGAAACAATACTTCTTGAAATTGACTATCTCGAGCTTTAATTGCTGTTCCACCAGCAGACAGACCTTCTACTAGGAACAGTTCTCTTTTCTCTGGATCTGTCTCTCTACATTGAATTAATCGTCCAGGAAGACTCACTTGTTTTCGTTTTAATCTTACTAATTCTCTAGCTTTACGTGCAGCTAAACGAGCTCGTTGTGCTTCATTAGCTTTTTCAATAATATTTTTAGCAGTTTTTGTGTTAATTTGTAAGTACTCGTAAAACTGTTCTCTAAGAACTCTTTGCACTACACCGTCTACTTCGCTGTTTCCCAATTTTGTTTTTGTTTGTCCTTCAAATTGTGGATCTGGATGTTTAATCGAAACAATTGCGATTATACCCTCTCGTACATCTTCTCCTCTAAGACTATCGCCTTTTGGAATAAGGTTTTTATCTTTTGCATAATCATTGATAACTCTAGTTAGACCAGCTTTAAAGCCTGAGATATGGGTTCCTCCCTCACTAGTATATATTCCATTAACAAAACCCATTATTACCTCATTATAACCAGCATTATATTGAAGAGCGATTTCGATTATTATATCATCTATAGTCTGTTCAAAGTGAAAAACGTCATCTGGGGGTTCAAAAATAGATTTTTTTCCAGCACATAAGTCTAAAACAAACTGCCTTAATCCACCTTCAAATAAATACTCTACTTTTTTAACTTCTTCTCCTCTTTCATCAATAAGTACAAAACGCAAATTTTTATTTAAATAAGCCATCTCTTTTATCCTTCTGGATAGAGTATCAAAAGAAAACTCTACAGTAGAAAATATTTCATCATCAGCTTCAAAATAGATGTAAGTTCCTGTGATTGGCTCTGCTGCTTGTTCTTTTATTATAATTTCTGTTACAGGTTTCCCTTTGGAATATTCTTGGGTATATTCTTTACCATTTCTGTAAACTTTTACTAAAAATGTCCTAGATAAAGCGTTGACAGCTGCAAGACCTACACCATGCAATCCACCTGAGACTTTATATGCCGTTTTATCAAATTTTCCTCCAGAATGAATACGGGTTAAAATTACCTCTAGAGCATCTTGTTTGTATTTTTTGTGAGGACCAACAGGTATCCCTCTTCCATCATCAAAAATTGATATTCCATTTCCCTTATGCAAAACTATCTGAATATTTTTACAATATCCTGCCATGTATTCATCTACACTATTATCAATCACTTCATAGCACAAGTGATGTAAACCATCTACTCCTGTTGACCCTATATACATAGCTGGTCGAAGGCGTATACCCTCTGTTCCTTCCAATGCGCGAATGGATTCAACGCCGTAAGACGCATTTTTTTCACTATACTGCCCAGTATTTTCCTTACTCATAATAATCACAAAATAATTGAATCCAAAATGTTCTTTGACCTCTGAAACATCTTTCTCTATTTTTTACAACACTAGAAATTTATCCTTTATCTTTTTAAATTGCACGGTATTACCCATTTCAGAATAACAAAAAAAAGGTTTTAAGAAAAATTTTGAAATGAAAAAAGAAGAGTTTTCATTAGGGGACAACAATTGTACCAGCTTCGCCCTTAATCGCTTTGATTGCGTTTTCTGGATTGGTAATTATCGCCTTCCCTTGAGTCTTCTTAACAAACCTAATTGCTGCTTCGATTTTTGGTCCCATGCTACCCTTAATAAAATGCCCTTCATCATAATATTGCATAGCAAGAGCCAAACTTATTTCTCCCAAAGGTTTTTCGTCCTCTTTTTTGTAATTCAAACAAGCATGAGGAACGTCAGTAAGTATCATAAGGATTCCTGCATCTATTTGTTCTGCTAGTACCGCAGAAGCTCGGTCTTTGTCAATGACTGCCATTGCTCCTTCAAGTGTTCCATCATCATTTTTTACAACAGGTATACCCCCTCCTCCAACACAATAAACAAGCATACCGCTATCTGCCAAAGTTTGTATAGCTTTCTTTTCAACTATTTCTAAAGGTTGAGGAGAAGCGACAAACAATCTATATCCTCTACCAGCATCATCCATATAAGGCCCTTTACCTTCTTCATTAAATTTATCTGCTTGATCCTTTGTATAAAACCTACCAATTGGTTTTGTTGGATTAGAAAAACCAGGATCGTTTTTATCCACTATCACACGTGTAGACAAAGTGATAACATCAACTTCTTTATTACGTTTTTTAAATTCATTTTGAAGAGTCATGGAGATCATATAACCTATTTGCCCTTGGCTCATAGCCCCACAAACATATAAAGGCATGGAGGGGGCATCTTCATAATTTTGTTGTGCTAAGATATTTCCTACCTGGGGCCCATTTCCGCTAGTCAATACTAATTTATATCCTTGTTCTACCAAATCAGCTATAACCACAGAAGCTTTTTGTGTATTTTCCATTTGTTCTTCAAATGTTCCTTTTTGTCCTCTTTGTAGGATCATATTTCCTCCAAGAGCGATGACAATCAAATCCGCCTTCATCTTGTACACCTTTTATTAGTTAATTGAATAATAATTAAGAATATTGAGACAGAAAATAGAGTATTTATAAAATTTTTTTATTTAGGGATTTTTGTCCTAAAAAAAATCTTGTATATTATTCTACTTGATCAAGGTATCTTTTCCTCAAAAAGAAAGTGCTTTCTCTTATACCCCCCAGTTCCGTACATTGCAGATTGATATTCAAACAGAATCCCTGAATCTTTTTCTAAATACCTAACAATTATTTTCTTTGCTTTTTCTATCAAAAACTCTGAAGTGAAAAAGTCTGTTAAGGGACAATACCATATATACCATTTTATTAAATATGAAGAATCTACTCTTTTAATTTTAAACAAAACTGGGAATAATTGACAATCTAATGGGCGATAATTATAAATTTTACATTCTCCTTCATCTGATAAAAAATAACAGTCATTACTATTTTCTCTTTTTTTGACAAAAAAATAATTATTTTTATTATTTGCAAACTCTTCTTTTTTTATCCCGAGGGCATTACTAATTCTAGTTAAATCTTCAGAGGTTAAAGCTGGGGGAGTACTTTTGCAACATTTACTTTTACATGTGTCTCTACATATTTGGGTGGATTTAGAAGAAGTCAATTGTTTCACCAAATCCCTACTCAAGATTACTAAAATTCTCTTCAACCATTCTTTCTATATCATCAGAAGGTTTGATCAATTTTAACTTTCCTTTCTCATTTAGCTCATAAACAGGAGGACGTGGATAACCGAATTGTTCGCTCATAGAGAGAGTATAAGCACCACAATTTAGTACTGCCAACAAATCATCGTTCTCTACCATAAAATCAACTGCTTCTTTTGTTATGATATCAACAGGTAAACACAATGGACCCCCAAGATTGCAATATTGGCCCTTCCCCTTAAAAAATAGAGGAATAACAGAATAAATGCTATATCTCAAAGGAACAAGAGAATTAGCTCCAATATCTACAAAAGCCCACTTTCGCCCCCAGCTTTTCTTTGTTTGTAGAATTTTAGTCAAAGCGATAAAACTATCTGCAATCAAATATCGTCCTGGTTCAAAAAGAAAAAGAATATCTTTGTAGTTCTCAAATTTTGTTACTATTTGTTCAGCAAAGCGATATAAACTAAAATTTTCTCTAATCAGGACATTTGGGGGAGCTAACCCTCCTCCAAGATTTACTTCTTTAATCTGGATATCGATTTTTCTTAAACTCTCAATGTATGAATTCATAAAATCAAACAATTCATCAAAAAACTCATGAGATGAAAGATTTGTGCCAACATGCACGTGTACTCCTACAGGTTCTAAAAAGTCTGAATCTTTAGCAAAAGAAAAAAGTTTCTTTGCCCTTTCGTAATCTATACCTAATTTACTGCTTTTCTTAATCAACATCCTTTTTTCAGTTTCTTTACTTAAGTTAGGATGAATCCTCACAGTTACTTTTGGTTTAATTTTCATTTTTTTAGCAATTCTTTCAATTAAAACTAGTTCATTTAATGATTCTACGTTGATTCTAGCATTAGAATTTTCTTTTAAGTAAGTAGTGAGTTCTAGTTCAGTTTTAGCTGGGCCATTAAAAATAAGATTATTAAAAGAATATTTAGCTCTTCTAGCCAATAAAATCTCAAACAAAGACATAACCTCTAGTCCTAAACCAAGTTTTTTTGCATCTAACAATATTTTTCCTAAATAATTGGCTTTTACGGCATAAAAAATCTGAAAATTAGGTAAATACTTTGATAATGAATTTTTAAGTGCTAAATAGTTTTGCTCGAATCGTTTAGGTAAATAAAGAAAAAAAGGTGTATCGACATCTTTTATTAGCTCATTAAGTGGGATATTATTTAGAGTAAGTAGATTAGTTTTATAATCTAGATAAGAAAATGAAGAAATTAAATTTTTCACAATTTTACAGTTTTCAATCTATTGAAAAATTTTTCTTACGAAGAAATATTTGAGATATTAATAACAAAATTTTAGAAGAGAGATATTATAAAATAGGTAAGTTGAATACGAATAGGGAAGAGATAATTAAACAGATCAATGAAATTACAAAAAAAGTCAAAATAAAAGAGGGAATTAACGGAATAAAGCGCTTTTTAGCTGTTTTAGACAGATACCCAAACAAACCAATAAAATTTGTTGCGCAAAAAAGCGGTTTTCCCACTCCAATAAGTGTTGCAATAAAAAATGAGTTGATAAAGATAGGATGGTGTGAAAAAACACCGAAAGGGAACAAACTTTCATTCACGGGAATTGAAGCAGTCAAAGAACTTACAAAAGTTAATTTTGACTTAACATGCAAAGAATGTGATGGAATTGGGTTTATATTTGAAGAAAATAAGTTTGAAAAAGAACTAGAAAAATTCAAATATTATGCATCGATGAGAGGTGCGCCTAAAACTGTAATTGATCAGTCTTTTGCTACAGCTGAAACAAATTTAAGAAGAATATTATTTATGAATCACAACTATGATCTGATAAAAGATAATTATGCGTTCATTGGAGATAGTGATTTAACTAGTTTACTTCTTTCTCAGTTTCTTAAAAATGACCAAGAAATCGTAGTATTTGACATTGATCAAAGGTTAAAAAAAATTATTGATATATATAATAAAGACAACAGTACCAATATCAAATTTGTTCATCACGACTTTAGGAATCCCATTCCTAGATCCTACCAAGGTATCTTTGATGTAGTACTTACAGATCCCCCATATACTAGACCAGGAGTGTCATTATTTGTGTCTAGAGCTTTAGAAATACTAAATCAATCTATTGGAGGTGTTATCTACCTTTCTTTTGGTCAAAAACCCCCTCAAGAAATGCTAAAAATTCAGAAAGATCTTCTTGCAATGAATTGTTTGGTCACTCATATTCTACCTCGATTTAATAAGTATATAGGAGCACAAATTTTAGCTGGAGAGTCTGTTCTATATAGATTAGAAACTCTTCCACCCCTAACACCAATAATTAAAGGACAATATCTCGATAAGCTTTATACTGGTGATTTCAATCCTAAAAACAGGATTTATGTTTGTATAAATTGTAAAAACGAAATTACAATTGGCAAAAATAAGAAAATAAAGACAATTGAAGAACTAAAAGAATTTGGCTGTCCATATTGTAAAAATAATAAATTCAAAAAAAGGTAAGGAATTAGACACAACTAAAAAAAAAATTAATTATCTTTAAATTCTGGTTTTCTTCTGTTAAACAATGCATCAATTCCTTCTTTTAAGTCACTTGATGCAAAACATGGTTTTGCTGCATCTTGTTCTTTTCGGTACCCCTCTTTAACTTTCTCTTGAAATGTTGATGTAAAAACTTTTTTTGCTTCTCTTACTGCAATAGGAGCATTTGATGCAATCGTTTCTGCAAGTTCTAAAGCTTTATCTAGTAATTCTTCTGGAGGATAAACTGCAGAAACTATATTTAGTTTTAGAGCTTCATCAGCACTTATTTTTCTACCAGTAAGAATAAGATCTTTTGCTACACCTAATCCTGAAATAAGGGGTAAACGAACAGTTCCTCCCCATCCTGGAGCTAACCCCAACGTAACTTCTGGTTGTCCGAAAACTGCTTTTGAACTAGCAATTCTAATGTCACATGCTAAAGAAAGTTCCATTCCACCTCCTAAAGCATATCCATTTACTGCAGCGATTACTGGTACTGGCAAAGATTCAATCAATTCAAATACTACCTGTCCTTTAGCTATTAAATCGTTATAATTTTCTTCATTGAGAGTTGACATCCATTTAAGGTCAGCTCCAGCAACAAATGATTTACCTTCTGAAGTAATAATTACGCAGCGAATATCGTTTTCTTGCTTTATTTTCAATAAAACTTCTTCAAACTCTTCTAGCATTTGTGAATTAAACGCATTCAGATCTTTGTGTCTATGAAATGTAATAAGCACAATATTATTATTTTTGCCTACTTGCTTATATTGAACTATTTTTTCTTCTTCTGACATATATTATGTTCTAAACTCGTTATTCTAAAAGTTTTTGCTTTTTTTATTAAAAATGGAAAGAATAGTTGTATAGTTAACGTTTTTTTAATATTACAACTATAACAACAGAAAAAACAGATACTAACAAGGGAGTCCACATAGTTTTTTGTGCTTGAATATTAAGCTCAATAGAAGTGAATTCCAAAGATAAACTTAAGAGATAATTACTAAAACTTGTTATTCCTTCAAGCAAAATACCAGTTTCGTTATCATAAATTAACTTTGAATATTGACCATAATAATTTGAAACTTCAAAAATTCTTGCAACTAATGTAAGGTTATCACCATTTACAAAGTGAGTTATTTGCTCTACAGATATAGTAGTGTTAGTATTTTCAACTAATTGTGTTATATCATCCCAATCTGAAGAATTTGCAATAAGCCCACCCATCCATGGATAAATGCTTAAAGCAAGAGCACTACCTACATCAATATTTCTTACATCAGAAAAAGTAACATTTCCAATGGTCAGAGTGCCATTAATAGAGTTACTCGTTACAGAAGTTATGTTGAACATCACTTTATCCCCTTCTTTGACAGACCATGTTCCAAAATATGCCCCTGGGGGCCATGCACCATAAAAGTAGTTTGTTGTTGAACTTGCATCTATAACATTATAGATCAAGTAATCAGAAGGAATTATAGTATAGCTAGACCCTGCACACATTAAAAACGAACTAAATAACAGGAGAACCAAATTAGTAAAAATTGTTTTCTTTAACATATTAAAAGCAAAAAAATACATATAAAAAAGTTTTTTTATGCAAATCCTTAATTTGTCTTTCCTCAAAATAAACAAAAAATTGTTTAAAAAGGTTAATGTCCAAGAATTGCTTGAATAACATACCATGTCACAGTAGCAGCAAAGACAAACAAGACACCCATTAAAATTTTATTCCAATCCCTACCCACATATTCTTCTTCATCTTCAGTTTTTTCGTTATTTAGTTTTTCTTCATTAATCTTATCGTCACTCATTGTTTTTAGTAAATACACTAAAATACAAAAACTTTTTTCTGAATTATTTAATTTAAGTAATTACTTTTTTATACTCACAACTCTTTTTTCATCTTTCCTTTTCTTTTACAACAAAAAAAAGAAAAAAATTGTTTGTGGAAGACAATTTTTTACATTCAACGGCAAAAAAAGAAAAAGAACTTATTTAGCAACTATTTTCCATAATACTCTTTTTGGATTATCCTCAAGAATTATCCCAGAATCTTTTAATGTGTCACGTATTCTGTCACTTTTTTCCCAATTCTTGCTTTTTCTGAAC
The DNA here is from genome assembly GCA_021513715.1 of Candidatus Heimdallarchaeum endolithica. Taxonomy (GTDB): domain Archaea; phylum Asgardarchaeota; class Heimdallarchaeia; order Heimdallarchaeales; family Heimdallarchaeaceae; genus Heimdallarchaeum; species Heimdallarchaeum endolithica. The sequence continues at coordinate 2,454,701 of CP084167.1, read as the reverse complement.
TCCTGGCGGAGATCAATAAGCAAGTTAACTAAATTCTTGACTTTATCGATGCTAATATATTGGTCAATATCACTGAATAGTCCTAAAACAAGTCTAAATTCATCAAACAATTCATTTGCTTTGCTTACAACCATTGAGTTGATTTTTTCTACTTTTCTTAAATAGTCATTTACATCCTTAGATATTTCAAATACTGCAGCCAAAGCATTACTTGTATTAAAATCTTCATCCATCGCTTCAATAAATTTATTTCTAGCATCTTCTATACTTTGAATCATAGTCTTATCTTCTTCAGTAATTACACTAGATTCCTCTTCATCATTTGCAAAGCTCTTTAAGAGAACGATCGTATTGAAGAGTCTTTCTGCTGTTACTTCCGCTTGTTTTAATCCTTCTTCAGTGAAGTCAATAGGTTGTCTATAATGGGTAAGAAGAGTATATAATCTTACACTATCAGGCGAGTAACTCTTGAGAATTGAGTTTATATTAATTATATTACCAATTGATTTAGACATCTTTTCTGCGTCTATTTTTACGAAACCATTATGTAGCCAGTATCTAGCAAAAGGTTTACCTGTTAGACTTTCAGATTGTGCAATTTCATTTTCATGATGAGGGAAGATTAAATCTTGTCCCCCACTATGAATATCAAATGTCTCTCCAAGATAGGTCATAGACATAGTAGAACATTCAATATGCCAACCTGGTCGTCCTTCTCCCCATGGAGAAGGCCAAGAAGGTTCACCTTCTTTTTTAGCTTTCCATAGTGCAAAATCTGCAGGAAAACGTTTATTTGGATTTTCTGTATCCTCAGTATGTTCTAATATATTTTCTAACTTTTGTTTAGAAAGTTTACCATATTCTTTCCATTTTCGAACATCAAAATAAACATCGCCATTATCAGCTACATAAGCATATCCTTTTTCTATTAGAGATTGAATGTCTTTTATCATATGATTAATGTGTAGTAATGCTCTTGGTGCTAGAGAAGGTCTTTTTACGTTAAGTCTATCTAAGTCTTCATAATAATCTTGTATGTTTTTTTCTGCCAGTTCTATGATTGACACGCCTTCTTCGTTTGCCCTAACAATCATCTTATCGTCTACATCAGTAAAATTTTGAACATACCTGACTTCGTATCCTCTATATTCTAAATACCTCCTGATGGTATCAAAAGCTATTAAGTTCCTTGCATGACCTAGATGACTTCTAGAATATACGGTTACACCACAATGGTACCAATGGATTTTTCCTTTGTTTATGGGATTAAATTCTTCTAGCTTTCTAGTGAGAGTATTATATACTTTTATCATTAAAAATAGACATCCTTGAACTTACAAAAGCATTTCGTTTAATCTGAAAATTCTCACACAAATATTGAAAAACTAAAAAACTAGTCCAAGAAACAAATCTTAAGGTGAAAACTTGAGCGAAGATTACATTAAAAACGACGATCGAGTGCTAATTGTATTTGATAACAGGAGAAGATGGATAAGAAAGGTAGAAGAAAATAAAAAATTTCACTGTAACAAAGGTTTTTTCGAATTTAACGATATAATAGGAAAACCCTATGGCCTTTCCATAATCACCAATAAAGGAATCAAACTATTTATTTACAAGCCAATACTTACTGATTATCTCCATCATTTTGAATTCAAATCACAAATTATTTATCCCAAAGATTTAGGATATATTATTTTAAACAGCGGAATTAAGCCAGGAACAAGAATTATTGAAGCAGGAACAGGAAGTGGGGCATTGACTTCAGTTTTAGCTATGTATGTTCAACCTTCTGGACACGTTTTTACATATGAGGTTAGGGAACAAGCACATAACATAGCAAAGAAAAATATAGAAAAATTAGGGTTGGGCTTATCAGATCATATTACATTTAAATTAGCAGATGTAAAACAAGGATTTGAAGAGAAGAATGTCGATTGTGTTTTTTTAGATTTAGCAGACCCATGGGAAATTATTCCTTATGCAAAAGAATCACTAAAGCCATCTGGGATAATAACACTCTTTATTCCCACAACCAATCAACTAGAAAAGACATATACCAGTTTGAAAGCAAATAATTTTACAGAGATAAAAGCTATAGAATTACTCGAAAGAGAGATGCAGCTAAAAGAAAATGCAATTAGACCGAAAACATGGCAATATGTGGCACACACAGGATATTTAATGTTCGCAAGAAAAACTGAATTTTCTGACGACTAATTCTTTTTTGTTTAAAATTTAAAAACAAAATAACTGTAAAGATAGGAGACAATAACCAAACAACAACAAAATCCTGTTAAACAATTCAAAGTAAAATGATCAAACAATTCATTCAAGAAAAGGTAAAGGGAATAAAAAGAAAGGTTACTCATACTTCTTTTTGGTAATTCTCTCTTTTATCCATCCATAAAATATGAATAATACTATCACGCCAACAATCCCGAGAAAAGTGAAACTGATACCAGCAATAATACCAGAAGCGTTTGTTTGCTCATATACTTTTACTGTGAAAATTTTTCCAGTGGTGTAATTAAGAATTGGTGCTTCTCCTAAGGGATTGTCTTCAGAATAAACGTCTGTCGCCTTAAAGAAGATACTAACATTATAAGTCCCTTCTGCGTTAACCACCTTAAAGCGTAAAGTCCCAGTCAAACTTTCTCCTGCACCTAATTCACGGTGGTCAGTATCATATTTTTCAGAATATAACTTATTATATTTTGATAATCCATCAGCATTTATAAATTCTGCATTCAGTGAATGAACTAAAATGGTTTTATTTCCAAGATTTACAATCGTTGCAAATACATTAATAATAGAATTTCTGTATATTTTTGTATCTGTAATTTGGTCATCATACACCTGAATTTCATTTTCAGCTCTTACTGAAAAAGCAAAGGAGGAGATACATAATCCTACAATTATAATAAATTGAAATTTCCTTATGATATTCATCTTCGATCATCTCTATTTTAAGAAATCAACATTGTCCCAATTTTTCTTTTTAAATCGTCTACTGCTCGTTCAATTCGTTTTTCATAAGTATTATTAACACGAATAGACTTATCTTGAGTTTCTACGATTACTCCGCCAATTGTATTTATAAAAGTATCAGCTAGTGAGAAATTTATATCTTTTTTATGTTCCTTTTTTATTTTCTCTGTAATTTTATTGAGAAAAGCAGGTGTTAAAATTTTCTTATCTTGTTTTTTACAAAATATCACAAGAGATGACTCGTCTAATATTAATGCACTTTCTACAATAATCTTGGTAAGACTTTTTTCGTATTCTTTTGTCTTTACTTTCTCTTCAATGATTGATTTAGCTTTATTAATAAACTCATCAATTATTTCCTCTCTTTGTTTAGAGAGTTTCAAGTCAAGATCCAATTTTTGAATCGCTTGCTCTTTGGCTAAAGCTATTTCTGCTTCTTTTTTCGCTTTAGCGATTAGTACTTCTCTCTTTTTCTTGATTTCCTCTTCTGCTTTAGCCTCAATTTTTGCTATTGCTTCTTCTTTTTCTTTTAGAAGTTGTTGAATTTTTTTCTCTGTTTTTTCCTTAATTTTTGTAATTATTTCCAAGCTCTCATTTTCTACAGTCATATGAGGAAACTCCGTAGTATCTTCTTTTGTTATTCGTCAGTTTGTATTTATATTAAAAAAGTTATGGTTGAATGTTTATCAACTATCCCTTAAAGAGCTAATAATAGTGTATATCAACGGAGAAAATATAGAGTAAAAAAGAGAAAGGATGTTTATATTATTCGAATAATGTTTCATCTGTTGCATAGTGATATGCTAAGATAAACAATACAAAGAATAACAGAGCAGAAATTGACACTACCACAGTTATTGCACCATTCCAATATCGAGCTAAGAAATTTGCTGCGATGAATATAGGTACCATCAAAGCCCCCCCATTTGTGTTATCTTCACGTCTTAATCCTTTTCTCCAGCGAATAAGAGTCTCTAATATACTTAAAACAACAGCTATAATATTTATAATGAACATAGATAAATGACTTGCATCCCATTTTGCAACTAGCCAGTATAGAAGCATAAAACTGGCAAACAAGAAAGCTTTTACTAAAATGCCAACTCTTTCATTTACTTCAGTTCTAGTTCTGGAAACCTGAGCTGCACCTTCTTGCATTAAGATGAAGAAGTTACCTGTTGCCATTGCACATGCAAGAGTTAAAACTAACCCATAGAAAATAGGAGAATATTTTGCCCAAAACTGCCAAATGGGAACAATAACTGCTGAATATTCACTATAAAAGGCGATAGTAACCATAATAGGAATTGCACTTAGAAACAATCCAGGGATAACAATAAAAATTGCAGGGATATTTTTTTTCCATCCAAACGCATACATAATTAGTTTAACAGCAAAAAAAGAACCAAAAACTGCTAGAATGGGCGAACCAAAGGGTAAAATGAAGAAAAACAACGAAAAAATAGCATTTACTAAGTAAAATAGTTTTGTATCTATTCTTACTTTCCCTAAAGCTCTCCACATAAGTGTATAAGAATCAGCTATCCTAGTAGCCCTTATAATTGAACCTAAAGTAAACGGAAGTGCAAATATCAAAGGTGCGATTATTTTTAGAATGATCATTTCTGCTTGGGATGAAAAAGGAGAAACATCACTTGTTCTCCAAAAGAAAAATTTAGCTAGTGTCATATCTTTCATTGGACCAAAAAAGGACCATAAGTAAAAATAAACTGGAAACGCGATTATCTGAATTAGAACAATCAAACGGTTAACCATTAGCCCTCTCAAATCTGGCAATTATTACACCATTTTCAAAGTAGCTTATCTCCTAAAAAAAGCTTCGTATTTCTTTAAAGACAATACTACCAAAAGTTATTAAAATCATATAAAACCTATAATATTTAGAGAACCATGACAGAGACAAGTCTTAGCGCTGAGGAACTTGTAAAAAAGTATAAGATACCACTGCATGAATTAGATTTTATTTTAAATTTCATGAAAAAAAGAAATATAACTCCTCAGCTTGCAATGAGAAGAATTCAATTATATGAAAAACTGGAAGAAAAATTAAAACAAACACAACCCAGTGAAAAAGTGGATGAGTTGACAAAAGAACTTGATCAACTCACAAAACTCCTTGAAGATCTAAAAGCTGAAAAAGAAGCATTGGATAAAGAAATAGAAGAAAAAAGATTACAAGAAGAACTTTTTCAAGCAGAACGTGAAGAGTTAAAATTACAAATGAATGCCCTCATGGAATCAATGCAAGATATGGGAATGACTGAAGAAGAAGAACAAGAAATAATAAAGGAAAACCAAGAGCTAAAACGTAAAATAAATGTTATGATTGCGGGTGTCGAGACATTAAAAGAAAAAATGAAAGAAATTAGTAATAAAATACCAAAAATTCAGCCAATATGTAAAGATATCAATCAATTTCTTGATACTGTAGTTGAAGGACAAGAAATTCCAAAAGAAACAAAATTTGAGATACCAGAGGCTTTAATAGTTGATGAACTTCCAGAAATAGAAACAAAAGAAAAAATTATCGCAGCAAAAGAAGAAAAATCAGAAGTGACAATTTCTCCAGACCAGATTAGTTTTGGTTTTAAGAGTGCAAGTACATCTAGCATCCCTAAAGTAAAACAGACTATACCAAAAACTGAAACAAAAATAGAAGAAAAAGAAGAAAAACCTAAAACAAAGGTAGAAGTTAAGGAAACTGAAAAACCTTCAAGACCTATAATTAAAGAAAAACTTTTTGCAGATGAAGAAGAAATAGAAAAAGCAATTGAAGAAAAACCAGAACCAAAACCAGAACCAAAACCAGAACCAAAACCAGAACCAAAACCAGAACCAAAACCAAAACAAAAAATCAAAGAGAAAGTAGATATCAGCTCAAAACCTGTTTCAAAGGAAGAGAAACAAGTAGCACCAAAAATAGAAAAAATATTAAAATTATTTATTAATTACGTAGATGAAGCAGATAGCGACGAAAACTTTAAAGCCAGAATATCGGCAATTTGCGATATGGATGAAGCATATATCGAATTAGGAGGATTAGCAATGAGCCAAATTTACTCTTATCAGACACAAGGGATTCATAAAAAGAAAGAATTTAAGCGCTTACTAACAACATGGATAAACAACGGGTTACCAAGATAAAACATCAAGAATCAAAAATGAGAAGAAGCTGTTCTTTTAACTAAAAAAATGCAAAAAAGAAAAATGAGTATCGAATAATTTATTTAGATACGAAAAAAATCAATTGTGACGTATTCTCCCAACAGTTTGGGCCAGTAGTCTAGCACGGATAAGGCACCTGCCTTCGGAGCAGGGTATCGCAGGTTCAAATCCTGCCTGGCCCGCCATAGTTTATTTTAATATTTTTCTTTCTTTAGTATTAACAAGAAAAAACAAAAAATGCTAAATTGAGCATATTAGCCAATTAATGAAACAAAAATATATTTCAACGTATTGGAGTTCCATCAGGTACATCTTTATCTGGTTTTAGCAAGATTGGCTCTCCATCAATATCTGCAGCTAAAAGCATTCCATTTGATTCATATCCCATTAGTTTTGCTGGTTTTAAGTTTGCTACAACAATTATTTGTCTTCCTACTAGCTCCTCTGGTTTATAGTACTGCTTAATACCTGCAACGATCTGTCTTTTTTCTGTTCCTAAGTCTACTTGTAATTTTATTAATTTTTTACTATTTTCAATTGATTCGGCTTCTATTATTGTTGCTACTTTAAGTTCTACTTTCTGAAATGTTTTATAATCTATTTTGTTTTCCTCTTTTTTTCTATTTTCATCCATTTTTTTCTTCTCCTTTTGTTTACTTTGCTCTTGTTTTGATTTCCTGAAATCATTTAAGCTCTTAATTATATCATCTTCTTTGATTTTGTAAAACAGAGGTTTAATTGCTTCGATTTTTTGTTCTGCCAAAGTATTTTTTATGTCGATAGAAAAAATTCCTTTTTCAAGTATCTCTTCTTGGAAACCTAAAGCTTTCCACACTTTTTCGCTAACTTCTGGGATAATTGGCCACAGAAGTATTGCCAATATTTCAGTTATTTTAGCAGAAATGTTTAATGTTGTCCCAGCAGTTTCTTTATTTTCTTTAATTGTATGCCATGGTTGAGCACTTGATAAGTATTGATTTCCTTTTCGCGCTATATCAGAAACGATTGTAGCAGCATCTTTAAGTTTAAAATTGTCCATTGCTTTGATATAGTCTTGAATACTTTCTTCCACTTCACTTAGAAGCTTTTTCTCATCATGAGTCAACTTCCCTCTTGCAGGAATTTTACCTTCAAATGATCTCGTTATAAAAGATATTGTACGATGAATAAAATTCCCAATAGTGTCGTTTAAGTTACTGTTAACGATTTTTGCGAATTCACTCCATTCAAAGTTTGAGTCCTTAAGTTCTGGTCTAGTATATATCAGATAATAACGCCAATATGAAGCTGGAAGTATTGCAGTTGCTTCATCAGCCCACAACCCTATCCCCTGGGATTTTGAGAAAGCTTTTTCTCTGAACATTATAAACTGTGTTGTAGAGATTGCATAAGGCAAAGGATAACCGTCATTTACAGCCATCAACAAAGCAGGAAACAAGATAATATGAAAAATATTGTTATCTTTTCCTATACAGAAAACTGTTTTTGTTTTTTTATCTTTCCAGAAATATTCAAATAATTCAGGTTTATTTTCTTTAATTGCCCACTCTTTTACTGCACTTAAATAGCCTAATACTGCTTCGGTCCAAACATAAAGTACTTTATCTTTAAATTTGTCTCCAAAAATAGGTCCTGCAGGAATACCCCATTTAAGATCTCGAGTAAAAGGTCTAGCGACTAGACCGTCCTTAATCATATCGAGCATTTTTGGCTTAGCATTTGCAGGAATATGAGGAGTAGAAATAATAAAATCCTTTAATTGTTTCTCAAATTTAGGCAAATCAAAATACCAATGTTCTGTTTTCTTCAATGTTGGAGGGTTTTTACATGTAGCGCAGTAAGGATCAATTAACTCTGTTGGTTTCAATATCTTTCCACATTCAGGATTTACACATTGATCCCCTCTCGCTCCTTGATGATGACAATGGGGACATGTCCCCTCCACAAATCTATCTGGTAGAAATCTATTACAATGATTACAGAAAAACTGCTTAGATTCCTTTAATTTAAAATATCCGTTTTTATGAACTTTCTTATAGAATCCCTGAACAAAATCGATATGAACTTCATTGTGAGTATGAGTATAGTTAGTAAAATCTATATTCCACTCTTTTAACAACCTAAGAATAATATTATGATATTTGAAAGCTAATTCCTTGGGAGGAATTCCTTCTTTTTCTGCCGCAACAATTACAGGTGTTCCGTGTGTATCAGATCCACTTACATAAATAGCTTCATCACCCTTTATTTTAAGATACCTAGTTATCACATCACCACTAAGTAGATGTAAAAAAGTACCCAGATGCGGGATGGTATTTACATAGGGCCATGCACATGTTACCACATATTTTTCCTTACTTCTTTTATTCAATCCTGTCACCTCTTAGATGTTCAATGTTTTTCTCTTTAAGTTGAGAAAGATAATTATTATATAGGTGCCGAGCTTGATAATTTGACAACTTGGGATTTACATTATAGTTTGAAGAATAATTAAAAATCATCCGATAAAAGACTAGGACATTTGATTTTAGAGGGAATATGATATTATATAGTCTACTGTTTAGTCGTTCAGATCTTAAATAATCAAACAAGCATTTTTCTATCCCCTGAATCGTCCACTTAATCAGCTCCAAAGGAAGAAAAATACTATATTATAAAAATTTAGTGGAAAAAGAAGGCTACAATTCTGAGTCTACACAAAAATTTTTTACACAAAAAATCAATTTAATGATAATGGAAAAAGACTCAAAAGAAGAACATGTGGATTTGTTGAAAGTTATAAGAATCGATGTCTTAACTGCCACCCCAAATATGCAAAACAGTGAAATTGAACAATTAGATTTCTTTTCAGAAATTCCTTTATTAAATTTTGAATTAGAAGATGGATCAAACTTTCTAATGTCAAGTATACCGAGACATATCGCAATTGAGATAGCTAAAATTTTGTCCAACATAAAAGAAGTCGATTCTAGACTAACAATTGCAGACTTAGTCTCAGAGATATGTATTATAAACAAAGTAGTAATTGATGCAATAGTGCCATATTCCAATGCCTATCAAGCTTCTGTTGAAATAAAATTAGAGGGAGTAGAAGGGTCGCTACATTTCCAAATGATCCCTAGTCACTCTGTGTTATTAGGATTACTTAATAATGCACCAATTTATATTGCTAAGTCTTTACTTTCAACACAAGAAGAAGAATAGCAAAAATCAAAAACAAACTAAAAAAGTCCATTTCTTCATAATAAAAGTGATTATAGTGCAATCTAATAATAATATTAATTCCACAAAGAGTAGATTTATCGTTGAGAAAAAGGATGAAGTCGAAATAAAAAATATACTTAAAATTACAACTGCTTCCTCCCTTTCTGCATTAGGAATCGTTCTTTCATCAATAACTGTATTAATTCCTAATGTAGAATTTATTTCGTTTACTATTTTTTTAATAACCATCTTATTTGGCCTGTCTACAGGTATTTTTAGCATGATATCAATTTCCTTAATTTATGAATTAATTGTAACTCCAATTTATGGTTCTTCAGGGATATTAATTTTATTTAAGATGGTATGTTATCTGATTCTTATCCTAATAACTGTAATTTTAAGAAAAATCATAGAACATCTTTCATTCTGGGAAATTGGGGTATTTGGTAGTTTTTTTGCCTTGTTCTACGACATTGTTACAACTATAGGTGGACAGTTAGTAATTTTTCAAAGTAATATAACATTAACTTACCTTTTTACTGTTCTAGTTCTTGGAATACCTTTCACAATAATACACATTTTGGGTAATTTTATAATATTCAGTTCTTTGAAGGAAATAATAAATTGGATTAAGACAGCATTTAACTACAAAGGAATAGATTACATCTCACTAGGGTTTTTTGAAGATAAAAAAGCTACTAGTTCAAAAAAAAGAACTAAAAAAGAGGAATAAGAAAGTGAAGAAATATCATCTCTTTTTTGCTTTCATTGGGTTGATTTTAGTCTCTACCCTAATTGGGGGGAGTATATATTACTTTAAATTTCTAAATGTTTCTAATCAATCTGAACAAGAAATACAATGCCAAATAACTATTGAATATGGAACATTAAATAATTATACAATAGAAAATTATAATATTTCGATAAAAGAGGGAAGTTCGGCTTTTGATGCCTTTTCAGAGGTCGCATCATTGGATGTTATTCAATATCCATTTGGAGTGTATATAAGAGCAGTAAATGGGTTTGAAGAACAAGCTCCAAATTACTGGGCATTTTACTATTTTAACAGTAAAAATTTATCATGGACTTATTCTGAGGTAGGAGTAAGCAACTATTACCTTAGCGATGGAGATAAAATAAAATTAAGTTATACGGGTTGAAAAAGAAAAAGGAATAAAAAATTAACCAAACATTCCTGTAATATAAAAGAACCAAACATAAATACCCAAGGGTAACAACATTGTAAGTGCGGCATTAACCCAAGCCATTTTACCAACAGTGCGGACTCCAATTGTGGAATAAACAAGCGTGACAATCCATGCTATTAGCATAAGGAACTTAAAGGCGATCATCACACCAGAAGAATAAAAAGATTCCATGAAGGACAAAATTTCGCTAAAAGAAACTGCAGAGGTACTACCTAATCCACCAGAAGGTCCAATGAGTGTAAAGAAGATACCAAGAAATTCTCCCAAAACTACAGGAACAATTGAGTAAGCCATTATAGTCTTTACTTGTTTAGTTTTTATTTCTGCGCCCATTAATCCACCAATACGAGTAATTAGCCAAGACCCAATAACAAAAAGAATTTTATAAATTAGGAATATGACAAAAGGAAGAATTAACAAGTTTACCAAAAATAAAATGAATCCAAGTTTAATAGTTATAAATGGGTGTGGAGGATCACCAACAGAGCCAAGAGCAATAGAAACTGCAAAAGAAAAATTAGCCTTTAATATTGTAAAAAACAATCTTAGAGAAAGAAACACTGAAAAGAAATAAAGAAACATATTTGCGCCCCGAGTTTCAGTTGCTACCCCCAACTCTCCACTTGTCTTGAATGGAGAACGGTAGAATGAAATTGCGCGCTCTATCACTTCTCTCCTCTTAGGCTTATAGGAAAATTGTTTTAATTCGTATTCATGAATACCAAAACCGCAAAATGGACAAACAGAATATTCTAAAGGAACAGATTCACCGCAACTAGGACATTTCTGACTTGAAACTTCACTCATTAATAGAAAACCTCAACTATCTCTTTACATTCTTCTTTTGTCTTTTTTTATTAATAAGCCTTTTGAGTGAAAAAAGAATATTAAGTAAAATGTCCTTGGATTTAAATAACAACAGACAAGGGAATAAAAGACTATAGCTATTGTAATAACAAAGAAAGTAATTAATAGAAAACATCAACTAGTTTCTCATCTCTAGTGCTTAAACAGATAAATTTGCCTAATAGAAGATTTTATAAGGTGTGTGAAAAATGTGAACATAGTAGGTGAAACTTTATGATTCAAGACGATGAGACATTAGAAGAATTAAGAAGAAAGAAAATGGAAGAATTATTAAATACAAGTCAACAGACAGCAAAATTCCCTACAGGAGTTGCTGTAAATATAACTGACAACGATTTCGATGAGTTTGTAAAACAAGAAGGAATAGTTGTAGTAGACACATGGGCAGCTTGGTGTATGCCATGCAGAACAATGGCACCTATTATGGAGCAACTAGCAAAAGAGTGGGCTGATAAAGGTGTTCACATTGGAAAACTCGATGTTGATGAAAACAGAAGAACAGCTATGCGTTTTGGAATATCTTCTATACCAAACTTCCTAGTTTTCCAAAATGGAAAATATCTAGGTAATGTTGTTGGCGCTGTCGGTAAAAAGCCTTTTGTTCAACTCTTCAAGAAACTTTTAGATGGTAATGATGAGACCAAGGCAGGCCACGCCTAATCTCATTTTGTTTTTGTTTATTCTCATTCTTTTTGTGGACAAAGAATAAAAACTTCAAATTTTTATCTCCTTGTCTAAAAATGAGTTCTTTTGCTACTAAATCTCTCTCAATGGAAGAGTATACCATTTTGAAAAGTATTTTTCAAGAACCAAAATTTTCTTATTCTAAATTAGCAAAAGAAGTCAATCTCAGCCCGCCGACAGTAAAAAAACGGTTAAATTCTTTAATGAATAAGGGGTTTATCAAGGGTTTTCATGCAGAATATTATCCTGAAGCTTTAGGTTTAGAAAGCCATATTTTTTTACTACGTGTAGAATCTAGAGATAAACTACAAGTCTTAGAAAGAGTTTTGCAATTTCAACCATATCTAGTTCAGCAGAGCAGATGTTACGGTGCAATAAATGGAATAATGTTAAAGGTCCACATTCCCTCTAATTCAGTCAACAACATCTTTACTTTTTTAGAATATTTGAAAATTCATGATATAATCAAGGAAATTGTTCACTCGTATTATATTGGAAACGGTATTAAAACGAGATTAAATCTAGAATGTTGGAACCCAAAAAATAATGAATTCACTAATTTTAACTGGGATTTATGGGAAAAGAATATTGACAGCGTAGATTACGTTCCTGCTTTTTTTTCTCTTCAAAAAATAATTAGAGAAAAAGCAAAAAATATTCTTCCCAGAATGCATTATGAAGATTTTATGATTCTAAAAGAACTACTGGAAGATACAAGTAAAAAGAATGCAGACATTGCTAAAGAGCTAGATATTCCTGAATACACGCTATCTCGAAGAATAAAGTTTCTTCAAGAAAATGTCATTAGAAACTATCTAGTAAAATTCGACCCACAATTTTACGGTTTACAAGATGATCTTATATTTAAGGTAATTTGTGGTACTAGAGCCTTAACCAAAATTGTGTACCTCCTTCAGAATCTATCATTACCTTTTGATTCTGACTTTAGACAGACAGATGACGGTTTTTTGTGGAAAATTCTTCTCCCACCTAGTGAAAAAATGAGATTAATAAATCTACTTTGGTCAATGTTCCCTGCGCTTCAAATAATGGTAATTGATCCACAAAGCTATATTAACAAGAGCTTTGACCCCAGTAACTTTTCCTTTAGAACTCTTTCATGGAAAGATTCGTATGAATTTATGGTTGAAGAAGTATTAGACAAAGCTCGAAAGGAACTACTTATTGTCTAAGAATAGAAGACAAGATGTTTATTAGCAACTTCTATTTTTCTATTCTTAATTCATTAATGATATCAGTTTTCGTTTGTGCCCTTATTATCGATAAAGAACTAAAAAGAGTGGTAAATAAGAAAACTACAATAATTAAGAGCAATAGAAGAAAGTTTACATGAAGTTTCAGAGGAATAATTTCTTGCGTTATCAACAAAGGTTTGACAAAATACAGTGAACCTAAAGCACTTAAAATACCAAAAAGTATACCAAGAAATAGTGTAACAAAAATATAAATATTTAATTCAAAGAATATCATTTTACGAATATTCCTTGGATTGGCGCCGAGAGCTAATAATAAAGCATACTCTTCTCTTCTTTGCCGTAATATGTGGTTAATTGACATAAATACATATACTACACTTATAATCAAGATAAAAGTCACAGAAATAGCTAACATAGCCCATATATCTGGAATAAACTGTAGAATAAAGTAACCTATATAATTAGGGTTAATTTTTTCAGGGTTAACACTAACAACTTCATCAAATTCCAAAAGTTGATCTTTTATTGAATCCACTTTTTTTGGGTCAGAAACTGAAGCCAAAAACAACGTACCGTTTGATACCCCTAAAAAAGTAGAGAGAATTTCCTTGTTAAGTAATATATACTCTTCAACATATCTTCCAACTTTTGAGTTAATTCCATGAGCAAAACCTAGTCCTGGTGCAGAGTGAATTAGAGAGGAAATATTAAATGAGAGGAAAGAAGACCTACCAAAGAAGTCAGAAATATATATAGACTGGTCTATACTAAAGCCTAATCTTTCTGCCATATAGTCACTTATACAAATTCCAAAAGGATCTAAAACAAGTTTATGAAGAGCTTCTGAAGCGGAATAATTAACAAAACTTACATCAATCCACCTACCAATCTCTAGATATTTTAGGGGTTCAACTCCAAATAGTTCAATAGTAAGTGAAGCAATTTTAGCTGTCGCGGAATATATACCCATAGCTTCTTCAATTCCCTCTATTTTTCCTATTTTCTCTTCAAAAGAACTAATATTAGTGGAATGAGAAACTATTCTAAGATCTGCACCTTGTAAATAGTATTGTTCATCATTAATGTTCTTGAGAAGAGAAGTCTGGAGAGCTAAACTAAAGCTTAATAGAGAAAAAGCAATAAGAAAGAAAAGTGTTAAAGAGGAAAAAGATTTACGAGGTCGCTGAATATTTTTGTGGATAAAGAAACTTGATTTTTTCAGCAATAATGAGTAAACAGGTTTAATTTTAACTAAAGCAAAATTTAAAGTTAAAGATAACAAATAAAGCAAAAGTAAAATCAGTCCTATAAATAATAAAAAAAGTCTTACGCTCAAAATCATAGAAGTTAGTGAATGCGAGTAACTATTCGTACTTTTCTTAAAGTCTATAAGTTCAAAAATAAAACCTACTAGCAGAAGAATAAAAATAAATACAAATAGACTTTTATTAATTGCTTGACGGCCACGTCTAGAAATAATAAAACTTTCTTTTACTTCTTGACTAATAAACGAATAAAGTTTGAGGAACATTGAAACTAAATAAATTCCTAAGACGGCAATAGTATTCAATTCAATATTTGAAATAGGTATCTGCAGATAATAATAGAAAAAAGAAAAATTGCTAGGGCCAGTTAATATTCCAGAAACAAGAATACTTAATCCGAAACTTATAATCAGTGAAATAAAACTGAGAATCATGAATTCAGAGAAAAATAACAATATAATTTGATAGGGTAGAGCTCCTTTCACTCTTAGAATTCCAACCTCCTCTTGTCGTTGATTGATAGTTATATTTGAAGAAACAATTACAAGAAGCATAGAAACAATAATAGATGGAACAAAAAGAACAAAGGATTTAGAAATACGCCCATACTCATCCACCATAGATTGAATCTCATCATCAAGCAAAATGCAGTTACTGAAGTAAAAACGAGCAGTAATACGGTCACGTAAAGCAGCTAAAGAATCAACCATTTGAGAAATGCCATTTTCACGCATCTTATCGGCACGTGTTTTGACAAGGAGTTTAGGTAGGAGTCCATTACGTTCCAAAGTATAGAGATCAGAAGAAGAAAAAGCTTCTAGTGGAAAAATAATTGAATCATCTAAAGGACTTAGAGAAGAACCATAACCGCCCAAGAGCTTATTGAGAATAGTTCTAGCAGAGTTAGTTGAATAAATTGCAGCAACTGTAAAGTTAGAATAGACGTTAAGATCAAAATATTTAAGGTAAACTTCACCACCATCAGTGTAAGGAATACGTTTTGTTATTGCTAGATTAAGAGTAATACCAGGAACAATAGAACAATTATAAATACGTTCTAACTCTATCGCTTCAAAATCACTGATTAAAATCTCATTAGAACGAAGACTCAAATTACCTTCAAGATTAAAATTAACTCCTATACGATTAATTGAAGAAGAAGGTAAAAGAATTGCAGAGGTAATAGAAATGGGATTAGAGGGGTCTTCTTGGTTATTTTCTGGAAAAAATCTATATTCAGGTGATTTATCTTCAAAATTGAAAAGAGCTTCAGTGAGATAAAGATAATCAGCTTGAGAAACAAGAGGATCAGAGATAACAAATTCATATATCTCATTCATGCGATATGGCATATAGGAAGTTACATACATCTCGTAATCTAAGCTATCGATATAACTATCTGAAATAAGAGATTTATTGGTTTCAACCCAAATACTAGAAACAAAGAGAGAAGTGAGAGAAAAGACTAAGCCGAAAATGACAATAAGACTATTAAGCTTTTTACTTGAAATATTCTTAAAAATTTGCTTTATATGAAAAAGAATGCGCTTAAAATAATAACGTAACCGAGAAGAGGATGAAGAGGAAGGGAAAGAGTTCATTTTACTATCCTACATTAATTTATTACATCTAAACTATTTAAATTTTCAAATTATACAAGGGAAGAAAGAAAAGACTCATTATTCAAATCAGAGGGTAAAAGGGAAGTAACCTTTCCACCACGAAGCAAAAAAATGCGAGAAGCTAGTTTAGCAACAAATAGTTCATGAGTAGTAAAAATAGTAGTAAGATTATGTTCAACAGAAAGACCAAGAATAAGCTCCATAATGGAATCACCTGTACGAGAATCAAGTGTACCTGTAGGTTCATCAGCAATAAGCAGACGAGGAAAAGGAACTTTTGCAAGAGAACGAGCAATAGCAACACGTTGTTTTTGACCAGAACTTAGTTGATCTGGATAACTATCAACTTTATCAGATAAACCAACTTGAGAGAGTAAATCCAAAGAAAGATTACGAGAAAAAGACTCTGAATGACCTTGAAGAAGAAGGGGAGACATAACATTTTCAAGAGCTGTAAAATGCTCTAAAAGATGAAAATCTTGGAAAATAAAACCGATATTTTTTAGACGAAAATCATAAATCTGGTCCAAGGTTAGAGAATGAAGAGGAACACCATCATAATAGATTTCTCCAGAAGTAGGAGAATCAAGACCAGAAAGAAGATTTAAAAGAGTAGTCTTACCAGAGCCACTAACACCTAAAAGGCAAACAACATCACCAGAGAAAATAGTGAAAGAACAACCACGAAGAACGTCCAAACGTTCTGCAGGAGAAATATAGGCCTTACAAAGGTTTTCTACCCGAATAAACTCTGTGCTCATTAAAATAAAGTAACATAGGACACTTATTAAAATAGTGAGATCAACTTGATTTTTATACAAATTGTTGTACGTCAATCTTGCTCTTGAAAAAGTTCATAGAAAAAGAATTAAACGCACATAAAAGACTAAAAAAAAATAAAATTCAAAAATTCATTCTTTTCGTTTTCTTTGGAAAAATTTTTAAAAGAAAAAAAATCTATAGAAAACGGGACAAAAGAGCTCTAACCTTTTAAAAAAGATGGAAGAGGGTTTTTAGTTATTTATCTATTAATGTTTCTTTTAGTTTTCTTATTTATCGATCGGAATAATTATTTCGCCATATAAAGAAGTATTTTTCCATGTTTGCATAGGTTATCAACGCTTCGGATACATCAATTGCTGTAGCTCCAGTGTCAGATAGAAGTTTCTCAAATCCACTTTTCATTTTAAGCCAAAAAGAGCCTTTTATTTTGTCTTTTAATAATCTATTATGTACAGTTAGTATTGTAGCGCTCATATAAAATTTCAACAAATCTATTCCTTTTAATGCATTTATTGCGTCTAGTTCTTGTTGTGATCTCACTATTGTGTATAGTTGTATATATAATATATCTTCTTTTGTCGGTTTTTTAATTATTTCTCCATTGAAGTTCTTTAGTATAACAGTTGCAGGCATGGGGACATTTTCACTGTAGAGTTTTATTAGTACATCAACTATCATTCTTTCTTCTGTTTTTTCTACTGTGTTGACAGTTCTATAGTTTTCCAAATATTCTTTTGTTATTAATGTATTTTCTAATTTTGCTTTTGTTCTTATTTCTTCATATAATTTTAATGCTTTATTTTCTATTCTGTTGATTCTTTTTAGAAACCTCAGTCCATCCAGTCCTGCTCCATTATCTATTATTATTTCCTCATCTGATATTATTTTCCATGTTCTATATCCAGTATAAATATCATATATTTTCATCAAAAAGTTTAATGCAAGCATTGGTACTAGTAGTTTTCTCTTGTAACATCCTGAACCACCTACTAATTCTTGTTTTGATGTTAGGAAAATGAATTTTTGGAAAAGTTTAAGATCTACATTAAATCGAAAAATGTCTATAATAAATATTTTTAAAAGATTTAGGTACTCTTCTTCTTCGCTATATTTTTGTGAATTTCTATTTAGTCCAAGTTCTTCTTTTAAATAATTTATTACTTGTTTCCTTTTATTCTCATACTCTATGATTGAACCAATTTTTTGTAATTTATTTTTATTATAATATATAAGTGTGTCCTTTATTTGGGAAATTCCTCTTGAATTTAAATTTTGGTGAATAGATTTCTTATATATAGCTTCTGCTAAATCTATAATATACATAATTAAAGCTTCTTTTAAATAGGGTTCATTGTCTAATATTATTTTAGGAGTAAGTTTTTCTTCTTCTTTTAACCTGTATATTTTTTTCAGTTCTTTTCTGGGTTCTTCAAATATTTCAGGTAAGAAAGTTCCAATACTATATTCACTTTTTTGTGAAAATACGGCTTCTAACATAGTAGAAATTGATTTAATATTTACTCGACCTATTAATTCGTTGTCTTTTGGATTAATCAAATTTAGGATATTAATACTTGAGCTTCCGTATATTCCAGATTCTGTACCTACTTTTATTTTATTGTTTACTAATTCTTCTTCTATCTTTTTCCTTTTACTTTCTGAAATTGTTCCGTCTCTGTAATTTATAAAATCATACAAGTATATTTTTTCATTGTATATTGTTTCTATATATGGGATTTCTTCATCATACACATTAATTTCTTCTTTTCCATATACTTTTTGCATTATGCTTATTATATCATCTATTGATTTTTTGATGTCATATGTATCTTTTATTTTTTCTATTTCTACACCTGCAGCATAGATTTCTTGTTCCATCTCTAAAGAATAATATTTTATTCCAACTGCATTAACCATCTCCGTTCCAACATTTATTTCTGTATCAAGGAATTTAAATAATTTATGTCTGATTTGAATAGCTTGTGCTAGATTTTCTAGTTCTTTAATTGTCATCTTTTTCCATCTAGTCTGACCACCTCTTAAAGCCTCTATTATACCGTTTTTGCCTAGGAGTGCAATATTATCCTGTCCTTTTTTTTGTGAATCAACTTCTACTTTTATAGAATTTCTGAGTAAAAATAAATCTCCCACTATATCTTCTACGTGCATATCCCATTCTATTCCATCTTGTATAGACATTAATAGTTTTCCTTGAACTGAATAGAATTTGTTATAACCTTCCTTACTATATTTATCAAAATTACTGCTATAATAATCGCCAGTACTCATTATGTTGAATAATTTTAAATATCTAATTGGTACCTTCCCATATTCAAAATTTACTTCTTTTGCTTCAAGCCTGTCCCCATTCTTAATGATCAAATCGCTAGTGATTCTTGAACTTTTTCCATTAGTCCCTATACTTGCAAATGTTCCCACATTCGGTGAATAGTAGTCATACCAGTTATTTCCTTCTTTAGGTTCATATACTGAATTAAATAGGGATAGTTTCCATTTTATTTTCTTTTCTATTCCTTGATCATCTATTTCTCCGTTAGCTAGATTATTGACTAATTTTTGTGCTAGTTCCACTTTGATTTGATTGTTAACAATTTCTGCATTTGTTGAAATATAGATATAGGGTAAGTTAACATTATCGTTTTCATTTGAGACTTTACCATCTAAATCTTGTTTAATATTTTTTCTTAATTCTTCTGCCGTTTTACCTGTCCAAATAGACATATCAGATTTGAAAGAGTAAAATAGTTTATTTTCAGGTTCATAAAATATTGCTGGCATGATATTTAGTTTAGTGTTATCTGCACAAGTAATGGGTATAATGTTATTATATTTCATTCCATTTTTCGTATGTCTGGCGAATGTTTCCCCATGAAGATAGATGGGATAATATTTTCCTCTAATATTAATTTTTTCTAAATTATTTACTTCATATACTGGAGTATACAAACCAAACTTCATATTGCTTACTCTCTTTCCCAACATATCTTTTTCATTTAGTAATATTTGTCTGTAATTTGTTTCTTTTCCATTATCGAATAGAATAATAAATCCATCTTCGTCTTTAATAGGAACAAGTTCTCCTGCAGCAAGAGCGTATAAATCAGCATATAATGTTTGTTTTTGGTAGACATGCATCACATTGAAACCTGCATCTTTATTTTTAGAATTAAATAAATTTTTTATTTCATTCTCAGTAATTGTTTCATAAACCTTTTGACTAACCTTGTTAGGATATAGGTCTAAATATCTTTGAATTGTTTCTATTACATTCTTTGAGTTTTTCAATCCATAGTTAATTAGTTCATGCGTTTCAATTTTTTTTGAGTTGGGATCATTTGGATCAGTTTTAATATTATAATCCATTTTTTCAACAAATGCTTTACTTTCCTCTGTCATCTGTGAATATGGAATTTCAAATACAGCTTTAGGTGAAAATAAAGAAGGATTTTTTCCATGATTAGAGATAGACAGTTTAAATTCCATTTTAGTTAGTACGTCATAAAATATAAATTCTTTAGTACTTTCATCTTGAAATACATAGCCTTTTATTCCTTTTACTAGTCCGTCGGATCCAGTTTTTCCAGCGTGATAGTCATCATATGGATTTTTGGTTTCTTCTGAACGTAAAAATAACTTTAACCAACTCAAATAATATCCATGCTCATCCTTAACATTTGCTACTATATCTGTTGCTCTACCATTTTCATCATAAATTATTTTTAACCAAGGACTTATAATGTCAATAATTGGTAAACCATGTTTGATTCTTATTTCATTTAAAGCATTTATTTGAGCAATTTTCATTTTTTTATGAACATCACTGGTTAAAATTAAGGCGTCTCTAAAGAAAGTTAATCCTATGAAAAACAGTTCTCCTTGAACAGACTGCGGAATATCAGTAGAATAATATCTTTTTAGAATTTTTAGGAGTATATTCCCAAATTTATTTTCATTCAGCTCTTTTGTAGTAAATTTCAGTTTTTCGTCGGTAATTAGTTTATTGTTAACTAACCAAGATTGCAGTTGTTTATCTTCGTTAATTAGCTTTGTCATTAAGCTTTTAATATCATCATCTATTTTCCTAGATGAACTTTCTGTAAGTTTCAATAGTCTATCTTCGTTAAAGAGTGCATTCAGTTGAACTAAGTTATAAATTTGTTTAAGGATGTTGTACATAAACGAGCCCTTGAAGTATTTTGTGCCTATAGAATATGCTTCAGGTATCTGTCCATTTAATATACCTTCTTTAGTTATTTTAGTTAGAGGTATTCTAACATTTCCTCTATTGTCTATTACTAAACCTACAACGATTTTCCCATTTTCTAAATTTCCTACAAGTTGAGGGTTAATAAATCGATAAAGTAATTCTCGAACTGAGGATAAGTCATTATTAGAGCTATCTAAGGTTTTAATTATATTATCTATATCCTTTTTACTAAATTCATCTATTTGTTGTTCGTTAAACTCTTGGAGAATATTTTTGTAATTTCCTCTAGTATCAAAAATGCTATCTATTAGTTTTTTTAATTCTTCAATGAAGAATTTTTTAATCATTTCATCAGTAATCTTAGATTTGAAACTTTCATCTGATGAGAAGTAGTCTAGTTTTGCATTTTTTCCATCTACATACTTATCTTTTAGCTCTATTCCTTCTCTTTCCGCAATTGGTAGGAACTTTGATAATCTTGGAACCATTTCTGGGTAAGTAGTGGATAATATTTCTAGTATTTTTGAGTCAGAAATATCTTGTAAAGAGTAGAGCCATTCCATTACATAATTGTACCAATAAGCATGTCCAAACGATTGCATTAGTTGGTACCAACGTTTATCACGTTGTAAAGTTGAAAGTTGGGTGTTAGATAGCATACGAACCATTTTACTTGTACTCATTCTTCCACCAAACATCTGGAGAAAAAGTTGGAATCCGGAAAAAGCTAAAGCTTCAGGTAAACTCATTACTGTTCCTAAAACTTTCTGATAAATCATTTGAGGAGCAAAGAGTCCCCATTGAATAAATTGGAGTATCACTCCTGATTGTAACATTCGTGCAAGTTCTTTTCTTTGTTTAAGATTCGATAAATATTTTCTATTAGCGACTATATCTTCTATTGAATCAAAGTTCAATCTGACATATTCTCTCTGTGGGTTAAAACCAATCTGTTTAGTACTCATAAGTCCCAAATTTCTCATATCTTCTGATAAAAGTTCTAAGGTTTCTTCGTAAGCATGTTTGAATTGTTGTCCATCTTTCATCTGTTTTTGTAATATATCTTGTGCAACGAGATAGGGGTCAGGTCCTTGACTTAGAATAGCAGCTATGTCTCCTGGTATTTGTACCATTGCCAAATGGCGATAGAAGTCGCTTGGATCTAAGTAAACATCTCTTACATCTTGCCATAAAGCGGTATAATCAAACTTAGCTAAGAACATCTCCATTGCGCCCATAAAGAAGGACTCAGATACTCCTAGTGCTACTCCTCCAGGAAGATGGACATTGTCACTTAGTCCCATAAACCATTCATAATGCCACGTAGAGTCAGGGTCGTATTCATTATCATAAACTTTGTAAACAACGATATCTGCCTCTTTGTTTTCAGATTCTGGTAGATGGTTATTTTTTCTATCTTTAGTATAAGGAACAAAAATTTTTGAAACGTTTGCACCTACTGTTTCACTTACTTGTACAACAAATCCCAATTCTCTCAAGAATTCTGTTGCCCAATAAGCTCGAGTATCATTATTTAACCATTGTTCTTCATCAAAGTAAGGATAATTATTTTCTCCAGAAACAGTTTTAGCGAAACTATGAGCTGATGACATAAGTAAAGTCATAAATAGGTTTTCTGAACCTGCTTTGAAGTCTATTCCTCCATAATAATTGAGTAGAATATTGTTATCTAGAGCATCAATATGGTTAGCGAGATAATTTAGATGGAGAAGATCTGCTGTATTTGATTTAACAAAATCATATTCGTATGTACTAGAAAGTCCAGTACACCCTCCGACGGTAAATATCCAAAGTAAAATGAAGAGAAAACGTCTAGTAGTATAAGATAAAGATTGATAGCTAATATCTCTTACACCATTTTTAATAAATCCGTACAAGGCTTTCATTGCAACTGTAAGGTACTTATATATTTTCTTGAAGAAAGAAATAACAGTATCAAGAGCACGTTTTGCTAGTCCTTTTAGATATTCAAGTTTATCATTAAAAGTGAGATTATTGTCCCAAAGAACATTCCACACAGAGGTAATAAATTTAGCAACGTTGCAAAAAATTGTTTTTATCTTATTTATCATATAACTAAATTGGAAACTAAGTCCTTCAGCTATAAAGTTAGGTTTATTAAACAAATCTAATAGAACCATTCCAACAAACATCGAACCTTGAACAACAAGCGAAAACTTGACTATTTGTCCGACATAGAAAAAGAGAGGGTTATAAGTGGTACCCATTGTTATACAAGCATAATAAAGGTAAGCGGTAAAGGCTATTGAAGAGAGAAGAATAACATAAGCTTTCCAATTTTGATGTACATTTTTCCAAAATGTGCTGTTGTGGGTAAATAATTGATTAAATATGTATTTTACAACCAAATTCGATGATTTAGCTAATGTTTTAAGTGGACAAAGAACGTTAGTTTGAATGAAATCATGGAATTGTCTCCAGCGAGAACGGGCAATAGCGATAAAATATCCTTCTAGATCTATATTTTCTGCCATTTCATAGAGCGATTCTTGAGCAGACATTAATGAGTCTGAAGAAGAGAGAGGACGACTGTCAGCACTTATTGGAGTTACTTCAGAGATAAGGAAAAGCCCTGTACTACTTGCAATTAGTTTAGAACTTCCAGAAGAAACAGAAAGAGAATCTTCACCTAATATATAAGCAAAAACATTTTCTCCACTGAGAATATGTAATTGTTGACTAAGGAGATTGATTGTGATCAGTCTATCTTGTAGCACTATTTTCATTTGAGTAGCATTAAAGTTGGAAAAAGTATGATTATCAATTGTGACATTGTAATTAGAAAGAACTCCCGTGTGTAGATGTTCTTCTCCTGTATTCCAGTATTCAATATCTTTAATATTTGTCAAGAAAAGAGTAACTGTGTTGTTTATTACTTCTAATTTATAATTAGATTCTTGTAATCCTAACACTACTGACTTGTGTCTTGAACTGGAAATAGCACTAGCTATATACATTTGTGATAAACCCAATTTATGAGATAAGGAAGAAGTAGGAGATAAGCCCATACTTTGAGCTTTCTCTTCTAGTTCTAAATCAGTAGAACATGGAACAGCAGACATCACTTCTATTTTTTGCACATAAAGTTCGTGTACTTCATGGTTAGTTCCTTGATCAGTGATAATAGCACAAATTGCATAACCTATTTTATCTTGAGTGTTATAATCAGCTACACCTATCCAAACCATTCGAGTTACATGAAAAGCTATTCCATCAAAATTTACAACAGAGTAAAGATAATCTTTTGAAGCATAAGGTCTACGGGCTACATCTACGTAACTGAAATATGGAATATTTTTTCCACCTTTATATTCATCTAAGGTTATATAGATTCTTTCCTGGGAGAGTTTATCAGAAATATCCAACGAATAATCAGTAGCAGAAGCAAAAGGTACTAAGATATCCGTTAATCCATCAATAACCATAGAAAAATTATGTGTATATTGATTTACTCCATTTAGGAAGAAGGTAACTGAATGGAAACCTTTTTTGTGCCAATTTGTGGAGAGTTCGTAACCTAGATAACTATTATTGGAAATAGTGTATGGATTAGAAGAAATATCTAATTGGAAGTGGTTTTCTGTATTATTGATAGGAACAAGAGTAGAAAAGCTACTACCATTCCAAGAAGTAGGTTGATGAATAATTAATCCGTCAAAAACAATAGCAGTAATATTACTTATATCAAGATTGGAAATTAAACTGAAATTATTTTCTGATGTGATATCAGCAAAAAGATAGTAATAAAATGTACACATAATTTGTGTGTTATTACTATATAATTCAGGATCGAAGTCATTGAGAATTTGTATTTGTCCATAGTTATTTGTTTGGGAATACTCAAAGCTTTCTTCTGATAAAGTTACATTGTTTATTACCACATCTCCTGCGAGAGGAACGGAACGTTGTAAAATATCAAAAGTTCCCCAACTAGAGGAAGCGTTGTTGTAAACAGGAACCCAATCACTAGCAGAGGTATATTCACCTTCTAGATCAATCCACGTAGAAGGAGTAGAAACAACCCATTCGGGTATATAAGTTTGATTTAGTTCATTCTTAGATAGTTGAATGGAGTTAAGGCGAGGAGTAAATGTATGGTCTAACCCCACATTTATCTGGAAATAAAGGCTTGTAGTATTTGTAAGATTTAACAGTCCATGATTATATACTCTAAAAATAAATCTATTTAGTCCACCTATAGCCGAAATAGGAATAGCAAGTAAAGTTGATGTAGGTTGATCGATAAATTTAGGTTGGTAATCCCACATAGTGGGTGTGAGAAATGTAAAAGCTAAGTTAGTAGAAATACTGAGGAAGCCATTACATTCAGCTATAGTTTCTAAAGAGAAAGAGAAATAGAAAGAGAAATCATCGTAAGGAGTAAGATTGAACATATCACCAAAATCCAGTCTACCTAAATTGTTTGTAGTTACGGATTTCCAATGAGCAGAAGAGGAAAGAGCAAAGGTTCTTAAGTCCAGTGCAGGAAATGTGGGAGTAGGGGGAGTATAAAGAGAAAAACTGTCAATAAATACATTCGTTGTTGTTGTAGCAATAAAACTAAGATTATAATTATCAAAACTTTCTATTGCAGAAAGAGAATAGAGATTGTAAAGAGAGTCAGTAGGAGAAGAAACATCAAAATTGTTGTACAAGTTGTAAGTTTTACTTTGTCCTACGCTCATGTATTCCACAGATTGAAGGTAAAAAGTAAAAGCAGATTGATAATAATGCCAAATATTGTCATCTGTAATAGTATCCCATACTTGGATAAGTTGGTAATTTGTATATCCTTGTGTATATATTTCTGTATCTTTAGTTTCATCTCCTGATAGTATAAGCTCAAAAAGAATATTGCGAGTATCATAAGTATAGTCATTAACATACGTAGCTTTGAGTGGAAGAGTGATAGTTAATTTATCTTCTGAAGGAATCTTATAGTAAAGTTCTAAAGAAGAAACAGAGGTAAGATTAGAAATAGAAACGGAATAGTTATCTGCATTATGCAAACAGAGAACTTTTCCTAATTTCTCATTGTAATAAGGAGAATCAGAAAAGTCTAAAGAGAAACGAGAGTCTGTATAACTATTGTCATCATCAGGGGCAGTGTAAAGAAATTCTGTGATTGGCAATGTCTCTCCTAAACACAAACTATCAAACTCTACCACATTATCTATGTATAAAGTATATTTATGTAATCCTGTTGTATCAAAGTTTTCAAGATTTATTATAGCGGGAGAGTAAGATGAAAAAGGATTATATTCAAGTAATGTGCTACCAATATATTTTCCATCACCAAAAACAGTCACATTTACAGGCCCCATGAGAGAATAAATCATTAATTGTAGATAGCTAGAAGTGTTAGAGTAAATGTTAGAGAAGGAAGGAACGTTATAATTAGTGTCATAAGTCCATTCTCCTAAATCTTTGTCATAAAAGTTGGAAGAAAGAGAAGGTAAAGACAATTTATCTATTAATACAATTCCATCAAAAGAAAAAATATCAATACTATATTCAGTTCCATCTACAATAGAAGTATTAACATAGAATTCCCATTCAACAGGACAAGCTTCATTCTTACTTGTATCAGTAATTGATAAAATTTGATAAGTCAAGTTAAAGGAATAAGAAAGGTCATACCAATGTTCATTGACAAATGTAAAATTCATGTTATTGTTATTGAAATAAAGTGTGTTTTCTATAATTGAGATATTATAAACCGTATTGGAGTTGTATTTACTAACATATCCTAAATTTGAAGTCTCATTTAACAAAAATGTAGAATAGAGAGTGTTCAAAGACTCATTAGAAACTCTATAACTAGAAGTAATAAGAGAATTGTCTAAAACTAGAGAGTAACGTGTGTCTCCCTTTAACCAGTATGATACTTCTCCTGCACCTAACAATCCTCTACCATAAGCAAAAGAAAGGTCAGAAGCTTGCATTTTGCCGTTAGCAATGTAATCAATATATGCAACGGTATTAATGGTAGAAATACGTAGCTTTATTTCTGCTTCAGAGTTAATGGCTTCAAATCCTACAAACTCTTTAGTATAAACAGTTGAGAGAGAGTCTCTTTCCCATACTTTGAAAACAATTTCTCCTTTATCCACCGTTACAATAACCATATACGTTCCATCATATTCTTTTGAACTAATTGAATAAAAGGGATCAACAGTTCTATAACTATACAAAGGTTGTCCTACAATAGACTCGTTATCTACATAAGTCCCCCAACCTCCAAGGCTAAACACTATGCTTCTTTTTTGACCGAGAGTGTTAACGATAGATACTTCAACATATTTTTTCTTATCGAATGAAGCAACACTTTGTGATGGATCAAAAATAGAGAAAATATAGTTTGTATCAACATTTTCTTGGAATGCTGTTTCCATTATTCCTTCTAACCATAATCCATCAGATGAGATATGACTTGTCCCCGATGCAAGATTTACATAATCACCACAAGTATTTGCAATAGTAGTGTAAACAGAGAGGTGATGAAAAGTAAAAGAGGTAGAAGTTGTAAAGATTCCTATTTTTCCTGTTCCTCTCATATCGTAATCAAAAGAATAATCTTGACCAAACCAAGCAGTTTTACAGTTATAAATTCCATCATTCTCAATTTGTATTTCTAGTAGTTCATCTGCACCATAGTAAGGATAAACCCGATAGACTTTAGAATAAATTGAAAGTTTCAACCCTGTAGAAGTAACTGTCTTAATAATTGTAAGTTTCAGAGGAGCAAGAATATCATTATTTCCTCCAAAAGAGTTACCTAATTTTGTTATTTCTTTTTCATATAGCACAGTATATGAAGTAGGAGAATAATATCGGGCAACAAAGAGTGATAAGGGAAAAGTTAGATCTCCACCACCAACCATCTTAAAACCAATGAAAAGTGAATCAAAGAAGAGAGAAGAAGAATTTATAACAGGAATATTAAGCATTATTCCTCCTATATGAGTTTCATCTCCAGTAGGATAAACACCCATTTCAAATTGTATCACACTATCTCCATAACTTTGTGTGTCAAGAAGAGCAGCAGAATAAGGTTGACTAAGATTATTTCTCCATTTTAAGACATAGTTTTCATCACCATTATCATAATCAAATCCTCCACTTATTGGGACAAAGTTCTGTTTAAAATCTAAAGAGTTAGGCTCGTCAAAATTAAAAACAGAAGGAGTGGTCGAAGCTCCTTGATTGATAAAAGTAATCGAATCTATGGAAACTATATTCGAGCTATTTGTAACCAAAGAAAAACCATCAACACTAGAGATACTATATTCTTCCAATTCTAAAATATCAGGAAAAGCGTAAGTTAAACTTTTATTATCAATTATTACATTAACGAGGTCAGTTGTTCCTACATATAAAAATTGGAATTGATCTTCAAATGACCAACGTTTTTCTAAAAATATAGGTCCTTTTAATATCAAGTTTCCAAAGATCTTATCATATTGTGTTGGAGGAATAAAAACGATATCTAGCAATCTTACAAGAATAGAGGTATCAGTTACACCTAGAAAACCATAATTATGTCCTAGGAAGGAAGATAACATATGGAAATAATAATTGTAAGGATGTAGAAGAATGTCATTACCATGTTCTGAAGAATTATAAATTAATCCCGTGATGTTGACATATCCACCTATCCACTCACCTAAAGAGGAAGGCATAGAAGAAACATTAACAAACCAGCTTGTAGAGTAGGGTGATATACCTAATTCTTCTCCAAAATCACTAATGTTAACTTGAAGATCAATGTCTGTTTCCACTATTTGTCCGCTAAATTGCTTATAATCTTCATAATCTAAATCAATTAAATTACCCTCAGGATTGACTCCTTTAGAAAATGGAGCACTACCTATCCATAAAAGGTAATTGCCATTGCGCTGAAAATCTTCTAATAAAGAAGTTTCAAAAGGTCTGCCAAAATCATCATAGTAATAATATGTATCTAAAAGTTTTGTAGGAATTTCATCAAAAACTATTAAAAGAACTCTTTTATTCAAATTTATACTATCATTAAACCAATAGATGAAATTTATATCATCAGAGTAGAAAGATACAACAGGAACATCATACATTGCTTTTATATTATTTACAATATCTAACTCTTGCTCTGCTCGTGACTGACTACAATATCTGCCGAGTAAAAAGGCTATAAGAGTGTTAGTCCCAACGTGAAAACCTATATCTGCTACACTGTCAGCTGTAGAGTTATTCTCTCCATTAGAATAGTGAACATAATCATAATCATAGATTTTATAGATTTGTAGATTTCGTATAGTTATCGTACAAGGATTATAGATAGCAAAAGTAATTTGACCTACAGTTTCATTTACATTAGGATAAATTAACTCATAAAGATTCTTTCTTACTGTTGTAAAACCTAAAGTTGTGTCTATAGTTGGAGTGATATCTATGGACTTATTACCAATTACTAAGCTAATTGATTCTGAAGCGAACCTCTCCGTTGTCATAATATCAAAAGAGAGAAAAGGATAGAGAGACACATTTACGGGAGGAATGTTAATTGTCACAGTTCCCTTATATTGTGAAATATGTTTTATGATTAAGGAACTGGAAGTGAATTGAATCTGGGTATTATAACATGTCCATAAATCTTTAGTCATAGTTTCTTGAGAAATAAAAATCTCTTTTGTCCAAACTGATTCGTCCCAACCTGTAGGATTAGTATATCCTTCAAATTCTTCTTCCCAACCAAAAATATCAGACTGATATTCATAATCCTTTTCTGCTTCAGCATAAGAAGAAGGTGCACTTGTTTCTAAAGTAAATAGACTAATTGGTATCATACGATCTATACATACTATAACTTCAAATAATCCCGTATATCCTATTATCATCAAAGAGTGAGTGTAAGTATCAATATCATTATCTAAGAATATTATACTTCCCACATAGTTTTCAGGGTCGATACTAAATGGCATACCTATTGGCAACAGATATATCGATAGTTGCAATCTTTCAGTTATATTTTCTCCTGTATAATAATTAGAAAAGGCAGAAATGCTTAATTTTGTTTCATTTCTTATCCACATATCGTAACTAGCTATAAAGTTAGGATCGTTAATTGATTCTCTATATATTAAATTGCTTTCATCACTACTTGCAGTGTTAATTTCTATTCTATTAAGAACAATAGAGTTAGGAGAAGTAACGTTATTAAATAAAGCTGCTTGAGTGATTTTCATACCGAATAAATCGCTGTTGAAAGAGGAGAGAAGAGATACAGAACTTTCAAGAGGAGAACCAAGAGGAACATAATAATCTCCTCGAAAGACACCAAAAAGAATTTTTGTTCCTGCTCTAGCAAGGCGGAAAGAGTTAGTTAGAAGAGAAGATATTTCATCTTCGTAAGTATAAATAAGAGAAGAACGTAAATAGAGATTAATTTTTAGAGTGTCATTGGTTATAACTTGAATAAGAAATACAGTTTGGTAAGAATTGTCTAAAAATTCAATATTCAAAAGTCCTACTTTATTATAACTAATGTTTACTGAAATATCAAAAGTGAAGATAAAATCATCCACACAAACAATGTCTTTGTAAAATGTTCGTCCTCGAAATTCATTAGAAAAAGAATCAAAATCAAAAAGTGTTTGTAAGCCATTAGTATGTGTGAAAGGAACGTTTTCAGAATTTACATTTCCATAAACATAAGAAGTATAATCATCTATTGATTGAAAAGTGGTAGAATATGTTAGTGGAACAAATTCACCTATTGCAGGAGTATAAGGATTTGGTACAGGTAGAGTACGGGTATTAAGGTATAATCCATCTATGCACATGGTATGTGCAGAAGAAGTCTTTGATAGTTGCCTAATTTTGATACGATCAATGTATATGTCCTTAAGATTATTAGTATAAGAGAACATTTTTTCAAATGAGTGTTGGTTTGAAATCCAATCACCGTAGACATCTACTCTATCACCTATTCTTTGAATACGTAAGATTCCACCTATAATACTATGTTCATAAATTATTGAATCTACAACAACATTTTGTATTAAAAGTTGAATACAAATGCTCTCATTTTCGCTTATAAATCTAACTTCAATGAGATTTTGATATTTAATTTTATTCTCTAAAATAAAAGATTGATATCCATTATCCCCATTAAGAATAAAAGAAAATCTTACATCCATGAAGAAATCCATTTCAAATGTATAATCCTTTGAATAAGTATTTCCATACCAATCATTTCTTTCGGTAGTAAACTTTGTTTGAAGTTGAGAACCATCAGTTATTGTAAAGGGTTGTGTATAATAGTTATAACCTCTTGTAGCCCAATTTAACTCAGAGAAATAATCGTTAATAATAGTATAACCATCAGACCATGGAGACTGATATACTGTAATATCTGAATCAGAAATTGCTAGGCGACCTAATCCAAAAGAAATAGGGTTAGAATTGAAATTTGTCTGAATAATTAGACTTACAGAACGTAAAGACACTGCATAAGAATCAATAGAAAGTAAAGGTTGAAGTTTACCGAGTTTGATAAAATCAGAATAAAGAGTAAGTCCTGAACTTGAACTTATTAAACGCAATGTATTATGATCAAAAAAGTTTTTGTTAATAGTGGTTGATTGAGACTCGATTTGAGAAGATAAGGTTAGAGTAATATTTTCTCCATTAAACTTTAACCAAAGAGATAAATCTCCTCCATTTATATTAATAATAAATTCACCAGTTTTGTATATAGCAATTAAGCTATACATTAGATCTAGAGTAAACTCAATATCTGTAACGTTGCTTAATATTCGAGTAAAATTAATTGTTCCTGTTGCAATATTAGGATTATTCGGAGTAAGATAAAGAATATCTTCATCATTTACAAAATCTATATCACTTTCATTGCAATTAGTATAATCAATTATCCAGTTAGAATCAGTTGTTATTGTAGAATAAAATTCCTCATTAAGGACAGAATGAACAGCGTTTGTTTCATATCCCATATTGTAATAATATCTATCCACACTTAGATAATTAATATAGAAATCAGAATAAGGTAAATTTTCATATTTCTCTTGAGATAAAACTAATTCATCAATATTCAATTCATTTGGATTAATTTGAAAAGAAAGATAATCTTTCCACGATAAAGTATCATAATAACTTATTTGAACGTTTAATCCTTCCTTTTTAATTCTTAATGCATGATTAATACAAATAGATGGCAAAATGTAAGAATCTATGAGTGTTCCGTAAAGATTTATCTTCATAACTGGTGTTTCATCATTTGACTGAATATCTTCTAAAATAACAGATAATACCTCTGTTTCATTAGACATTAAAGAGAGTTTTTGTTTCCCTTTTGATTCTTTATCAGATTGCAAAACGTCAAAACCATATTCTAAGATAAAATTCAATCCTAATGATTGTTTGTGGGAAAGAGTCACTCCATGCCAATCAGAGCTATTTCCAAAATAAGAATAAAGTTGACTGTTAACAATTCTCGCGTAATCAGTAGAACTATTCTCTACTTCCCATTGACTAAAACTCTTATCTGTAAATTTTTCTTCAAATATTCGATGACGTAATGTTGTATAACCATTTTTATACGCAGCAGAGACACTTTTCAAAGTTGTATCAAAAAAGTCTTGAGATGCGATTACAAGTTCTATATTGGATATGGATTGGTATAATGCAGGTTCATCTAAAAACAGTGAAAATATCTCTTTCTCTCCGAATTCAAAAGTAAGTGTCCCATTGTTCCATTGCAAATGAAAAACAAAGTCCGTTAAACTTTGAGTTAGGCTAACAACTTTTCTCTCTTGTCCATCAATCAACAAGTAGTAAATATCTCCTTTTCTTCCAACTGCTAGAAATGTATCTCCTTCATTGTTTTTCAATCCGACTTGTAAAACATCATAAAAAGAAAAAGAGCTAGTAGAAGAAAATGTGAGATGGATATCAAAATCTCCCGAAATTTGGAAGGGAGCTAAAGATTTTACTCCATACATACTATTTGTATTATTTGTTAAAGAGAAATGAATGCTCTTTGTAACATCAATTATTCCTTTCCAGTCTCCGAATTTATCAAAAGAAGTAAATAAATTAGAAGAGTCTTCATAATCATAAATTTTTTGCCAAGGAGTATTCATTCCAAACTTAGGATAGAAAATTTCGTCTGTCGAATCTGTAAAGTCAAAAGGTGTTTCATATGCAGAAGGCTCATTTCCGTCATAGTAGAGTTTATCATGGTCGACATAAGCTTTTGATCCTTTTCTATAATAATCCCATGCATATCTTGTATAACCAAAAGGCGTAGCACCTGAGAATTGTATTGTATCTAGATATATTGGAAATATAAAAGGAGTGACGATTTCAACACTTAAAATGACTCGAAAACCTATTAATTCAGGATTGATAGGGCAAGTATACTGTTTTAGTCCCTTCCCTTTCTCCAAAACTATTTTTGCTAGTAATTGTCTAGAAAGACCATTACCATCGATTTGATCAACATAGAAATTAACATCAACATTTTCTGTTCCTGTGTTCATAGCTCTAAAATGTAACCTATCAATCGCATACTCATCTCTCATCTGTACAGAAACACTTGTTATCTGTGCCTTAATTGTATCAAAAGCGAAACCTAAAAATCCATTGTTAAAGGCACTGTCATATACATTAATAGTCTCTGAATTAGATATTTCAACTGTTGTACCATTTTTAGAATAGATAATAGATATGGAATAAGAAACATCTTTAAGAATTTCTTCATTTCTGAAATATAATTCAGTCTCTAAATTGTTGATTATCCTTATTAAACTAATATAGCCTTTTTCTTCGTCCCCATAACCGAATCTTAGTCCATAACCAGAATGTGTATTGTTATCATAGTTAAACAAAATAGTAAAAGTTGATTGTCTACTCTCACTCGTTCCAAGAATAGTAAAAGATGTATCAATAATATAAGAATCATTGAAATTTTGGTCGTAATGGACTGTAGTTTTCGTTTCATTTGTTAAAGTGTCGGTATACAAAGAAGAATCTACATTACTAGTATAATTAGTGTTATAGTACCAACCGTCTAAATCAATATCATAAAAATCATCTTCATATACACTTACACTATTTTGAATTTGATATGATAGATAACCTCCTTCCACATTGTTATCGATCATAAGCAATGGGTTAGAGTAGCTTACATACCCTTCTCCCTCTATAAAAGTGAAATCGTCAATTTCTTTGACTTTAGACTTGTACAGTGACTTAGAATATTCTTCAGCAGCAATTGTATCTCCTGGAGTATAGTAGTCTTCATTAACTATTCCATCAATAAAAAGATAGTTAATAATCAGTCCTAATTTTGATAATTCAATATTATTAGACCATGTAATTTTGACTTTCAGATTTATATAGTGTCCTGCATAAGAAGAGAGGTCAACAGCATTGATAGTAGGGTAACTATCGTAAATCTCTTTTTCGCTTTTCAAAGTATAATAGCTTGTTCTAGCATCAAAATCTAAAACAGAAATATCAATTTGATAAATAGTTTGTTCTGTTTCTTTAGCGCTAGAAAACATATAATTTAATGTAGGCATATAAACTGAAGGAACTTCAAAGTAAAATGAAAGTTCAGAAAATCCATACTCTACTTCATTTGTTTTAACCACTCGTGCATTATGTTCTAAATATTGATCAGTAACATATCCGTATTCAGTTTCATACCAACGAGCTAAAGGATAGTCTTCCTCAGGAACTGCATAAGTATTTGATAACAAATCTATTTGATGGTATTGAGGAGTGAAAAGAGCTACTTCTTTTATATTACAATCATAAACATTTGAATCTGAATCTTTGATTTTAATAGTAATATATTCTGTTGAAGGAAATATGTAGTAATCTATTCTTACAGAACGTAAAACGTTAATATTATTTTTTTCCATTATGATACTTGACGTGTTACTATCATAAATTAGCAGTTGATCAATAGCGTCAGAAGATTCTGTGTTCGTTCTAACTGTTAATAGAAGTGGAGAGTATCCATTCCATGTTGAAATATCGACGCTTTTCTTTATACTGTGATCATCCAAAATGGATAAACTTTTACTCTTTATATCATAATCTCCCTTCCAGCCAAATGTGTTGTTAACAGAAAAATATCTGTCATGGAAAAAATAAAACTCATTTGTTGGGTGATAGGAGTAGTCACTTATTACGTGAGTAATATCACCAAAGGTTACACCAATAATTATTATTATTGTCAAAAAACTTACTTTAAGGCTTTTAATTTTTTTATTTGTGATTATTTTTTTCATTCTCTTTTCACTCCTTTAAGTAATTTTAACAAACCTCTTTTATCCCTTATACGAACAATATATACTCCCCCTAGAATAGAACCTATTCCCAAACTAACAAAAACAACAGGTAGAACATAATTAACTACTTGTTTTTCTTCGTTAACAGAAGGTGATATTATTAACTGTTCTATCTTTGCATAATTATTTGTTAATCCTTCATTCCATGTTTCAATGGAAATTTCAACAGGTTTATCAATATAACCAAAATCTTGTTGTATTTCAATAATCCCGTAGTAAGAAATTGTTTGCCAAGATGTAGAATTTAAGTATCGATAATGTAATTTTGTTAGATATATTTCCCTTTCCGATTCTATTTCTATTAATAATTTTTCTCCTTCAATATTGGTATGTATAGTAGGTTCTTTGATATTAACTTCCAAATCTATTTTAGTTTCCGAATATTCTTCCCATAAATTTGAAAGATAATAAGTTCTTCCCCACACACTCCATAAAACAATATCTGCAAAGAAAGTAGTATTAGTGTTTATCTCAGGTAGGAATACATTCAATGTAAAATAATTGTTAGAGTTATGTATAGGTAAATATTTCTCGAATTGTTTATTGTGAAGATATAAACCAAGTTGTCCATTTGCCATTATTCCTCCTGTGCCGAGAGTTAAAATAATTCCATTATGATCGTAAATATATGAAGAATAAATAGGTAACATTTTTTCAACAGAATTCGTTTCATTAGAATATGTACGTTCTTCTTGCTGATTAACTGCATGAGAAAGTAGTAATCCAAAAATTGGTCCAGAACTATATGAATGGTAACTTTTCCATGAACTATAAGTTGTTCTTCCAGAACTATCTTTTGCCTTTACTCTATAGTATACATACACATTTTTATTGGGAGTAGTACCTGGTATGAACGCCTTCCACCATCCATCTGTTCTACTTCCAGAATATTTTGATGCAGTTGTAGAGTAGGGACTACTACTGGAACCGTGTCCACTCCAATAGTATTGAATATATACATTGCTTACATAATAATTATCCTTTACTCTAGTATTTATGCGTTGACTGACCATGGGGTCTCCATCGCCTGCGAAACTAACTGTTGATATTGTTGGATTTGTAACATCTTTCCAAGTGAAATACTTGCTTGAAGAATAATAAGTACTAGATTGGTCTTGTGAAACAATCTTATAACGATAATACATTGTTCTATCTGGAGCGTAACTATATTTTACATCCATATCAAAATAAATATACCAATATGACCTTCCCGTTGACCCCCCAGAATGAACTTCCATTCTTGTACATGTCAAATCAACCCATGTTGAACCATACTTATATTGCATTTTCACTAAGTGGTTAGTTAGTGTAGTCATGTATTTGGGTGGAGACCACTTTCGATATTTTAAAGTAAAACGGACTTGACTACCCATGTTTCCTGAAGATAAATCTAAAGAAGATGAATAGAAGTAAGGAGAGTTATAATCTTCATAAATTATATTTTTCCCACATACTTTTGTATTTTCTAAATTTTTACCATAATCTATTGTAATCTTAATATTTCCTGCCCACCTACCTGAACCAGTAGCCACAGGATTATGGTTCATTACTCTCATACTTGGTGTAATATCGAAAGTGAATACAGCTCTATGTGCAGTAGAAGTGTCAATGGAGGAAGCAGAGACACCATATGTATATTTATAATAATAGGAATTCGTTACTGTATATGGAATAAATGTTACATCTATAGTACAACTCAATGCTGTGTTATCTGTATCAAGATCTTCCAGAGTTACAATAAATTGATGGTTAGAGTTTATTGTAGAGGATAAACTTATTGTATGAGAATAATACCTTAAGTCCTTTTTATCATTACTATCATAAGGATTAACGCTATAAGAACTAATTAATGAAGTTTGATGTGTATCAGTAAAAGATATGCTTGTTGTCGCTGAAAATCCTTTCATATTATCGTTATTACTATGCCAAGCGATAATTTGTAGATAGATAGTATCGCCTGAACTAAGATCAGAATAATAATCACTAAATTTAATTTCATATACTGCATAATAAGCAGAATAATCATTTCCAACTAGATCTATAGTTTTTATTGTTCCCTCCTTATTCATATATACTTGAAGTTCAAATGATGATGCTTCATATACGTGCCAACCTGTGTTTGAATTTTCTGCTGAAGCACAGATTTTATATGTTTCATCTATAGAATGTTCATTGTTAGAATCATAAATAAAGACATCCGTTATTTTGGGAGCAACATCATCTACTACTGTGATTTTCTGCCAGTTACCATATTGGCTACTTGTTCCTTTCTCTGTTTCATAATCATAATTAAAATCAAATTCATCAAATTTGAAATGATAGTGAGAGTTAATATAATATTTGAATTCTTTTGCTGTATCGCTTATACTATTCCATATATTATCATGTAATCTTACTGTTAATTGTAGTGAATGTTTATTGATATAGTTGTAATTTATTATATCCGAAGTTTCTGATCGAAGATAGACGTATGAATCATGATCCCAATATTTAATTCGAATATATAGTGTATTATCTGTTTCAAACTTCTTATTAACGTCAGATGTTATAAATAGTGCACTTTCAGTAAAATCGCCTATAAGATTGTCAAATTGCAGAGTAATCGTTACTCCATCATTAGAAGACAAAGTATTAGAACTTGGAGAACAACCAACATATGAAAGTTTGAGATTTTGGTCGTTCGGCAGTATTGGAAAGGAGAGCAAAGGCTTTATGTCGCTATCACTTATACTAGGCTCGTCTGGTGTGTTTTTGAAACCGTATTTCATTCCTGGGTTCCAATTGTTATCCTCTAGCCGGCCAAAAATAGTTTTCCAACTTTCATCTTCGATTGTGAAAAAGTATTCTATACCCTCCGTGCCTAAATCTTGGTCGTAAAGGATAGCATAATATCTTTTTTCATTTCCAAAATCGTTTGAATATGTGAGTGTTGCTTCATTCCAACTTGTAGATCCTATTTTTCTCCAATAAAATCTGGGTGTTTGAAGACCTAAATAACCATCAGCAGCTAAAATTTTAAAAGATGTACTCTTTATATCTTGCTCGTCATACTCATAGGTTTGTGTTAAACCAAATTCTGGATCTTCCCTTAAAGATGGAGGATTGTTATCAGAGTAAGTAACTTGTATACTGCACACAATGTTTTGAGGAAACGTTTTGTCTACTGTTTCATCATTATTTGTATCAATCTCGACCTTCTCTGTTAAAATGTTTCCTGCTAAGAGTTTCAGAGAATAAATTCCAGGTTTTAAATTATCAATAATAGTACTTAATTGAAGCTCAAAAATACAAGTTAAACTGAGGTAATATAGGTTCGTGTATTCTAAATTTGACTGCAAAACTGTATCAGCACTCATTGTACAAATTATGTTAAAATCATAAGTATTGCTTGAATCTGTAATGTCTACAAAAGTAAGCGTAGTAGAGTATTCTAAAAGAGTAGGTAAGAAAGTCCAATAACTCTTTAATGTTAGTTTTACTTGAAATGAACCAGAATTATAATCTTCATCTGTAATTTCGTCATGACTAACAGGGGATGAAGCAAAATCTACTTCTTCCACAGCTTTATTATGATGAATGTAGATGTAACATTTTCCTTCTGTTATATCTGAAGAGGAGATAGCATTAGAGGGGATATCCCACGTGTAATAAAGTTTCAAAAATAGATATATATTACCCGCATATTCAGGATTAGCATCCCAAGAGTTTATTATTTTGGTTAATTTTAAATCAGAAGAAGGAGTTTGGATAAAACTCTTTAGTAGCTGAGATACAGAGACAATATCACTAGTTGTAGGATTAAATTTGTCAGTCATTTCATAATGTGCATAAACTTCAATATGTGTTTCATACATTAAGTTTCCAAGAGTAATAGTTACTTCATTTAAAGGTTGACCAGGATATATATCTCCAGTTTCTGCATGTGCTATCGCTGTTCCTCCATCCACTGCCCAATTAATTTCATTATAATTAGCTACCATTTTAACATAATAAACATTTAAAGCTTCTATATCTAACAAATAATATTTTTCTAATATTAGACCATCATTAGGACTAATAACTATCTTTATACAAAATCTTACATCAGGAAAACTTAAAAAAGTGTTATAATCCATTGTAATTGAAACAGAATATTGAAATCCGTTATTATCCAAATTAATTTCGTTATTGTTTACTTCGTAATAGAATATTTCCCCTTTTGTATCGTAAAACTGAATTGTAATATCGTTCTGTGTTACTAAACTTACTTCTTCAAAAGAAAACATAAGTTTATTATACTCATTTGGTAATACACATTTACCTTCATCTTCTCGTACATTATCATTTAAGTCTGTAAAGTATGGTCTATTGTAACCATTAGTTAATTTTGGTGCATATGTATCATAAAGATAGATTGAATAATTTTGACTTGTAAGTTCATTGCTATATGAATCAGTAAGTATAAAGTAATAGTTTAATTGCAACCTAAATGGTGTTTCAGTGGTGTCTTTATGTGATTTGAAGTTATTTGAACCGACGATATTAGCTAAATCAAACTCTACCCAAAATAAAAATTCAGAGTTACCATATATTGTTTTGTTTATATTAATATTTTCTGTACCATAATTGAAATAAGTTCTGATATCTGGGGGGTTATTAAACGCAGTATGATCTTTTATTTTCAAACCAATTTTTA
This sequence comes from Candidatus Heimdallarchaeum endolithica, assembly GCA_021513715.1. Lineage (GTDB taxonomy): Archaea > Asgardarchaeota > Heimdallarchaeia > Heimdallarchaeales > Heimdallarchaeaceae > Heimdallarchaeum > Heimdallarchaeum endolithica. The sequence continues at coordinate 2,414,369 of CP084167.1, read as the reverse complement.
TAATATCCGAATATCCAAAATCTCCTTCATCTAATAAGGGAGAAATGCCTGTTATTGAATAGTTAAGTGTTGAAGTTGTATCTACAAGGTAATATCCTTCTGGTAGATTTTCTAAATCATAAGCCCAATAATTTGGAGAAGGATTGCTTTCTTTTGTTATTAGTATCCATTGAATTTGTGGTGGATATAAATCTTTTATGTTGAAAGAAAAAGTATCTCCTTCAAAAGAGGTGTAGATTTTTTCATTATTAGCAGAATCTTTCAATTTGATTTTATATAAAATTGTTTCATGGTGAATGAATGTTCTTAAATCATCTGCTGATATTGTATATGTAATTTGATATTCTCCATTGCCGAGAAATTGTGCATTAGTTACTTCCCCATATTTTGTCCAACTAGAACCACTATCCAAACTAAGCAAAACGTTTATTCCTGTGTTAGTATCACCAATTGTAAGATCTATCCCTGTTTCATGTTCTACTACTATGAAACTTATTACAAAATCATTTATATCTTCATCACTACTGCTATTAATCGGTTGAAGCTCGTCTTGAGAAGTGTGTACCAAGCTATCAGATTTGATGATTGGAGAAGTAAAATCTTCAATTGCAAAAGTTAATGGAGTTGTTTCGTTATAATATAGTGTCGTCATTCCATTTAGTGACACAGTAATATAATATTCATATGTTCCTGCTTTCCAAGGTGGACTTAACATTACTTCATAATAACATTGTTCTTCAATAATTTCTCCACCATAATATAATGATTGATTCATCCAAGAGCTATCATTGTAATATTTGTAATAAATAGTTGAATCAATGTTAGTGTGATTTCTAACATCATTTTCAGTAATATATACTGTTAGATAGAAATCACTTGTTGAACTACCGTCAAAATTATGATCTGTATGTGAGTAAATTTCAGGAGGAGTATTATCACCTACTATCCACTGTGGTAAGTTTGTAGTTTTAATTAAACAATTCGGTGAAACGGCATTATCTAATATAGTTATATTTGTAAGAAGAATTGTGTCGTAAGGCAGTATTTCCGTATCGTTAATCATGAAAATCGCTGAATTATTAGCAACCGACTGAATTTGTCTGTAAGAAGATGAGTTAATTGTATATTCTACTATAATTTGAGATAATCCTTCATTATCTGTACCTTCTACAATGAAATAAAAATCATTTTTATCAATTGGTTGAAAACCATAGGGATAACTATTTACGCTTATTAATGATGGAGGAGTCTTATCTATAACTGTCAGAGTAGAAGAATAATATGATACTTTATTACACATATCTACAGCTTTTAGCCAAATATTATAGCTTCCCTTGTCTAAATTAATATCTGTCTCATATAATGATGAATTGTAACTCATAAAATATGAGATGTTCATTCCGTTTTGTTCCACAATTAATTCAACTAGATAAATTTCACCATCATCGGAAACATTTGCACTAAATTCAACTGGCTTGTTATCTGATGGTTCAGGAGAAGTAATCAAAGAGTAGATAACAGGAGCTTCTAAATCTGTAATGGTTTCTGTTAGTAAAACTCCATTAATATTACCATGTATATCTGAAAAAGTAGCATTTAAAGTAATTAAAGTAAGAGCACGAAAACTAGGTACAAGTACATACCATCTACTTAAATTTGAATCATAAAGCGTGTTTAATTGTTCTGTTTCACTCTCGGAAGAATTAAGATAAACAAGGGTAAATGTATCATTTATTCCAGATACATCAAATACAGAAGGAAGGTAAACTTTATTTTCTACATTTGGATTTAGAGGGGAATATATCCAAGAATCAGCGTCAATACATGGTGATGTAGTATCTTTGACTAATAGTATGAGAGGTTGAGAGAAAAAAATATTACCTTGACTATCTTCAACAATAACCCTTAGTGATATATTTTGATCAACATATGGAACTAAAAGATTAGGATCTATCTCAAATTCAGTTATATAATCATTCTCTCCTGTGGAAGAAATAACTCGAGAAAGAGAAATATTTTGAAGTGAGAGAGAAAAATATTTTACTTCCATTTTAATAGAATTGATGTTTATATAAGTATCATCCTTAAATTGAGCAGTAACTGAAATATTTTCATTCTTTAATTCTATATATTCCAAAGAATCCAAAATTTTTCCAGAAGGACTGAAAATATCTCTAAATAAAACTAACACCTTGCTTTCATAAGAGTTCACAACCCACCCACTATTATCTCTCGCAATTAACCAAAGCTCAACATTAGTGTTTCTATAATTTAATGTGTCAATATTAAATTCTACGGAGTAATTATATTGATTATAAAAATCAATATTCATGTCTATTTCTCCTTCATTGCCATCAGCATAACGATAATGTAATTTTACATAGTCAATTCCAGAAGGATCATTAACAATAGCTCTAACAGTTAATGTAGAATTGTAGGCTATCTTTACATTATCATAACTAAATAGCGTTGTATCATTTGATATATAAGGTGGATTTCCATCAGTAATGACGTAGGTTAATGGATTTTCTATTTGAATTTTATTTCCTTTCTCATCTTCTGCACAAATATATATTAACAAAATTTGACTAAAATCATAACTAGAAGAAGAAATAGTTCCTGTTAAATTTCCATTAGTATCAATAATTGGAGCAATATATTCTTCTCCATAGTTTACTTGATATAAAAGCCAAGCTGTATAAGAGGAGTTATCCACAATTTGTAAAGTTATGTTAAAATCTTCATTTTCGTTTAATGTTTCAGGATAATCAACAATATTTATTTGTGGAGGAGTTTTATCTTCAATTAGAAATATGTATGTATCTGTAAAGGAATTATCCCATACATCATAAACTGTTACTTCTATTTTGAAGTAGTAATTTGTTAACCCGTAAAGATTCAAATGAGTAGTGATTGTTCCTTCCCAATATGAATCAGATAACTCTGGAGCATAATAAGTGGGGTTATACCATGTAGTGAATAAACCATCAGATATACCTGGTCTAACTCTTATATTTTTTATTTTACCATCATCAACTAATTTAAGGTAAATACTTTGAGTATCACTATTGTCATTTGGTTCAGTATCACACAATAATATTTGTGGTAAACCTTGATCTACTACCACATAATGACTTGAATAGCAAGCAGTATTATTGGTAAGTGAATCATCTGTAGCTATTATTGTCCAGTAAACTGTATTTGTAGCATTTGTAGCTGTAATATTGTATTCGAAAATGTTTTCTTCTTTTTCAATCATATCAAATGTTTTTGTTTCTATTTCAAACCCATAATAATCTACTATTTTCACTTCTAATTTTACTGTCACGTTATTTTCATCTGTAACAGAACAGTTAACTTGTACGGTTGTATTATCTAATATTGTTGTAGAATTTATTGGTGATATATTTACATTATCTATTTTTGGTGGGATACCATCTATAAAAGTTAAACTATAATTCTCTGTAACTTGTCTATTTTGATGAATGTCTTCCACATCTATCCAATATGTACATACTGTTCCAGCGGTTTGTGTTTCAATTCCTGCATGAAAAACGCTGGTATTGGCATATCTTACCATATTACTTCCCCGCAAAGTAATATTTTCTCCATTATCATAAGTGTAGAAAATCGTTGCTCGCCCTATCTCTGATACATCAGTGATTGTAGCATTAATTTCAATGTAATAATTGGGTAAGTAAGTTGGAATCTCATGTACAACGTTAGTTATTATTGGTTTTACATTGTCATGAATTACTATTGAATAAGTTGGTGTAGATGAATTCAAATGTTCTGAAGAAGAATCTATTGCAGTGAAAAAGAATGTGATATTAGTATTTTCAGGCTGTCCCACTATCTTCTTCTGGTATAAATTTGTGTCTGGAATGTTTTCCATCTCATAAATTATTGGAATAGAATTATAACTATATGTTACTTCAACATTTACTTTATCTATTCCTGTAGAGTCCCATGCTTCTGCGATTAAGTAAAATTCTTGACTTGCATTTGGTTCATTTGGGTCACTTTCATAAAAGACAATATATGGATGAACACCATCTGTAATATACACTGTTCTATTTTCTGAATATTTTGTATTTTGTAATGGAGATGTATCCACAGCAACAATACGATAAACAATTTTTGTTCCAATTTCACATGTAGGTAAACTTCCCACATATTTTGCACCTCCATCGTTGTTCATTAATATAATATTTGAAGTAACTTGATTATTGATCCAATATTCAATTTTTACATCCTTCACTCCTACGTTGTCGGTAACCCATGTTGTTATGTTTATTGTGTCCAAATTTGTAGGTACAACTGGGTTTTGTATTATATCGCCTATAAGAGGTAAATTTCCATCAAAAACAGTTAAAGGCCCTACAATAATGCTTTTTGCAGTATTATTTTCATTATCTTTAGCTTCTACCCAGTAAGTTATAGAACTATTGATTTCTTGTCCAGGGACAACACCTACATAATAGCTGTAGAAATTAGAATACATTCTTGTTGTATGGTTTTCTCCATCTTCTGTATATCTAAGCAAAACCTCCTTAACTATATTTGACCCATTAGTTTCTACTTGACAGTAAACAGAAAACTCTATTCCCCCTAATACATTTTCATGAGAACGAAATAAATTTTTAATTTGTATCGTATTATTGGTATCACCTTGTACTTTTATTAACGCAGAATTTGATAATGATTGAACGAAAATTAAAGTTAAAAATATTAAAGAAAAATATTTAACTAAACTATATTTTTTATTGAACATTTTTTATTAACCTCCATAACGCTTGTATATCAAAATAAACCCTGCAGCAAGAAATGCGATTATTACACTTGCACCTATTAAATATTTCATCGATGGGTATTTCCCAAAATTATTGGGTTCAGTAGGTTCTGTAGGTTCAGTAGGTTCAGTAGGTTCAGTGGGCTCTGTAGGCTCTGTAGGTTCAGTAGGCTCTGTGGGTTCAGTAGGCTCTGTGGGTTCAGTAGGTTCAGTAGGTTCAGTAGGTTCTTCGTAATTTTCTAAAGTTACAAAAGTATAATTGACAAATAATGTTCTATTAAATAAATCTACAGCGAATATTGTGAGATTGTGATAACCATAAGGTAATTCCTTCGGTTTTATTGTAATGCTTATTGTATCAAAACCTGGATCCAGAATTTTTGAACCAAAATTTTTCCCGTCAATATAGATAGTAATGTTGGTTGGAGAATAATCTTTTGTTGTAAAACCATAGGTAGTATTCTCTTTTATAGTGCAATTATCAATAAATGAGAAAAATTGTTTTGGTGGGCTTTTATCTACATATATCCCAGGAAACCAGAAAATTTTTCTCGTTTTTCCTAATTCAAGAATATACTCCAATTGATATGATCCTTCACTTAATCCATATATTTCGAACTCATGAGTTGTAGCATTAAAGTAATTCAAGCAATCTATTCCATTCATCTCAAATCTAATCATTTTCGTATATTGAGGGTATTCGATTTTTCCTCTTACAACCTCATCAAAATAAACAGTATTATTTTCTAGAATTACTTTAGGATGAATATCATACCAAGTTTTATAAATAAAATAATTTGAAATTAGCATTCCTTTTTCAAATGTATCAAGGCAAAAATTACCCAGACTCTTATAAGGTTCTAAATCTAAGTATCTATTAATTGCAACTACAAAGTAGTAATGGCTACCAGGACTTAAATTAAAGTAAATTAAATCTTCCCTTTCAGCGAATTCTGGAGTAAAGAAAATTGGATTTCCGTACTCATCTGAAGAATTAGATAATTTAGGAACAAAAGTCCAATTTTCAAGATGAGGAGTATAATCAGTAGAATTTGATACAAATCCATTAGTTTGAGATTCTATTCTATAGCTTCCTGTAGTATTTTTAGGTGTCCATAATTCAGCAACGTAAATTCTTTGATACTCAAAATCATCATAATGGTTAATGTGTATAGGTGATAAATATTTTGCATCAGAGTAAGATTTTTCGCTTTCTGAAAAAGTATAGTTTACAACTGGAGCATAGCCATATATACCCCATCCTTCTACTCTGTCTTTTGCGTAAATTGTTAAATCGGGTTCTTGTGCTATTCCATCATTGTCTCCGTTATAGTTATTTGCTCTTGATTGGTATGTACTCATAAGAATAAGATATTTCACTTTTCGTACATTTTCTTTATTATATTCCCATTTTTCTTCTATCACTTTTCTGTAGACCATTCCAGTCATAAATGCAGTAGCAAAACTTGTTCCTTTCACTTGTTTGACTTCGTTATATGTTCCACTTTTTGCCACAATTATGGGACGAAAAGCCATTCCGAATGATCCCCCAGGAGCTAAAACATCTGGTTTAATCTGTCTAGTTGGGCAATCACATCCTTGACTGCTGTAATAAGCTACTTCTGCTCTCTCATTTACTGCTCCAACAGTTAAAGCATAATCATTACTCCCTGGAGAATAGACTTCTCCCGATGTTCCTCCATTTCCCGCAGCAACGACAGGAAAAATCCCTTCCTCTACTATTGCTGTAACTGCATCATCTACCGCTACTATTCTCTCACTAAAACCTAAAGACAAATTGACTAGTTTGATGTTATATTCTTCTTTTATAGTCAATAGATAATCCAAAGCTTCTAAGAGCGTAGTCACATTTCCATAACCTTGATCATCTAAAACTTTTAATACAACTATATTTGCTCCAGGAACTACTCCCTTGAAAGTATTAAGTGTGGGGAAAGATAACTCTCCTCTTACCTCTACTACATTTTCTCCTTCCTCATTTGCTACATAGAAGATAAGATACTCTCTCGCTGAATTGTATATCCTCCGATTCCAAACAAAAGAACCATTTGAACAAGTTTCAGAGGAATATCGTATCTTCTCTTCTGCTAAGTCGTAGATACCCACACTAATGTTGTTATTAGATGACCAACTAACGTTAACGGTTAAAAATTCATTATTTGTTTCTTCAAGATATGAAACAAATTTTAAAGTCCCTTTTGTGACATTTTTCTCGAATTTTAATATACTATTATTTACAGTACAGTTTCCAGCAATAATAGATGCAATTGCTGTTCCGTGACCATTAATATCAGTAGGTGAAAGATAAATATCATGTCCTTCTTCCACTGAAGAACCAACAAAGTCTTTCCAATGAAGAAGTTGAGAACTATTGAAGTAGTTATGAGTAAGATCAATTCCAGTATCTAATATTGCTACTGTTGTATTTGGATCAGGAAGAATATTATCTTCTTCTTTATACCCTAAACCAATCTGCTTTTGAGCCGAAAGCATAGCAGATTTCATTTTTATCTTCGTGTTAACTACAGAATAAACTAAATTATTCTTTTTAATAAATTCCTGAAACAAATCATGATTAGTTACATTGCAAATCTGTAAACCTAAATTACTGTATTTATTTACAATTTCTGCTCCATCGACAGTTTTATCTAAACATTTAACAGCTACTATCGCACCTTCTTCTATTAGTTGTGTTTCATTGCATTTTTCACAATCAGTTTTTATTACTTCTTGCGCTTTTAATCCAGAGATTAAAAACAAGGAGATAATACAGAAAACAATTATTGTTTGCTTTTTCATTTATCTTTCACCTATTTCCTAAAACTAATATTTTTCACTTTAAAATGATAATTACCTAATTTGTTTTTAAATGGGGAAGAAAATTCCAGAACTTTTAACTGGATGAGTTTGATAGATATACAATAATTGTAAATTAAAAAAGAAACGTTTACCTTTTCTTTCTTAAGTACAGACTGAAATAGAAATCCAATTTTCAAAAAGTCGAACATTTTTCCACCTGAATAAAATAAATAAAAAGGAGAGTGGAGAGAGTGAAGGAATTCACCCTCTCATTTTTTGTGCGTTGCCCATATCTGCTGAAACTCTCTACTGGGTCTAAAAGGAAGTCAGATCCTTGTATCAGAGACAAGGCAACATGAGCCAATTTAGCACTACTCAAGTACTTGGGGTTGGTATTAGACAAGAGATAGTGTCTAAATTGACTCATAAAATGTACGCTTATCGTTCTCTTTAAAAAGCTAACCCCTATATATAAAGCTGCACAGAAATTAGGCTTTTAACTAGTCTATTAATTGTTTATTAGTTTTTTATAAATCTGTGTGTATATTAAACACTTCCTGTATATTTGCAGTTTATTTGAGCCAAAAAGAGGTATTATGTTTTTTTGGAAATACTCATATCGCCAAATACTGATATATAAATATATGCGTTAAGTTTATAAATAAACTAAAATCACACACAACAAGCCGTAAAAATAACAAAAAGACGCATATATTAATTGTTAATAAATATGGGTAATACATGATTGTATATGTCATTATTACTATAAATAAGCCTCTATACTATTCAATATATATTGCATGCTTATGATAATCGCCATGTGTCCACTTATAAGTATGTCCAAAAATTCTTTTTCTTCTGCTTTAAGATATGAATAAGCAAAAGGTAGTTATAAGAAAAAAAACTGAATAGGTAGAAAGGATAACAATGAGTAAGCAGTCAATGATAGGAGGAACAGAGAGTTTGAGAAAACCAAAGACGAGTTCAATTATTATGAAACCGAGAATAGTGATTATGACGGTACAGACAAGGATAGAGAAGGTGAGCATAAACTATGTTCTGACATAAGAAGAAAAATGATAACTTCATTACTTTTTGAAGAAAAAATAAGAAAAAAGAATGTTGTTTGAGATTATTATTTCATTTTTACTCCAGTAAACGCAGGTATAAATGACAAAATTATATTAAGAGAATAGTTAGATTAATTCCAAAAACAAAAAATGAATAAAAAGATACAAAGGTTTTAATTAACTAAAAAAAGAAAAGAAGGAAGAAAAGAGAAAAATATTGAATTAATATGTATCTTTCTTTACTTTAATCCCCGCTGTTGCAATGTAGCGTTTTATTCTATATTGAGAATATGAAACATGAGGTCCATTAATAATCTTGCACAATTTATATTGAAATTCAGATATAGTTAAGCCATTGTTATCTAGAGATGGAAGTGGTAAGGACATTCTGAATCCATCAACATCGACAAACGATTCTCTTTTAATCAAAGAATTATTATAGAAAATGGAATATATACTCATATACGCTTTCTTGTCAGCAAAATTCTCAACCCATTTCTCCGAAAACTCACGATATTCTTTTTCTTTTTTAATCACTAATTTAACATCTGTTTTAAGAGAATATACACCTCCTTCATTATACGACCATGAATCTACTGACGAGTCCAATATTAGTCTTTCAACTTTATCAAATGTGTCATTATCATAGTGAGGATAGTATTTGGAAAGTAAAGAAGGATGGTTGGCTAACATAGTTTTTAGATCTTCCCAGAAATATATTTCAACTGAAAAAAGAGAATTGCTAGAATGATGTTTTGATTTTTTCATCACATATATCAGAATCTTTTGATCTCGTTTCATGGTTGTTGCTATAATCAACTTTGATAATTCTAAATCAAATTTTTTGGCATCTTCAACTATATTATCAATCTCTTTTTCAGTTAGATTTTTATTTTTACATTGGATTCCCCAATATCCTTTTAATTTTGAAATATCTTGATTGATAATATCAATACCCTTTTGCTTTTGACCCGTTCTACCGTATCTAACAAAAGAAGGCTCATCGAATTCTTTAGCAAAAACATCAGTAACCATTTTTTCAAAGACATCCCAATTGTTAGGTGGATAAATTTTACTATCTATAAATGAATGCATAATTAAAAATCCATTCCAAACTATTTAACGATTATTAAAGGATATTGCAGTGTAGAAAAATTTTTCCCAGAACTTAATTCCAAAGGAAACCGTCAAGTATTACTTCAGAAATTATGTTAATACACAGCTATATAAGTATTATAATGCTATTTTTCTTCTCATTCAATTCTTCATGTGTAAAAAACAGGAATGCTGAAAAGTTATAACTTTTGTTTATTAAAAACTCTCAATTGCTATTCTTAGCCTTGCATAAATTCTTTTCAACATATAACACAAGTGTAATTTATTAAATTGTTTTTTTCTTAGTTTTAAAAATGAAACATTAAAGAAATCAAGGTGATATTTACTCATTAAGCAAGAAAAATCATTTCATTTTAGTTTTCTTAACCCTGTTCTCAATACTTTTCCGTTTTGATTGAGGAAGCTTATTGTATAGATTATCTATCCTCTTTTTCTTTGAAATCAAATCTTCAACTAAAATATTAATTAAGTCTAACAAACCAGTTGCAGTTTCCCTATCATCTTTCAGATCTATTTGTCCTGGATGTACAGCTTCATTACCAAATACCCGTAAAGTGTCCATTGCCTTTTGCAACTTCTCATTCAAACCTTGAGTAATGAGATATACAATCATATCATTGAGATTTTTCCCCTTAATTTTCAAATGTTTCAGCAGTTTTTCAAGAATTAAACGTGACAGAGCAGCCGAAGCACGAGGTGATAAATTAATAATCGACCTAGCCTCATTAAAATCATCTTTTAGATCTTTAGGCAAATCATTATTAGGTTTTGGTCCATAAACAAGTGGAAAAATAATTTTTTTATTTTCTAATTCCCAAATACAATAATTATTACAATGAACGCAAATGGAAATAGCAAGATGTTCAAAATCTGAATGAGAACAATCAAAACTAACACGTGCTTTTCTATGACTATTATTTTTTTCTTTTGGTTTATGATATTTATCGAAATCTAAGATTGAATAGACACTAATTGCAACAGAATAAAATTTATGTTGTGATACAATATCACAATAAGGACACGTATAAGCTTCATTACCAAATTCTGGACTTATATAATTCATATCTCTTCCTCTTTAATTATTAATCCTTTAAAATCTCTTCGATTTCTTTCCAATGTTTATCTTATTCTTAATTCCTATATCAAAAAATTATTACTATATTAAGCATATTATTTACTCAATGAACAAGACGAACAGTATAAAAATTTCAAGTTTTGTTTTTAAATTAGTCGATATTAACTTTTTTCATTTGCTAGTTCAACCAAGTTAGATAAATTGATTGCTCTTGGTTTCACTTTATTGTTTTTATTATTGTAAAATGGTTGGTAATTTTTTAGAGATTCAAATTAAATCTCATTTTCAAGAAAAGGTTCCATTAGCGAAGCTGTTAAAGCGATAGTATCAGTAAAACAACCATAAACATAACTGTCAACTGTTTCCTTGTATAAATGCCTTAAAAATAAGTTCAGTCTATCATATTAAAGTATGTAAAGAATTAATTTCTTTTTAATGGGCAGAGAGTTCTTTTTTATTTGAGAATATATTTCTGACAAACTATATAATCTTAACAATGTATATATTCGTAATGATGGGAAAGATAGAAAAGAAGGAACTATCAGAATTTATTGAAAACACTATCGAACAATTAGATATCGATTTTATTAATATATTTGAAGATGAGCAATTTTCATTCTTTAATACAGACTTTGGAAAAAAGTTTGAAAGCAATTGTAAGGATTTATTAGGCTTTATAGCAATAGCGTACAGTCCTCAAGTTATACCAGTATTAATACAAGCATACAATTATTTTCTTAATAATATTGAAAAAATAACTGAAACTATGGAAATCGAACAGAAAGAGGACATGTTAAAACTTTTAACATTATTAAACGCTAATAAGGAAGAAAAAAAGATAAAACAAGATTCGACTCTATCTAAAACGCTTAAACATATCAATCTCATTCCACGTCTTATTGCTTATTTAATTTTAACACAATATGCTTACATTGATACTTTTCTTGGTGAAAGTTATGACTACATGTGTAAAAAAGCTCAACGCGAAATTATACCTGATATTAGCAAAGAATTCCACAAAAGTTCTATAAAAGAAAGACCAAACAGATTAATGAAGGTACTAGATGAAAGATTACCGAAAATAATTAGTGATGCATACCGCAAATTAAACAAAGCAAACAATAAAACAGCTTTTTTGGGTATCATAAAATTAAGAAACGAAATAGCTCATGCAAAACCATTAGTAGAAATCAATAAGTTAAAGAAAAAGTTTCCAAAACAACTTCAAAAGGCTGAAAATACTTTATTAGAGTTGAGAAAAAAAACTGTTGATGAAATTGAACCAAAAACAGAGTGGGAAAAGGACATGCTTAGTATAGGGGAAAAAGTTCTTACAGAATTTAAAATGCTTTTCTTTATTGTTGAAATTAGTTTATCAACTATGAAATACCTAGCATTGTTTGAGAGAATCCTAACATATTTCTTTGATTCGAATAAATAATAATAACTTTTCATTAGCTTTGATCAGACAAGTGTCGATAAAACGTATAGACAAAAAATCCATGTGTCGATAGAACGTATAGACAAAAAAACTAAGTCAAAACAGAATAATGTTTTTCTTAATAATTTAATAAATAATAGATTAGTAAAAAATAATTTAATTATAATTGAATTGGGGGGTCTTTTTGTTCTCTTGTATAAGAGCGTACATAGTTGAAAATGCAATTATATAATACATAGTCTCGTTCTGGATCTAAAAACAGTTTTTTTTCTGTTACCACATCGTTAAAATAAGTAGTAGAATGTTCTAATATGATTATTTGATTATCGAAAGATAGATTCAATATATCCATTATTTTTTGTTTCATTTCATTTGGTGTGGATGTGTTTTTGAAATTATTTACGATGATGTCCAAAGGTTTGATTTTAACATACTCTGGGAAATGGGCTATCCTTTCCGCATTCGCTTTTAGCAAGAACAAGTTGGGACTTGCGACTAATATTGGTTTATCAGCTACAAATATTGCATTTACGCTGAATATATTCAAAGTACTAGGACAATCTATGATTATAAAGTCGTATTTTATTTTCATTTCTACTATCAAGCCCATCAAAAAATCTAGGAATGTGTCTGCAGTGAGTGTAGTATATCTATTATTGATTTCATTGAGAGTCAAAACAGGTTCTACAATAGCAAAATCTATTCCTGTTTCATGCTCTAATATACAGTCATCGAAATTTTTACGTTTTGAAGAGTCTGAAATATTCCTTTTTAATAACCAATGGGTTAAATATTTCTCCTTCTCCACTTTTTTATTCAGAAGATAGTGATAGCTAGGATTAAATATATCCAATTCAACAACTAGTGTTTTCTTTTTTTCTCGCACAAACATTTTTCCCATGTTTAACGCGAGCATGGTTTTTCCTGTTCCCCCTTCAAATGAGAAGAGAGTTAGTAATTTACTTTTTCTTGTCATCTATTTTCACCAATGAAAAACAAGTTTTGCCATTGGCTGCAGTAATCCTTCGTATTATCCCCTTTTCCAATAAATACAATAGAGAATACGTGATGTATTCCTTATCACTGATATTATATTCCTTTTCCACATATTCTTCTATCCCATCTCTAGAAATTATATTATTAGTGTTCAGAGCAAGAATTGCTTTGAGCACATAGGAAGAAGAATGATCCATTATCTCAAGCATAGTACTAGTCGAAAAGTAGTTGCCTATCTCTTCCTCTTCTTTTCTTAACTTAGAATTGAAAGAGTCATAAACTATTTTTTCTACTTTTTTTTCTAATTCGTATAATTTATCTCTAATAGTATAAATATTCAATTTTGAAGTAAGAAATCGCTCAAACTCTTTGACTATTTTTGATGCTAATAGGAATTTATACACCCCATGCGTGGTAATAACCATTAGACAAACGTATACAGTAATTGGTTCTTGGTTCTTAATTAATAAATAATAATCCACAGGATAGAAACCTTCCTTCTGCTTAAACAAATTATATTTTTTCATTTTTATGAAAAAACGAGTAACGGCATGATCATCATACATTTCCGTTTGTATTTTTATTCTCCCATTATTTCCTTTTCTTGTCTTTTCTGGAGTAAGTAAAGCATATGTCTCTTCTATGCTTTCTAGTTCCTTCATTTTTTCTTCTTTTTCGCATTCGCTAGCAATTAAACCTCTATTTTCTCCTATTCTATAAAGAAAAACAACTGACAATTTTTTTCCTAAAAAGTCTGTTAGCTCGTTTGGTTTTTCTCCTAAAAAATTATCTGGAGAATAAAATTCTTCAGTAGCGCTAACAACTTTAACTTTTACTTTGTCTCCAACACTGAACAACTTCCTCAATCGATGAGATAAAGTGAATTCTAGTTTCCCACCCTTTGTTTGAGTGATAGGTAAATCAACTCCTTGTTTGCCTACTGTATCGTTACTCAAATTTTCCAAGTAAATATGATACTCCTCTCCTCCTTTAATATCGCAATTCTCTTGTGGAAAACGAATTTTGAATCTTGTTAATACAGTTGTAGTGAATTCTATA